>NZ_OBEC01000003.1:0-454734 GCF_900215395.1 Pantoea sp. GL120224-02 | reverse complement strand
CCGCCATGTCAGGATCCTCAGCAGGTAGCCCGAAGCGGCCAGGTAAGCTTAGCTCAGAACGGCCAGGTTAGCTTTGCCTCCATAATCAAAGTGCGCATAATCATGATTATGTTAAATTTGATATTTTGAAGCACACCACACATCATGCTGGGCTTTCTGGTGCTCACTTCTACGGCGCCAATTCTCGCTCATCAGATTTATTCCACAAATGCATAAAATTTTCTTTACTCAGCTTATGACAGTTACATGAATCCTGTAATATCCCTATCCACTCTGCCCACCTTTTCAGCATGCACAAAGAGTATCAATGCGTAAAAGTGTCCTCTCAGATAGCACCCCTCGTCTGCTAAAGACTTCTCTTGGAAGAAGTATGGCCGTATTTCTGCTTTCCATCAGTTTACTGGTTGTGGCTATTAATGCCTGGTCTCTTTGGCACTCCTGGCAGCAACACCTGGCAGAAAAAGAAGAGGATGCACGCAATCTCTCGCTCTCATTAGCCAAACAAGCTGAAGATGCCTTTTTACAGGTTGATATTACCCTCGCGGATGCTGTGCGCCAGTTACGTCAAAACGGCAACAGCTTTGCTGCAACACCGCAGTTCCTGCATCAAATCAAAGACCAGCAGAGCAAGCTCCCTCAGCTGCACGGATTGTTTGTTTACGATACCGAGGGACATTGGGTGGCTTCATCTGGCAACTTCACGCCAACCAATGCCAGTAACGCCGATCGTGATTACTTTGTCTGGCATCGGACGCATCCCAGTCTGGATATCCATATCAGCCATGTCATCCGCAGTCGCTCCACCGGTGATCTGGTGATTCCTGTTTCGGTACGCCTAAATGATAATGCGGGGAATTTTGCTGGTGTCGCCCTTGCGACGGTCAAAGTGGATTATTTCCGGCAGTACTACAGCTACTACACGCTTGGCGATAAAGATGCGTTGGGATTGATCCTGGCGGATGCCACGGCCCTCTACATCCGCCCTTTCCCTGATACTTATATTGGCCGAACCCTATCCGCCAGCCCGCTGTTTCAAACCGAGCTGAAATCCGCTTCAAGTGGCAGTGCAACCTGGCGTTCAACGCTCGACGGTGTTGAACGTGTGTTCGGCTATGCTCGACTAGAGCGTTATCCACTGATAGTGACGGCTGGCTATGACCGTGACCGGCTTCGCATGGAGTGGATGACGGCCAACCTGACGAATGTTTTGCTCAACATTGTGCTGCTCTTAACCATTACCGGCATGGGCGTTTTTGTATTGCGTCAGGTGGGTACCAATGTGCGTAATCAAATTGAACTGACCCATGTTCGTGATGAACTGACCACCATCAACCATACGCTGCAATCCCTGGCGTTGGTCGATGGTTTGACCGGGCTGGCGAATCGCCGTCAGTTCGATGCTCTGCTGGAGCAAGCCCTGCTTCGTTCAGAAAAGCACGCTGAGCCGCTCTCGCTGGTGATGATCGATATCGATTATTTCAAACGCTATAACGACACCTACGGGCATGTTGCGGGTGATGAGTGTTTGCAGGATGTCGGCCTGGCGTTAAAGGATAGCGTGCATTATCAAGGCGATATCGTGGCACGTTATGGCGGTGAAGAGTTTGCGATCATTCTGCCCAGCACCTCAGCCTTTGATGCCAAAAAAGTGGCGGAGCGCGCGGTCAGATTTGTTGCAGAAACCGGCATTGCACATGAAAGCTCAGATGTTCCAGCTGGCGTAGTGACCATCAGCGCTGGCTACAGCACGCTGACGTCAACTGGTAAAACCGGCGAAGCAGACCAGCTGAAACAGGACGCCGACAAAGCCCTTTATCTGGCAAAACGCAGCGGGCGTAATCAAATTAAGCCCTGATGTTCGCTATCAGTGCGCTCTATTTCTTCACGCTGAGAGACAGGTGTTTAGCGAGCAAAAACGGCCTTAAATAGCCAACAGCATTGGATAGCGGCAATACATCGGCATTGAGTTTAATGCCGATTTCATCGCGCAGGTAATCACGTCGACATGTAATTCGCTGCCAAAGTTTCGGATACGCTTCAGCGATCTTAGCCTGAAGTGATGAATCGGCCAACGCAACACACTCTTCTGCGCTGACACCGTTATAGCCCGGTACCGATGGAATGATATCGAGCTGCAATATCATGCCACTTCTCAACAGTTCGCCGGAATTTGGGTAAACCGGCGATGACATCCACTCTTCATCAGCAACCAGATGGCCGGGATTGAGATGCCAGCCATATCGGGTTTTGGGCAGTACATCTTCGATCACGTCATAAAGCTCACCGCCAGACATACCCACGCGGATATTTTCCAGCCAGGCTACCTGTGCAGAGAAGTAGGGTTTAGCGATTCTGTCTAACCAATCTTTCTGAGCGTCAGGCAGTTCAGCAGGACTGGCGATAACGAAAGCAGCTCTGCTGGACAAGCCACCTTTAAATCCTGTGGTCAGCGACAAAGGATCGCCGTGCTGCACCCTTTTGTATGTTGGATAAAGGTTAGCATGATCGAAGCGGACGCCGGTGGCAGCGATGGAGACCACCGTATTGTATTGGCCTTCCGCCGTCAGAAGCGCGCCCAAATCAATTTCCCGCACTCCTACTTCCACCGCGTCCATCGCATTAAGAATACAGTTAGATGCCAGATTGGCCCCATACTCATAATGCGCGATTTCATTGGCGTTGTTGGTCACTCTTGCACCGCCAGCGCCGCTAATAAATAAGTGCGCTGCATTTAACAGTTCAGCCTCTTTTTTCAGCGTGCGTTGCAACGCATCAAAAATAAAATAAGGTACATCGAAATAGGCAGAACCATTGCCTGCGGCTGGGGTGAACATTTTCCATCCCACCAGGCCTACTTTACTTTTGTTACTCAAGCCGGCAGATGCCAGAAGGTTTTCAAGCGGTGTTTCATGATCCATTGGCTGGTTAGGCAGCGAAAACAACGGGCAGTGAAGCAACGTGACAGGTACGCGTGAAAAGCGAGCCAGTTTGAGATTCTCATTCCCGAGAATAGCGGTACATTCTCCACTGGCATCAACGATCAACAGCCCCTCTTCAAAACGCGGGATGAACCCTGTTAAGTATTCAAAATTCCCGCCGTGTTCTTTGTCTGCATAAATGACCAGCGCATCAAAACCGCCCTCGACCATCCTTTGCATAACCATATTTTTTCGCTCCAGCATAATCTTGTCGGAGAGGAAAACGGGTTCAACCTGGGTAAATTTTATCGGTGCTTTAGTCGGGCCAAGCTGAATTGGGGGAGACATCATGATGAATGACCTCAGGTTAACGTGTTGAAGGCTGGAGTGGCGGAAACTGATTGCCGCAGGATTAAGCAAGGTAGCACCTGTTGATTTTAATTGTGCACGGATAATGTCTTTCCCGATTCCTTTCTCACCTCAGACACACAAATTTTGTGTGAGGCCACCCTCAATTTCTTCACTCAATGCTGGTTAAGCAAGAAGCTCAAGGCGCAGAATGGAATATATAACCGTTAGTGAATATATATTCATGCATTATTGTATCGCCTCGGATTACCCTAATCCCTAAGGAGAATGTCTTATGAGTGGTTACACCTACCCGAAATTTGGTGCCGGTTTGTGGCATTTTGCTAACTACATAGATCGTTATGCCGTCGACGGATACGGTCCGGCGCTCAGCACGCTAGACCAGATCAAACTGGCTGGCAGTGTTGAAGACTTATCGTATGTTGATGTGCCCTATCCCTTTACTGAAGGTGTTACCGTTGCCCAGGTTAAAGAAGCCTTAGACCAGGCTGGGCTGAAAGCGATTGGCGTGACGCCTGAAATCTATCTGCGCCGCTTTTCTCGCGGTGCCTTTACTAATCCTGATCCCGCACTGCGCAAACAGGCCTTCGACCTGATGCATGAAGCGGCCACAGTCGTGCGAGAATTGGGTGCTAATTATGTGAAAATCTGGCCGGGACAAGATGGATGGGATTACCCCTTCCAGGTTGATCATAAAAATCTTTGGAAACTGGCGGTTGATGGCATGCGCGAACTGGCGAGTGCCAATCCTGATGTCAAATTTGCCATCGAGTACAAACCGCGTGAACCACGCGTTAAAATGACCTGGGATTCCGCTGCGCGCACCTTGTTGGGGATCGAAGATATCGGCCTCGATAACGTCGGCGTGTTGCTGGACTTTGGCCACGCGCTATTTGCCGGTGAATCACCAGCGGACTCAGCCCAGTTGATAATTGACCGCGGCAGGCTGTTCGGTATGGACGTGAATGACAACCTACGTGGCTGGGATGACGATCTCGTTGTCGGCACAGTGCACATGACAGAAATTTTTGAGTTCTTCTATGTGCTCAAAATCAATAATTGGGATGGCGTATGGCAGCTAGACCAATTCCCCTTCCGTGAAGACCATGTTGAAGCTGCCAATCTGTCGATTCGATTCCTGAAGCATATTTACCGTGCACTGGATAAGCTGGATATTGCCGCGTTGCAAGCGGCGCAAAGTGAACAAAATCCACTCAAAGCCCAGAAAATCATTCAAAATGCGCTGTTAAGCAGTATTGAAGACTAGCCCTGTTGTGCCCGGCACTTTTTTGGCCGGGCAACCTCAATACGCCCCACGCACGTCACCACCTAAATTCTCGTACGTAATTGCTTGTTATAAAGGTTGGGTAAAACAAGCTGCATCCGAATTACAGCAATCTTGAAGCCTCCCTACTACGTGTGGACGTGAAAAGCATTCGCGAAAAAATCTATGAGCAGAAGTGTTATGGCTCAAGGGGTTGGCTGTGCATCCTGAACGAACTTGGGTTGTTGAAGCAATATCGGGTTATCTCTCACCAATGCCGGCAGTGCTCTCGATTCACGCCAGATAAACGCGATGCTGAAGTTTATCAATACCTTTGTAATCTTTAACTGCCCTCCGATGACAGTTCTTTAGATGCGCGCGATAAACTGCTGTTTAGCTTCAATCGACGCAGTGGCTTACTGATGCGCATCTTTCAGAGACCTTATTGGATGTTGTAACTTAAGCCCGTAATAAACAAGCGGAGCATTGCCAGAAAAAATTTGCACCCGGTAGCATTTCTATTCTCTTGTTAGGATGCTTCGCCCAAATTTTGTGATCCAGATGAAGGAATCAATTTTTAGCGCGTTGACTAATTTCTAGCCTCATCTGAAAGTAATGTTAAGCGCTCAGGGTCACAGCGAAAAATATACACCGCACTGTGTGTTGATACGCAATTTATTGCACCCGGGTGCACAAATTCCCTATCCACCTTACAGAGATACAAACATGAATTTAATTAAAGCAATAATAATCGCCTGTGGTTTACTCAGTGTGTTTGTCGTGCAAGCCAAAACGTATATGGTGGGCGTTGCTCTGGCGAATCTGGATCTTAACTTTGTTTCAATCCTCCGCAGTCAAATGGAAACGCAGTTGAAAGAGAAAGGATTGAATAGCCAGTTTGCCGATGCCAAAGGCGATGTTTCACTGCAAATCTAGCAGGTTGATGATTTTATTAATCAGGGTGCCGACGCGATTATCGTGAACCCGGTAGACACGCAAGGTGTTATGCCTGTGATTGCTGCAGCAAAGAAAGCCAATATCCCTCTGATTTTCGTCAACCGTAAACCTGAAGTGCCCCTGAGCGGTAAGATGGCTTACGTTGGCTCCGACTCTGCTTTGAGTGGAAAAATGGAGATTGAAGCGCTGGCAAAACGCATGAACAACCAGGGGAACATCGCCATCCTGATGGGTTCACTCTCTACCGAGGAAGCGCGCCAACGCACTAAAGCCGTTGAAGATTATGTCAGCGCTCATCCAGGTCTTAAAGTCATTCAAAAGCAGACCGCTAACTGGCAACGCAATGAAGCCGTCGATAAAACCCTCTCCTGGCTACAGGATGGGAACTCGATCAACGCCATTGTTGCTAACAATGATGAGATGGCAATTGGTGCGATTATGGCACTGGATCAGTTGAAGAAGAGCGATGTGTTAGTGGCTGGCATTAATGGCACACCGGATGATTTGCAATTCATCAAGAATGGCAAAATGGCGGTGACCATTTTCCAGGATGCGAAAGGGCAGGCCATTGGCGCAGTTAATGTGGCAAGCGATATGCTGACCGGCAAAAAAACCGAAGCCTATAACTGGGTGCCCTATCAGACCGTCACGAAGGAAAATTACCAGGCCCTCAGTGACAAGAATCAAAAGTGAGATGATGGCGGTCGACAGGGCCGCCAGTTACACGGATGATGATGGCCCCCCTTTTTTTGGCGTGAAAGCTCCATGTGCCAACGCTGTTCATTCATACCCTGCACGGAATTTCATCCACTTACTGAGTTAGTTTCGCAAGCAAAAAAAGCAGCCCATCGATTGTAATGATAACTATTCGCAGTTAGTATCAGCTCAACTTTACATTTGACACACTTTGACATCATGTTGCCCGCTGCCACTTCCTCTGCTGCGCCTTCGCTTGCGACATTCTATGCCGATAACTGCGGCTGGCTGACGCAATGGCTCACTGCAAAGCTGCGATCCGCTTTTGATGCGGATGACGTCACGCAAGATACTTTCATGCGCCTGATGAGCGGCAACAATCTCTCCGAAGTGCGCGATGCCAAATCTTTCCTGTGTACCATTGCCAAACGCGTGATGGTCGATCGTTTTAGACGTCATGCGCTGGAAAAAGCTTATCTGGAGATTCTCAGCCAACTGCCGGAAGCGGTAACGCCCTCACCCGAGTTACAACAGAGTCAGCTGGAAACGCTGCAACTCGTGGATCAGATGCTGGATGGACTGGGTAACAAAGCACGTCAGGCATTTCTGCTGTCACAGTTGGATAACCTCACCTACGCCGAAATCGCACAGCAGCTTTCGGTGTCTGTTAGTTCAGTGAAAAAGTATATGGCAAAAGCCACCGAGCACTGTCTGCTGTTTCGCCTTGAGCACGGTATCTAAATCATGTCATCCCTCACGACTGAACAACGTCAGGCTCTGCGTAACGCCTCACACTGGTATGCCGTGTTAAGCGGCGAACGTGTCAGTCCGCAGCAGGAAGAAAAGTGGCAGCAGTGGGTCGATGCTAATCATGAAAATCAGTGGGCATGGCAGCAGGTGGAAAATCTGCGCCAGCAAATGCAGACCATGCCAGGCAATATTGCCAGCAAAACGCTGCATGATTCTCAACTGACCCGACGCCACGTTCTGAAGGGCTTACTGCTCGCTGTGGGAGCTGGCGCGAGCTGGCAACTTTGGCAAAGTGACCTTTCCACTGGCATCCGCGCTGACTATCACACGGCGAAAGGCGAAATTCGCCAGTTCCCATTAAAAGATGGCAGCTTGCTCACGCTGGACACCGCTTCCGCCGCTAATGTGCGTTATGACGATAACGAGCGGCATATTGATTTGCTGTTTGGCACTCTGGCGCTCACCAGTGGCAAGGATGCGCTGAAGCGCCCGCTTCGTGTTTATACCCCACAAGGACAACTCACTGCGCTGGGTACCGAATTTAGCGTGGAGCAGCAAGATAATCTCACCCTGCTGAGGGTGAACCAACATGCCGTGGCAGTGCGATTGGCACAGCAACCGGATCAGATCATGATCGTGCAGCAAGGTGAGATGCTGAGTTTCAGCGCTAACGCCTTCGATGCAGTGCAAAAGGTTGACGAAAAACTGCAATGGACACGTGGCCTGTTGAGTGTCAGCGATCGTCCGCTCGGCGAAGTCATCGCGCAACTGGCACGTTATCGCCAGGGCATTTTGCGCTGTGATCCTCAAGTCGCTCAGTTGCGCGTCAGTGGAACCTATCCTCTGTTGCAAAGCGATGTTGCGCTCAATGCTTTGCAACAAACGCTGCCCATTTCCCTGCAACGCGTTACGCGCTATTGGGTCACGGTGAAGGCCCGATAATTTTTTTATAAAAAATGTCTCCGGGGATTGTCCCTTTTCTGCCGCTCATACGACTTCTCTCTGAATACAGCAAAACAATGATAATTTTTGGAGACGTTATGACGGTTTCACGTGCCTCTTCACTGCGCGCATTGTCCAAAGCCAGCCCGCTGGTAATGGCTATTCGCCTGAGTTTGTTACCTTTGGCTTGTTTCACACCAGGCATCGCTCAGGCTGCAGCGCCAGCCACCGCGCATTATGCCATTCCTGCGGGTCCTCTTGATGCCGCGTTGAATCAGTTTGCGGCCTCAGCGGGTATTACGCTGTCACTGGATGCCGAGCTAACTCGCGGAAAAAAGAGTCCCGGCTTACAGGGCGACTATACGATTAATGATGCGTTCACCCATTTGCTGCAAGGCAGCGATCTTCAGGCTAATGGCCTCGGCGCAAATGTATGGACTGTCAAACCGCTCGGTCACACCGTGGGTGAACCCAGTCTGACCGTAGTAGGCGACTGGTTAGGTGATGCGCGTGAATCTGACGTATTCGAACATGCCGGTGCACGCGATGTGATCCGTCGCGAGGATTTCGCCAAAAACGGTGCCGCCAGCATGCGCGAAGTGCTTAACCGTATTCCGGGCGTCAATGCGCCGGAGAATAATGGTACCGGCAGCCACGATCTGGCGATGAACTTTGGTATCCGTGGCCTCAATCCTCGTCTCGCCAGCCGATCAACCGTGCTGATGGATGGCATACCAGTGCCCTTCGCACCTTACGGACAGCCGCAACTCTCTCTCGCTCCGGTTTCACTGTGCAATATGGATGCTATTGACGTGGTGCGCGGCGGCGGTGCAGTACGTTACGGGCCACAAAGTGTCGGCGGCGTGGTCAACTTTGTGACGCGTGCCATCCCTGAGCATTTTGGTATCGAAGCCGGCGTTGAAGGCCAGCTCAGCCCCACCTCCTCACAAAATAACCCAAAGGAAACCCATAATCTTCTGGTCGGCGGAACGGCTGACAACGGTTTTGGCAGCGCGCTACTTTATTCGGGCACCCGAGGCAGTGACTGGCGAGAACACAGTGCCACACGTATTGATGATGTGATGTTGAAAAGCCGTTATGCGCCGAATGAAGTCCATACCTTCACCAGCCTGTTGCAATACTACGATGGTGAAGCCGATATGCCGGGCGGCCTGTCGCGCGCGGATTATAATGCCGATCGCTGGCAATCCACCCGTCCTTATGACCGCTTCTGGGGGCGTCGTCAGTTAGCCAGCCTGGGCTATCAGTTCCAACCCGATCAACAGCATAAATTCAACATTCTTGGTTTCTACACCCATACCTTGCGCAGCGGCTATCTCGAACAAGGGTCGCGTATCACCCTATCACCGCGTGAGTACTGGGTGCGCGGCATTGAGCCACGCTACAGCCAGAGCTTCAATCTTGGCCCTTCTGCCCATGAAGTCGGCGTCGGTTATCGCTATGTCAGCGAATCCGGTCATGAAATGCGCTATTACACCCCAACCGTGAGTGGTGAATTGCCCTCTACTGCCAGCTCTTACGATCGCGACACGCGTTCTGGTACCGAAGCGCACGCCTGGTATCTTGATGACCGCATTGATATTGGCAACTGGACCATCACGCCAGGGATGCGTTTCGAGCACATCAGCTCCTATCAACGCAATGCCATTCGCGGCACTCAGCAGGACGTCAGTTATAACGCGCCACTGCCTGCATTGAATGTGCTTTATCACCTGACCGACAGCTGGAACCTCTACGCCAACACCGAAGGCTCCTTCGGTACAGTGCAATATAGCCAGATTGGTAAAGCCGTAGAGAGTGGCAGCGTTGAACCTGAGAAAGCACGCACCTGGGAGATCGGTACGCGCTTTGATGACGGCGCGCTGACGGCCGAAATGGGCTTGTTCCTGATTAACTTTAACAATCAGTACGACTCAAATCAGACTGACGATTCTGTGACGGCTCGCGGGAAAACCCGTCATACCGGCCTGGAATCGCAGGTACGTTATGACCTTTCCGCCCTGAAGCCTGCGCTGGAAAACGTCTCAGTTTATGCCAGCTACACCTACGTGAATGCCGAAATCCGTGAAAAAGGCGATACCTATGGTAATCAGGTACCGTTCTCACCGCGTCAGAAAGGCACGCTTGGCATTGACTACAAACCGGGCAACTGGACCTTCAACCTCAACAGTGATTTCCAGTCCAGCCAGTTCGCTGATAACGCCAATACCGTTCAGGAGAGTGCTGATGGCAGCACCGGCCGCATTCCCGGCTTTATGCTGTGGGGAGCGCGTGCCAATTATGATTTCGGCCCACAAATGGCCAACCTCAATCTGGCCGTTGGCGTGAAAAATATGTTCGATCAGGACTATTTCACTCGATCGTATGATGACAACAACAAAGGCCTGTACGCTGGACAACCGCGCACCTTCTATTTGCAGGGTTCACTCAAGTTCTGATAAGCCATTTATAACCGGGCAGCCCTTGGGCTAGCCCGGTTTTTTGCTTTGTGGAGATGTCACTATGCAACAATTATTTCGCTGGCTGATGATGGGATGTTTCTTCGCATCGGCTTTAAACGCGCACGCTGTCACGGTGCAGGATCAACATGGGACTTTCACCATCGAGAAGGTTCCTCAGCGCATTGTGGTACTGGAGTTATCCTTTGCGGATGCCCTCGCGGCAGTGGCAGTGAGCCCGGTGGGCATCGCTGATGACAATGATCCGCAGCGTCTGCTGCCAGAAGTCCGTCAGCAGCTGCAACCCTGGCAATCCGTTGGCCTGCGGGGACAGCCAAGTCTTGAAGCCATTAGCGCCCTACATCCTGATCTGATTATTGCTGACAGCAGCCGCCACGCCACGATTTATGCCTCACTGCAGCGCATCGCCCCGGTTTTATTACTGCAATCGAGGAATGAAACTTACGCGGAAAACCTGCAATCTGCCGCGATCATTGGCGATGTGGTTGGGAAACATACTGAAATGCAGCAGCGTTTGGCATTGCATCAGCATCGTATGCATGACGCCGCCGCAAAATTGCCGCCAAATACCTCGGTGCTGTTTGGCACTTCACGTGAAAACCAGTTCACTTTGCACTCCTCAGCCAGTTATACCGGAGGCGTGTTAATGGCGTTAGGAATTCTGGTGCCCCAGCCTGTCAATCACACGCCGATGACCGTGCTCAGCCTGGAGCAGTTGCTGGCGATTAATCCTGATTGGTTACTGGTGGCGCACTATCGCGATGAAAGTATAGTGAAAAAATGGCAGCAAGATCCGTTGTGGAGCCTGATCAAGGCTGAACAGCAGCATCATATCCGCGCAGTGGACAGCAACAGCTGGGCGCGCGCACGCGGATTGTTTGCCGCGGAAAAAATTGCCAGTGACGCCGTCACGTTATTGACTGCGCCATGACACAATTTCAACGCTGGTTAATCAGCCTGCTGGCATTGGGCACCGCGTTTTGGTTCAGCCTGATAAGTTTTGCCGCGCTACCGATATCCGCGCAGGCGGCCTGGCATGCACTGCTGCCAGGAGACGCGCACAGTGTGGCGGAAGCCCTGGTTTATAACCTTCGCCTGCCGCGTACGCTGGTGGCCATCATGTTGGGAGCCAGTCTGGCGTTGGCTGGTGCGCTGTTGCAGGTGCTGACCCACAATCCGCTGGCCTCACCGGCTATTCTTGGCATCAACAGCGGTGCGGCTCTGGCGATTGCGCTGACGTCTGCATTTAGCCCGATTGTGTTGCAGGGCTATCCGCTTTCGATCATCGCGGCTACGGGGGGTGGGTTGAGCTGGCTGTGCGTCAGTGCAGCAGGCCGAGGAAGTAACCAGCACACCGACCGCCAGCGGCTGATCCTTGCTGGCATAGCCCTTTCTGCGTTTTGCATAGCGTTAACGCGTGTGACGCTGCTGCTGTCAGAAGATCACGCCTTTGGCATTCTTTACTGGCTGGCTGGCGGTATTTCCCATGCGCGATGGCAACAAGTCTGGTTACTGCTGCCGTTTGTCGGTTTCCTGACGCCGTTAATTTTATTACAGGCTCGTGCGCTCAATCTGCTCGGCATCGGTGATGAGGCTGCTCATGCGCTGGGGGTGAATTTGTATCGCCTTCGACGACTCCTCAGCGTGGCACTGCTGATACTAGTGGGCGCCTGTGTGAGTGTAGCCGGGCCGTTAGGCTTTATCGGGTTGTTGGTTCCTCATCTGGCGCGGGCGTGGATTGGGCATGATTTACGCATCATGTTGCCGATGTCGATGATCCTCGGCGCGTTGATTTTGTTAATGGCGGATATCGCCGCCCGGTGGTTAGCCTGGCCCGGTGAAATACCCGCTGGCGTGGTGCTGGGATTGATTGGCGCGCCGGGATTTGTCTGGCTGGCGCGGAGACGCCATTCATGAGTGCACGCTTAGTATTCTGTTTACTGTTGGCGGGGATGATAGTCGCCGCGCTGTTCAGTTTGAAACTCGGCGTGCAAGGCATGAGCTGGACGGTGTTTTGGCAATCATGGCATTCCGCTGGCGATGCCCACTATGCCGTGTTCGAATATCGTTTGCCGCGCCTGGTGCTGGCGGTTTTGGTGGGGGCGGCGCTGGCCGTTTCCGGTGTTCTGGTACAGGGCATCATTCGCAATCCCCTGGCTTCACCGGACATTCTCGGCGTCAACCATGCCGCGAGCCTGGCTACGTTGTCAGTGCTGCTGCTCTTCCCTGCGCTTCCTGGCTTCTTGCTGCCCCTGTTTGCCTTCGGCGGTGGATGTCTGGCGTTACTGATATTACGCATGCTGGTGAATTTCTCGACACCTTTACGTCTGGCAGTGGTTGGCATCGCGCTGGCGGCTTGCTGGGCAAGTTTGACGGATTACCTGATGTTATCGCGCCCGCAGGATGTCAACATGGCGCTGCTTTGGCTGACTGGCAGCTTGTGGGGACGTGACTGGTCGATGGTTACGCTGGCATTGCCTATCCCACTGTTGCTGCTGGGCAGCCTGCGTTTTACGCGCGATCTTGATCTGCTGGCCCTCGGCGATGAACGCGCCGCCACCCTCGGCTTCGGCCTGGCGTCCGTTCAGCGTTGGGCTTTAATCATCGCCGTGGCGCTGGCGGCGATCGGCGTGGCGATCTGTGGGCCAATCGGCTTTATCAGCCTGGTGGTACCCCATGTGATGCGCCATTGGGTTGGCGGACGCCATCGCCACTTACTGCCGCTAGCGGCTATTGGTGGTGCATTGCTGCTGGTATTCGCTGATTTATTCGCACGCACTATTGCCCCGCCGATGGAACTGCCAGCAGGTGTGATTACAGCACTACTCGGTGCTCCCTGCTTTTTCTGGTTACTGATTAGGATGCGCTAAATGCAACTCTCAACTCACGATCTCTGTATCGGTTATGGCAACAAACGCATCCTTCACCATTTGAATCTTGCGCTACCGAGAGGACAGATTAGCGCGTTGCTCGGTCCCAACGGCTGTGGCAAATCGACGTTGCTGAAAAGTTTTGCCCGATTACTTACCCCGCAGCAAGGCGAAATACGCATTAAACAGCAAGCTTTAACGTCTCTGACTTCTCGTCAACTGGCACGACATCTGGCGTTGTTACCGCAGCAGCATTTGATACCCGAAGGCATCAGCGTTGAAGAGCTGGTGGGATATGGACGCAGTCCGTGGCTGCCCTTCTGGGGCCGCCTGTTAGCCAGCGACAAAATGCAGGTTCAGCATGCGATGGATCGGATGGATATTGGTGACCTCGCGCGTCAACGGGTCACCGCTTTATCAGGAGGCCAACGCCAGCGGGTCTTTCTTGCTATGTTGCTGGCGCAAGATACGCCGCTGGTTTTACTCGATGAACCCACCACCTGGTTAGACATCAATCATCAGGTTGAGCTGATGAAATTGATGGGTGAACTCAAAGCACAGGGTAAAACCGTTATTACCGTGCTGCATGACCTTAACCAGGCCGGCCGCTATTGCGATCACCTGGTGTTACTGAAGCAGGGGCAGTTGGTGACTCAAGGCACACCGACAGAAGTATTGACGCCGCAGGTCTTACGCGAGGTTTTTCAGGTCGAAGCCAGCGTGGTGGCCGACCCATTGTGCGGCGCACCACTCTGTTTATTTCACGATGCTTAAATCAAGCGCCACCGAAGGTGGGCAGCCAGCCCACCCAGCTCAGTAACCAGGCGACGATATTCAGCACACCGAAAATCATCACCAGCACAATCGGAAGCGTGGAACGCGGCATCCCGGCAAAACGCTGTTGTGCTTTCCATGCCAGCATTGCCGGGATAAACACCGCCCAAAGCGTAGCAAACAGTCCTGCGAAGCCAATCGCAGCGACAAAGCCATGTGGCCAGAGTAATGACGCCATCAATGGTGGCAGAAAGGTCAGGCAGGCGGTTTTCAGCCGTGCAGCAGGAGAATTGCCCCAGCCTAAACGATCGGCGATGAAATCAAACAGACCGGCTGTAACGCCGAGAAAGGACGCAATCACAGCGAAATGCGAAAAGATCGACATCATCAATGCCAGTGCGCTGACGTGCAGATGATTGCTCAGCGCCGCCATTAGCGCGGCGATATCGCCACCCTGCTGCACGATTGCAGGAAATGCCGCGCGCGGCAAATTGCCCATGGTGCTGGTAACCCAGAACAGATAGAGTGCCAGCGACATTAGGGTACCGAGCACCAGCGCTTGAGTGATATGCCGTTTATTGCGGTGGTAATAACTCACCAGCCCGGTGATATTGCCGTGATAACCAAAAGACGCCAGACAAAACGGCAATACCCCGAGAGCATAAGGCCAATAGCTTTCCCCAACTGGCGCCGCGCTGATCAACGAAGGTAAACTGACCTGCGTCAGCAAACCACCAAAGAGCAGGATCAACAGCAGGATTTTCGCCAGTACGCAGAAGGTCATTAAACGACTCACGCCAGTGGTACCGAGCCACACCACGGCGGCAACGCAGAGCGTTAGCGTGATTTTCGCACCGGCGGTGGAGAGCGGCAGCCCCGCCAGATTGAGCGAGTGCTGATAAACCGGACCGCTGGCGGAGATGTAGGCATAAGTCAGGATGCCCAGCACAAACAGAATACTGAGACCGTTAAGCGTTGCCCAACCGCGACCCAGTAGATCTTTGGTTAAGGTGTCATAACCCGAACCCTGCGGATAATGCAGGCTGGTGCGCATAAACAGCAAACCTGATAGCAACATCGCGCCCCACGTCACCAATAACAGCAGCAGCGCCCAACCAAACCATGCACCGGCCATCACAATTGGCAAGGTGAACATACCCGCACCCACCACCGTGCCGCAGATAATCATCGCGCCCCACCAAACAGAGGGTTGGCGACGGCTCAAGGTTAAATCCGTCATTTTGTAAAATCCCTGCAAACATCAAAGGCGGCGATATTACACGGAAAGCGGCGTGAGGGAGAGGCAACGGCAGCAGGTCGTGACGCGCTGAGTGTCAGCGTAGGGTGACAGCGTCATTCGTTAGAGAGGTGTTCAGACTTGTTGTTGATGAATTCATCGAAACATTGGTAAGTGCTGGTATCAAATAACGAAATGGCCTCTACTTCATTCATTGGTATCACATGCCGGAAATGTTGCAGGTTCAATCCCTTTGAGTCCGCCGTAATCCCCTTCTTCAGATAGAGTTCGTAATAACGATGTTGTTCGTGATAATACAACGTGTCCTTATCCCGGTAGCCACTGATACAAGGGATGATAGACAGGTGCTGGGTGAGACTGTGCTCTATACGAGGTGCGGCGACATAACCAATGTAGACCTTGCGTGATTTAAGCGTAACGAAAATCAACATGTCCTCATCAATAGCCTGAACCAGCAGGGATTCAATCGCATCCAGGGCTGCCATTTCACGATAGGCGGCCTGACGGACGCGTTCGTCACGCAATGATTTTTGTGCGGCATCACCTGCCCTCCAGGCGATAAAACACCCTGCACACAAAGAGAGAATGAAAAACAGTGGATATGAGAGAGCCGTTTTGTTCGTTAACCACGAATAGAAGTCTTTGATGCCATAGGTGGACACAAACACATGGGGATTGAAATAATGAGACTAACAATGAGTAAAAACAGGTAGATGAACAGAACCAGGCAAAATCCCTGAATGACAAACTTGCAACCATGCATGGCAACATAAAAGTACGATGTCCAGCCATTAGTTCTGGCCTGGCGTATGCGTGATTTTGATAATGATTTTCTGTAAACCAAAAGCCACAGACCAATACAACCATAATCACCAACGGACCCATCGTTAATCCTTAACGTTTCGCGGCCAATTCCTTCATGCGAGCCTGCATGGAATCGCGGACCTGCGGATTACTCATATTTAACCAGGCATTACCGTTCGCATCAGTGATAATTTTACTGTCATTTGACTGCTCAATATCCTGCTGGTTGATTGATTGCATCAATCGCCCCGGCATGCTGAGAAAACGCTCCAGAAATTTTGGCATATGATCTCCTGACTTCACGAAGTTTAAACCGTCAACGGGCATCAACCGTTTCAACATGATGCCTCCTCAAAGTAAAAACTCAACCTTTCCTGAAATTTCGACATTTAAATGTGGGCAACATTCAATTCAAGTCTGAAAAAGTAGCCCTTTTAGAAGGCAAAACAAGCCATCTCGCTTTAAATGAACTGAATATTTATACAGCACTTAGCGGTGAATCTCCAACGATAAATCAAGCACACTTTCTGACGCTGGCTACTGACACGGGCGCACTTGGTGCGCCCGTGTTTCCGTCATTGATAAAACGCAGGGCGTGGTGGCATGGTAATCGGCACAATCTCACCGTTGTTCTGCGCGGCAACACAAGCATCGGCAGCAACCGCCGCAGCATAGCCATCCCAGGCCGATGGGCCCGTCATGTTGTCAGACAACACATTGTTGATGAAATCCTGCAATTCCACATCATAGGCATCGATGAAGCGCTTTTTCCAGTCGATCAGAATTCCCGTGGAGAGTTTAGCCGCGCTTCGCGTCTGAACGGACATCGGCTCAGGTAAGCTCGCAATCCCGGTCTCACCCACCACTTCACACTGGATATCATAGCCATAGGCACAGTTGACGAAAATTTCGACGTCAATACGCACACCTTTCGCCGTTTCCAGCAGAACTATCTGTGGGTCTTTTAGATGGGATGAGGCTTTACGGGTTTTACGCGGGTAAATCACCTGAGCACTGACGTAATCGTCTTTCAGCAACCAGCGCAGAACATCCAGTTCATGGATCAGCGTATCGGTAATCGCCATGTCCGTGGTGTAGGCATCGCCGACTTCCGGGTTACGGTGTGCGCAGTGCAGCATCAAGGGTTCGCCAATGTCTCCGCTATCAATAACGCTTTTCAATGCACGATAGCCGCTATCGTAAGGGCGCATGAAGCCAACCTGCACGCGCTTTTTACCACTCGCGATCTCCGCCTCCACAATGTTCATACAACCCTGCGCCGTCACCGCCAGCGGCTTTTCACAAAATACCGCTTTCCCGGCTTTAATCGCTGCCAGCACAAATTCTTCATGTGTCGGGCCCCATGATGTCACCAGAACCGCCTGTACATCGGGAGCATTAATCAGGTCATGTGCATTGTCATAGATCTCGGCTTTGAGCGCGAGATCGGTCAGGACCTGCTCGCAGTTAGCACGGTTGATGTCATTCAGTGCAACCACGCGAGCGTTTTGCAGCACCTGACTGCAACGACGAATGTGTTCGCGCCCGATTGCGCCAGTGCCAATTACACCAATATTCAGCGTCATGGTTTGTTCCTTCGTTCTTCTGTACGAGTAAAATTAATGGTTCAGATAATCAATGCTGGTACGAATCTCACGCGCGATATCCGCTTCGCTCCACGCTTCCATCACTGACGAGAAGGGTTCAAACGCGTAAGTACCGGTGTAACCTCTCTCCTCCAGGCGCTGGACTTGTCGTTTCGATTGCAACATGTCATCAGCGCTGAGCATGATGCGTTCTTCATCAGTCAATTCTGCAGTTGGACGTGTATCCGTCACACCAGACAGGTGAACCAATCCAATGCGGTTAACGTCAACGCCACCGGCGAAGTCCTGTTCTGCGCCTTCATACAAATGATGATGGAAGGTATCGAGCACGATCTTGAATGGCACATCTGCCTGTTTGAT
The DNA here is from genome assembly GCF_900215395.1 of Pantoea sp. GL120224-02. Lineage (NCBI taxonomy): Bacteria > Pseudomonadati > Pseudomonadota > Gammaproteobacteria > Enterobacterales > Erwiniaceae > Pantoea > Pantoea sp. GL120224-02. The sequence goes on along the minus strand of NZ_OBEC01000003.1, from coordinate 436,685 downwards.
CAACTGTTGTGCCAGTGCCGCCGAACGCAGCGAACTCTGTGGAAAGCCCAAAGGTTCCACCAGCCCTTCAATGCCGTATTCGGCGAACAGCGGCGCGAGCGTTTTTAAAGCGGCAACCGTTTGTTCACTGGAGACCACCGTTCCGTCATTGAGTGGGCACAGCACCAGCGCTTTCGCCCCGGTTTCACGTGCGTCTTTTAATAAACCCCGTGTTTTTTCCAATATCTCAGCGGATAACTGGTTAAAGGGATACACCGCATTGATTGTTTCGATGGTCAGCGCATGTTGATTTGCCAATTCACGAATTTTCTCGCCCCCTAAACCATCCGTCACACTTCCGCCCTTCATATCATTACGAATCTCGACCTTATTTATCCCTAAATCTTTCACCAGGGTGAAAAACTGATTAATAGTTAAGTTCGGCGCAATTTTTCGATTAATACAAAAGCGGTCACGGCTTATTTTCTGGCTCATGTTATTTCCTGAAATGATTATCAGCGCATTGTGTTTTGTTTATTCTGTTTTGCTGCAGTGTTTAGCGTGTTTTGATAGTAATTTATCTTCTGGATTTATACTGCGTCATCGTTGAGTGATTTACATCAAGCTCGCAAATCCATCCTAAGGCTTGCCGTCATACAGCGCGAAGAAGTAATGCTCGACCTGTTCCAGACTGCGCCCCCGCGTTTCCGGAATGGTGCGCAGCACAAACATCGAGCCACCAATACCGATGATCGCGAAGGTGAGGAATGCGCCTGCAAGACCAAAAGCAGCCAGCAATATTGGAAATGCCATTGAAATAGCAAAGTTGGCCATCCACAGTGCGAACACCGCGCCGCCCATGCAGATCCCACGCATGCGCGCCGGGAAGATCTCCGAAAGCAGCAGCCAGGTCACCGGGGAAAGTGCGCCTTGCTGGAAACACAGGAACATCAGCATGCCAGTCAATACCAGATAGGCACGCAGCAGATTGACCTCTCCGCCTGCCAGATATTCCGGCATGAAGAAGCACACGGCGGCAATAAAGAACAGGCAAGCCGTACAGCCCATCTGTCCCACCAGCACCAGCGGTCGACGACCGATTTTGCCTATCATCCAAATCCCGACCAGGGTCATCAACACGGAAATGACGCCGTTGGCAATGGTGGCAAACAGCGCGGCATCATTGCTCAGCCCCGTTGCTGTCAGCATGGTCGGCGCGTAGTACATAATGGTGTTCACGCCGGTCAACTGCTGGATGGCAGCGATACCAATACCTAACAGAAACACCTTACGTAGCCAGGGCGTACGCAGATCGCGCAGCCGACCTTTACCTTTCTGCCGGTTTTCTTCAATGGTCTCTTCAATCTCTTCTAACTCCCACTCAACATCGTCTGCTGCACGGGTCTTCTCCAACACATGCCTGGCTTCGCGGATATTGCCTCGCATCACAAGCCAGCGCGGGCTTTCTGGCATAAAAATCATGCCCAGCCACAACAGCACGGCGGGAACAGTCGAGAGTGCCAGCATCCAGCGCCAGGTATGTTCACCGCCCCAGATTTCATTGAAGGTTGCATTCGAGACATACGCCAGCAGTTGACCCGATACAATCATCAACTCCTGTAAGGTCACCAGTTGGCCGCGTTTATTGGCTGGCGCGATTTCAGCGATATACACCGGCACAGTCGCCGCAGCACCGCCCACGGCAATGCCGAGGAAAAGTCGTGACATAATCATCGACACAACATCCGGCGCAAAGGCTGAACCGACTGCGCCAAGGGCAAAAATAAACGCCAGAGTGATGATGATTTTGCGCCGGCCCATGGCATCGGCGAAATGTCCGGCCAGCAAAGCGCCGAATGCGGCTCCAAACAGTAACGAGCTGGTCACCAGGCCGGTGGTGAAGGGCGTTAATTGCAGGTCACTGCGCATAAATAACAGCGCACCCGATACCACCCCAGTATCGTAGCCAAATAATAATCCGCCGAGCGTTGCCACCAGCGCAATAATCTTCACAAAAGGCTCAGTTCGCGTCACGCTATTCGGGCCTGACGCGGTATTGGTCGAGATATACAGTTCTTTTTCCATAACCTCTCCTGGTAAAAACGCATTTGGAAATACAGCAGAACAAAACAGAAAATGACGCTATCGGTATTTTTATTTCATGTTAATTTTTATTTGAAATTCATTTTCCGAAATGTGATATCAAGCATTCTGGCTGATTTATTTTGATGGTTAAACATCAAAAGGGAGCGTTAATTTAAAGAGTGAGAGGCGAAGATGGATTCGAATAACCCTGGATTGAGGTGGGCAATGTTTATTAATAGCGGCGTGTATGTATTTAAACATTCGAGAGAGGAAATAAGAAAAACCTTACGCCAATGGATATTGGCGTAAGGTAAACGCGATCAGAATTGCCAGCGAACCCCGCCGTTATAGCGCCAGCCTTTCGTACCGTTACCGTCAATTTCCTGACGATAGTCGGCCTCGGCATACAATGAGAGATTCCCTTTTAGCGCGGCCGTACCACCGATGCCCACATCCCACATCTGTCCGAACTTTCCGCTGTAGAAACTGACACTGTCCGCGCCGCCGTTAATGCCCGCTCGCGTAGTGGCCGCCCCTCCCCAACCACGCGTATAGCTGGTGCGCAGATAAGGCGTATATTGCTGGCCGGCTGTATCTTGCCAGGTGCGATCCAAACGCGCGCCCACGCGGCCAATGGTTTGATCGTAATTGCCCCAACTGACGCGTGTGTTATCCCGATCCACCAGATCATCCATGTTAAGTTGCAAGTACATTAACTGCGCCTGCGGTTCGAGACGTACGCCATTGCCCAACTGCCACGGATAGCCGGTTTCCAGTGAAGCGCCCCAGCCATTGCCTTTCAGTTTGCCCACCTCTTTTTGCCGCGCAATATCGGTATCGCCACGATGCCAGTCGAATGACAGTGCCCCATCAACATAGAAGCCACTGTCACGCAGCCAGGTGCCGTACAGCGACAAGGTATCGCTATCGAAAGTGGTCGAGCTGTAACCGTCCGCTGCATCAGGACGAATACGGGCATTACCGCGCGTATAGGCCACTCCGGCTCGCAAACTGTCGCTGGCGCCTTGAAGATGAATCAGATTGCCGCCCAGTTGCACTGCGCTGTAATCAAGATCGAAATCGTAGCCGTTTTGACTCAGGCTGCGATCCGTCTTGTAGGTGAGATTGGAACCCAGATAACGTATAAACATCTCACCGCCATTGCCCGCGCTGCTGCCTGAATCCTGACGTAGCTCTCCCAGTCGCTTATGAAGATCGTCCATCACCGCCATGTTGTAGTAGGCCAGCCCGACCGGCGCAGAAATATAAGATGGCATCTGAGGCGTAAGTTGTGGGCGCACCGCATTACCTGCTGCATCGCTGACAAAGTTACTCGCGAGACGAAAATCCTGACCGGTTCCGTTAGAACCGCTGTAAAGACCATATTGATAAGGACCCGCGGCGACATAGCCCTTTGCCAGCGCGAAGCTGTTAGCACTGGCATTGCCGGTTACCTGCGCCAGTGCAATGCCCTGTTCAGGCGTCATCACCGCCAGACGGTTCCCCGTCGGGTTAACATCCAGCAGAGTGGTGCCGCTGGTATTGCCATTCACACGCACACTGTCACTGACGCCTGTATCAATTTGCGTATTGAGCTTCACGCGTCCGCCAGCTGAATTGAGATCGCCATCGATGGTTAGCGTGTTGCCCGGAACACCATTGCCATTAGTCAGATCCAGCGTACCGGCATTATTCATCACCAGCGAACCGTCGGTGGCGCCACTCAGCAGTGGATTGACGCCGTTGCCCGCATACAACGTTGAGCCTTCGCCGATATTAATGGTGCTGTGCGCCAGTTTCAGGTTATCGGTCAACGTCCATTGAGTGTTATCGAAGTTGATGGTGCTCCAGCCACCGCCAAGGTTGGTGCCTTTGCTCAGGTCATCGGCGCTAAATGACCCGCCGCGCGCATTGATGTCATTAAAATAGAGCGTGCTGCCTGCGCCATTCTGCGTGGTGATGTGCCGGGTATTGGCCAGATCAACCTTCTCCACCAGCGCCTGGTTAGTACCGCTCCCCATTGTCACGCTGCCATTAAGCGTGCCGCCGGACACCTGCACGATGTCGTTACCGGCCCCCGTATTCACATCCCCCACCACGCTGCCTGACATCAGTGCAATGCGGTCGTTGGTCGCGCCGCCCGCCACCACCTCAATATCCGGGAAGGTGGCGCTGATTTGCCCCTGGTTGATAAACAGTGTTTGACCTCCGCGCAGATCAATCACCGGTGAGACTTTACTGTTTGAGACGATACTGCCCCGGTTAATCACTTCACTGGCGGTGTCAGTGACAATCGCCGATCCGCCACTAAAGTCATACACACCGATAAAGCCTTCGTTGATCACTCTGCCGGTCGTATTAGCGCGTACGCCGGTAGTATTGGCACCCGAAAGGAAAATGGTGTAATTGGGACCGAGGGTCAAATCGTTGTGGGTGACAGAACCATCTTCATTAGCAAACAGATAGCCGATGCCGGGCGCGTTGGTCAGGCTGTTGCTGCTGACGTTGATATAAACATGGTCGTCATAGCCGAACGACGTTGCCGAGCGAATGCCATTACCGCCATTGACGTCCAGTCGCACATAATTCAGTGCAATATTGCTGGTTTCAGCGCGGTTATTAATAAGATTGCGGGCACCACTCAATTCCACATGATCGGCGATAAATCCTGCGGCACCGTTATCAATCAACACCGTGTCTGCGTCACCGCTGGACCAGATATTGCTGCTGTAACTGTTGTACTGTTCGCCTTGCCCATCACCAATAATGTTAAGCGAACCGCCATTGCCAACACGAATGGCAGCGGTCCCTTCGGAATAGATCTGTCCACTGCTTTGCCGATAAGTTGACGCTCCTGATGAGGCATCCAAAGCCACACCTTTATAAGCGGAAATCGAACCACTGTTGACCAGAAGGCCGCCATCCGTCAGTGCAACCGCGCGGCTGTTGTTGCCATTGACGGTGACGGTACCCTGGTTATTGATATAGCCGCCGTCGCCTGCACTCAGTAACGAGATGTTCTCCGCATCCGTCGTCAAATTGGAGCTGTTGCTAATGCTGCTAAAGCCTTCAAGCGCCTGATAACCGATTTGATTGGCAGCATGGAATGCAATTTGACTGCCTTCACCAATCACTACCGTTCCGCCATTGCCCGCCTGTGCGCCCACCGCATGTTCACCGTACAGATTGATGGTGCCATTTTGGTAGAAATAAGCGGCGTCCCCAAAAGCTACGCCGCCCACGGAAGGCTGTGTCGCGCTGGCATTGCCGGCGGAGACATTGATCGTGCCGTTGTTGGTCGCACGAGCGCCAACCGAATAGGTATAACCCTCGGTGTAAAGCCCGCTACTGCCATTCGTGATCGACACAGTGCCATTGTTGGTGGCATTCCCGCCGAGCGAGCCAATCCCCACCGTGTTGCTGCCTTCCAGTGCGATATCACCGTTATTGATCAGCTGCCCAGAGCTACTGGCAATAAAACCAATCTGCCGATCCTGCGAGCCATAGATATTGGCATTGTTAGTCAGCAGCGTGTTGGTGTAAGGCAGCGTTGTGGAGTTGGTAATATTGCCATTGAGGTCGGTACGATTGCCTTGTACCTGTGCCACGATGCTATGTATGCCATTCATATTGACGGTAGTTGCAGCGTCAATCGTGCCCTGCGCAGCACCCTCAATACGCAACCCGATGCCATTTTCGCCGAGATTAAAGATGGCATTGCCAGTGCTGACCGTGGTGTTATCACCACTGCCCAGGACGGCGGTGGAAAGATTGCCGTTTGAAGTTAACGTCATGCCACTGCCATCAAAGCTCGCGCCATCCTGCACACGAAAGATGGATGCGTTATCTCCCGTTACGCCGAAGTGGCCATTCTCGGGCAGTAAAATTTTTGCGTTCGGCCCCATAGCGAGAAAGGTGATTTGATCGGCACCGCTATTACCCGTGGGTAGAGCCGCCTGCGACACATTCACCGTGGCATTGCCTTCCGCGCGTATCCCAATCGCGCCAACTCCGTTTAAGGTGATCGGTCCGCTGATCTCCGCCGAAGCGACGCCGCTATCGATACCGTTCACCCATACTGCGGTGTTACGTGTTCCTTCCGTGACATTTGCATTGCCAGCAATATTGATTTGTCCATCAGACCAGGCGTGCGCAAAACCACCGTCATTCGCCATCACCAACAGGCCGGTACCGTTATCGCCATTCAGGTTAATCACTCCGGCATTGCCCACCTGACCGCCGCTGCCAGAGTCCATCACCGCCAGTCCAGTGCCGCGACCATTGACATCAATGACGCCATTATTCAGGGTGACGGCATCCGCGCCGCCAGACACGCTCATCGCCGCGCCGCTTTGTACGCCCGAACCCATGATGATGTGGCCGTTGTTGACTGCGCTGTTGCGACCCAACTGAAGGATACCGGTGGCGCTATCCAGCATAATGTCAGACGTTGCATCACCGGGATGATTTTGCGGCGTACGGCCAAGATAGATTGTGCCGTTGTTAGTAAAGGTGCTCGCATCGCCGCTAAGCGTCACCGCTGTTGCACTGCCGTTGTCGCCGACCAGATTGATGGTGCCGTTATTCACCCCTTCGCTCTTATCCAGCACAACGGCTGATCCCGCGCTGTTGATAATGCCGTTGTTGATAAAGTGACTATCACTGGCATTCACCGCTAATCCGTTAATGCCGAGCGTGCTGGTATCAATGCCACTCCCATCGGCGTTATTAAAGAAACCACTATTAATCACACCGTTGTTGATGCCGCTGCTGCCGTTGGTTAATACCAGGGCATCATTATCGGTGATTCCGCTACCGGTACTCGCTAACTTGCCGTTAATGGTTGCGGTGGCACCATTGTCCGCGCGCATCGCTCCGCCGTTGGCATTCGCCACCTCAAGGGTTTTTCCTGCCTCAATAGTGGCACGCGCATTGGCACCGTCAGCGCTGAGCACCACGCGCTCGCCTATTGGCAGGAAAGCTTCATCGTCATCCGGGGTATTCACTCCCCACACCACCTGCCCGCTGCTGAGCGTCACTGCTTTATTAAATTCGTTGTTGTAGTCAGCGGAACTAATTTGGCCATTCTGCAGTTGCTCAATCAGCCAGTCGTTGTAATTTTGCAGGTCGCTCAACGACGTCACGTTAAAGTCGGTGGTATCGCCATAGAGGCTGGTCACACTAAATGCGCCGTTATACGCCACCAGATTGTCCACATTCAGACCCCACCGCGACACGGCAGGAATCTGCGTCGCGGTGAATGTAATACGGTTATCCGAATCCCAGTTCATGTTGCCTTTGTTGCTGGCAGTGAATAAGCGGCTCTGCTTTGCCGCCATCTCCCAACCATTTGCCACCGTGCTGGCTCCCTCAGTGCCTAGTTGCACGTTGATAGTGCCATTACTCACTGAGGCAACACGCGAATCGATGTACTGCTGATTCTTCACCTCTTCGAAATCGGTGACCAGGGTGCTGCTATCGACCGGGGCGAGATTGCTTAACGCGGCAGTGTTATAAGTCTGAAAGTTGCTGTAAGAGCGGTGATCCTCATCAGGCACGGAGATCGTGAAATCTTGCGCCCCCAGACTCAACCTCTCTTTACCCAATAAGTTGTTATCTGTCACCAATCGGCCTTGATCCTGTAACTCGCCAATGGAGACCTGCAATTCGCCACTTTTACCCGGCGTAAATTGCGGCAACCCCGTTAGCGATTGTGTGCTGCCGTTGCACACGCAAAACACCCCCACTTTGTTGTCATTTTTCGCAGGGTCAAAGGGTTGAATCACGGCGGCATTGGTTTGCATCGCAGGAATCATAATGCCTTGTGCAGCCAGCAAACTGATAACCAGCGGTTTTAATTTAAATAACATCTTTTCCTCCAGAGAGAAAATAATATTTTCCGCGCGGAAAAAACTAATACCGCGCATGACGATTGGTTTAATAAACTTGAGAACAAGAATGGAGAGTGCATTATGTCGAGTTATCTCACCATTTCGTAAAGAAAACGTCTAGCTGGAGTTAAGGCAAACAGGAAGGCTTAAGTCAAATTAAGAATTAACCACTGAAAATCAGCAGGTAACGCGGGGTGACTTAATGGATTCATCTTCATTTATATCAATGCATTAGTCTAAATTTAAAGTCCATTCATTACTGGGTTTATTGAGGCTTATATATTCTTATTATCGATATTCGCAGATAACAGAAAAAACGATTTCCCAGTGAAACAGATCCATTCTATTTTGAATATTAATGTTATGAAGATTAATAAGCGCAGCGCTGTAGCGGGTCGGAAATAATTGACTCAAAATTGATATGCTGTCGATTCTCGAAGGCAGGAATCAAAGCGAGGATGTAAATTCGCACCATCGTAAATTTGTGATCGTTCGCGCAACAAACCAACAAACATCCTTGTATGGTAGTCTAAAATTTTAAACCTGCAGGATTTTGACTATGGCATCTTCCACTTTTACTCAGACCCAAACGGCACAGGGAAATCACACCTCACTCATTCGTCGTGTCGCCAGTGCTTCGGCGATTGGCACCGCGGCGGAATATTATGATTTCTTTGCCTATGGCACGGCTGCAGTGCTGTTTTTTGGCCACCTGTTCTTCCCCAGCCACGACCCTTTGATCAGCACCCTCGCCGCGTTTGCAACTTATGCCGTTGGCTTCCTCGCCCGGCCGATTGGCGGCATCGTTTTTGGCCATATTGGTGACAAAGTGGGACGTAAAAAAGCGCTGGTGGCCACCATCCTGATAGTGGGTCTCGGTACTTTTTGTATTGGCTTGCTGCCAACCTATGAAAAGATCGGCATCTGGGCACCGGTGTTGTTGATCGCTATTCGTCTGCTGCAAGGTTTTGGCGTGGGCGGCGAACAAGCTGGCGCGGTCCTGATGACCGCAGAATATTCGCAAGCATCACGTCGTGGTTTTTTTGCCAGCTGGGTACAAATCGGTGCGCCGGTTGGGTTCCTGCTGCCGCTGGCACTGTTCGCAATTCTTAATGCCTCCCTGAGCGCGGAACAAATGATGGATTGGGGTTGGCGCGTGCCCTTCTTACTGAGCGCAGTGCTGGTCATCGTAGGATTGTTTATTCGTTTGCGCATCGATGAATCGCCAGTGTTCGCCGCCATTCGCGAAACCAAGGCCGCCGAATCGCGTCCGTTAAAAGAAGTGATTCGCGGTAATCCGAAATTAGTCATCAATGGTGTGGCGGCTAAATTAATTGAAGCTTGCGCCTTTGCCCTCTTCACGGTGATTATCCTGGCGTGGGGCAAAGCCAACAATCTCGACGCCGGCATACTGATGAACAGCATGATTGTGGCTGTGATACTCGAGGTATTTGCCATTCCGCTGATGGGGGCGTTATCCGATAAGATCGGTCGCAAACCGGTATACATGATGGGTGCACTGCTGATTGTGATTTCCATCGTGCCGTTCTTTTATGCCCTGTCCCAAAACAGCTACTGGCTAACGCAAAGTGCGATGATTGTCGCGCTGACGCTGGGCCACAGTATGTGCTACGCCCCACAGGCTTCCTGGTTCCCGGAACTGTTCCCGACGCATATTCGCTGCAGCGGCATTGCAGTGATTTGGCAGGTGGGATCGTTAATTGGCAGTGGCGTGCTTGGCTTAGTCGCGGTGAAAATCTTGCAGGCCACCGATGGGCACTGGTATGGCCTGGCGCTGTATGTTGCAGTATTGGGGGTGATTTCCGTTGTAGGCCTGCTGCGATTGCCTGAAACGGCTCCAGGCCGACGTGATGGCGAATATCATACCTGGGAACAACATTAATTAACGATGGGCGCACTAAGGTGCGCCCATATGCTTTATTCAGATATGCAATGCCATTTAAAGCATTTGCCAGACCCCCTTCTTGCAATAGCATGACTTTTCTCTTCTTTATCCTCACAGCTGAATCGCTAGCCCATGCGCAAACTGTATCAACGTTGCCTCTCGTTAAATGATTTCGAGAAATATGCCCAAAAGCGTCTGCCCCATCCGCTGTTCGCTTATGTGTCCGGTGGTGTTGAGGACAACATTGCGCTCCATCACACTCTGCAATCCTATGCTCATTACGGCCTGATACCTGAAAACATGGTCGATGTGTCGCAACGTAATACTGAGGTAGATCTGTTTGGGCATCGCTATGCGGCGCCTGTGGGTATTGCGCCGATGGGCATCTCTGCCATCACCGGTTTTCAGGGCGATATTGCTTTAGCGCGGGCAGCGGCGAGCAAGAACGTGCCCTTTATTATGAGCGGTTCCTCGTTGATTCCACTGGAGGACGTGGCTGCGGCTAATCCGGCGATGTGGTTCCAGGCCTATTTGCCAAAGACGCTGGAAGAGATTGATGCGTTGGTGGATCGCGTCAAGCGAGCGCGCATATCCGTACTGGTCGTGACGGTGGATACGCCGGTCAAAGCTAACCGGGAAAACAACGTGCGCGTCGGATTTTCCACGCCATTCCGCCCCAGTCTGGCCTTGGCGTGGCAAGGCGTCACCCATCCCCGCTGGCTTTACGGCACGCTGTTGAAAACCTTACTGACCTCGGGCATACCTTATTTCGAGAACAACAACGCAGTGCGTGGCGCACCGCTGTTTTCCAAAAATGCCGTGCGTGACTTCAGTGGGCGCAGCCATCTCACCTGGCAGCATATCGAACATATTCGTCAGCGCTGGACGGGCGCGATGGTTATTAAAGGCATTCTGAGTCGAAATGATGCATTGCGCTGTAGATCCATTGGCATCGACGGCATTGTGGTCTCGAATCATGGCGGTCGTCAGTTGGATACGGTGATCCCGCCGAATTGTGTTCTGCCCGAGATTGTCACCGCTGCGGGAAATATGACGGTGATGATGGACAGCGGCATCCGACGTGGCACCGACGCCATCAAAGCATTGGCGCTGGGGGCAAGGGCCTGCTTTGTTGGCAGGCCTTTTAACTATGCAAGTGCAGTAGGCGGAACATCGGGGGTTGAGTGGGCCATTGACCTTATCACTGATGAAGTCAGTCGCGATCTGGGCATGCTGGGTGCACCCTCGCTCGCTGACCTCAGTGAAAAGCATTTACGCCTGATAAGGTGACAGTGTCACGCCATGTAGCTCGTCGACGAAATGTGGTCCCCGCTTTGGTTCCATGGGGATCGCCGGTCACATCTAACGTTCTGCGGCTAAGGTTTACGAGGCAGTGAAACGCACAACAATCCAAACACAATCAATACAACACCGGCAAAACTGCTCCAGCGGAAGGCTTCACCGAACATTGGCAACGAAATAGCTGCCAGCCACACCAGCACATAACTCAGGCTCAGCAACGGATAGAGGCGGTTAAGCTGCATATGACGTAGCGCCAGCATCCAGCACAGCATCGATAATGCGTACGCACCAAGTCCCAGACCGAGCAGGAGCAGCGGCTGCAGATGCTGCCAGAATTGCGGGCTAAGGATTGCAGTCAATGGCGGGAAATGTAGCATCGCGGCACGCAGGACCAATTGCGCCAGCGACACCAGCAGCACGCTACACAGTGCGAGGATCACCCCTTTCATAGGTGGCTCCCCATCAGCGCGACCCCGGCAACAATCGCCAGCGTACCGAACCATTGTTGCAAGGTGTATGTCTCACGCCAGATCAACTTAGCTGCTATGGCCACCAACACGAAGTTGAGACTCAGCATCGGATAGGCCACGCTGACCGGCACCACACGCAATACCAGCAGCCATAGCAACATCGCCACGCCGAGCAAAAAGAGGCTCAGCGCAATCCACAAGATGAGCTGCTTCTTGCCGTGGCGCATCCCCAGATACGCCGCCTGCTTTTGACAAAGCTGGGCGGCGCAGCTCAACAAACTGACCAGAAGAATAAGCAACAGGTTCATGGTGTCGCGTTATAACCGTAATAGACCAGTCGACCTTGACGATAAACGTCATCCGGCGTTGGCATTGCAGGGTCAGGCCCGTTCTCGCCCGAGTTGAGCATCATCACCACGGACACTTTGCTATGGCGACGATGTTCACGCAGCCAGTCAGCAAATGCTACGCCATCAACATAGCGCGTTTTCGCATCGGGATAGCTAAGACCGTATTGCAGTTCGCCTTTGGCATCATAGAAAGTGATATCACTGCGCTCAGTTTCCCATGCCACCGCAGCCGCGATGCCAGGATTGTCAGCCAGCAGATAACGGCTGTCTGCCAGTTGATGATGCACAGCCTGTACAAAACTCTGCGGCTGTTTGGAGTCACGAACCTTCTGCGGTATCGCGAAGCCGATCAGTAGCGCCAGCGTTAACGGACAAAGCGCCGCCAGTTGCCAACGGCAGGCACCCGGTTTGAGACTGAACCACCCCATAATGCCCCAGCCGGCAAAGGCCAGTACGCCACAGATTAACGGCAGTATTTCATCATGGGTATAAACGGGCTTGTGCGCCAATCCCCATGGCGCAACCACCACCAACAGGACTAAGGTGGTTATGGCGCCAAACAGCAGGTTTATCCAGCCATTAACTTTAAACACCTTCACTAATTGTGCAGAACCACTGTGGGCGTAATGCGCCATCAACAGTGCTAAAGGTGCAAAGCACGGCAGAATGTAGGTCGGCAGTTTGCCTTTAGCGATGCTAAAGAACAGCAGTGGCAAGATCACCCAACTTAACAGGTAAACGGCTCCCGCATGTTGACGACGCTGGCGCCATGCGCCCATCAGTGAGCCCGGCAGCAGCGCCAGCCACGGCAGGCATCCCGCCAGCAACACCGGCAGGTAATACCAGAAGGGGGCTTTGTGCTGTGCATCTTTCTCTGCAAAGCGCTGAATATGCTCAACCCAGAAGAAGTAATGCCAGAAATCCCCTTCCTGGCGATAAATGGCCAGCGCCCACGGCGCACTGAGCAGTGCGGCAACGATGATCGTCAAAGGTCCCCAGCGTAATAGCTCGCCGAAGCGTTTTTGCCAAATCGCCCAGGGCACTATCGCCAATACCGGCACCGCCAGCGCAAGGAAGCCCTTGGTCATAAAGCCCATCGCGCAGGCTGCGCCTAGCAGCACATAACCGCAGAGACGCTGTTGCGTAGTAGAAGCTTGCGCCACCAGCCAATAGCTGCACATCGCGGCAACCATCCACAACAGCAGAATAGGATCCAGCACCGCGTAAGTGCCAATGCCATACACCAGAAGCGAAGTGAGAAAAATGATGCTGCCGGTCAGTGCGATTTTCCGGCTGGCAAACATCTGATGGCCCAGCCAATAAATCAGCACTGCACTGAGCGTGGTGCAAAAAATCGAACCGGCGCGTACACCGAAGTTGGTATGGCCAAACAAGAGCTGGCCGATATTGTTGACCCAATAACCCGCTATGGGCTTTTCGAAATAACGCAAATCAAAGAAGTGCGGTACCACCCAATTGCCATTAACCAGCATTTCACGGCTGATTTCAGCGTAGCGGGTTTCATCCGGCTGCCATAAGGCGCGGAATTCGATCGGGATAAGATAATAAAGCGCGAAAAGCGCCAGGAGCAGCGCCGTTTTGGTGCCTGTACGCATCCGTGGTTCCTATAAAGTTTCCTGTTAACGTTTAGCGCTGGCAGCCCAGCCAGCCTTCGCGTCCGGGTATATGCCCACGTACCAGATTGCCCTGCGGGAGTGTGCTGAGATCGTCAGGTAACAACTCGCTCAGAGGACAGAAGTGAATGCCTTGTTGCTCTGCGCGGGTTAACAACTCGCCAAACGCCTTAGAACCGATAATGCCTTCAACTTCAGCATGAATGGTGTACACCGGCGATCCTTCGGCTTCGAGCATCTGCTCAAGAATGAAATCGTTATAGTCAGCGGCGCTAACTGACTGTCCGACGACTTCATCCCAGGTAGGCAATGTCACGGGGATTTGCACCGTGCCTAAGCTGCCATCACGCAGACGCGGCAAGAAGGGTCCAGTACCACGACAATCACTGTTATAGCTGAAACCGAAGGTCTGCTTAGCGGCGACAACGCGGCCATCCGCCCGCCATCCGGCCACGGCAGAGCAAGTGACAGCGTCACCGATAATCGCTTCCAGTGCGGCTTTCCCACGCGAAATCTGTTCCAGCAACTTTTCTTCTGACCACACGCCTGCCCAGGTTTGCCAGGCAAAGTGATCCCAGGCGTGCAGACCGACTTCATGATGATCGGCTGTGGCGCTGATGATCTCCTCCAGACCGCGGCCAATCTCACGTCCTGGCCAGGCCGTACCAGCCAATAAAATATCCCAGCCGTAGAGTGAAGCTGCGCGCGAGCGCAGCATTTTCCATAAGAAGCGCGGTTTCATCAGGCGCCACAAGTGGCGCCCCATGTTATCCGGCCCAACGCTAAAGAAGAAACTGGCCTGCAACTGATGCAGGCTAAACTGCTCTAGCAGCGCCGGAACGCCGAGTTTGGTTCCACGCCAGGTATCAACATCTACGCGCAAACCAATTTTCTTCATGGCTTATCCTGCAACTCAACGGTGCGCAGGAAGAAATCCAGCGTGTTATCGATCGTGGTATCCATCTCAATGGTCGGCGTCCAGTCCAGCAAGCGACGCGCATTTTTGATTGACGGCTTACGATGCTCGACGTCCTGATAACCTTTACCGTAGTAGCTGCTGCTCTCTACTTCGCGGAAACCGGCGAACGGCGGGAATTGGTCGCGCAGCGGATGACGTTCGAAGCTTGCCAGCAGGCGTTCAGCCAGCTCTTTGATGCTCGCCTCGTTTTCCGGGTTGCCGATGTTGACGATCTGACCGTCACAGTTGCTGTTTTTGTTCTCAATGATGCGGAACAACGCTTCGATACCATCGCGAATGTCAGTGAAGCAACGCTTCTGTGCACCACCGTCGATCAACTTGATCGGCGAACCTTCAACCAGGTTGAGGATCAGTTGGGTAATCGCACGGGAGCTACCAATACGCGCAGCGTTCAGGTTGTCGAGACGCGGGCCCATCCAGTTGAAGGGACGGAACAGCGTGAAGCGCAGACCTTCTTTTTCGCCGTACGCCCAGATCACACGGTCCAGCAGTTGTTTGGAAACCGAGTAGATCCAGCGCTGTTTATTGATCGGCCCCACTACCAGGTTGGAGTGATCTTCATCGAAGTGTTTATCGGTGCACATGCCGTACACTTCTGACGTGGAAGGGAAGATGATGCGCTTTTTGTATTTTACGCAATCGCGGATGATCTTGAGGTTCTCTTCAAAATCGAGTTCGAACACGCGCAGCGGGTTGCGGGTGTATTCAATTGGCGTAGCAATCGCCACTAATGGCAACACCACATCACATTTTTTGATGTGATACTCGATCCACTCTGAGTGAATGCTGATATCACCTTCAACAAAGTGGAAGCGCGGCTGATCTAGGAAACGGCTAATGGCATCCGATCCAATATCCAGACCGTAAACTTCAAAGTTGTCATCCTGCAGCAAACGTTCGGTCAAGTGGTTACCGATGAAGCCGTTCACACCCAGAATCAACACGCGTGTACGACGTTTAACGGCTGCAACCGGCTGAGAGTACAACAGTGCGCCCGGCACCATTCCCAGACTCTGCGCCAGTTGGCTGCCGTTCATATAGACGCCATTTTCACTTTGTCCGGTTACTACTTCCAGGGCACCTTCTCCGCAGGCAATCAGGAAAGGTTCAACGGAAATCACTGTGCCTGGCTTGGCTTTTGGCGCATCAACATGTACGCGCCCTTTCCACACCACAAATTTCACAGTACCGGCGAAGGCAAATGCGCCCGGCCATGGATCGGTGACCGCACGCACCAGGTTGTTGATTGACTGTGCGGACTGTTCCCACTTAATGCGACCGTCTTCTGGTGTGCGACGTCCCACCACCGTCGCCTGGCTGTGATCCTGATGAATTGCCGCAATTTCACCACGTTTCATCGCTGGCAGTGCCTGCTCCAGCAGTTGTGTAGCACAGGCTGTCAGTTTGCGATGCAGAGTTAAGGCGTTGTCTTGTTCATCAATGGCGACACGCTGCTGTGCCACGATATCGCCTGCATCCGCGCGTTTTACCATGCGATGCAGGGTCACGCCGGTTTCAGTCTCGCCATTCACTAACGCCCAGTTAAGTGGCGCGCGCCCACGATATTTAGGCAGCAGTGAACCATGCAGGTTGAAAGCGCCCAGGCGCGCGCTGCTGAGGATGCTGTCATTGAGCAGATTGCGATAGTAGAAGGAGAAAATGTAATCCGGTGCCATGGATTTAATGCGGTCGACCCACAAAGGATGGTTAGCATCTTCCGGCGCATACACCGCGATACCCTGCTCTGCCGCCAAACGGGCGACAGAACCAAAGAAGTGGTTCTCATTAGCAGAATCAGCATGGGTGAAGATCGCGCTGATTTCGAAACCCGCATTTAACAGCGCAGTAATACCTGCACAGCCCATATCGTGATAGGCGAAGACGATAGTTTTCATTGCTCAATTTCCTGTACAGAGGAGACATCTTTCTGCGAGTTAATAACACGTTGAATGAAGTAGCGCGGACGAGCGCGGACGTCGTTGTAAATTCGGCCGATGTATTCGCCGAGTAGGCCCATACCGATAAATTGCGCGCCGACAAAAATAAACAGCACCGCAAACAGCATGAACACCCCATCTCCGGCCCAGTCGGCACCGAGAAACAGACGCAATACGATCAGTACCAGTGAGAAGGTGAAACCGGCCAATGCAATCAGACTGCCGACAATACTCAGCAGGCGCAGTGGCGTGGTGGTCAGGCAAGTCACCAGGTCATACATCAGATTGATCAGCTTCATAAAGCTGTATTTCGAATCACCAAATTCGCGCTCGGCGTGGGCGACAGGCAGCTCAATCGTGCGGCGCGCAAAGGTGTTGGCCAGGATAGGAATAAAAGTGCTGCGCTCGTGACAGTTGAGCATGGCATCGACAATGTGACGGCGATAAGCACGTAACATGCAGCCATAGTCACCCATCGCTTTACCGGTGACGCGTTGAATCAGCTGGTTGATGGTGCGGGAAGCGCGGCGACGGAACCAACTGTCCTGACGATTTTGACGCACAGTACCGACCACGTCATACCCCTGCTGAGCGGCTTGCACCAGATTGGGGATCTCTTCAGGTGGATTCTGCAAATCCGCATCCAGTGTGATAATCAGGTCGCCTGATACATGGCTAAAACCGGCCATGATTGCCGAGTGTTGTCCATAGTTGCGGTTCAGCAATACGCCGACCACATGGCTTCCGGGCATGTCAGCGGCATCGGCGATCATCTCACCTGAGCGGTCGCTACTGCCGTCATCCACCAGCAAAATCTCATAATCGAGATTCAGCACAGCACATGCCGCATCGGTGCGACGCACCAACTCTGGCAGGCTCTCCTCTTCGTTGTAAACCGGGATCACCACGGAAACTTTACGAATATCTTTTTCTTCGAGCATGTCAATCAAACTCCAGCGATATGACGTAATGCACCGATTACGCGGCTGACATCTTCATCGCGCATATCAGGGAACAGCGGTATTGAGCAGATGCGGTCGCTATTCCATTCCGTGTTGGGCAAGGAAAATTGCGGATAACGTTCGCGGTAATACTTGTGGGTATGCGCAGCCCGGAAATGCAATCCGGTACCAATATCCTGCTTTTTCAATGTTTCCATTAGTGCATCGCGGCTTAAACCGCAGGTGGCTTCATCGGCGCGGATGATAAACAGATGCCAGGCATGTTGATGAGACCATTCAGGCTGAGCGAGCGGTAAGAAAGGGGTATCCGCCAGCTCGATCAGATAACGCTGCGCAATCTCAGCACGACGCGTATTAATGGCAGCCAATTTGTTTAACTGCACCAGCGCAATCGCCGCGCTGATATCTGGCAAGTTGTATTTGAAACCTGGCATGATCACTTCAGCCTGCGGTTTGCGCCCATGGGTATGGCGGTCATAGGCATCCACACCCAAGCCATGGAATTTCAGGCTGCGCATACAATCGGCAAGTTCAGCGTCATCGGTGACGATCAAACCGCCCTCGGCACAAGTCATATTCTTAATGGCATGGAAGGAGAAAATGGCCGTACCTTGCTGGCCAACGTGCTGACCTTTGTAGTAACAACCTGCGGCATGTGCAGCATCTTCTATGACTGCAATGCCTTGGCGCTCACCGATTGCGCGAATCGCATCAATATCCGCAGGTGCCCCGGCATAATGCACTGGAATAATGGCACGGGTGCGAGGCGTAATCGCTGCTTCAATTTGCTCAGGAGTGACCATCAGCGTATCGCGATCAATATCAATCATCACCGGGGTTGCGCCAAGCAACGTGATGATATTAATCGTCGACACCCACGTCAGCGAAGGGGTAATAACCTCATCACCGGGTTGAATATTTAACGCAAGAAGCGTGACGTGCATGCCTGCCGTGGCGGAACTGACAGCAATCGCATGTTGATTGCCGGTTAACTGGCAAAAGGCTTGTTCGAGTTCCGCATTTTTAGGGCCAGTAGTGATCCAGCCAGATTCAAATACCGCTTTTACCGCTGCTAACTCTTCCTCGCCTAATGAGGGACGCGAGAATGGAAGAAAAGTCATAAGTTTACCTTACCGTTTCAAACCCAAAGTTGCCTGCAATAGGGCCAGTTGCAGTGTGCAATCATAAAGTTTCTCAACAACATCCAGTAACTTGCTGTTTAAACGTAGATTAAGCGGAACCAATTCGGTAGCACGAACTGTTAATTCTTTAATCTGGCGCAAAAAACTTAAGCACACCTGTCATATTGCCTCGTAGAACAAAATACGGAGGAAAACTTAACGGAACATTAAATGGCAGTAAGACAAGATGAGTTATTTCTTAAATGTTGATGATCGGTAGAAGAATCTGGCTGGTAATGTCGTTGTAAAAAGAATATTCATCAATCTTTCATTAAAGATTCAAAATAGGTTAACCACCGCAAGACATACGAAAGGAGGAATGGGAAGTTTCTATTTAAATCAATAATAAACATAACGATAAAAATTCAACCTATACTGTTCTTAAGGTTAAATTAATATTCAAATCTTACTCTATGTTGGGAAATCAAATGGCATATAAATGGAGGAGGATACGCAATGAATACAGGAGCCGACAGACTCGCTCAGGCAGCGCTGCGCCGCCACCATATCGGGGTGAAAACCAAAGGTTTGCGTTTTCGCGGTGACATGTATGTGTTTCGCTACAACGCAGGCCATTATGACGTTTTTCTCAACAATGACCGCGTGATGTCACTGGCCACCAGCAACGTTCAGGAAGCCATTCAAATGTTCAAACAGCAGTCCTCTCTCTGACTGCTGTTCCTGCCCCTTATGCTCTACGTTTTTACGGTTGGATTGTTGAATCTGCTCTGAAATCTCACTGATAAACTATGTAATACCCTGTTCGAACTCGCTAACTTTAACATTCGAGCGTAGCGTCTCCTGGCTCATGCAAAGGGATCGCCGAGGTTAATCATGGAGTGGACGTTATGGATAGTCGTGTGGGTGTTAGGTTCAAGCGTTGGCAGCTTCATTAATGTCGTGGTTTATCGACTGCCCAGACAATGGCTGCATTCGGAAGCGCAGATAAGTTTGTGGCGGCCCGCTTCACACTGCCCGAAATGCAAACAGGCGCTGCACTGGCGGGATTTGCTGCCCGTGATCAGCTGGCTGCTTTTACGAGGTCAATGTCGAGATTGTCACTCTGCAATCAGTGCACGTTATCCCGTGGTCGAATTTTTCAGCTCATCGGTCAGCCTCATCCTCGTCTTCTTGTTTCCTGCTGATGGACATTTCGCCATCACGCTCCTGCTGTTTTGGGCGCTGCTAACCCTATCGCTGATCGATATTGACCATTATTTGTTGCCGGATGTGATCACCCTGCCATTGCTGTGGTTTGGACTATTATTAAAAGCAGTCGGATGGCTACCGGGCTCACTCAATGATGCCGTGTTTGGCGTGGTTTCAGGTTACAGCGCACTTTGGTTAATCAGCCATTTATATCAATGTGTTAGTGGTAAATTAGCACTGGGTATGGGCGATGCAAAGTTAGTGGCGGCATTAGGCGCCTGGCTGGGTTGGGCACTTTTACCCTATGTGCTTTTGCTAGCTTGTAGTGGCGCAATTTGCGCACTATTTTTCGCCAGTATTGGCTGGCAACGTGACCTCTCTCAACCCCTTGCTTTTGGTCCCTGGATTGCTCTGGCGGGCATAAGTCTTTTTATTAACACGATTATTTAATAACCACTTCATCTGCTGGCGCTAAAATAGCCGGCCAATTAGTGGCCAACGCCCTGATTCCTATATGAAAAGAATAAACAAATCTAAACAAAATAAATCATTGTGATGTACGTCAAAAGGCTCTATATTGGCCGCGTTTTTTAAACCACTGATACTTTTTTGTTCAATTAGTCAATCGGCCAGCCATCACGAGCCCCGGTTGAAGGAGAGATATGATGACGGATAAAGTCCGTATTGATAATTTTGGTGCCAACGCATTCAATGGAAACAACGACGCTTTCTTAGCCCGTCAGGCTGAGTTTGAATCAAACGTCAGGAGCTACCCGCGCAAGTTGCCTTTAGCGATTGCCAAAGCCAACGGCGTGTGGATCACAGATGTCGAGAATAAACAATATCTTGACTGCCTGGCTGGCGCAGGGACGCTGGCACTTGGTCATAACCATCCTGATGTTCTGCAGAGCATCCAAAATGTCATTACCAGCGGCTTGCCGTTACATACTCTTGATCTGACGACACCTCTGAAAGATCAATTCTCAGAATCTCTGCTCTCGCTGCTGCCTGGCCAGGGTAAAGAATATTGCCTGCAGTTCACCGGTCCTTCCGGTGCGGATGCGGTTGAAGCAGCACTGAAGCTGGCGAAGAAAGTCACTGGCCGTAGCGGCGTGATCAGCTTCTCTGGTGGTTACCATGGTATGACTCATGGTGCGCTGGCTGTGACTGGCAACCTGTCACCGAAAGAAGCCGTTAACGGCATGATGCCAGAAGTGCAGTTCATGCCTTACCCGCATCTGTACCGTTGCCCACTGGGTCTCGGCGGTGAAGCGGGTGTGAAAGCCCTGACTTACTACTTCGAAAACCTGATCAACGACGTGGAAAGCGGCGTGCGCAAGCCTGCAGCCGTTATCCTGGAAGCCGTTCAGGGTGAAGGCGGTGTGAACCCTGCTCCGGTCGAGTGGCTGCAGCGCATCCGTAAAGTCACTCAGGAACACGGTATTCTGCTGATTCTTGATGAAGTTCAGGCAGGCTTTGCCCGTACCGGCAAATTCTTTGCCTTCGAACACGCAGGCATTGAGCCAGATATTATCGTGATGTCTAAAGCAGTAGGCGGTGGTCTGCCACTGGCTGTTCTGGGTATCAAAAAGCAGTTCGACGCCTGGTCTCCAGGTCACCATACCGGTACCTTCCGCGGCAACCAACTGGCGATGGCAACCGGTCTGGCCACTCTGAAAGTCCTGACCGAGCAGAACATCGCCGGTAAAGTGGCTGAACAAGGTGAATGGCTGAAAGCACAGCTGGCTGAGATGCAGAAACGCTTCCCGGTTATCGGCCACATCCGCGGTCTGGGCATGATGATCGGTATCGAGATCGTTAAACCAAACGAAGCGGCTGACCATATGGGTAGCCTGCCGGCTGATGGTGAACTTTCTGCACTGCTGCAGAAGAAGTGCTTCGAAGCAGGTCTGATTCTGGAGCGTGGCGGTCGTCACGGTGCAGTACTGCGTCTGTTGCCGTCACTGCTGATCACCAACGAAGAGCTGGCGATTTTCCTGGATAAATTTGAGCAGGCGCTGATTGGCGCTGGCGTCAAACCTGTTTGATTGGAAGAGTAAATGTCTGAAGTAAACCCGATTCTGGCCGCCTCTGCACAAAGCATTGAGGCGTACCAGCAGGCGATTGCCCAAAGCAGCGCCGCGGTTGTGCAGTGGCTGCAACAGCCTGAGATGTATCAAGGCAAAAGCGTTGCCGAACTGCGCGAGCGTATCACGCTCGACTTCAATCCAAACGGCCTGGGTAACCAGGCCGCGATTGAACGCGCGATTGAGTATTTCCTGAAAGACAGCCTGTCAGTGCACCACCCACAATGTGTGGCGCACTTGCACTGCCCTAGCCTGGTGGTTAGCCAGGCTGCCGAAGTGTTGATCAACGCCACCAACCAGAGTATGGACTCATGGGATCAGAGCCCTTCTGCCACCATCATTGAGGTCAAACTGATCGAATGGTTGCGTGCACAGGTGGGTTACCCAGCAGGCGATGCTGGCGTGTTCACCAGTGGTGGCACCCAAAGCAACCTGATGGGTCTGATGCTGGCGCGTGATGCGTTCTATCAGCGTCAAGGTCATTCAGTGCAGTTGGACGGCATCACTGGCGATCTGCGTAAGATCAAAGTGTTGTGTTCTGAGAACGCTCACTTCTCGGTACAGAAAAACATGGCGCTGCTTGGCCACGGCTACAATTCTGTGGTGCAGGTGAAGTCTGACCAGTTCGCACGCATGGACGTTAACGACCTGAAAGCCAAACTGGCGCAGGCCGAAGCCAATGGCGAGCAGATTTTGGCGATTGTCGCGACGGCTGGTACTACCGATGCGGGTGCGATTGATCCACTTCGCGAAATCGCGGGCATCGCGGCTGAGCACAACATTTGGATGCATGTCGATGCAGCCTGGGGCGGTGCACTGCTGCTGTCTGAAAAGTATCGTGACTATCTGGACGGCCTGGAGTTAGTGGATTCGGTGACTCTCGACTTCCACAAACAGTATTTCCAGACCATCAGCTGTGGCGCATTCCTGTTGAAAGACGAGCGTCACTATGAGCTGATGCGTTATCAGGCGGCTTACCTGAACTCTGAGTTCGATGAAGAAGCCGGTGTTCCTAACCTGGTTTCAAAATCTCTGCAGACCACGCGTCGTTTCGATGCATTGAAACTGTGGATGGGTCTGGAAGCGTTGGGCCAGAAACAGTATGCCGCGATCATCGACCACGGTGTGACGCTGGCACAGGAAGTGGCGAAGTTTGTTGCGTCAGAACCACGCCTTGAGCTGGTGATGCAGCCACAACTGGCAAGCGTGCTGTTCCGCTATCGTCCAGAGCAGCTGACCGATACCGCGCAGATTGCTCTGTTCAACCAGCGCATCGGCGATGCTCTGCTGGATTCAGGCCGCGCTAACGTTGGCGTGACTGAAAACCAGGGCGTTACCTGCCTGAAACTGACGCTGCTGAACCCAACCGTGACGCTGGAAGACATCAAAGTCTTGCTGGCGCTGGTGGAGAAAACCGCGAATCAGTTGCTGAACGCGTAATTTCGCTTCAAACGAAAAGCCGATAACTGGCAACAGTCATCGGCTTTTTTATTGCCTGTCAATTGCCCAGCCCGTTCATTTTTGCTCACTCATCCCTCTCGAATAACAACCCATTTGGTTGATTGGCAGATAACGTTAGCACGATCAATGACGGTGCAAGTTGCACCGTCATAAGGCTCGATCACGTGGAAAACTGCCTATCAGGTGTTGAAACACTCTCATTTACCCTCTGGCACGGTAATTGCTTATTACTGTCAACCGCATCCTGCATGTCAGGAACAGGCGCCGAAGTCTGGTAAGCGGTTTGTGGCACTCTGCCACTCCAATACATCGAATTCAGGCGAAGAAGCCCCACCGGCAATGCTGTCGGCGGGGCTTTTTTATTGGAGTAAAATTATGAGCAAGTTAAAAGCGTGGTTTCAGGGACCTCAAGACATCACCGAAGCGGAAGCCGTGGAAGATTATGCCGTTGGGCGTGTTCCCTCCCACTATCGCTGGCCGATCCCGGCCATCATTTTAGTGTTACTGGGAAACTCGACCGCCATGTTTTGGTTCAGCCTCGGCGCGGATATGAGCTATCAGGTCGGCTGGCCGCTGCTGCTATTACCGATTGGATATATGGTGGTGTTTGCGACCTTAATTGGCTCCTGCATTATGAAAATGGCCAGTAAAGAAGGCCTGTCGCTCAATCTGATGACGCGAGGCCTGGGCTTCGGATATATGGGGTCGGCTTTTACCTCGCTAATCTATGCCATCAACTTCATCTTTTACTTCTTGTTCGAAGGCACCATCGTGTCGCATGCCATTGCGAACTATGCGGGCGTCCCGGTTAACTCCTTCACGGGCATTGCGATTTTTGCATTAATGGGATTGGCGGCAATCTGGTTTGTTTGGAAAGGCATGTCGTCGATGCAGTTCCTGCAAACCTGGGGCGTGCCGATCTTCATCTTGCTGTTCGGTTTCTGCATCTGGCAACTCACGCACCATTATCCGTCGGTGGGCTTCGGTGGCTGGCAGCCTAAAGCGGAAGTCGACAGCAATGCGCTGTGGTTAGTGATGAACATGGCCAATGGACAAATTGTGTTTCAGGGCCTGATGGCGACTGATTATGGCCGCTTCGCTCGTCCCGGCGTCAGCCATAAAGGCACGGCGACTATCATGCTGGGTATGCTGATTCCGATTGTAGTGGTGATGCTGTTCGGCGCGTTTATGGCCTATACCCTGATGCCACACATTCAGGGAGAGGATGTCTGGTCACTGGCATTAGATCCAGGCTTCGTCTTCCCGCTGATTATTGGGCTGACCGGCGTGCTGTTTGCTGTGATTACACAGATTCGTATTAACGTGCTGAACCTCTACTCCGGATCCATCGCATTGTCGAATACCATGGATATGGCGTTTAACTATCGTCCAGGCCGTCAATGGTGGATGCTGCTGGTCTGGCTGCTCGGCGTGGTGTTCTACGTCTGCAACATTCTGCAGTACACCGGTACTTTCCTGTCGATTACCGGCATTCTGACCAATACCTGGGTGTTCATAATACTCGCTGACTATTATGTCTGCCGCAAAGTGTTGCACCTTGCGCCGTCTGATTTTGTCGAATTCCGCAAAGAGTATCTGCGGATGTGGAACCCAAGTGGCGTCATTGCCCTTTGCGTTGCGGTGGCCATTGGTGCCGCTGGCGTACTCGGTGTTTATCCTATGGTGTACGCGTCGTTCATCGCCATGCTGGTGGGGCCTCTGCTGCACGTTGCAATCAGCGTCGCTACGCGCGGTCGCTATTACTTCAAGACGTTCCCGCAAGATATGCAGACCAACTGGAAACCTTCTGATGCCTATCAGGGACCAAAGCCCGTCTTCAATCCATTGCTGAGTAAGGAGGCTGAATAATGAACGTTAAGGTTGCCACAATTCAGTTTGAACCCACGCAATTTCGCAAAGATGAAAACGTCACTCATCTGCTGCAACTTGCCAGCCAGGCGGCCCGTGATGGCGCGCGATTAATTGTCATGCCGGAAATGGCTACCACCGGTTATTGCTGGCAGGATCGTGCGGAAGTTGCACCTTTTGTAGAAACCGCTGATGGCGTGACCAGTCAGGCTTTCGCTGCTATCGCACGGGAGTTCCAATGTTATCTGGTGTTTGGTATGCCGGAGCGTGACCCTGTCACAGAAATCTATTACAACAGTGCTGTTTTAGTCGGCCCGCAAGGTGTGATTGGCGTTCATCGCAAAACCCACCCTTATATTTCTGAACCCAAGTGGGCTGCCAACGGTGATGCCGGGCATCAGGTCTTTGCCACCGAAATTGGTAATATCGCCTTGCTGATTTGCATGGATATCCATTTTATCGAAACCGCTCGCCTGGCGGCGTTAGGCGGCGCGCAAATTATCTGTCATATCAGTAACTGGTTGGCTGAACGGACACCCGCGCCCTACTGGTTAAATCGCGGTTGGGAGAATGGCTGCGCCTTAATTGAAAGTAATCGTTGGGGCTGGGAGCGCGGCGTACAGTTCAGCGGCGGCAGCTGTATCGTTGACCAGAATGGCATCGTTCTGGCTAGCCGTGATAGCGGCGATGGCGTGATAGCAGCCGAGTTAACGCTGTCTGCGGAGAATCCTTCACTGCGCAAACGACGCCCTGAGCTGTATCAGCGCCTGATGACCAATACCTTTATGTGGAATCCGCAGGATTTCTTTGGCTTGTACGGCGGCGATCCC
Source organism: Pantoea sp. GL120224-02 (assembly GCF_900215395.1). NCBI lineage: Bacteria > Pseudomonadati > Pseudomonadota > Gammaproteobacteria > Enterobacterales > Erwiniaceae > Pantoea > Pantoea sp. GL120224-02. Next base: position 410,613 of record NZ_OBEC01000003.1, on the reverse strand, counting down.
CTGCCTGCCGCCAAAGATTCACGTATCGCTGTAGCGCAGTTTCATCCAGCCAATAACATTGCTGAAAATCTTTCGGTGATCCGTCATTGGGCCGAACAGGCAAAATCACGCGGTGCTGAACTGCTGATTTTGCCAGAACGAGCGCTGACAGGGGGCGAAGGTAAGAATAATGCGCTTACGCTAAACGATGCGCCAATTCAGAGCCTGCTGAAACTGGCGATTGAACTGGATATCGCGTTGTTAACTGGATTTGCCGAATGCGAAGGTCAGCAGTTTTATAACAGTGCGCTATTGGTAAGCAGCGCGGGATTGAGCGCGCACTATCGACAAATTCACCTTAGCGAAAACGATAAGCAATGGGCCAGTGCAGGCAATCAATGGGTGACCTGCGATCTACCCTGTGGACGCGTGGGAATTCTGCTGGGTGAAGATTTGCTGGTACCAGAGGCAGCACGCATTCTGGCACTGGAAGGGTGCGACATCATCGCCTGTCCCGCCCTGCTCAACACGCCGATCCCGCTGGCGCATACGGGGACGGAGATCCCGCACGCCTGGCCGATTCCGCGCGGTGCCGACCCGTATCACTGGCTATTACCTCGCGTACGCGCGGGCGAGAATAATGTCTGGCTGGCCTTTGCCAACTGGACACCCGCGACCGGCATGAGTTTTGGGCTGAGCGGTGTGTTTGGCCCGGATACGTTTGCGTTTCCACGTACCGAAATCAAAGTGCCGGGCACGGATGGCTTGGCGGTGCTGGATATGACTACCGGGTCAGCGGAAACCGCATATCCTAATCATGTAGTGAGACGAAAGGATTTGGTATTGATGCGCCAGCCGCACTATTACACCCCACTGGTGTTGCCGTCCAGCCAGTAAACACAAGGAGCGGCCTGTTATGACTGTCGTGGTCTTCAACGGTGCAACAGTCGCTCTTATTAAAGCTGATGTATGTCGTTATGTTCTGGCGGCCACCCTGCCGCCAGAACAGGAAAGACGTTTAATCACCAGGAGACTCTATGTCTGCCACACCACCGCCAAAGAGTGTCATTCCGATTGGCATCCTTTACTCCGTATCCGGCGATTATGCCGTGATCGGCCGCGAAATGCTCAACGGCATCCTGCTGGCGATTGAAGAGATTAACGCCAACCCTGATTATCACTTCACCCTCGCGCCAGTGGTGCGTGACCCTGGCGGTTCGCTGGATAAATATTATGACGACTGCCACGACTTACTTTTTCGCCACGGTGTACGTCATGTGATTGGTTGCTACACGTCAGCGGCCCGCAAAACCATTCTCCCGCTCATCGAATCTGCCAACGCTCTGCTGTGGCACTCCGCACGCTATGAAGGTTTTGAAAGCAGTAACAGCGTAATTTATCTGGGGGCGACGCCCAATCAGCATGTGTTGCCGCTTCTGAACTGGCTGTTGCAGCAGCAGAATGTCGCGATGTATCACGTGGGGTCGAATTACGTCTGGTCATGGGAGATGGATCGCATCACGCGTGAAGCGGTCATCCCGGCTGGTGGCGAAGTATTAGCCAGCAAGTTACTGCCGCTCGGTGAAGAGAATGTCGTTGAGCTGATTACCGATATTATCGCGCAGCGGCCCAGGGTGCTACTCAACACCATGGTGGGAAAAAGTGCGTACAGTTTCTACCGTGCCTGGCATCGGGCCAGCCATCAGCAGCCCTGGCTCAATGACGTATTAAAATTAAGCCTGACGCTGTGCGAGCCGGAAGTGAACATGATTGGCGCAGAAGCTCTTGAAGGATATCTTGTCTCAGCGAGTTGGTTTCAGTCCATCGACAGTGCCGCCAACCACGATTTTTTACGCTGCTACCGCCAGCGTTTTGGCGAAGACGTGTCCCCCTCCGTTGACAGCCAAAGTGCCTGGTTGGCGGGACACCTGCTGGCGCGCGCTATCAACCGTCAAGGTGATGCTGACGTTGAGGCCGTGCGTGCTGCCGTGCTTAAAGATGAGATGGATTCCCCCGCCGGACCGATCCGAATTGATGCCGATAATAATCACAGCTGGCTGACGCCGCATCTGGCGCGCTGTCATGATGGCAAGCTAGAAAGTTTTTGGCAGGCACCACAACCGGTAAAGCCTGATCCCTGGTTAGCATGGACCGATCTCGATAATCTGAATCAGGATGGAGAGCGCACATGAGCCGAAAAAACGTGCAAATGCGCGGACTCAAAGTGTGCGTAATGGGCTGTGCGGATCGTGATAATCATCACCTGGAGCAACAATTTTCCCGTATGGGCATTCGGGGAGAATTTTTCCCGGCCTTCCCAGATGTAGAGCAGCTAGTCGGGCAACAGTTACTGGTGTTCGATGGCGACAACCCAGCGCTGTTTCATCCCACTAACAAATTGCCCTGGCCGCCCTTACCTAAAATTGCGCTCACCGCGATGGAAACACCTTCGCGACTGCAGTGGATAACTGAGCAGAAAATTGACAGCTATATGCGTAAACCGGTGCGCTTCGACGGCGTGATGACTGCCTTCACGCTGGCGCTTGAGAGTGCAGCGCGTTTTGCCCAACTGGAACAACAACTTAAGCGTCAGGAGGAACGTCTGCGCGCGCGCAGGTACCTGTTCTCCGCGCAAATACAGGTGATGCAAGCGTTTCAGTTAGGGGAAGATGATGCTTACAACCTGCTACGTCTTGCGGCCATGGCGCAGCATATGACGATTGAGAATCTCAGCTGCGAGTTTCTTAACAATCAAACATCCTGGTTAAACCTGCTTAAAGCGCTGGCAGCTGAGAAATTATGAAAGTGGTTCAGGCAACGTGAAACACTCACTCATCTTGCACATTAAGTTCGCGCACATAATCAAGAAAAGCCTGCAGCGGTGCTGGGATCAAACGGCGGTCGTTATAGTAAAGCCACAGTCCGGAAAAGCTCTGCCACCACTCGCTTAGGATGGGTTGCAGGCTGCCATTATCCAGTGCGGATTTGATCCAATCCTCAAACAGATAGACCACCCCTGCGCCGGATACCGCAGCCGCGACCGTGAGATCCATGGCCGCGCCGATGCTGCAAATAAGCGGCCCCTTAGGCTGTAAACGCACCACCTCTTCGCCCTTTTCAAACTCCCAATCTGCAATGACTCCTGTGGCATAGCGGCCATATAGACAACGATGCTTTAGCAAATCACGTGGATGTTGTGGCGTGCCAAATTTTGCAAGATAAGCGGATGAGGCCGCTGCTGCAAAGCGTTGTACGCGGGGTCCAATCGGTAATGCCACCATATCCTGTTCGAGATGATCGTCGTAACGAATTCCGGCATCACAGCCGTCGCGGAAGATATCCTGCACATTGCTTTCCGCCACCACTTCCAGCTGTATGTCAGGATATCGCGCCAAAAAGCCGGGCACGATAGAGGGCAAAACCAGGCGGGCCGCGCTAACGGGCACATTGATTCTTAACGTGCCACCCGGTGTGTTGCGGAAATGATTGAGCGAATCGAGTGCCGCATCCACTTCATTCATTGCTGGCATTAAGCGCGTCATTAACGCCCTGCCTGCTTCGGTGAGCGCGACGGTGCGCGTGGTGCGATTGAACAACCGCACGCCCAACTGCTCCTCAGCTCGTCTTACGGCGTCACTTAAACGAGAAGGATTGCTTCCCGTCATGCGGGCGGCTTCACGAAATCCGCCCGCTTTTGCCACGGCCACCACCGCATGGAGCAGTGCAATATCCAATGCCATTGTTCGCCATTCCGCACACTGTGTCCTGATTTCACCGGATAGTTGCACAGCCATGCGTCGATTACAATCTGTACACACATCGACGAAGGAGGTTTCCATGTCTCACAACGCAAATACCTATACTTTGGGTGACCGTCAGGTTAAACGCCTCGGTTATGGCGCCATGCAGTTGGCCGGCAAAGGCGTGTTTGGGCCACCAGCCGATGAGAATCGGGCATTACAGGTACTACGTGATGCGGTGGCTGCTGGCGTGAATCATATCGATACCAGCGACTTTTATGGCCCGCACATTACTAACCAACTGATAAAGAAAGCTCTGCATCCCTATTCCGACGATCTGGTGATCGTCACCAAAGTCGGTGCTCGTCGTGATGCGAAAGGAGGCTGGTTGCCCGCTTTCTCCCCCGATGAGTTGACTCAGGCGGTAGAAGACAATCTGCGCCATCTTGGTATGGAGGTGATGGAAGTCGTGAATCTGCGTTCGATGCTCGACGTGCACGCACCTGCAGAAGGCTCACTGGAACCGCAGGTCGAAGCGATGATCAAGCTTAAAGAGCGCGGACTGGTTAAGCATATTGGTCTGAGCAACGTAACGGCCAAACAAGTGGCGGACGCGCAGAAAATGACGTCCATCGCCTGTGTGCAGAATCTTTACAATCTGGTGAATCGCCAGGATGAAGCTCTGGTTGATCAACTGGCTGCGCAGGGTATTCCTTATGTGCCGTTCTTCCCATTGGGTGGTTTCTCACCGCTGCAATCCGAGCAGCTTACCGCCGTGGCCGAAGAGTTGAATGCCACTACATTGCAGGTTGCCCTGGCCTGGTTACTTCAGCGTTCGCCAAACATTCTGTTAATTCCTGGCACATCATCACCAGAACATCTCCAGCAGAATCTCGCCAGTGGCGATCTGGTGTTGAGTGCTGATGTCGTGCAACGTTTAAACGGCATCGCTTAGTCCTGAATGACGCGGCCCCCGGGCCGCCCAACATTATGATTGCATGCGCACACGTCTAAGAACGCGCTAAAATCCCGCTCTCCATCAGACATGCCTTCAATACACCAAACGCATCCTGACACTGACGCTCATCCACGCAGGCATAACCCAGCAGCAATCCTCGTCGCTCCTGCTGGTGCATGTAATATTGCGACAGCGGTCTAACCTTCACACCGCGCCGCAGCGCCAGTGCAGCAATCGCCACATCATCACATCCAGCCGGTAAATTCACCACCAGATGCAAGCCCGCTTCATGATTGACGCGCGGCATAAAATCAGCGCCAAGATAACGCTCAATCAGACCCGCTAAAAATCGACGACGCTGGCTGTAGAGTTTGCGCATACGGCGGATATGCGCCATGTAATGCCCTTTCTGGATAAATTCCGCCAGCGCCCGCTGCACCAGCAGATGCCCGCCACGATAGAGTTCCGCCGCCGCCACGCGTAAAGGTTGAGCCAGCGCTTTTGGCACCACCAGATAACCCAGTCGCAGTGCCGGATAGAGCGTTTTGCTGAACGTGCCCATGTAAATCACCGGCGCATCGGGCTCAAAACCTTGCAGCGAGGGAAATGGCTGACCCGCGAAGCGAAACTCACTGTCGTAGTCATCCTCTATCAACCAGGTTTTATGTTTGCTGGCTAAATCCAGCAACTGCTTACGTCTTTCAAGGCTGAGATGAACGCCCAATGGGTATTGGTGTGACGGTGTCACAAATATCACTTTTGGCGCCCGACTGCGCGGCGGTAAGTCAGGAATAATGCCCTGATCGTCGACCGGCATGGCCTGTATTTTCAACCCATTGATGCGTAAAAGATTACGGGTTCCCCAGTAGCCAGGCTCTTCAATCCACGCGGTATCACCCGGATCGCATAGTACGCGCGTGACCAGATCAACCGCCTGATGGATGCCTTCGGTGATGATGATTTGATCCGCATCCGCACGCACCGATCGGGCCACGCTGAGATAGTCCGCCAGTGCCTGTCGCAATAGCGGACAGCCGCCATTGCTGCTGTAAATTAATCGATCAACATCGGGCTCGCGATTTAATCGCGCCTGAATCTGGCTAAAGAGTTTGTGCGGAAACTGCGTGACATCCGGCGCGCCTGGCACAAACGCGCCCCATTGATAAGGCGAGGCGTTGGCATGGCCCAACAGCGATGCACCGCGTTTAGAAATCGCCGCCGTTTTCACGCTCAGCGGCAGCGTCAGGTCATCGCCACGCGGGCTGTTTAAACACCCTTCAGGCAGCGTTTCGGCGATCCAGGTTCCGCTGCCGGTGCGCGCTGTAACATAGCCCTGTGACATCAAATTTTCATAAACGTTAAGTACGGTATTACGTGACACCGATAACTCCCGTGCCATATCGCGCGTGGCCGGTAATCGCGTGGCGCGTGGAAAAATCCCCTCAACAATCGCCGCCTGCATACACGCTAACAGGCGCTGCTGCAACGTCCCTTCCGGCATAAACTGCAAACGTTCTAATACATGATCGGCGTACAAACTCCGCAATTGGCTCCATCCTTTTCTGTAAAAGTGGCTCTGGCAACAAACCTTAGCGCAGGGATAAATAAGCGTGTTTGTCGTGATTTGTAAAGACGCTTATCGCTAAGGAAAGGTTATGGAAGGTAAAAACAGCCAGCTGCAACAACGTAAAGATGACGCACTCCCACGTGGCACCGGTAATCTTTGCCAGTGGTATGTCGATCAGGCAGAGAACGCGACGTTGCGTGACGTTGAAGGCAACAGCTGGATTGATTTCGCTGGTGGTATCGCGGTGCTCAACACCGGCCACCGTCATCCGCGCATTGTGAAAGCCATCGCGGAACAGTTAGAAAAATTCACCCATACCGCGTTCCAGGTGACGCCTTACGAGAGCTATGTCGGCCTGGCAGAGCGCATCAACAGCGTGGTGCCCATAGCCGGTAAAGCCAAAACCGCCTTTTTCTCAACCGGTGCTGAAGCGGTTGAGAATGCCGTTAAAGTTGCGCGCGCCGCCACACGCCGTCACGGCATTATCACCTTCGGTAACGCGTTCCATGGTCGTACGTTTATGACGATGGCGATGACCGGTAAAGTGGCCCCCTATAAGCGTGACTTTGGCCCGATGCCTGCTTCCGTGTGGCACGCTCGTTACCCCAACAACGTGACCGGTATCAGCGTTGATGATGCTTTGGCGAGCCTGCAAGACATCTTCACTCAGGACATCGCGCCGCAAGACGTGGCAGCCATTGTGCTGGAGCCAGTACAAGGTGAAGGCGGTTTCCACATCGCCCCTGCTGAGTTCTTCGTTCGCCTGCGCCAACTGGCCGATCAACACGGCATTCTGCTGATTGCCGACGAAGTGCAAACCGGCTTTGGTCGTACTGGCAAGCTGTTTGCCATGGACCATTACACCGTTAAACCAGACTTGATCACTATGGCGAAAAGTCTGGCGGGCGGCATGCCGTTGTCTGCGGTGAGTGGTCGCGCAGAGATCATGGATGCGCCCGGCCCCGGTGGGTTGGGTGGCACTTACGCCGGAAACCCGCTAGCGATTGCCGCCGCGCATGCGGTGCTGGATATTATTGCTGAAGAACAACTGTGTGAGCGCTCAGTGAAACTGGGTGCGCAACTGGTCGAATTCCTCAATGAGGCACGTCGCCACTGCTCTGCGATCACCGATATCCGCGCATTAGGTTCGATGGTCGCGGTGGAGTTTGCCGAGGCGCAAACCGCTCAGGCCATCCAGCAACACGCCATGGCGCGCGGTTTACTGTTGTTGACCTGTGGTCCGCAGGGCAACGTGATTCGCTTCCTCTATCCGCTCACTATTCCGGATGCGCAATTCAGCCAGGCGCTGGAGATTCTCAGCCATGTGCTGAGCGCGCACCAGGATTCGTAGGCCCCCAGCTTAGCCAGCCCGTATGCGGGCTGGTCATCCACCTGCTGCAGCCAGGCTGTGTCAAATCACAGCCCGAGAGACAATCTGGAGAAAACAATGAGTTCACAGAATGCTGATGCGCTTGCGCAAGGCTTAAAGCCGCGTCATGTCCGCATGTTATCCATTGCCGGTGTAATAGGTGCCGGCCTGTTTGTCGGTTCCGGTCATGCTATCGCCGAAGCAGGCCCCGCCGTGTTACTGGCCTACATCGCAGCCGGTGCGCTGGTGGTGCTGATTATGCGCATGTTAGCGGAAATGGCCGTTGCCTCACCGGACTCCGGCTCTTTCTCCACCTATGCAGATAAATCACTGGGACGCTGGGCTGGATTTACCATTGGCTGGCTCTACTGGTGGTTTTGGGTGCTGGTCATTCCGCTTGAAGCCAATGCCGCAGGCACGATATTGCACAGTTGGTTCCCGCAGATTGCCGTGTGGGAATATACACTGGCGATCACCACGTTTCTGACGGTCAGCAACCTGTTCAGCGTGAAGAATTACGGTGAGTTCGAATTCTGGTTTGCGCTGCTGAAAGTGGTCGCCATTGTCGCCTTCCTGATTGTCGGCAGCCTGGCGATATTCGGCCTGATGCCCGGTAGCAGCACACAAGGCATTTCCCATCTCTATGACACGCACGGGTTTATGCCAAACGGCATCGGTGCCGTACTGGCTGCCATTCTGACCACCATGTTCTCCTTTATGGGAACGGAAATCGTCACCATCGCGGCAGCGGAATCACGTGAACCGAAAAAGCAGATAACGCAGGCCACCAACTCCGTGATCTGGCGTATTGCGCTGTTTTATTTGCTGTCGATCTTCATTGTTATCTCGCTGGTGCCGTGGAATACCACATCGCTGATGAAAGCCGGTTCGTATCAAACGGCGATGGAGATGATGAATATTCCTTACGCGCGGCAAATCGTCGATGTAGTGGTGTTGATCGCGGTGTGCAGCTGTCTTAACTCTGCGCTCTATACGGCTTCACGCATGCTGTATTCGCTTTCCCGTCGTCAGGATGCCCCTGCCGCGGCATCAAAAACCACGCGCAGCGGTACGCCCTGGGTTGCAGTCATCGCCTCAACTGCCGCTGCATTTCTCGCGGTGATCGCCAATTATCTGGCACCCGCAGCAGTATTTGAGTTCCTGCTAGCCAGTTCCGGCGCGATTGCGTTACTGGTTTACCTGGTGATAGCGGCCTCGCATCTGGTGTTGCGCAAAAAGCGCGAGGCACGGGGTGAGATCTTAAGTTATCGCATGTGGCTGTTCCCAGGCTTAACCTGGGCAACCATGGTGTTCATCGTGGGAGTGTTGGTCTCAATGCTGTTTATGCCGGCGCATCGCTCTGAGATCATAGCCACCGGTCTACTCACGTTGGCGGTGTTGATCACCAGCCGCATCGTGCATCGTAAACGCGCTTTGCGCGAGCGCGAGGCGTTAGTGGCAGTGCGTTCATAATGCCAGAAATTTCCGGGCTGGGAGGCCCGGAAGCCTTACTCATATTGCACATCGATACTGATCGACTCTTCCGGCACGTTAATCACCACAACGCATTTATTCCACACCGGCTTCCCTTCGGTCATATCGTGCTCAACGAAGTAGTGTTGGAAATCTTTCAATGCTTCAGTTAAATCACCAATTGCCTGTGCATCAGGTTCAAACCAGTCTGGCTCGCCGTTTTCATCCAGATAATCGAACTGGTATTCACCGCCCTCGTCATCGGCAAACAGTTCAGCTTTTACGATTAATTCGCGTGCACCTTGCGGTCCACAGCTGAAAACAATCATCGCGATGCGGCGGTAAAGGTCTTCATAGGTCATGGCAGTGTATTCCTGTTTTTAGTGAGTTCCCGTGGGCAGCGTTAGCCATAGATGGGATGACAACGTTACCGAGGGCTCTTATTGACTTTAAGGCTGATGAGAAGAGAATGAGGCTCTTCGAACAGTAAATTGAAAAAAATGGAGTTTATCATAGCCTGTTCCACGCGTTTTCCCCGTGTTGCTACCCTGAGAAAATCGGCCGCCTTATTGGCTGCTGCACTGCTATTGGCTAGCTGCAGTTCTGAGCCCCCTAAATCCCTGGTCACACCGTTTCCGACTGTGACGCCGAAACCGCATCCCGTGCAACCAGTGGTTAACACAGAACCGGTGCGTGGTGTGTGGCTCACCACGGTGTCGCGCCTTGACTGGCCACCCATAGCCTCAGTGAATGCCAGCCCGGCAAATCGCATCAGCCAGCAACAAAAGGCGCTGACCGATAAGCTGGATAAACTTAAAAGTCTCGGTATTAATACCGTCTTCTTCCAGGTGAAACCTGACGGCACGGCACTGTGGCGTTCTAAAATCTTACCCTGGTCAGATATGATGACCGGAAAGATTGGGGAAGATCCCGGTTACGATCCGCTGCAGTTTATGCTGGATGAAGCACACAAACGCGGTATCAAAGTGCATGCGTGGTTTAACCCTTATCGCGTTTCTACCAACGTGAAACCCTCGACGGTGGCAGGACTTAACAACACACTCTCCCTGCATCCAGCCAGCGTTTTTGTGCTCCATCGTGACTGGATCCGCACCGCAGGTGATCGCTTTGTGCTGGACCCAGGCATTCCTGATGCCCGCGACTGGATTACCAGCATCGTGGCGGAGGTGGTTGCAAATTATGATATCGATGGCGTGCAGTTTGATGACTATTTCTATGCGGAATCGCCCGGCTCAACGCTGAATGACAGCACCACCTTCCGCCAGTATGGTCAGGGATATGCCTCGAAAGCGGACTGGCGACGTCACAATACTCAGCAGCTGATTGAACAAGTGTCCCGCACCATTAAGCAGTTAAAACCGAATGTCGAATTCGGCGTCAGCCCCGCTGGTGTGTGGCGCAACGTATCCCACGATCCCGCAGGCTCAGACACGCGCGGCGCGGCGGCCTACGACGAATCTTATGCAGATACGCGTAAATGGGTGCAGATGGGCCTGTTAGATTACATCGCGCCACAGATCTACTGGCCATTTTCACGCCAGGCTGCACGTTATGATGTGCTCGCGAACTGGTGGGCCAATGTAGTCAAACCCACGCACACCCGGCTCTATATCGGTGTAGCGCTGTATAAAGTCGGTGAAACCTCCAAGATGGAGCCAGACTGGACCATTAATGGCGGTGTGCCGGAACTGAAAAAACAGCTGGACCTCAATGAATCTGTGCCACAAATTAACGGCACTATTCTGTTCCGCGAAAACTACCTTAACCAACCGCAAACTCAGCAGGCGGTGAATTATTTACGCAGTCGTTGGGGAAGTTAATTTTTAAGGCCAATCACTGCCGGATTTTCCGGCATATCTCAGCCAAATTGTTTAACGATAATTCGCCAGCAACAGACGTTGCTGGCTGCTCTTTAGATATACGGCTCAGTTGCACTATTTAATGGAATGCTCCATTCATCACCATTAACCCGAACTTTTAAATAACGCCGGGTACGCCACTTACCTGGCTCGTACTCTTCGGGCTTACCCAGAATAAGCGTCCCGTTCAACAGCAACTCTTTGTCGTTGTTGTAGCCTATCCCCACTTTTTCATTGCCAATCCAGTGTTGTTCGAAAGCCACCACAGGTGCGGCATCCAGCCTTTTCGCGTCATCATCGGAGCAGATTGCATAGCTTTTGCGGAAGATGAAACACAATCCCGCTTTATACCGATCCTTGCCGTTCGTTTCCACCTGCGCGGTAGCAAAACCGGTGAATTGCGCCAATTTAACGTAGAGCTTCGTACGGGTGGCACCGCCTTCAATGTGCACTTTCGTCACCGGACATGAGCCTTCGCCATACCAGCTGCCAATGGTATTGGCATTATTGCGCGCCTGGAGGTAAATATTGGCCACCCCTTCTGGCGTCCGTCCAGAGTACTGAGTTTGCGTGGCGCTTTGCGATAATATTTGCGATGTCCCCACCACACGCACGTGAATCTGAGTCCCTTCATCCGAGAAATTAAATTCGCCAATGTAGAACCATTTCTCTTTATCGCTACGGTTATCCATATGGTGTTGCGAGGTAATATAATCGTAGTTTAGCGAGCCCTGAATGATGGCACCCCAATCCGATATTTCCATCAGCCCGCGATCACCTTCCGCCAGCAGTGACCAGGGTTCGATACCTGCGGTACTGTAATCAAACCCGGCGCTTTGATTATGAATACTTTTCTGAATGATCAACGCGCGGCAATAACCCAATTTTAACGGGTTAGTCGTTGATTCAATCGCCAACCCCTCTATCACCCACTGACCATTAGTTAAATCCCCGGCGAATTCTGAATGTTCAATCCAGCCATTACGAATAAAGGATTGGGTGCAGCGCGGTAAATCCAACACCGGCTTTAGGGTATTTTCTTGCAAATTGAAGTTGGATAATTCAATGGCCGTGCTGTGGTCCCAGGCACCTGCTGCACGATCGGACCAGCGCGCATACACAATGCTGTCCTGACAGCCTCTTGAATAAAACTGATCAATCTTACAATCCAGCGTATCGATCAGATCCAGTGCTCGTCCGCCCAGATAGCGAAACTCCATACTGCTCACGCGCAGAAACTGCCCGCCAGTAATAATGTTGGCGTAAAAACCGACTTTATTAAATGCGGTACCGCCGTCTCCGCCGTTATTTGAACTCATGCCTTTCACCACAATGCCCGAAATCTCTGCATAGCGCGCATTGACTTTAAAAAAGTGGAGTCCTCTTGGCTGCGTCCCCCAGTTAAATGTCAACGTGGTGGTGGGAAAATATCCAAAGTTGACATTAGCACCCGAAACCTTGAAGCGGTTAATCTCTTTGTCTGAAATGTCGAAAGTAGACATGCTGAATACACCGGCGGTAAAACGGATACCGGCAGCAGGCAGCACACGCTGTGACCAGGTAAACATACGTTTTACTGCCTCGATACAATCCGTTTTACCGTCGGCTATAGCACCAAAATCCAAAACGGTGACGGTGCTGTAATCCTGAATCACCCGCTTCCAGCGTTTATTGCCTGCCGCGATAAAGACAATTCCACCATCGTCTGGGCTGGTGGTATCGGTCGCGTCATACACAAACACCCCGCCGCCCATTTTACTGCCTTTGGTGTACTCCAGCACCGACGCAATTTCCCCGGCGGATGTCGGTTCTGTAGCACGTAATTCATCAATGGTTTTTAACTGCACAACGGTACCCGTTGCGGCGTTGACGGCATTTTGTGGCGTGGTGTTATTGGACGCATTAACCATGGTGTACCCCTTAAATATTAAGAGAAAATAACTGCCCCCATGCAGTATAAGTAGCTGATAGTTAATATGTTGATGTGTGCCAGTGTAATTAGAGGCGTTAAACATCCAACAGATAAATGGAATTAACCAAGATAATGATTGCAGAAAGAAAGCGCAGCGGTAAGGGCGGGGTTTTACAGAATAATCGCAGGCACATTATTGCTTATCACGGCCCCAAAAATTGAGCAATCTACGCAAGATTCCGATCGAATACCTTAAGCCGGTAACTGATTCATTCACTTATTTATTAAGGTTAAGTGAAGCTAAAACGGTGCCAGCAAGCCACGACTTGCTGGCACATCATCCTAGAATGTGGCATTCACCCCGACGTTCCAGGTCACCTGATGGTAATCGCTGTTACTGGCGACGGTAGACACGCCAGCAAAGGCATTGACCTTATCGCCCAACGGCACATTGGCACCGACCGCCACATCCAGCCAGTTTTTATCCCCAGCCGCCACCGTCCGCTCAAAAGAGGTCTGGGTGGATTTTAAACCCGCGCGTACGGTGGCATCCGTGTCACCAAACTGATGGTTATAACTGACCTGAGCCCACGGATTGACCACCCACTGCCGGCTATCGACGCGCCAGCCAATTGAACCGATCTGTGAGTGAAGCGTTTGATCAGAGAAGCGCATCGAGGTGCTGGTGTTGCCATTTTCCTGATAGCCACCCACGCGACCATAATCCAACGCATAGCTGACTACCGGGCCGGTCGTGATATGGTTCCCCAAGGGTAAATCCCAGCCGCTTTGTATCCGCATGCCCAGTAATTTACCGCTGCTGTTGCCTTGTTCAGTCCGGGTGGCAGGGCCGATGTTGATGTTACGCTCGATACTGTCGAAATCGAGATCGGCATAATGGAGATCGGCGTTGATCCAGCCTTGATCGAACAAGGTGAGCTGACTGTAGAGCGCCACCAGATTTCCGCGCAGCTTGTAGTCATAGTTTGATGAAGGATCCATGCGCTGATTGCTGTTTGAGAACAACAAACCCGTTTGCCAGTTATCGGTCAATTGATAGCCGATCCCCAACGTCAGATTAGTGGTGTTTGCATCACCGTCGCTCCAGTCATCACCTTGATAATCGACGTGCTGCCCGGCATAGCCACCAAACACCGTGAACTGTCCCGCGCTGGCCGGTTGCTGGCGCTGCTGTTGCAAATGCCCATCCAGTGTATTATGCATGTCGCGCGCCATCAGCAGTGTGGATTGCGACAGTGCCGCGACCTGTGCAGGAGCATCGAGAATCGATTGAATATAATCTGCCAGCATAGCGTGCACTGCCGGGCTGGGATGCAGGCGATCGGCAAACAGATACGCTTGTGCGCTACTAAAACCGGCATCAGAGGAGTGGCATTCATCTGCAGAGGTGCCCACCGGACAGGCAATGCCGATGGTGTTGGTCAAACCATAACGTCCCGGGTTTGCGACCACCTCACTAAACAGTCCAGCGATATCCACCCGAACGATATTGCCCTTCAACGCGGCCAACTGGGCCTCTTCCTGCTGGTTGTAGCCATCGGACAAGGCTGTCACCTGAGTACTGAGTGCTTGCCAGGCGTCGTAAAGCTGTTGAGCCAATACGTCACGCGCCGTGGGGTCGCCCAAAATTTGTCCGGCGGCGGCTGTAAAGGCCTCTTTCACCGCCTGTTGACGGGCGGCAGCATCCGGTGTGGCAGCGTTATTGAGCGACTGAAAAGCCGCGACCATGGCTGATGTTCCAAACGTACTCAAGACGATCTGCACCATGTAGGGCGTCAGCCCCAATTGCGGAACATTGGGCACGATGACCGCTCCCGCGCCCGCATCCAGTAGCGTTTTGACCTGGGAAGCCGCAGAAACTGCGCTGTTGCTAATGGTTTCACGTGCGGTGAGCGGATTGGTGACGGCGGCGGCAATATCATTTGCACCGACCCAATGAATGTACAAGCCGTTGCTGTCAGCGCGCCCACCGGTGGATTGCAGATAGGTCGCCAGCTGGTCCTGGGTGTTCAAATCAGGATCCAAAGCAGGTACCGCAACAGCACCACCTTGAGCATAGTTACTGCCCCCTAAATCGGAAGGCAGTAGATTTTCACCCAGATGCGTTGCCAAAATTTCATCGTACAGCGGATGCTGCGCGCCGTCGGCGGTAAAACGCCCAACATTGCCACCGTCGCTCAGGCTATCACCAAAAACCGTTAAGCTGTCCCACGCCTCAGCGTCAGGTGTTGCCAGCAGGGTACTTATGGTCGCTATCGCGACAAGGGAAAGTGCGGATTTGCGTTTTTTCATCATCCACTCCGTGATGAGTCAGACGGTTTGTGCCTGACGCGTAAAAGATGTGACTTGCGCATGACACCGCAGCAACACAAGTCAATAAGGTCGCATCAAGGATGCGAAAAGGACGTTAAGGGGATAACAAGGACGTTTAAGGTGTAGTCAGTCAGGGAAGGTAATACCAGTTTGCATACATAAGATTACTGCGAGTATTTTTAGGAATTTAACCTCGCTCACACTACCGCACGTCTCTCATGAAGGAAGGACTGATCTATAGTTATGGGTTGCCGGGCAAGGATCCGGCAACCGCAATTTGCGCCACATCTCTGGATATGGAGTCAGTAAATGAGTGATTGTAAAGAGCAGCATCACCAACATCATGACCATCAACATGGTGCGCACTGTGGTCATACCGCGATTCGCCATGAAGGACATATCGATTACTTGCACGACGGCCATCTTCATCATCCACACGGAGATCATTGCGATAACCATGGGCCGGTTGAAATTATAGAATCCGCTAAGTCGCTGCCCTGATGCTATCCTCAGAGCCGTGGAGCGCCACTCACGGCTCTTATCAGGAAGAGAATGCCCCGTACTGCTGCCACAGCCGTTGCAATTTAACCACCACATCATTAACGACCTGGTGCCTTCTCGCTCCCGGCGCCCACAGTGCCACCAGAGTGATATTGAGTCCCTGATGCCCCACCTCAGTTGGCAAAACTTGCACCTGATGCCATTTCTGCGCCTGAAAATGCGTTGGTAGAAATCCCCAACCTTGCCCCTGCTCGATCAGAGACTGCAACATGGTTCGCTCGTTCACAAACAGTGACTGTCCCGAAATTTGCAGACGGTGCGTGATTTGTTCATCAGCATGCGCATGCATTACCAATTGCGGTTCCAGGGCGAGGTTTAGCAACGTCAGAGGTGAATCTTGATGAGCGAACAATGCTGTCGCCGCATAAAAGTTCAGTTCAATGGCACCTAACGCGCTCCACTCCATCTCATTACCTAACGAACGATTCACTGCCTGACAAATTGCCAGGTCGGCCTTGCCCGATTTAAGGGCACTCTCAGCTTCGAAACGCGAAGCACACCAGAGACTTAATTGCACCTGCGCCCTGCTGCACTCACTGATGAATGCCTGCAAAAATAACTGCGGGACAAAAGGGTCATACACCAGCGTGATTTGCTGCGTGCGCGACTCCGGCAAGGTCTGCGCGAAAGCTTCAAATGCATGAGCCTGACGCACCAGCAAATGCGCCTGACGATGTAACTGCTCCCCCCTGGATGTCAGAACCAATTTGCGCCCTTCACGCTCAAACAACGAGTAGCCAAGGGCATCCTCCAGGTAATCGATGAGATCGCGCACGGTGGTGCGATCTTTCCTCAGTTTCTCTGCTGCACGGGAAACCGTGCCGAACTCTGCAATCGCCGCAAAGGCTTCAATTTGTGAAAAGGAATAGCGCAGCGCATTCATCTGAAATCCTATGTCTAACATTTGGGGGGGAATTTCCCCCATGGGGTGATTTTAACCTCGCCCCTTAGATTTCTATACTCGCCGCACTCTTAACTGCACTACAAAGGCACTTTTCATGCAACGTCACACCGTGATTAAACCCCTGCTGTTTTCTCTCTCACTAGCTGTGAGTAGCTATGCAACTGCTGCGACAGAGTGCGATGGCGTGGCGCTCACGCCCTGTCCTGCCCCCTTTGATCATCAGTTACCTGACCCTCACCAGATGCTGAGCTGGAGTCAAAAAGATCGAGTAGTCGGTTTCCGTAATGATTACCGAAATTATGCGGGAGATGTGTTTCATCATGGGCAAGCGAAGCCACTGGCGCGTGCCAATAACCTGTTAGTCGATGCGCAGTATCAGGTTAATGGCCACACCTATCACCTCGCTGATTACTTAAAACGTGAAAATGTCGCGGGCATGCTGGTGCTGAAAAACGGCAAAGTCGCCTACAAATATTTTGCCGAAGGTAATACCGACACCACCCTGTGGACCTCGCGCTCAGTGGGTAAATCGGTGGTGTCTACACTGGTGGGCATCGCTATCAAGCAGGGAAAAATTCATTCACCGGATGACAACATCACTGTATATGAACCCGAACTGAAGGGAACCGCATGGGATGGCGTAACCCTTAAACAGCTTATCCAGCACACTTCCGGCGTGGCATGGAATGAGGATTACACCAATTCGAAATCTGACTTTGCGCAGTTGACCCAGTGCGAAGCGCAAGCTGGCGCCTATGCCTGTGTGCGTAATATCGTCTCTCATCTGAAACGCGCGCATCCTGCGGGTGAACAGTGGTCTTACTCTTCCGGTGGCGCATGGTTGTTGGGGGATGTGCTGGAACGGGCAACAGGCATGTCATTGGCGGCTTACCTGCAGCAAACCGTATGGCAACCCAATGGCATGGCCAGTGATGGCGTCTGGCATGCTTACCAATCAGGAAAGCATGACGTGGGTGCTCATGGTTTCAACGCCACGCTGGAAGATTGGGGTCGCTATGGTGAATTTATCCTCAACGAAGGTCGCCTGCCCGATGGTAAGCAAATCTTGCCTGACAATTGGGTGAATGACGCAGCAACATGGACACAGGCAAAAGACTCTGTCAGTGCGGCCCATCCGGAGGGTATTTACGGTTATCAATGGTGGAATAATGCTATCCCCGCCAATGCACAACATGTCGTGCCCACTGCAGCAGAGGGGCTGAAGCACTCACTCTGGGCTCTGGGCATTTATGGGCAAATCATTATGGTTAACCGTGCAGAAAACCTGGTCATCGTACAATGGTCAACCTGGCCTCAGGCTGAACCCTCCTTCAACGCGCAGCCACTCGAAGCGGTTCTGATGTACAGCGCGATTGCGCAACAGTTGCATTAAACAGCATTTATTCGCGCCATACAGGGGTGTGGCGCGATAAATTGCTTGTGGGTATGAGTTTACTTTTCCTCTCATTTGTCGGTTTGGGATTGCCACCCGTACTGGGAAAACTTAAGAATATGACCCAGAGTTATCATTCAGGTTTACTGGTGGTGGCGGTGGCACTGATCGCGGGTGGCGTGATTGGCATTATCGCCTCGCGACCACCAAATGATCGGTTGAAAACCCTTGCTTATCCGCAGTCTGGCAAGTGAAACGCTTTTTCATGCATTTTAGTTAAATGTTCTGGAAACCGCGCCGATAATTAAGCTACCTTTATCAAAGCGGACCGTAACCGGTCCGTTTACCACAACATCAGGCAAACAAAACTCAATACACCCAGCCTGCGTACGCGCAGAGAAGCACATCGCAAGAAAAGTGTTCAGCTGAGGAAATTCAGCGGAGCGGCAAACGCTGCACGCATTATGTTCAATGACATAATATCGCCTGAGGTCACACATGTTTGGGGTGAAGAAATCCAGCCTTTCTCTGCCATTTTATAAAAGTGGCGATGTACTCAAAGATATCAATGCAATCAAACAACATG
The DNA here is from genome assembly GCF_900215395.1 of Pantoea sp. GL120224-02. Taxonomy (NCBI): domain Bacteria; kingdom Pseudomonadati; phylum Pseudomonadota; class Gammaproteobacteria; order Enterobacterales; family Erwiniaceae; genus Pantoea; species Pantoea sp. GL120224-02. The sequence continues at coordinate 391,957 of NZ_OBEC01000003.1, read as the reverse complement.
TGGCATGGATTGAGTTTTCGCCCAGCGGTGAAATCCTCAGCGCCAATCCGCAATTCCTTGAGGTGACCGGCTACAACCTTCATGAGATTCAGGGACAGCATCATCGCATTTTCTGCAGCCCGGCCTACAGCCAGTCATCGGAGTACTTTGCTTTCTGGCAGACGCTGGCCTCAGGTGAATCCGTCACCGGAATTTTTGAGCGCTTTAATAAACAACGCCAACGTTTCTACCTGAGCGCAACGTACTTCCCGGTGAGCGATGATAAAGGCAAAGTCTATAAGGTGATTAAAGTCGCCAGTGATATCACTGCCCGACATGAAGAACTTGAGCATAAAGAGGCAGTGATCACCGCTCTCGACCGCTCCATGGCCGTCATTGAATTCACGCCCGATGGTCATATACTGACAGCCAACGCGAATTTCCTGACACACATGGGTTACGAGCTTAAAACGATTGTCGGTCAGCATCATCGCTTGTTCTGTTTCGATAACTTTTATCGGGAAAACCCCGAGTTCTGGCGCAAAATCGCGAAGGGACAGCATTACGTCGGTCGTTTTGAGCGTAAGACAGCTGCTGGTGAACGCATCTGGCTAGAGGCGAGCTACAATCCGGTGTTTGATGCCGACGGCAAAGTGTACAAGGTGATCAAAATTGCTTCCGATATCACCACGCGGGTTGAAGCGGCAAAACGGGTCGCTGATATTGCCCTCACCACCTCAGAACAAACTTCGCAAATAACGGATAACGCCAACGAAGTGCTGGATGAAACCATCCGCAACTCCGGTCTGGTGGCAGTACAAGTCAATGCCGCCACCGATATTGGCACCCAGTTAAATGCCTCGGCGAAAAGCATCAACGAAGTGGTAGAAACCATCAATCTGATTGCTTCACAAACCAATATCCTGGCGTTAAATGCCGCGATTGAAGCCGCGCGCGCGGGTGAAGCGGGGCGTGGATTTAGTGTGGTAGCGGATGAAGTGCGGCGTCTGGCGGCTTCCACCTCCAGCGCAACCAAAAAGATCACTCAAGTCGTGGAGCACAACGCCATGCTGATTCATCAGATGGAGCAGCAGTTAGGTGAAGTGAAACAGTTCGTGGTGACCGAGCAGGATAAAATCAGCGTGCTGTCACGCAGCCTGCGAGAAATAAACAGTGGTGTGCATGAGTTTGTGAATGTCATTCATCGACTGGATGTTTAGGTTATCACCCTCCAGCGATGCTCAGGCGGCCTGAAGGCCGCCTTTCACTTTTAACGATGCCACGATCGGTCAGTACCTGGCAGGCTTTTACATCATCTGCGGTTCGCGAATCTCATTACCTTTGGCAAAGCGCGCCAGACTGTAAGGTTCAGCATCCGTAAACAGCGGTTGGTTATTCACCATCTGCGCACACAATAAGCCCGCACCTGGACCGATGCCGAAACCGTGGCCGCTGAAGCCTGAGGCGATAAACAGGCCCGGCACCGTATCCATCTCATCAATCACTGGCACCAGATCAGGCGTGGTGTCGATCCAGCCCCCCCAGGCATGATCCACTTTGATCCCGGCAAGTTCCGGGTAAAACTGAACCAGCAGTTGCATCGCTTCCTGTACAATCGACGGATCGCCGGCGGGATCGAGCACACGGATCTTTTCAAATGGCGATAAGCTCTGATTCGACCAGGAACCCGCGGCTTCCGGACCATTAAAGAAAGAGCCGTTGATGCGCACTTTGAGTTTTTTGGCAATTTTGCTGCGATACATCGGATAAAATTTGGTGGCATAGCGGATATTTTGCGGAGCCAGGTCGATCTGCCCACGACCGGAGAGTGCCACGGTATAACTGCCATCCTGACGACGGCGAATACATAAACCGCCCATACTAATACAGCCTTTGATCACTTCCGGTGCGGCTGTGGTTTTAAACGCCGTACCCAAGATATTGGCGCTCGGCAGTTCAACACCGTACTGTTTGCAGAAGCGGGAACTCCAGGCACCGCCACAGCAGATCACCCGGTTCGCTTTCACTAAGCCACGCTCGGTCCATACGCCGGTGACGCGCCCGCCGCTGATATCCAATCCACGCACCGCGCAGTTTTGATGTACTGAAGCACCCAGATTTTTCGCGCCCGCGGCAATGGCCGGGGCGGCCATGGAGGGTTCAGCACGCGCATCGCTCGGTGACCACACGCCGCCCACCCATTGGGCCTGTTCACCAATGCGCTCGCGCGTCTCTTTGCCCGTCAATAAGTGGCTAACAAAGCCGATTTGTTTCGCCTGCTTGCCCCAGGCTTCCCAGCGCGCCACATCCGCTTCACTCAGCGTGCCGTAGGTGATTCCCTGGCGGCTAAAGCCAAGATCGAGTCCGATTTCGCCGCTCAACGCTTCCCAACGCTGCAAACTGCGTATCGCCATCGGCAGCTCATACAGATCGCGATTCTGCTGGCGAACCCAGCCCCAGTTGCGTCCCGACTGCTCACCGCCAATCACGCCTTTTTCAAACAGCGCCACGGAAACGCCCTGCTTTGCCAGTTCATAACTGACGGAAGTACCAATAATCCCGCCGCCGATGACGATGACATCCACCGCGCTGGGGAAAGTTTCACTGTCTGCTACGGTATTCACGTTGATGCGCATGATGTTCAATCCTGACCTTTATAAATGTTGCTCAGAGGAAATATGCATGATCCACAACACAGTGGCGTCACTGGACGTCGGGTTAAAAATGTTGTGCGGGAGATGGCTCTGAAATTGAAAACTGTCACCGGGTGTCAAAAGCACGGTGTCGCCGTCAATCTCCAGCGTCAGTTCACCCGCCATCACTAAGCCTGCTTTTTCCCCCTTCCCCATTAACATCTCAGCGGACTGCACGCCTGCCGGGATATTGATGAACATGAACTGCAAATCATGGTCGCCCGAGGGAGAAAGCATCTGTTTAGAAATGCCCTGTTTACCCACGTTAAAGTGCGGGCGTTCCGCTGCGCGCCGGACATAATGCTCAGCACCACGAGTGTGAGCTTCGGCCTCTTCCAGAAAGGCCGAAAGGGGGACTTTTAAGACCAGACGCAGTTGTTCCAGCACACGCACTGTCGGATTCGTCAGATTGCGTTCGATCTGACTGATCGCGCCAGCGGAGACATTCGCCAGCAGCGCCAGTTCAGTAATGGTCATATTCCGCGCCTTGCGCACACGTTTTACGCGGGAGCCGATATCCGCTTCCTGCGCGCCTGACTCCCCTTTGATGATCGATTCTTTTTTCATCGGCTGAATTCCATTCGCATCCCTGTCAGCTGTGCTTAAGGGTGTCATCAATCAGGGCATGCCCCATTTGGTTTTAATCGTCTGCAACGTGCCATCCTCTTTCATGCTGGTTAACGCGCTATTGATCTGCGCCATTAACGCATCGTTGCCTTTCTTCACGCCAAACGCCATGGGGGAAACATGCTCCGGTTTATAACCGTCCACTACATGCATGCCTTTTAGTCCACCGGCTTTTTCCTGCGCTTTTAATATCGGATAGTCATTTAATCCGGCCGCCACGCGACCCAGTGACAAATCTCGCGTCATATCCGCAGGGCTGTCGTAGACCTTCACTTCTTTCGCAATACCGCTGGCCATCAGGCTTTGGGTATAATCGGTACCGGCCATGGTGCCTACCACTTCACCCTTAAGATCCTGCCAGGAGTTATACGCTTTTTTATTGTCATCCCGCACGATCAATCCCGCGCCAAAAGCCGTCACCGGTTGAGAGAACGTAATACGTTTCGCGCGCTCTTCAGTCGGTGTCATTCCCGCCACTATCATGTCAATCTTTCCGGCAATAACAGATTGTATCAGCGTGGAAAAAGGGATTGCGCTGTATTGGATGTCCAAATGCTCACGTTTAGCCACTTCTGCGGCCACATCCGGCATAAAACCCTCAATCTTGCCCGTTTGGGTATTGAGAAAGGTAGTGGGTGCACTCGATGGCGGTGAACCCGCGGTTAACACCGCTGCACTGGCATTGAAACTCAACGCAGCCGTGAGGCCGAGGATCATCAACGGGGAACGAATGGCAAACATGGCTCACTCCTGGGTGCAATGAAAGGGATAATGCTTTTTTTCACTATAATGAAAATTGCACACCTGCTGTCAACGATTTATTTAATGAAAATGCGCCAACTCACAAATTAAAAATAAAGCCTTTGATTTCACTAAATATCACACCTATAGCTTGTTCGTATGAGCGTAATAAGTAAATGCTATCTCTGTCATGAGAGTAAAGATTGACAGCGATTTGCTATCAACGATATTCATTATAATGAATTTATCGCCTGATTTTAGGGTGACACTACAAGCCAGGAGAACAAAATGGACTGGAGCAGCATCCACCAGTATCTGCCCTTTTTATTGAAAGGGGCTGAAATGACGATCTATATCACCCTTTTGTCTCTGATAATCAGTACGCCATTAGGGTTGATTTTTGCCGCAGCCAAAATGTGTCCGTGGAAAATTATTTCATGGCCCATCGCCACCATTATTAACATCACACGTGGTCTGCCGATGATTGTGGTGCTGTTTTATATCTACTTTGTCTTCCCGGATATTGGCATCACCCTCACCTCGTTTCAGGCCAGTGTTATTGGGATTGCCTTTTGCTTTTCGACCTATATCGCTGAAATATTTCGTTCCGGCATTGAATCGGTTGATCGCGGGCAGCTTGAAGCCGCGCGATCAATGGGCATGAGTTATGGCAAAGCCATGCGCCGCGTGGTGCTGCCTCAGGCTTTCCATGTTGCCTTACCCCCGTTCAGCAATACGCTCGTGATGATGCTCAAGGACTCTGCGCTTGCCTCGACCATTGCGGTGACGGAAATGACACGTCAGGGCCAGCTGATTGCTGCCTCAACCTTCGATAACACCACGGTGTACACGCTGGTGGCACTGCTGTATCTGGTGCTTTGCCTGCCGCTGCTGGCACTCACCAAGAAGCTGGAAAAACGTCAGATGAAAGGGGCTTAAGATGATTGAAATTCATGAGGTACACAAAAAATTCGGCCCCATTGAGGTGCTGAAAGGCGTGAGTTTCAAGGTCAGCGAAGGTGAAGTGGTTTGCCTGATTGGCCCTTCGGGTTCAGGTAAATCAACCATACTGCGCTGCATCAACGGCCTTGAAACCTATGAAGGCGGCGATATCACCGTACTGGGCCAGCGCGTCAACAACAAGCACAAGAGCATTAACGACCTGCGGCGTCAGATTGGCATGGTGTTTCAGCGTTTCAACCTTTTCCCGCATCGCAGCGTGCTGGAAAACGTGATGGAGGGTCCGATTCACGTCAACGGTGAATCTCGCAACGTGGCGGAAAAGCGCGCCAAAGACTTACTGGCAATGGTAGGTCTGGCTGAGAAAATCAATGCATGGCCAGCCCAGTTATCTGGCGGACAGCAACAGCGCGTGGCGATTGCCCGCACGCTGGCCCTACAGCCCAAAGCGATCTTATTTGATGAGCCCACCTCCGCGCTTGATCCCGAATTAGTGGGTGAAGTGCTGCAGGTCATGCGCAATCTCGCCCGTGAAGGGATGACCATGATCGTGGTCACCCATGAGATGCAGTTCGCGCGTGAAGTGGCCGATCGCGTCTGCTTCCTGCACAGCGGACAGATTGTAGAACAAGGTCCCGCTGACAACCTGTTACTGCGACCACAAGAAGCGCGCACGCAAGATTTCCTGCGCCGTGTTCTGGGTAACACCGTTGCGCAGCCCTGCTCATGCTGCCAAACGCTGAGTTAGGCGGCGCTCTCACCCCCTTTCAAAGTGCAGGCAGGCGTCGCCTGGAACCGACTCAGATGACTGATCGGGGGTGAATGGACGCCGCCCCCCACTTGCAGCGTGAAGCATGGTGAGGAAACAAAAGTTTCTGCCAAAGCCGTGCGAATAATCATTCAAATATGTTATTCGCACGGCAATAAGTCCCCTAAGGTTTTACTGCAATCGCTTAATCTGAATTGAGTTTTTCCCCAATGCACTTTGCCATTGTGGTGAGTGCTATTTGTCACTGCTTACAGGAAAAAGAACTGATGAAGGTGCAAAAAATTGAACAGCCAGCGTTAATTGAAACAATGGAACCCTGGGGCAGCGTGGAAGGCTTACCGGGCAGCGGCACTATTGCCCTTTCCGGTATCCAGAAAGTGATTCCCGGCAAAGAAGATATCGATACGGGCATATTTGAATGCGCAGCAGGTTCCTATCGTCGCTCAGTGAAACAGGCTGAAATTATGCATTTTCTTAACGGCACAGGTTCATTTACTCCTGATGGCGAAGCAACCCTAAATTTTAAACCGGGTGATTCCTTTTTCTTCGAAGCCAATACTGAAGGGACCTGGGTAATTGAAAACACGATGCGTAAACTGTATGTGATTTTTGATGCCAGCTAATTTATTTCCGCATTTATAAATGGCGCGTTAATTCGCGCCTTTTTTATATACTCGCTGTGACATCCCGGTGCATATTTTTTCGCCTTGCACCAGTAAAACTCAGATCTCCTGCTTATTACTGCCCAGAAATGTCAATTAAATCAGGCATAAAAATAATGGCACGCGCCTTGCTATGAAATTGGTAGAGATGTTGGACCAATTAAGGCCGCGCTATGCAATCTCCTTTTGAGCTTCAACCGATAACCACACCGCGCAGTGACACGCTGATTCTTGATGCACTTACGCGTTTTATGGCGCAATCCGGTGCGCAACCGGGGAGTCGCTTACCGCCTGAACGCGAACTGGCGGAGAAACTCGGGGTGAGCCGCAACACCGTGCGTGAGGCGTTAAAACGCTGGGAAGCACTGGGCATCATTCTGCGTAAGAAAGGCAGCGGCACGTTTTTGCAGGCAGATGTCGGCATCAACGACAGCTTCCTCTCGCTGCGATTCAAAAATGACTCCGCCAATATGCTGCACGCGCTGGAGGTCCGTCGCATTATCGAATCAGAATCCTGTGTGCTCGCTGCACAGCGTGCAAGCGCCGAAGACCTGCTGGAAATCGAACAGCGATTGATTGAAATGGAGCGCGTGCATCTGGCGGTCGGCTCAGCCGGTGCCGAAGACTGGGCGTTTCACACCAGCATTTATCGCGCTTCAGGCAACCCCCTTCTGCTGCAAATGCTCAACGGCATCTACGACAGCATGCACGCCTTTTTTGAATCGCCACCGGAGCAGGCACTGTTTGCCGACTCCTTCCCGTTACACCGCGATCTCTTCAATGCCATTTGCCAGCGGGATGGTGAAGCCGCGCGCGCCATTTGCCATCAAATTCTCGATATCACTGAACGCGACATGAAGGATGTCATCAATGCCAAACGATAAACCGGTCTCGCAACAAACACTTTTGTCCCATGATTTACGCCATGAAAAAGGCGCGGTCACCCCGCCGATCTACCAATCGTCACTGTTCACCTTTAGCGATTACGATAGCATGATTGCCCGCTTCCGTGGCGAAAGCGATCAACCGCTCTATTCGCGCGTCGATAATCCCACGGTCCGAGCGCTGCAGGAGAAAGTTGCCGCACTGGAAGGGGGCGAGGCTTGCCTGGCGTTCGGCAGCGGCATGGCCGCCATCAGCAATGCCATTCTCAGCGTGCTGCAACCCGGCGCAAAAGTGGTGTGTGTTAATCACGTCTATCCCGATACGTATCGCTTCCTGCGTGGCTTCTGCCAGCGTTTTGGTATCACCACCGAGTTCGTCGATGGTGATGATGAAGAGGCAATTCGTGCCGCGCTGCCGGGTGCCAGCCTGCTCTACCTGGAAAGTCCGGTGAGTTGGGTGATGAGCGAGTTGGACCTGAATAAACTGGCCACGCTGGCGCGTGATGCTGGTGCGGTCACCATTATCGATAACAGCTGGGCGTCGCCGATTTTCCAGCAGCCGTTACTGTGTGGGATCGACATCGTGGTGCACTCGGCATCGAAATACATCAGCGGGCACAGTGATGTGGTGGCCGGCCTGGTCATTGCCAGTCAACAGCACATCGGCAATATCTCACGCCACATCAGCCCCTTCCTCGGCGGCAAGCTATCGGCGCATGAAGCCTCATTGCTGATCCGTGGTCTGCGCACGCTCCCCCTGCGCATGAAGCAGCATCACCAAAGCGGCATGGAACTGGCACAAAAGCTGAGTGCCCATCCACAGGTTACGGCAGTGTGCCATCCCGGTTTGTCCCCCAAATCCTGGTCATCGCTGCGCGGCTACAGTGGCCTGTTTGCGTTTGAAGTGACCGAACAAATCGATATCCCCGCCTTCTGCAACGCCTTGCACTATTTCCATATGGGGGTGAGTTGGGGTGGATTCGAAAGTCTGGTGATGCCCGCCATCTCAGTCATCAATCAAGCCAGCGAATTTAACTCAGCCGTTGATTTCGGCGTCTCGCCACGTTTGATCCGCATCTCGATTGGTCTGGAAGAGACCGAAGACCTCTGGAACGACCTGCAACAGGCGCTGGCTACCGCAACCCGCGCATAATCACTCACTCCCAGGAGAAGCTGCAATGACGACTCGTTTTGCGATTAACGCACTGGTTTTAGCCATTGGATTGGGTTCAGCACTCAGCAGTATGGCGGCAAAATTAACCGTGGTGGAAGTGATTACCAGCCCGCCCCGCACCGAACTGCTGCAGAAGATGCTGACCGAATACAAAACCCAGCATCCCGGCATGGAAATTGAGCTGATCTCGCTGCCGTGGGGTCAGGCGTTTGAAAAATTAGGCACCATGTTGCAAAGCGGACAAGTGCCCGATGTGGTGGAAATGCCCGATACCTGGCAAGGGCTGTATGCCAGCAACAACATGCTGGAGGATCTGGAACCACGTCTCAAAAGTTGGGATGGCACCGCCCAGTTAACCGATAAAACGCTGGCGATGGCGCGTGCCGCCAATGGCAAAGCCACCATGATCCCTTACGGCTTCTACCTGCGCGCCCTGTTCTGGAATAAGAAACTCTTCCAGCAGGCCGGATTGAGCGAGCCGCCAAAAACCATGGATGAGTTTGCCAGCGATGCTAAACGCATCAGCCAGTTGGGTAACGGCATCAGCGGCTACTGTATGCGCGGCGGCGTCGGCGGCACCAACGCCTGGATGATGTTTATGGCGGCAATGAACGGCTCACCGGATTTCTTCGATAAATCCGGCAACAGTACTCTGACTCAGCCAGGGGCGATCAAAGGGGCGCAGTTGCTGGTCGACATGTACAAACAAGGCGGCGCGCCAAAAGACAGTGTGAACTGGGGCTTTAACGAAATCGTCTCCGGTTTCTATTCCGGCAAGTGCGCCATGCTCGATCAGGACCCCGATGCGCTGATTGCGATTAAAAACAGCATGGCCGCCGATGATTTTGCCGTTGCACCGATGCCTGTCGGACCGTCGGGTAAAGCTTTCCCTACCATTGGTTATACCGGCTGGGCGATGTTTAATCAGGGCAAACAAAAAGATCTCGCCTGGCCACTCATCACCTTCCTGAGTAATAAGACCAACAACCTCGCATGGGCAAAATTTGTTGGCACCCTGCCGATTTATAAAGGTGCAGAGCAGGATCCTTTCTATCAAACACCGCAGTTTGCCGGCTGGTTTAAAGAGTTAAACGATCCTAACTATGTGCCGTTGACCATGCCGACACACCTGAAAGGCTGGGGTTACTTCAACTCGGTGATCGTGAAAGAGAGTAGCCAGGAAACCCTGCTGGGCGAAAACGACACCGAAGACATGGTGAAAGACTGGGCTAAATATCTGACCAAAGAACAGAAAAGCTGGCTCGCCACGCAGTAATCACCGATCGCGCGGAGAACAATGATGATGCTAGAAACTTCACTTGATGCCCGCTCGCCGCGCTCACGCTACTCGCGCTGGCTGCGGCTGGCTGAGCCGTGGTTTTATCTTTCGCCGGGACTGTTGCTGATCGCCTTGTTTATTTTTGTGCCGATGGCGATCGGCATTTCCTACGCGTTTCAGAGCATGAATCTGCTCAATCCGATGGATAGCGGGTGGGTGGGCTGGGATAACTTTGCCGAAATGTTTGACGATCGGCGCTTTTTTAAAGCACTCGGTCACACGCTGAACTGGACGCTCAGCTCACTGCTGTTGCAGTTTATCTTCGGTCTGGCGTTAGCGCTGTTGCTCAACCGCGAATTTCGTTTTCGTCGCTGGGTGCAGGCGCTGGTGTTTCTGCCCTGGGCGGTGCCCGCCTTTCTATCTGGCCTGACCTGGTCCTGGCTGCTTAACCCGGTGGTTGGCCCGTTGCCACAGTGGCTGAGCGATCTCGGATTACTGAGCGAGCCATACAATATCTTGTCCGATCCTCAGTTGGCCATGTGGGGACCGATCATTGCTAACGTCTGGTTTGGTATTCCGTTTTTTGCCATTACCCTGCTGGCCGCTTTGCAATCCATCCCGAAAGATCTGTATGAAGCGGCTTCGATTGACGGTGCCAGCGGCTGGCAACAATTCTGTCGCGTCACGCTGCCCTTCCTGGCACCGATGATCGCCATCACCGTGATGCTACGTACCATCTGGATCGCCAACTTCGCCGATCTGATCGTGGTGATGACCGACGGTGGCCCCGCCGGATCCACCTCGATTCTCTCCAGCTACATCTTCACCACCGCCTATCGCAAACTCGATTTTGGCTATGCCTCGGCAATGGCGGTGTTTCTGTTACTGCTGATGACCTGCTACGCGCTGGTTCTGCTGCGCATTCGTCATCAACAGTTGAAATAAGGAGGCGAAATGAAACTGTTACCGATAATTGGTCACCGCGTGAGTATTGGCCTCTACCTGCTGTTTGCCCTGTTTCCGCTTTACTGGATCATTAAGATTTCAGTCACACCGGATCAGCTGCTGTTCAGCCAGGGCGTGACACTGTTGCCGGGCGGCTTCACTTTAGGCTACTTTCAAAAAGTGCTCACCGACAGTGATTTCCCCACCTTCTTCAGCAATAGTCTGATCGTCTCTTTCAGCACCGCTTTCCTGACCACGCTGATTGCTGCTGGTGCCGGCTATGCATTTTCGCGTTTTCACTTTCGCGGCAAGATGCTGATGGCGGCGCTGCTGTTGTTCACGCAGATGTTCCCCTTGGTGATGATCATCGCCCCGATTTATCGCGTGATGGCCCCGCTCGGCCTGACCAACAGTCTTCTGGGTCTGGTGCTGATTTACACCGCCTTTAACGTTCCGTTTGCCACCTTTTTGATGCAGTCATTCTTTGATGCCATTCCCAAAGATCTGGAAGAGTCTGCGATGCTTGAGGGCTGCACACGTTTTCAGGCGCTGTATCGGGTACTGGTTCCGCTGACGTTACCGGGAATGGCGGCAACGCTCGGCTTCGTGTTTACCGCCGCATGGAGCGAACTGCTGTTCTCGCTGATGCTGATCAACAAAAACGAAGTGATGACCTTCCCGGTGGGTTTACTCAGCTTCGTCTCCAAATTTGCCGTTTCATGGGGTGAAATGATGGCAGCCGCCGTAATGGCGCTGATTCCTGCCTGTCTGTTCTTCGCCTTTATTCAACGATATCTGGTTCAGGGTCTGACCGCTGGCGCGGTTAAGGGGTAAACATGGCAGAAATTACACTGGCGCAGATCGACAAACGCTACGGCAATGTTGAAGTCCTGCGCGATATCAACCTCACGATTAACGATGGTGAGTTCGTGGTGTTGGTCGGGCCGTCCGGCTGTGGCAAATCCACCTTACTGCGCACCATTGCGGGTCTGGAACTGGCGAGTAGCGGCGATCTCCGCATCGGAAAACGACTGATGAATGATGTCGCCCCGAAAGATCGTGATATCTCAATGGTGTTTCAGAGTTATGCGCTCTACCCGCACCTGACGGTGGCACGCAACATGGGCTTTAGCCTCGAAATCCAGAAACGTCCGCGTGCGGAGATTGAGGAGAAAGTGAAGCGAGCGGCGGATATCCTTAATCTTTCACATCTGCTGGATCGTCGTCCCAAAGAACTGTCCGGCGGCCAGCGCCAGCGTGTGGCGATGGGACGCGCGATCGTGCGCCAGCCGCAGGTCTTTCTGTTTGATGAACCGCTCTCCAATTTGGATGCACAACTGCGCGGCAAGATGCGCGTCGAGATTAAACGCCTGCATCAGCAGATGAACAACACTATCGTGTATGTCACGCATGATCAGGTTGAGGCGATGACGCTCGCTGACCGGATTGTGGTGCTGAACCACGGAGTTATCCAACAAGTCGGCACACCACTGGAACTGTATGACACGCCAGCCAACAAGTTTGTCGCCAGCTTTATCGGTTCACCGTCCATGAACTTTATCAATGGCGTCGTCACAACAAACGGCGTGCGCATCGGCGACAGCGCGCTATTGCCCGCTAACCCGGCATGGGCCAATCAGCCTGAAGGTCGTGAAGTCATTTATGGCATCAGACCTGAAAACATCGCACTGGCTTCAGCAGGTTCTCCACACGCGCTGCCACTGGAGGTTTCTCTCGTCGAACCCACCGGTTTATCCGAGCTCATCCACGGCAACTTATTCGGGCATGAGGTGATGCTGTTTACCACCCAACGTTCCGGTGCCGCAGCAGGCGATATGATTGCCGTTGAAGTGGATTATGCGCGTGCGATGCTGTTCGATGCCGCGTCACAAAAGCGTTTGTAACCGCCGCCGTGTTGCTTTAGTGGCAATGCGGCGTTGCCAGGATACCTTTACCCGGCAACGCGCACGGGTGATAGCCTTGAAGCGAGAACATTCGCGAACGAAACAGGGTTAAGGAGCGTTATGAGCATTATCAATCCCGCCGGTTTGAAGGCGCGCAGCTATTACAATCACGTCAAAATTCGTCCCGGAACGCCGGTATTTCCGACCGGGCAAGTCGCGTGGGGTGAAGAAGGAAACGTGGTCGGCATTGGAGATATGCAGCAGCAGGTCGAGCAAGTGTATGCCAATATCGATTGTTTGCTGGAGGGGCTGGGTGCACAGCGTGACTGGATTGTGCGCACCACCACTTATGTCACCGACCTGGCGCTGGTGCCGCATATTCATCCGGTACGCCAGCGCTTCTTTTAAGGACTTGAGTTACCTGCCAGCACGCTGTTTCAGATCTCTGCGCTCGCCGAACCGGAATTGCTGTTGGAAATTGATGTGGTAATTATGTTGCCCTGAACATAACGGGAGGCACTTGCCCTCCCGTTCTTTAAGTTACAGCGCTGAGAGTTGATGGAACCCCCGGTCGTGATACAACAGCGGTTGCCCATCGCTGTTGGGGTGCGCCACGTGGGTCACCGCGCCAAGAAATATCGCGTGCGTATGCCAGTCAACGGTATTAACTAATTTGCAGCTAAAGGCCACCAGCGCATCCGCCGCCACTGGCGAACCTTCAGCGCCGCAGGCGGTGGCGCAACGATATCATTGATTACCTGCTGTCACTGCTGAAGCCAGAGTGGAATCCGCCAGATCCCCTGCTGACCATGGGCGTGAACTTCACGCTGCGCCGCGGGATGCATAATGCGGGGTTAGAGGCGTAATACATCAATTATACAGGCGATCTCTGCGCCGCCTGTTTGAATGAATTAATCCCAGCCGGCACATTGCTATCATTTAAAACGATGATCCTGTCTGCCGTCGCAACGGTGCTTTCTCGGGGCGAAATAATGACGCGAGTGATGGCGTCAAGTATAAAAACTCCACTAACTCTCTGGCTTCGCAGGAATGGCATATAAAACAGACTATCCGGGGCTGCGGGCATTTAGTGATGATGCCTGCCATAAAAGATGGTAGTTCCCTTTCCAAAGTCAGTTTCTGATAATAAATCAGCAAGATGTTTAAAAAGGGGCGAGTTAAAGGTGCAGCGGATTACACCCATGTTGTTAACAGTGGCCTGGTTGATGCCGCTATTAAGGACCTTTCAGCGATAGCAATAATAGATAAATGTGAACTGAATCGATTAATCTAACACATTAAAATCAACTCTCAATTATTTGACGAGCAGAAGCCTCCCCAATGCAAATTCATGATGTTCTTACCCTTACCATCGCCTCGGTCTGCGCACTTTTTATGACCAATGGCATTGCGGCTTTTCGCACCATCCTTAACTCCACTGATGACGAACAACGCGAAAAAATCCAAGTAGGTCAATTTGAGATGACCATGCGCCGCTATATGACAGGTGAAGGTGTGGGATATATTCTCACATCTGCTTTAAGCATCATGGGATGGGTAATGTACATTGCGGGTTAAACAGCGTTTTTAATCAGTACCCTAAAGCAGCTGAGGACTTGAATTTCTAGACCGAACATGCCGGTCATGTCTCATGCCTGTGGAGATACAGGACAGTGGTTCTACCATGAAAGCGGTATCAGCACCCTAAGACGACTTTACTTTAATGCAGCATCGCTCCACAAACGACCTGTCCTTCCTGATTATCAGGATAAAGAGCCGCGCGTAGGACGAAATCGTTACCATGCCGTTTAGCGCATTGGCGCAATCCTGCAAAACCTATGACGAATACGGCGAGCGCATTGCCAGCGCGAACAGTGGCAACATTGAGCTCGTGGCAATTGTCTTGATTGGCCCTTAAGAAAAAATCACCAGCCTTACAGGTAATTTTAAGCTTTATCGCTAAATATCCTGACCTGCGGCAAACCATGCGGGCGGTTGCCCCACATAACGGGTGAAGGCCACACTAAACGCGCTGGCGGAACGATAGCCGACGCGTTCTGCGACATCCGCTACCGCCATATTTTTGCCACGCAGTAAATTTTTGGCCAAAGCCATGCGCCAGGTGAGCAGATAAACCATCGGCGCTACGCCCACTGCTGCGCGGAAACGAACAAAGAATGCCGAACGGGATAGCGCGGAAACTTTGGCTAATTGCGCCACAGTCCAGGGATGCGCCGGGTTGGCGTGCATGTCGCGGATGGCCGCCGCCAGACGTTCGTCGGCTAAACCACTCATCACGCCAGGGTAAGCATGACAGATTGGCATCGAACGCAGCGCCTCAATCAGCAGCAGTTCCAGCAGGCGTTCTAGTACCACATGGCGAGCAGGACGCTGCGCACGACACTCATCCATCACCAGTTGTACCAGTGTGGTCAGCCGTGACTCCCCGCGAATATGAATAAATTGGGGTAACAGCGAGACGATCAATCCCGCGTCAGGCGCACCAAACTGGCAATAGCCAATCAGCGTTTGCACTTCAGCAGGCTGCTGCTGATCGCCAATCCAGAATTCACCGGGGCTAAGCATTTCCGGCAATGTTTCGGGCGCATCGTCATCGGGTGGTTCGGCACTGCTCATGCAGAACTCCCACGCCGCCGGGATCAGGACAAAATCGCCCTGCTCAAGCGGGATCGGTTCATGGCCTTTCATCTTCAACTGACTGCGTCCAGATAGTACCAGGCAGTAAAACGGCTGTCCGGTTTCACTGCGTTTGACGCGCCAGCGACCATTGGCGCGTGCACGTTTGGAAAAGGCCGCCTGAGGTTGCAGCAGTGACACTATCTCAGCAAGGGGATCGATCATTATGGACTCCTGCGAATGAAATATGGACTTTGCATTGTAGTGAGTCCATCTCACTGACTCTATAGTGAGCATCTACCCAATGCAATGCAGGAGTGAAAGATGAAAACGATCCTTATCACCGGCTGTTCTCTTCTGGCTTCGGACACGCCACCGCGATCTATTTCCTGGAACGCGGCTGGAAGGTGATTGCCACTATGCGTCATCCTCGCCCCGAGCTATTCCCGACTTCGGAAAATTTACGTTTATTGCCGCTGGACGTCTCTAATGCAGAAAGCATCAAACGGGCAATCGCTGACGCAGGCGAAATCGACGTACTGGTGAACAACGCCGGGATTGGTGTGCTGACCTCACTGGAAGGCACGCCGATGTCCACGGTACGCGAAGTGTTTGAGACTAACACGCTGGGCACTATCGCCATGACGCAGGCGGTGCTGCCTCAGTTCCGCGCCAAACGCGGCGGTACCGTGATCAACGTGACGTCCACCGTGACGCTGAAATCCCTGCCGCTGCTGGCGGTGTATACCGGCAGCAAAGCCGCCGTCAATGCGTTTACCGAATCACTGGCGCTGGAGTTGCAGCCGTTTAATGTTAATGTGCGGCTGGTGTTGCCGGGCCTGGCGCCCACCACCGATTTCGGCAAGAACGCCATGCCGCGCATGGAAGAGACCTTCCTCGAGGCTTATCAACCGATGCTGGATGGTATTATGGCAAGCATGCACCAACCGCAGCCCACCACCAAAGCCGAAGATGTCGCCGCCGCGATATGGCAAGCGGCAACCGATCCCAACGCACCGATGCGCATTCCTGCCGGGGAAGATGCGGTGGCTTTGGCCAACCAGACAACCTAAGCATAAGAACCAGGCAAATAGCCTGGTTCCTTTCGAGGTTAACGGTTATGTTGTTTGACTCCTCTGTTAGCCTTGAAGAATGATGGATGCAGATACACTGTCTGGCCCAGATGTCACATTTCCATGATGAAATTGCTGACATGCTACACCGCGAATGGTCCGAGCTACCTAACTGGCATGACCGCGATGTGATCCGCCAGCGGCTGCAATCACGCAATGCCGCTGATGCCCAAACGATGACGCTGTTTGCCACCACGCACGAGGGCGAATTGATGGCCACCGCCAGCATCATCCATTACGAATTGAGTGACATCCCCGAGCGTGAATTTTGGCTGGGTGAAGTAATCACCGCTCGCGAACATCGCGGCAAAGGGTTGGCCAGTGCATTAGTGACCCGCCTGATTGCCGAAGCGCGAGCAAAATCGATCCCTGCACTTTGGCTGTATACACCTGACCAACAGGCCTTGTATCGCCGCTTTGGCTGGCAGGACGTGGAACAGCGAAATATCGCCGATGAGGACGTCACGGTGATGGTGTTAAAACTGGATTAAGGAGCAATCGATGTTGATACGCAAAAATTACCCGGAACTGGGCGAAGTGAAAGCGCCATATGTGCACGCGGTGAAGCATGGCGATACCCTATATATTTCAGGTTTAACAGCCTTTGCCACACCCGCGCAGCAAGGCGATATTGCCTCACAGGCTGAGGCTATCTTTCAGCAGCTGCACCTGATTGCGGCTTCCGAAAATACCTCGCTGAGCCATCTGATTAAAGTGACCATTTTCATCACCTCCTTTGCCCAGATTAATGATCTGCGGGCCGTACTCTTCAGGCACTATGGCAATCATCTACCCGCCAGTTCGCTGGTGCAAATTAGTCAGCTGTTCTCACCGGATCTGAAAGTCGAGATTGAGGCGATTATCGCGCTGTAACCTGTGCAAGCTGTTGCAACGCGGCTAAGCCATCGCGAGCAATCCATGTGCGCAGCGGCGCGAACAGCGGCAGCGGCAAGGCTTCAGGTGCAAACCACTGCCAGCCTTCACACTTTTCCGGCTCCATCAACTGCGGTTCCCCCTGCGGGTGATGTGCCACCAGCAGTAAGGTGATGTAGTGCTTGTTGGCCTCGGGGAACACATCACTGGTGAAAGCGCCGTTTTGCAATTCGGTCAGGGTTAATCCGGTTTCTTCGAGCACTTCACGTCGTGCGCACTCATCCGGAGATTCACCAAATTCCAGATGCCCGCCGGGTGCTGACCAATCCCCTGCACCGTGGCTGCCCTTGCGGCGGCCCAGCAGCAGTTTTCCTTCACGGAAAATCAAAACGCCTACACCCACTTGTGGTGACATAAAAGCTCCTGATTGTGTTAATCGCTCGCAATGGTATGCGCTGCCTTGTACCTTCTGCAAGCAGACAAGCCCGGTTATCGCTGGGGTTTAAAACGCAATGCCATCACCATCATAACCACCACCCCGATACTCATTATGGCCCATGCGCTATCCAGTGAGTCGGCACGATCGCGGACAATACCGGCCATCAAGGGCATCAGCGCGGCCAGTAAATAGCCGCCGCCTTGCACAAAGGATAACAATCCCGCCGCCTCTTCCGGAGAATGCGCATGGTCAAGCGTCACGATCAGTGATAGCGGAAACAGCGCACCAATCCCCAATCCGAGTAGCACCGTGGGCAACCAGGCCAGCGCGCCGCCCAGCCATATCAGGCTGATTAATCCCAGCAGCAAGAAGGTCAGCACCAGCAACAGCGGAAAACGGCGGTCACGGAAGCGATGAATCAAGCCCGACACGATAAAGCCCGCCACCACTTCCGTTAGCGTCAGTGCACCGAGCACATAGCCGCTGTGCTGCGGCGTCCAACCATGCTGCATATAAAACGGCGGCAACCAGGCCAGCACCAGCGTGTAAGCCCCTGTACCAATTCCGAAGAACACCATAAGCAACCCACTATGGCGTGTTCGTACGGGTTTAACGCGCTGAGTATTCGCAGCAGAAACGCTGTGGCGAAACGTGATTAACCACAGTAGTACCGCAACAATCGCGGGCACAACGGGTATGGCAAGCGCCATGCCCAACCCCTGCGCATCCGCCAACGGGGCGGCCGTTGCGGCTGCCAGCGCTGCGCCCGCCATAATTCCGGTAGTAAACAGTGCCATTAGCGTGCCGGCCTGTGCAGCAAAGTGCCGTTTAATCAGCGCAGGCATCAATGCCTGAATTAAGCCTATGCCAATGCCCGCCACCAGCGCACTGGCAATCAGCATCTCAGCTGTTGGGACAGCACCGCGTACAAGGCAAGCTAACGCCAAAAGAATCAAACCGGCGGCGATGCCGCGAACCTCACCAACGCTACGCAGCAACCACGGCCCCGCCAGGGCAGACAACCCCATCATCACCACCGGCAAGGTGGTGAGTAAACTGAGTTGCGTGGCGTTGAGGTGGGATTCGCGTTGCAGTATCGGAAACAGCGGTCCGATGGCGGCCATGATCGGGCGTAAATTCATCGCGATGATGAAAACCAGTAAAGCAAACATGCCTAAAGCAGGTAAGGTACGAGTCACTTTGCATCTCCATGTGCGTCGAAAGTATCTTAACGTTAAGATACTTTGCGGCATTTCGATAGAGGGATGCGCACTAAGCAACACATTCGAGGGGAAATATGACCGACCACGTTGATTTTGTTATCGAGCAGTGGGCCAACGCCATGCCTGAGTTGGATGCCTCGTCAATGGCGATATTTGGCCGCATGTTGCGCATCATGAAGCACCTCGCCACCCGGCGCGCGGAGGCACTGGCTCCTTTCCATTTTCGCGATGGGGAGTTTGATGTGCTCGCTACGTTGCGTCGTGCGGGCCCTCCCTATTGCCTTTCACCCACGCAGTTGTACAAATCGCTGCTGATTACTTCGGGCGCAATGACTAATCGGCTCAATCGTCTTGAGGAGGTGGGATCCATTGAGCGCGTGGCCGACCCTGAGGATAAGCGCAGTATGCTGGTCGCCTTAACCGATGCCGGACGTGAAAAGATTGAGCAAGCCCTGCTGGTGCATACAGAGACTCAACGTGATCTGCTCGCGATGTTGAGTGTTGATCAGCAACAGCAGCTGCAGTCTTTACTCAGCCAACTGATGCAGGCATCCGAAGCCCAGCGGTAAGCATTTCGTCGGAGGATGTGTCAAAATATGAATTAATTCAGTACGCTTTCCGCTATGTTAGCGCTTCTGCTACGCCCTTTGATGGAATTAATGATGAGCACCAAATACGCCCCTTCGCAGATTTTTCTCCACTGGCTGACCTTCTTGCTGGTCGTCACGGCCTATTGCACCATGGAATTTCGCGGATTAGCGACGCGCGGATCCTGGCAGGGCTTTGCCATGATCATTGGTCATTTCAGCGCAGGGAGTTGTGTGCTGGTGCTGATTCTGTCACGCGTCATTCTGCGCTTTCGTCATCGCAGCCCGGCGATAGTCCCTAAACCGCCACACTGGCAAACCGGCCTGGCGCACCTCATGCACCTGGCGATCTACCTGTTCTTTATTGTGTTGCCGATTCTCGGCATTTTGTCGCGCTTCTATATGGGCCGCACCTGGTGGATTTTTGGTATTCCGATGCCGGTGAGCGGCGATCCCGATCCTGATTTTGCTGACAGCATTGCAGACTGGCATGAAACACTCGCCCCTTACGGCTACTGGCTGATTGGTATTCATGCCGTTGCGGCACTGGCGCATCATTATTTATTCAAAGACAACACATTACTGCGCATGATGCCGTCTCGTCGTTCACGCTAATCCTGCTTTCTGCGCCCGGTAATCGCACTGGCCGGGCGTCCAATAAACGTTGTTTTTAAAATCGTTAATTTTTTAATGATTCATTAGGATCATTCGTGTTTTTAGTATTATCTCTTCTCAAATGTCGCCATGATCTTTGATTTCTATATCTGCGAATCTTGGCAAAAACCATCCTTCTTACATCATAAGTCACTAATATGACGACTGCATGCCTAAACATAGAATACAAAATAACTCCGATTAAGAATGTCAGACCACCAAAGAACCATCTTTGTTTTTTTATAAGTTTGCTTATGTAAATCTTATCCTTTTCTTTATTAAATGAACTGCAGATAACCTCGACTGTTTTGGATGGTAGTGTGCTTCGAATTGATTTTTGATTTTCACAATCTTTTGGGGTAAAACCCCAATCCCCTTTACCAAAAAAATCATATTCTTCAGCTCCTTGTTCATTGAACCAAAACCACCCAGTATTATTTATGTTGATCAGACCCGCAGGCTTTATTGCTACAATTGCACTTCCAAATGACGAAGTGAAAACTAACAATATAATGGCAAATAAGATTGTCAGATATCGCCAGGAATACTTAGTAATTTTCAAATTATCCATATTTAGGTTATTTTTAAGCTTGCCAATGATTTTAAAATCAAGCTCATATTTCTTTATCCATTTTTCAAATGATTTCTTTTGAGAAATGGATATCGCTCGAGTATTAAAAAGGAAATTAAACTGCTCAATGCTATTTATTTCATGTATGAGGTCTTTTTTGTTCTGAAGTGCAGCGCCAAACAAAAATTTATGAAACCTATAGGCTAATGAAAAACCTGAGCCCGCCTTCCTTTTGAAAAAATAAAGCATAAAAATCAATATGATAGAGAAAAACAATATAAATAATGTTTTATTTTCAAGCAAGTCAGATAGATAACTAAATATTGAATCAAAAGAGAATTTCATTTTTTAGCCTTAATATTATAACTAACAATTACAATCATAAGTCAATTAACGTTCATGAGAAATTTGAAAACAATATGATGCATCACGCTCATTGTTTCTTTCTATTACGTTGTAATCATACCAACCCATAAATTCAATACCATATTTCAGTCCTTTCAAAACCAGCCGAGCATGGTTTATCAATAGACATTGTCATTTTATAGCTTGCATTACCATTCTCTTCTGCGCCCGGTAATCGCACTGGCCGGGCGTCCAAAATAGCGTTGAAACGCGACGCTAAAATTGCGCGGATGTTGATATCCCACTTGCCATGCCGCCTGAGCCACCTGAAATCCCTGTTCCAGCAAGCGATGCGCGTGCTCCATGCGCATCTGCAACAACATCGCGCCAGGCGTGCAGTGAAAATGCTGCTGGAACCCTGTTTTCAACTGGTAGTCACTTAACCCTGCCGCCAGCGCCAGCGCACTCAGCGAGGAAGCATCAGCCAGATGATTGCGCATCCAGTCGCGTGCCTGTTCCAGCCGTTCAACCATTTGAGGATGTAGCTTGTGCTGAGTAGTAGTGGGTTGAAGCTGATGACGATGCAACGCCAACAGGCTGAGCGCCTGAATTTCCAGTAACAACGGATCCTCATGCACCTGGCTGAGTTGCGCCGCGGTGGCGTGGCCGAAACGGCTAAAAAGGTGGCGCTTAAGCTGAGGCTGCAACAATCCTTCTGCAGCCTGTTCGCCAAAATAGTGGCGCACATTCGCCGCACTGAGAATCAGGCGCACCTGTTGCACCCGCTCACCCGCGCGATACAAACGCTCGCCCTGGCTGGCCTGAAAACTGGTCACGGTGAGATGCCCGGCGCTGAAAGCGATCTCACGTCCGTTGCTTTCCCGAAAGCGCGATTCTCCCTGCACACCAAAAGTCAGCACCAGCTGTGGCTGCTCGTTAGACGGTTTTGAAGACTCGCAGAGTGCCTGCACGGGCCAGTAATCCGATTGCACCATGCGCATCTCTCGCGACAGTTGATGCTGGCGCACACGCATTTCACCAGGCTTTTGCATCCTTTCTCCTTTCGCAGAGTTAAATCACCTTCTCGCAGACAAATGAGAATAAATTGCATTTACGCCAAAGGCTAGTCTGATGTTCACGTTACCTGTTCAGGAGATTGCTATGCGTTCACCGCTTCCTACCCTCGATCATCTGCTGGCTCAGCACGCCCTCAACGGCGCGGTGGCATTGGCATTTGAACACCGCTTGTTTGATTTTCTGGCGTTTCCTGCCACCGCTGCGCAAGTCGCTCAACATTATGACTGGCAGCCGCATCAGACCTATCATCTGTTACGCCTGTTATGGAGCACCGAACTGCTCACGCATGAAGCTGGCTGCTTTGTGCTGGCACCCGATGTGCACACTTATCTGTGTCACGACAGTCGCCGCTATATCGGTGACGCCTGGCGCTATCGTCATCAGGTGTTACAGCAGTTCGCTCAGCGGATGCCACAACTGCTGACGCAGGCGGAACCCGGCTGGCAGGATCCTTTGCAAATCGATACCGCGTGGGCGGATGCCGCCTTGCATCAAATCGCCCAGGAACAGCGTGCGCTGAGCGCGGACACCGCCTGCGCAATCGCTGATACCCTGGCAGATTTTCAGCGTCCGGCGCTACTGCTGGATATGGGTGGCGGTCCGGGGTTGATCAGCATTGCGTTAGCGCAACGCTTTCCGCAGCTTTCGGTGATCGTGCTCGACCTGCCTCAAACCGCCACCGTGGCACAGCGCAACATCGAAAAAGCCGGCCTGAGCGATCGCGGTTGCGCGCTGGCGAAATTGCCTGAAGGGCGTCAGGTGGACATTATCTGGAGTTCATCGTTTCTTTATTTTATGGCGGACAGACAGGCGATGCTGCGCGAGTGGTTCACACGCTTAAAGCCAGGCGGATTGCTGCTCAGCGCCCATGCAGAAGTCCCTGAGCAGCCAGAGGAAGCACGGCAGGTACTGCCATTTTTTACCCCGTTAATGATGCGAGGTTACAACGTCACGAATGAGGGTGTGCTGTGCGAGGAATTGCGGCAGGCAGGATTTGATATTGAGCGCGTCCAGCGGATGCAACCGTTCCCGATGTCACCGCTCAATGTCATCCTGACGCGAAAGCCTAAAACGTTAAGCTGAAGCTGTCATCCAGCAGTGCAATGATCTCGCTATCCGGCAAGCCATTTTCCAGCGTCAGGCTGATCCAGTGCTCTTTGTTCATGTGATAAGCCGGATAGACGCCGTGCTGCTGGCGCAGGGAGCCGGTGAGTTCGGGACGAGTTTTGATATTCATCACCTGTACCACCGGTCCTGCGTCCAATCCGAGTTTGTGGCTCTCCAGCGGGAACACTAACGCAAACCATTTACGGTGGCGCGGATGCCGCAGCACCGCGTATTCACTGTGTTTCATCCACGGATAGTCGGGTTCAACTTGGTAGGTTTGGCTGATGTGTTCGAACAGTTGCTGGCGATTCATGAGGGTTCCCGATGTGTGGAAATCATTATCGGCCTTGAGCAAATAGCACAAGGCCGCGCCCTACGTTATAAGGCGCGGCCCGTTGTGACAAGGTCTTCAACGCAGACGGCTGGCTCAACTCAACTGAAAACGTCCCACCGTTTGTGCCAGTTGTGCCGCCTGATCTTCCAGCGAACTTGCGGCCGCAGACATCTGTTGCACCAGCGCGGCGTTCTGCTGGGTGGTGCCGTCCATTTCATTCACCGCGATGGTGACCTGGCTGATACCGCGCGCCTGCTCATCGGATGCCACCACGATCTCACCGATGATAGTCCGCACTGAATTCACTGCCTGGGTCATCTCCTGCATCGTCTTACCGGCGTCCTGCACCAGCTGAACACCGCTGCCGACACGCTGGCTCGACTCCTCAATCAGCGCCGCAATCTCTTTCACCGCGTTAGCACTGCGCTGCGCCAGATTACGCACTTCAGAAGCCACCACCGCGAAACCACGCCCCTGCTCACCGGCACGCGCCGCTTCCACCGCCGCATTCAATGCAAGGATGTTAGTCTGGAAAGCGATGCTGTTGATGATGGCAGTGATATCGCCAATCTTCTTCGCACTGTCATCGATTTGCGCCATGGTCTGTACCACTTCACCCACCAGCGATTCGCCACGACTGGCGATCTGCGTGGCGTTTTCCGTCAACGCCGTCGCCTGATGCGCATTAGTGGCGTTGTGTTTCACTGTGGCGGTGATTTGCTCCATGCTGGCGGCGGTTTGTTCCAGTGCCGCCGCCTGTTCTTCCGTGCGCGAGGCCAGATTGAGGTTACCGCTGGCAATTTCGCCTGCGCCCTGACGAACGGAGGAACTGGCGTCCTGAATTTGCCCAACAATCTCACGCAGCTGGTTTTGCATAGTATGCAGCGCATAGAACAGGCTGCTGTTATCGCGCCCTTTCAGTGTGATGACGTTATCCAGCTTGCCGTCCGCCACCGCCAACGCAATGGTCGCGGCTTCCAGCGGCTCGCCACCGATCGGTTTCAATACTTTGCGGCTGAATAACAGCCCCAGCAGGGCGCAGACCACCAGAATGCTAATGATCATCAGTATCACGGCGTTGACCAGTTGACGATGCGCCGCCGCCATCACTTTGCTCACCGGCGCGACCACCCCGAGATACCATTTCTGATCGCTGTTACCGATCACCACCGGCTGCCAGGTGACCAATGCATCTTCACCCAGTAACGCGTCATGCTGTTCCATGACGTCTGAACTGTAGTGATGGGTATCGCCCTTCCACGCTTTGCTGGTTTGGTTTTTATCCGGGTATGACACTACATTCTCCGCACTGGACAGCAGCATGGCGTAGCCCACGCCATCCCAGGGTTTGATTTTATTCACTTTCTCCTGCAGCGAGGCCAGTGAAATATCTGAAGTCACAACACCCCACAATTTCCCCTGGCTTAGAATCGGCGCCGCCACGGACGTCAGCAGTGTGGGAACACCGTTGTAGGCATAGCTGTAGGGTTCAATTAGTGTGTCTTTTTGACTTTTCTGCGGTAGCAGGTAGTAGTCACCCTGGCCCGGTGTAAAGATCGAGGTTAGCGGGTGCATCTTGAAATTGCCCGACTGATCGCGATCGACGAAGAAGGCATAACGCCCCTTCGGTGCAGCACCTGGCTGGGTGGCGAACTCGGCGTCGCGGCCATCGAAGGCGTTTTCTTCAAAGACCACTGAAATCGACAGGTAGTCAGGGTTATCGCGCAGTGCCGACTCCATGACTTTATCGGCGACTTTACGATCCTGAATCCCTGCGGCTGGCAGCGCTATCAGACTGTGGCCGAGGTTATGCGCCACGTCTCGCGCATAGCTCAGCTCCTGCTGGATTTGCAGTGCCTGGGTTTGTGCAATCTGCTGCAGATAGTTTTCGGCCAGTGACTTTTGCTCGTTGCTGGACTGCCAGCTCAACACGCCGATGGTGACGGCAAAGCCGAGGGTGATGGTTAAGGCGCCCGTCAGCAGCATCTGCGTGCGGGTGCTCATTGTTTTCTTTGATGCGTGTTTGGCCATTATGGCGCTCCTGGAGTTGACACTTTTTCGGTTTAAAAATGAACCACTCCCTGTGCACCTACATCCCTCTGTAGAGACTATCGGCGCGCGGCGCAGGAACTTGATGGATGAGCAGGTCGGAGGAGAACTGAATGAGGTGTGATGTTGCACGGGCGCCCCTCAGGCCGCCCACCGGTGCATCAAAGTGCACCTTTGCGTCATGAATATTTGAGCAACGACCGGCGTCGTTATTTAAAGCTGTCGCTTGCGGCTTTGGCGATGGCGATTTCATTCGGGTTAGCAGAACCGCTGACGCCCACCGCACCAATGGTGTTGTTCTGCCACACCACCGGTGAGCCGCCGCCGAGCGGAATGACGCCCGGTAAGGTCGCGATAGCCGGTTCTTTACCGTTGGCGCGATCCATATATTTGTCTGTTGGCGTGCGATACAACGCAGCCGCACGGCCTTTCAAAATGGAGGAATCGATGCAGCCAACGGGGGCATTGTCCATACGGTTAAACGCCAGCAGCTGGCCTGACTGATCCAACACGGCAATACAGACGTTGGCGTTCAGCGCGTGCGCTTTTTCCTGCGCGGCCGCGATCAGCTTCTGCGCATCGCCCTGGGAAAGAATGGTTTGCGTCAGGGTGGCATGCGCGGCAGCAGAACCGAACAGCGCGGCGCTCAACAGCGCAAGGGATAAAGCCTTTTTCATTGAAGTTACTCCTTAAAGGGTCATACCGTTTTGAATGCGGGCGACGTCAACGCCGCCCGTAAAAGTTATTTCCGGCGGCGCAGGAAAAGGATCAATGCCATCACGATCACCAGCAGCGCAACGACGCCACCGATGATGCTTAACGCATGCGCGTATCGCACCAGCCAGCTGCCGCTTTCGCCTTTCAGCGTTTGCTCAACATCAGCTGGCGTAATCGCATGCTGCGGGTTGCCGAAGTTGGTAGAGACGTAGTCCGCCACTTTGGCCAGTTCGGCCTGACTAAACTGCGTGCGAAATTCCGGCATAAAGGCGTGATCGTTGCCAGTCTGTCGGTCCACGCCTTCCGCAATCGTCATGATCAGGTTGGCGGGATCGTCTGACAGCACCGCTGAAGATCCCACCAGCGAGGGATAGAAACGCTGAGCATCGTGGGTTCCGCGCCCGTCACTGGCGTGGCAGGTGGCACAGGCACCGTTGTACAGTTGCGCCCCGCTCATCGCATCGCCGGAGACATAATCGGCGATCTCATTTTTCATGCCGGTTTCAATGGCTGACAGCGGTGTAGGCTGTGGCGCCACCGACGGGGCTTTACGATCCGCGCCGCCAATCGCAGGCACCTGCTTCAGGTAATGCGCCATTGCCTCCAGATCGCTCTGCTGCATTTTCGAGAACGAGTTCTGCACCGCGGTGCCCATCTCACCCGCGGCAATCGCTTTACCGTGCAGCGCGCCGGTGCGCAGATAGGTGACAATTTCCGCATCGCTCCAGTCACCGATGCCCGCCTGTGCATCTGGCGTGATATTCGGTGCCGTCCAGCTGCCAACCTTGCCGCCCGACAGGAAGCGATCGCCCTGTTCCGCCATCATGCCGTTACGTGGGGTATGGCAGGTGGAGCAGTGCGCCAGCGTGCGCACCAAATACTCGCCGCGTTCTGCACTGCCTGCGGCCGCATCGCTGCCTGGCACTGCCGAGCTATCCAGGAACAGTAGATTCCACATCGCCATCACCGGTCGGAAAGAGAACGGGAACGGCAGATCGGTTTCAGGCGCTGGATGATCGTCGGCTGGCACACCGAGCATCAGATAGGAATAAAGTGCGTGGATATCCTCATCTGAAAGTCCGGCAAATGAGGTATAAGGCATCGCCGGATAGAGGTAATGATTGCCCGGTGCTTTGCCTTTGCGCATCACCGCAGTGAAATCCGCCAGGCTATAGTTGCCAATCCCCGCGGTCTTCGACGGCGTAATGTTGGAGCCGTAAATCATCCCCATCGGTGACTGAATCGCGTAACCGCCCGAGAAAGGTTTGCCACTGTGCGGATCGCGATGGCAGGCCGAGCAGTCACCGGCGGTGGCCAGATATTTCCCTCGTTTGACCAGATCCGGCGAAGCATCCTGTGCCTGCACGGCACCGGCCAGCAACAGGCTTGCCGCAGCCAGATGTCTGATATGTTTGCGCATGATCAGATCTCCCTCGCGATGGTATCGGCCATACGCAACGCCAGCGCGATCCCCGTCAACGTAGGGTTCACCGTGGCAGAGGTCGGCATCACGCCGGTGGTGGCGAGGAACAAATTGGGATGGTCCCAGCTACGACAATGCGCATCGACCACCGAATCACGCGGATTATCCCCCATGATGGTGGTGCCCATGATGTGATACTGATTACGCCAGCCGGTCGGGGCTTCAATCACTTCACCGTTAAAGGCCTGCAGGAAGTTAGCGAAATCCTTGTACGCCTGCGGGCGCATACCGCGCACGTAATCATCAAGATGGTAATTGACGTTGAGCATCGGCAGGCCAATTGAATCTTTGCGATCGTAATTTGGCGTCACGCGGTTGGTCGGACTTGGCAGCGTTTCACTCATGGTACTGATGTTCATGATGCGCGAGGCGCGGTCGCGAATCGCATCATCCAGCGCTTGCCCCATCATGCCTTGCTTCAGCAACGGCACAGTGACATCAACGTTGGGCACCAGGTTACGCAGTGAATAACGGATCGCCGAGTGCTGTGCGCGACTGGCTTCATCGCGGCGATTGGCGATAGTACCGTGCTGCACTGAACCGCGCCCGGTCCACAGCGGTTCGTCAGCGAGGAAAGTGAGGCTCAAACCGGTATGATCCATCAGGTTACGACCGACCTGATCGGAACTGTTGGCCACTTCATTCATCAGCAGCAGCTTCGGCGTTTCCAGCCCGTGAGCAGCGATGATGAAAGTTTTGGCGGTGAGGCGCGTGTCTTTGCCATCGGGCTGACGGTAGTGCAGCGCGACAATCTTGTTACCTGCGCCTTTCTCCAGCTTCCAGGCCACACATTCGGTGCGTAACTGCACGCCCAGCGCCACGGCTTTATCGACGTGCATATCACCGGAATACATCGCGCCAATCGGACAGATCGGTTCGCAGTTGTTGTTGCCCGCGCAAGCCGGACGGCCATCATAGGGACGTGACACGCGCGCGTGCGGCTCATGGATCACCTGATAACCCATCGGGCCCAGCTTTGATTGCATGCGCTGCACCATATACGGCTTGGCTTCCGGCGGCAGCGGATATTCCGCTGAACGTGGCGGATAGTGACCGCGCCCTTGCCCGCTTTGGTCCTCATTGGCGGTGCCGACGACGCCGACTTCACGCTCGGCTTTGACATACCAGGGCTCCAGCTCGCTGTATTCAAACGGCCAGTCGCGGCCAACGCCGTACACGCTTTTCAGCTTGAAGTCGTTGGGTAACAAGCGCCAGCAGGCGGATGCCCAATGACGCGTACTGCCACCGGCCACGCGTAAATAGCTGGTGACGTATTCGAAATCGTCATCCCCTTTGGCATCGATATAGCCTTCGGTGTAAGAGTTGGGTGCCCACGGCAGATTCGGATATGGCGTGCACCAGTTACGTTTACTGGCGCCGTTTCGGTAGTTTTCCACCACTTTCCAGCGTGGAATATAAGGCCCTGCTTCCAGCATAATCACCGATTTGCCCGCTTTCGCCAGCTGATAAGCGGCGTTGGCGCCCAGCGCACCGGAGCCGACGATCACCACGTCGGCATCAAATTCACTCATGATGTACCTGCTCGATTCTTGTTATAGGGTATTGTGCTGCGCCAGCATCGCCTCGGCTTCCACGAGGGTTTTGGCTTTGCCCTGCACCATCAGTAACCAGGGTGCATCAGGCTGCTTAATCTGCTTTGCGGCGAGGGGCGATTGATCGCCCCATTCGCGGATCAAGGTGGACATCGGTGGCGCTGTGACGCCCGGAGGCACTTCAGCCCAGTAATCACCGCCCGCTCTGGCATAACTTGGGCGAATGGTGTGATCACGCGTGGGCTCATACATCAGCGCCGACAGGAAGGTCACGAAGTGCGCGTCATCCACCGCTTTGGTCGTAGACGGATGACCGATATAGCCGAGATACCACGGCGAAATAATCGTTAGCGCGGTCTTCACGTCCGCGTCATCGAGTTGCGCGACGATCTGCTCACGATCTTCGCTTTGCAACGCATTGAGACGCGTCATCAGGCGCGCTAGCTGAGCCGGGAACCCTGCATCCTGTTCACACAGCAGCGTCCATAACCGTTCAGAAATGCCGATATCGAGGCCACGGCGTCCGGTTAGCAGTTCACTGGCGCGCAACAGCAGCGCTTGTGAGGCATCAGCAGGTGCGGCCAACAGGGGTTGCAACGGGATTGAAACGATGACCGGTGTGGCCATCATCAGTTGTAAAAAACGTCTTCTTTCCATGGCTAACCTGCTTTCAACGCCGACAGCGCGCCCTGCGCCGCTTCCGCATCCACGTTGCCATCTGGCGTGCTGACACCAATGGCGCCCACAACCACACCGTTCACTTTCACTGGCTCACCGCCAGGCAGCGGCACCACCACAGGGTTACCCAGCATGCCGACATTACCGGCAGCGATTTTCTGCTGGAAGCTGGACGTCGGCACGCCAAAGGCGGCGGCTGAGTGCGCTTTCTTCGGCGCGAGTTCGCTGTTGGCCAGTGTGGCACCATCCAGACGCTCATAAGCGATCAGCTGACCAAAAGGATCGACCACCGCAATCGCGCCGCCGGTGTGATGGCTGCCAATAATCTGCTCAGCTTTCTCCACCAGCTGTTGCGCCTGGTGATGGGTTAATACGGCGACCTGGTTAACGGGTTCGGCGGCCTGGCTCGCGGCACAGAAAAGTCCACCGCACAGCAGCACTGTCGGGAGTTTTTTCATGGGTTTTATCCTGAATAATTAAAGGGTTAGGTGAAAATCTTAATGGCGTGCTAGACGTTGCTGAATCAGATGATCGAGGCTCCATTTACCGCCGCCGTTCAGA
This sequence comes from Pantoea sp. GL120224-02, assembly GCF_900215395.1. Lineage (NCBI taxonomy): Bacteria > Pseudomonadati > Pseudomonadota > Gammaproteobacteria > Enterobacterales > Erwiniaceae > Pantoea > Pantoea sp. GL120224-02. The sequence continues at coordinate 361,319 of NZ_OBEC01000003.1, read as the reverse complement.
CACAGCATCAGGAAACCGGCAGCGCAGGAGATATTTTTTAACCACACCATCAGGTGTGCGTGGCTATATCCCTGATAGAACAGGAATCCGGCCAGAACCGAGAACACCGCCATAAAAATGGCCGTGAATCGCGTCAGAAAACCAAAGGCAATGGCCAGACCGCCCCCCACTTCCAGCAGGATCACCAGCGGCAGGAAAAAGGCGGGAACACCGTTGTTCGCCATGGTTTGTAGGTTGTCTGCGTAGTGGGTGATTTTGTCGAGACCCGAAGCGAAGAACAGACCCACCGCCATGACGCGGCCGAGCACAGCGAAGAGATCTTTTGAGTGAGACATGATGTAACCATTCTATTATGTAGTTGTTAATGAACCAAACGGTACACTCTATAACTTTAGTTACATTTATCATTTCGTGCGGCTAAAAAACGCGCAATGGATGAGTTGTGCAACTTTGCGGTGCACTTTGCTCAAAACAACGACGATAAAATAACTGAGGGGCGTCAGGGTACTGAGGGAGGTTTTTGAAGTGGATCACACTATTTATGCGGTCTTTAGCCTGCTGATATACGGCCGCTGCGCTCCGCTAACTCTACGTTTTTAACGATTTTTTAAGTAAAAATCCTAAAGCGTATAGCAGAACACTGTCCCAGCAATATGCGATCTGTTTGTTTACAAAATTCCAACGTTATGGCGAGTGACGTTTCAACTTCCGTCTGAGGGCATTATTCCTGCCAGGAATGAATTAATAACCTTCGCAGAATATTTTTTATCGGTTGTCGATGCCAGGATGACGTAAACCCTATCGGAGAACCGACATGACTTATCGCTTTCTCGTGACCACTACCAGCCTCGGCCAGGGCGGCCGTGAACTGCTCGCTGAAGCAGGCTGTGTGGTCGATTATCTGGATGACGCCAATGACGTTGCGGAAGTTGAACAGCGTATGAGCAGCGTGGCGTATGACGCGGTGATCTCGCGCACCGTTGAATTGAACGCGAAAGCCATCAACGCTTGTCCAACGCTGAAAATCATCTGCAAACACGGCGTGGGCGTCACCAATATTGATGTGGTTGCCGCGACTGAACGCGGCATTCCGGTGCTGACCACGCCAGCCACCAATGCGCAATCTGTTGCCGAACTGACGCTGGCGCTGATGCTGAACTGCGCGCGCCGTCTGCCCTATTTTCAGCAGGAAGTCGCCGCCGGGCGCTGGACCCGCAGCGGTGATGGCGAAGAACTACATGGCAAAACCCTGGGTCTGGTCGGCTTTGGCGAAATCGGCCGCCGCGTGGCGCGCTTCGCGAGAGTGATTGGGATGCAGGTCGCATTTTTCGATCCCGCTGCTCCGGCTGATGGTGACTTCGAAGGCGCGCAACGCTGTGATTCACTCGACGATTTACTGCCACTGGCAGATGTGCTGAGTCTGCACTGTCCGGTCACGCCCAAAACCCGTTTGATGATCAACGCGCAACGCCTGGCACAGTTGCCTGCTCACGCCACGCTGATCAACACCGCTCGCGGTGAATTGATTGATGAAGACGCGCTGGCTGCCGCGTTACAAAGCGGGCAACTGCGTGCCGCAGCGCTGGACACGGTGACCCTTGAGCCGCTGGCTGCCGATCATCCTTTCCGCACGCTCAGCAACCTGATCGTAACCCCGCATATTGGCGGTTCCACCCCGCAGGCATTGGATGCCGTCGCACAGAGCGCAGCACGTCAGTGTCTCGCTTTTCTTGATAACCAACAGATCAACCCATCCGCCTGCGTCAATCCGCAGGTGTTAAACCGGAGTTAACCTATGACCATCCATAAAGACTGGCCGATTGGCTATTTCATCGGTGAGCGCGGCGCACAGATTGATGCGGGCGTGATTGATGCCTTCCGTGCCTTGCCGGTGCCGAACATTGGCGACTCCATGGGGCGCAGTGTTGGTGCGCTTGGCTTACAGGCTTATCACAACGATGCCAACCTGGTGCTGTGCGGCCCGGCCATCACCGTGAAGGTGCGTCCTGGCGATAATCTGATGATCCACAAAGCCATCGAGATGGCGCAGCCGGGCGATGTGATTGTGGTCGATGGCTCGGGCGATCTGACTCAGGCGCTGATCGGTGGCTTGATGCGCACCTCTGCCGTCACCAAAAAGATTGCCGGTTTTGTGATTGATGGCGCCGTGCGCGACCTGAATGAATGGGCAGAAGGCGGTATTGCCTGCTGGGCACGGGGTAACACCCTGCGCGGCCCTTCTAAAGAAGGCCCTGGTGAAGTGAACACCACGGTGCACTGTGCAGGACTGGTGGTTTCACCGGGCGATTTGATCGTGGCAGATGCCGACGGCGTGATTGCAATCCCGCAGGATGAGCTGAGTGTGCTGCTGCCTCGCGTACAGCAACATGCCCAGCGTGAGGAGAAGATCCGCGCCAGCAACGTGGCAGGCAACAACGACCCTGAGCGCTTCAACGCGATTCTGCGTGCGAAAGGCTGCCCGGTTTAACGTTAACACCCTGAATCACCTGTGTTATCGGGTATGGCCATCCGGCCAGCCCTTAACAAACCATTATAAAAACAACGGAGTACCCTACCGTGCTGAAAAAAATTTCGCTGAGCGAGTCGATCCCCCCGCCGATGACCTGGCGTGACAACTTCACACCAGAAGAAGGCAAAGCATTTGGTGCGCAACTCTCTGCGCGTCTGGAACGCTTACCTGCCGCCCGCCCGCTGTGGCTGATTATTTTTGCACTGGCGTTGGGGGGGTGGTTTGAAGTGTATGACGTGTTCCTGACCGCCTATATCGGTCCCGGTATGGTGCGTGAGGGGATTTTTTCCCACGGCAGCCATAACTTTTTTGATCCCCATAGCCTGGGGGCGTTTGTCGCGGCGATGTTCCTCGGGGTTTTCCTCGGCACCTTGTTGATTGCCAATCTGGCCGACCGCATCGGGCGCAAAAAGGTGTTTATTATCGCATTACTGGTTTACGCGATCGCCAGTGGCATTATGGCGTTTCAGCACCATCCGTTTTCCATTGTGTTCTGGCGCATTGTGTCGGGGATTGGCGTTGGCGCCGAGCTGGTCACCATTGATGCCTATGTCTCCGAATTCATTCCGGCGCGTCTGCGCGGCAGATCTTATGCCTTCGTGCAGGCCATCCAGTACACCTCGATTCCGACCATCGCTTTCCTCTCATGGCAGCTGGTCCCCCAGGAAATTCTCGGGCTGAGCGGCTGGCGTTGGGTGGTGTTGTTTGGCTGTATCGGCGCGGTGCTGGTGTGGATCCTGCGCATGGGCTTACCCGAAAGCCCGCGCTGGCTGGTTGAGCAAGGCCGTTACAAAGAAGCGGAAGACGTAGTACGCAGACTGGAAGCGCGCGTGGCTAAATCCACCGGCGCGACGCTGCCTGCCATTGATAACCCTTTGTTGCAGCCCATTGAATCTAAACCGGCAGTGAAAAATGAGATGTGGCGTCCGCCTTACCGCCGTCGCACCCTCATGCTGCTGGTATTCAACTTCTTTCAGTCGATTGGCTATTACGGTTTTGCCAGTTGGATCCCGACACTGCTGGCAGCAAAAGGTGTGACCTTTACCCACAGTTTGCTCTATTCCTTCCTGATTGCTTTTGCCAGCCCGTTGGGGCCGCTGGTGGCAATGAGCTTTGCCGATCGCATTGAGCGTAAGTGGCTGGTGAGTGGTTCCGCGCTGGCCATTGCCCTCGTCGGCACGGTGTTTTCCTGGCAGTCGCAACCGGTGATGCTGGTGACGTTGGGACTGCTATTGTCGCTGGCCAGCACCTGTATGACCTTCTCCTACCGAGCCTATCAGGCCGAACTGTTCCCGACGCGTTTCCGCGCTAAAGCGATTGGATTGGTCTATTCGGTGAGTCGTATCAGCGGCATGTTGTCAGGTTTTACCATTGCCTGGGTGCTGAGTGAGATGGGGGTCAGTTCAGTGTTTGCCGTGATTTCCGGCGCGATGGCGATTGTGGTGTTTACCATTGGTGTATTTGGTCCACGCACGCTGAATCGCCGCCTGGAAGAGGTGAACCCCTGAGGGCGTGATGACCAAAGGGATGTGATGACAATGTGTTTATGACGGGATTAGGCCGCAGCCTAATCCCGTTTTCAATGGAGGTTATTTCTGTTCAGGCAGCGCGTATGCCAGCACATAATCGCCCACCGGCGTCTCCATAAAGTGATGCCCTGCCGCGACAATCACCAGATACTCACGTCCATTTTGCGTGTAGATCATGGGGTTGGCCTGGCCTCCTGCAGGCAGTTCCGTGCTCCACACTTCCTTACCGGTTTTCATGTCGATGGCGCGGATTAAGTCATCGGTGACTGCCGCGACAAAGATCAGGCCGCTGGATGTCACCACAGAGCCGCCATTATTCGGCGTACCAATGTTAATTGGCAATCCGGTTGGCAGACCAAACGGGCCATTGCGACGTGCGGTGCCCAGTGGACGATCCCAGATAGTGCGGCCATCACGCAGGTCAATGGCGCGGATGCCACCATATGGCGGCTCTTTACACAGCATGCCGGTGTACGGCAAGCGCCACCCCGCATTCACGTTCACCGCGTAAGGCACGCCGATTTGTGGATCGCCCGCCCCTTCCGCATGACCGGTATCGTGTGGGTTATACGGGATTTCATCGCGGGGTTTCCAGCCCATCGCATCGGCTTTCGCACGCGGCACCAGAATGTTGTAGTTCGGCATATCGTTGTAAATAGCGAATAAGGCTGGTTGAGGCAGGGGCAAACACCCATATCCTATCCCGATCAATTTTTGTCTGCGCATTTCCGCGGCAAAATCCTGCTGTTTTTGATCTGGCGCAAGATCGCTACCTCACCATCCTGTCAGCTTATTCCTTACAGGGCGCATGACGCCAAATAACAAGAGGAATGCAACATGACAGGTAAATTAGGCTTAGCGGGATTGTTACTGGTTTGGCTGGTGTATGTGGCGTGGATGGTGAGCTACTACTCTGGAACATTTTCACTTTTCACCCATTGATCTGCTCTCCATCACTGCTACAGCGATAGTCACTTCATTTTCCCAGATGGCGGCGCTCAGGTCGCCATCTGGCACACAGACCCTTTCCTGGCTCACCTAAAATTTCAGCCTGAAATCGCCACCCATTTCGCCTTCTCATGCGGCTTACATTCGTTGGTGGGCTGAATGAACTGGCGTTTGAGCCGATTAGGCAGTATCATTCAACTCATTATGTGAGCCGAATAAAGCGGCTTTATGGCTCATTAATTGAGCCTAATCACCAGACTGTTTGGCTCACTGGCAAATGATATGAGGCAATATATGTGGATATGGCAGAAACCTGATTGGCCAAGTTTTCGCTGGCAAGAGGAAAAACTCCTGCCACGATTGCGCTATCTCCAGCAGCAGCGAGGCATTTTGCTGGGCCGCGCAAGCATATCCGATAACACCGATACGCAAACGTTGAATACTTTGCTCACCAACATCCTGTCTTCCTCCGCCATTGAAGATGAGCATGTTAACGCCGAATCGGTCAGATCTTCCCTTGCGCGGCGATTAGGTGTCTCGCTGGAGCAGCCCTATCCCGTCTCCGAACGATCCGAAGGACTGGCCACCATGATGATGGATGCCATAACCCAGCGCGATACGCCACTCACGTTTGAGCGGTTATGCCAGTGGCATCAGTGGCTTTTCCCGTCGAGTGAATGGACGATTAAGCGTCTGAACGTGGGTGGTTTGCGCGGTGAGGAGCCGATGCAAGTGGTATCCGGGCGTATCGATCGCCCAACCGTGCATTTTGAAGCACCACCGCGCGACGGGCTAGAACTGCAGCTTGATGAGTTTATTCGCTGGTTTAATCACAGCCATAACGAGGTTCAACTCGATCCACTGCTGCGCGCCGCCATCTGTCATCTGTGGTTTGTCACGCTACATCCCTTTGATGATGGCAACGGCCGTATTACGCGTGCGCTGACGGATTTGGCGCTGGCACAAGCAGACAGCCAAAGCATCCGGTTATATGCCATGTCGTCATCAATTCTGACCCGTCGCACGGATTATTATCGGATTTTGCAAGAGACACAGCGTGGCGATTTGGACATCACTGCCTGGATGCTGTGGTTCCTCGATGTGCTTAATGACAGTCTGGAAGAGGCGCTGGCATCGGTCACGCGGATACAGAACAAAGCGAAATTCTGGCTGATTCATCACAATGCCCAATTGAACGCTGAGCAAAATCGCGTATTGAATCGCTTGCTCGATGGCGGAGAACAAGGGTTTGAAGACGGCATCAGCGCCAGCCAATATCAAAAAGTGGCAAAGGTCAGTAAAGCCACGGCGACGCGCCATTTGACGGAATTACTGGAGAAAGGTTGTCTGGAGAAATTACCGGGCGGTGGGCGTAGTACGCGTTATCAGATCAAGCTGTAGAGTGTAGTGAGGCAACAGGAGCGACATTCTCGCCGCTCCCAGTTCTCAGCTCTCAGCTCTCAGCTCTCAGCTCTCAGCTCTCAGCTCTCAGCTCTCAGCTCTCAGCTCTCAGCTCTCAGCTCTCAGCTCTCAGCTCTCAGCAAAGTATCAGGCAGCTTTAACCGCGCGCACTTTCTTTTCGGGTTTACCGGTGTCTGCTTCGGCAGAAGCTTCAGATTCCGCAGAGGGTTCAGATTCGACAGAAGCCTCAGTCTCGACTTCGGCTGTCGCATCTTCTTTTACCGCATCCGGTAATTTGCTGGTACGCAGGATATGCTGCACCGCATCCTTCTGCTCAGCCAGTAACATGCCTAACGCTTCAGCCTGTGCTTCACCCAGCTCAGGCTGATGCTGCTGCAGCCAGTCGGTGAAGGCGTCCGCCATATCGAGCATTTTGTCCCAGGCATCCGCGTCTTTTTTATTGGCAAACGTCATTTTTTCTTCACCCTTTCTGACAACAACATATTTGGTTTCGACTGCCATGATGCACCTCGGTTAACTGTATTTATATACAGTATATTCTAAGCAAACTTTTTTGAGCAAACATTTTCTGCTCATTAAGCCAGTAATTCTTCCAGAAACGTTGCCAGCGCTTTGCGCGGATCGTCCTCTTCTGAAACGATCATTTCGATGCCCCACTGCCCCAGCACCTCTTTGGCCACCGGATTATTGCGGTTGGTGAACAAGTAGGATTTGGGGCGCGCGGTAGCCAATCCCGTGCGGCCCCACATCTTGGTCAGCCGGTAGAATAACAGACGAATGTTAAAGTCACTGATGCTGTACCCGACAAACAACACCGAGTTGCCCATCACGTCATGCGTCAGTTTGATATCCAGCGGCGAATCGAAATAGAGGCGTTCGAAGTAGCTGCTCTCATCCAGCACAATGGACGTATCATCGTCAAAATCACCATGAAGTTTAATGATATGACGCTTGTCTTCGGTCAATGACACCAAATCCGCCGCATTCGCCACTTTGCTGTACGGCACATTGTGAGCTTCGTGCGCCATCTCCAGCCAGCGATCGTAATTGGTGGTATAGATGCGTGAGAAGTTACCTTGGGTGATCATGGTGTGAATTTCAGAGCTGCGTACGTCAATATCCGGGCGATGCCACTCACGATCCATCCAGCTGCGTAACGGACCGAGCGAACCTTTGCGCTGCTTGTAGTACTCCGCCAGCGAAAGATGTGTGCCATAAGTATTAAAGATCTTCGGATCGTAACCCAGTTCTTTGGCCAGATGCGCAATCAGCTCATGCCACTCCGGCAAACCCAGATTGCGTGAAATACCCGCGCCCGCAAACAGGATCAGTTTGCCTGCATCGTAGGCGCGTTTGAGTTCCGGTTTCATGCCAGTCCCCGTGATGTTTTTAGAAAGGTGGCGAAACGATCCAGTGCCAGGCGGCGCATGGATATTTCGTTTTTGAATTCACCCATTTCGGCGAAGGTCTGCGAATGGCCTTCTGGAATGAATACGCAGTCCCACTGAAACTCGCGCGGTCCTGCCGGTGCCGGTGCGATGGTGCCGCGCAGTTCACCCTCAAACTGGTACATTTTACGGCCATCGCAATAGCCCAGCACGGTTTTGGCGGTGACGCTTGGGGTGTCCAGCCCGCTGACCAGTTTGGTGAAGCGCTCAGCGTTCAGTCGGCTCCAGAAAATGCGCGTCAATCCGGCAGGCAATCCATTCAGCCCATCCAGATACAGGCCGGTGTGCTCAACAAACAGTGGACGCCCAATGATGGAAAAGGCTTTGGTGAGTTTGTCACGTACCAGTTCAACTTCATTTTCTGTTTGTATCTCTTCGATGCGGCGGGCAATGGGAATGACTTCGACGCCGACCGGCTCCAGGATGGTGCGCACTTCAGCCAGCTTGAGTTCATTTGCAGATAGGAAACGAATTTTCATTGCAACCCGTTATTTTAATGGGGTGTGACCATAAATGATTGTCAAGCTGAAGGTTGTCCAGCTCAGGTGATTGCGCCTTAATATCAGGATGAACTTAAGCGGCGCTCACGTTTCATTCTAACGTGCAGATTTGTCCCTGGATAGGAACAATGTTAATGTTCAGAAAATGCTTTGGCTCAGTTGACGACGTTGACTACAACCGGCCTGAAACATGAAATCGACTCATGACGGGATATCCCAAGCTATCATAATCACCTGATAAGAATGCCTTAATAGATGCCACGCCAGACACCAACGGAGTTAAGGATTAATGGGGAAATCAACGAAACAATCTGTTCGTTCTGCCTCAAATACCCTAATCAACTTTTAAACCATGATGACATAAAAATTGAGAATAGCTCATGATCTCTTATTTCAATTCTAAATATTGTATGGTTCGCAACCTCCCTTTCCTGTTTAAAGGTGATAGTCTGGAAAAGAAACTCCGCTTAACCTTACTTATTGCAGGGACATCCAGTATTATTGCCGGGCTCTGGATGGGATTATTAAATTTTTTAAATGGTCATTATGATGTCACTTGCTTGTACAGCATGAGTACAGCTTTGGGTGTATATATTACTAGTGCAGCCTTTTGTTCTGGGTTAAGGCGTAATTTGTATATCATTGTACACGCATTGCTTATCGTCATCATCGCGTTGCTATTAATCGATAATTATCACGCAACTGGGAAACATTCAGAATATAATTATTTAATTGCTTTAACGATTGGTTCTGCTTTAGTGTTACGCCAGCAGAACAATTATCTCAGTAAAATCTTTCCGATAATTTGCCTGGTTATTTATCTATTTTTCATCATGACGGGATTGACGTGGCACGATAACGCTTTTCAATTGAATATTCCAAAAGAAAAAGGCTTTTATCTTGTGAATTGTGGTGTCCCCATCGTCGCATTGCTGCTTACCGCCTTTACTTGCTGCGGTGATTATTCTGAAACCGATTTGATTAAACGCGAACTCTCAAGCGCCATTGAAAACAATGAGCTTGAACTATACTACCAGCCACAGGTTGATGTTGATAAAACACTGGTTGGCTTCGAGGCGTTACTGCGCTGGAAGCACCCTGTGAAAGGTTTTATTTCACCTGAGGTCTTTATCCCCATCGCAGAGAAAAGCGGATTGATCATCGAGATTGGAAGATGGGTGATGGAACGCGCACTGCAGCAGATGTCGGATTGGCAACGTGTTCACAATATTAGCAATTTGATGTTCTCCATTAATATAAGCCCATTACAATTGATGCATCGTGATTTTACTCAGGACACACTGTTAACACTTTCGCACCACAGAATCAGTCCGGAAAGATTAAAATTTGAAATCACGGAAACCACTTTTATTTATGATCAGAAACGCATTGGTTCGGTGATTTCGCACTTTAGTCATTTGGGCATTAAGTGGGCAATTGATGATTTTGGTGTGGGCTACTCATCGCTTAAATCGCTCAGTGATTTCGCGATTGATGATATCAAGATCGACAAATCGCTTATCATGCATATTTTTGACAACGAATCTGCCGGGATTGTGGTACATAAAACCATTGAACTGGCGCGTGAAATGGGATTGAACGTTCTGGCTGAAGGGATCGAAAGCGAAGAGTATTTCGACTACCTGCGCGACAAAGGGTGTAATCTGTTTCAGGGGTATCACTTTGCCCGTCCACTCCCTGCGGGAGAGGCTGCGCTTTGGATCCGTAAAGCCACCACGTAAGAGACTTTTGCAATGGCGGCAGCTGAGCCGCCATTATGTACAGGATTAAAGTATCACTTCGGCGATATCACGGATATCAGGCATTTACAAAAAAATTATTGATAAACAATTCCAGGCGGATTGACCTGTGACGCCTCCACGCCCTCCTCCTGTTCTCCCCAGCGTGCCAGCACTTGTTGGTACTGTCCGCTGGTTATCGCTCCATTGATCGCCTGCTGTAATGCCACATCCAGCCCATTACCTTTTTTAGTCGTCACTGCCACCCAGGCGCGGAACGGACCGTGACCGACGATTTTGGTTTGACCGCGTGACGCCACTTTCCATGCCGCCATGGCTTGTGGGCCAAATGAAGCATCGGCGCGCCCGGAGAGCAACGCCAGCGTCGCTGAGGCATCATCATTGAGATATATCGGCTGAACCGGAGCCAACCCCTGTGCACGGTTTTTCGCATCCCAACTCAGCAAAATTTTCTCCTGGTTGGTACCGGAACCGACAATGATGCGTTTACCCGCCACGTCCTCGCGCCCTTTGATCGCCGTGATTGCACTGTCCGTTTTCACGGCGAACGCATGGTTATCCGCGCGGTAAGTCGCGAAATCGAACTTCTGTTTCCGTTCTTCCGTCACCGCGATATTAAACATCGCCACATCATAACGTCCGGCGGTGAGGCCCAATGGCCAGTCTTCCCAGGCGGCAGGCACCAGCTTGAGTTTCAACCCCAAACTGTCGGCCAGCAGCCGGGCGAAATCAGGGTCGCTACCAATCAGCGTTTTATTGTCTGATGCCCACAAGCCTATTGGCGGGGAATTGGATGCGGAAGTGGCGACCGTCAAATATCCCGGCGTCACAAAATGAAATCCAGCCGGAATTTTGGCGATGGCTTGCGGGTTAGCCGGAATGTGGATTGGCGTTTCGTTGTTTTTTGCATCCAGCGTTTCTGCGGCACACAGTGGCGAGCTTAACAACCATGCGGCCAGCGCACTGACTATCACTCTCTCCATTACAGCACCCGCGCCAAAAATCGTTTCGTACGCTCATGACGCGGTTGGTTCAACACCTGGTGCGTACTGCCTTGTTCGACGATACGGCCATCAACCATAAACACCACCTGATCCGCCACTTCGCGCGCAAAACCAATCTCGTGCGTGACAATCACAAGGGTGGTGCCGGAGCGTGCCAGCTTCTTAATCACGTCCAGCACCTCACCCACCAACTCAGGATCGAGCGCCGAGGTCGGTTCATCAAACAGCATCACGCGTGGATTCAGCATCAACGCACGTGCAATCGCGATGCGCTGCTGCTGGCCACCTGACAGATGGCGCGGCCAGGCATCAGCTTTATGGCGCAATCCCACGATATCCAGCAATTCTCCCGCCCTTTCAATCGCCTCGCGTCGTGACAATTGACGATGGGCAATCGGTGCTTCAATCAGGTTGTCTAAAACCGTCAGATGGGGAAATAAATTGAAGTTCTGAAACACGTAACCGACGTTGATGCGCTGGCGCAAAATCGCCTTCTCTTTCAACTCATACAACTTGTCACCACGCCGTTGATAACCGATGTAATCGCCGTCGATTTGAATAAACCCTTCATCCACGCGTTCCAGATGATTAATGGTGCGCAGTAGCGTGGATTTCCCTGATCCTGACGGGCCAAGAATCACCGTCACCGAGCCGGGCTCCAGCTCCAGCGAGACGTCATCCAGCGCTTTGTGTTTACCAAATGACTTACTGACGCCGGTAATGCTGATGGCACCGGTAGTGTGCAGATTGCGATAATCAATGGCTTCGGACATGAGAAAGCTCCTCATTGGCGGTAGCAGAGCGATTGCGCCATTGACGCCAGCGCGACGGTTGCGGTTCACGTGTCACGCTGCGGGCCAGCCAACGTTCAACGCTGTGCTGCAGCAGTGACAATACGGTGGTGATAATCAGATACCAGGCCGCACCCACCATTAACAGCGGGATCACCTGCTGCGTGCGGTTGTAGATCATCTGGATGGTGTAGAACAGTTCCGGCATCGCCAGCACATACACCATGGAAGTCCCTTTGGCGAGGCTGATGATTTCGTTAAAGGTGGTGGGAATAATGGCGCGCAATGCCTGCGGCAGAATGATGCGGAAGGTACGACGGGACGAGGACAATCCCAGCGCCGACGCTGCCTCAAACTGACCGTGATCGACACCCAAAAATCCGCCGCGAATAATCTCCGCACTGTAGGCGCTCTGCACCAGCGTCAATCCAATCACCGCTGCCGGGAACTGCCCCAGCACATTGATGGTCTGGAAATGGCCCCACGACAGTGCCGTGAAAGGTACGCCGAGCGACAGCGTGTCGTACAGGTAGGAGAAGTTATAGAGAATAATCAGCACCACAATCAGCGGCAGCGAGCGAAATAGCCAGATGTAACCAAACGCCAGCGTGCTCAATAACCATGATGAAGAGAGCCGCGCCAGCGCCAGCAGGCCACCAAAAATCAAACTCAGCACCGTGCCAAACAACGTCAGTAACAGCGTTTGCCCCAGCCCTGTGAGAATCACCGGATCAAAAAACCAGCGGGCAAACACACGCCATTCCCAACGAGGATTAAAGGCCACCGAATCAATCACGCTGGCGAGAATAAACAGTGCGACAATCGCCCCGATGATCCTTCCTGGATAGCGTGCGGGCACCACGGTTAAATGTTTTTCCTGACTCATCTCAACTCCTTAGCTGGCCTGCGCCACGCTGTGCACATCGATCACCTTGAGGAAGCGTAAACGTCCGTCATGAGGTGGCTGACTGTAGATTTCCATATCTTCGAGTAGCGCAAACTGCGGCTGATAACCGTGGCCGATATACAGCTGAACGGCTTCCGGCTGGCGAAATCCGGTGGTCAGGAACACGCGCTGATAACCGGCACGCAACGCACGCCGTTCAAGCTCCTGCAAAATCAGCAGCGCCAATCCCTGACGGCGCAGATCGCTACGCGTCCAGATGCGTTTAAATTCCGCGGTCACCTCGTCATAAGGTTTATAGGCGCCCATGGCGATGATCTCGCCGTCACGCTCCAGCACGATAAACAGCCCACGCGGCGGCAAGTACCACTCGGTTAATTCCACCTCGTTGGAGCTTTTGAAGAAATCACCGTAACGTGCCGCATACTCGCCAAACAGACCGGTGATAATCGGCTGCAACTCAGCGGCCTCAGGATGCACTTCGCGGAAAAATTGCTGGCTCATGCAGCCTCCTTAGTCGCCAAGACCGGCCGGGTTGATTTCAGAGCGATCCAGACGCTCCACGCCTTCACCCCAACGGTTCAGCACCTTGTCGTAATCACCGTTCTTGATCACGCCGTTGAGCGCGGTGTTAATCGGCTGCACCAGACCGTTGTCTTTTTTTACCGTCACCGCGATATGAGCGGCTTTCGGCCAACCTCCATCCACGCTGCCCACCAGTTTGGTTTGATGAGTTAACGCGGCTTTCCACGCGCCAATCACATTCGGACCGAAGTAGGCATCGGCGCGACCGGACTGCAGCGCCAGCGTTTGCGCAGCATCATCTTTGGTGTAAACCGGGGTGAAAGGCTTTAGTCCTTTCGCCTGATTCTCTTTGTCCCACGCCAGCAGGATCGCTTCCTGGTTGGTGCCGGAACCCACAATGATGCGCAGCCCGGCGATGTCTTCGGCTTTGTTCAGGGACTTAATCTGGCTGCTGGATTTCACGTAGAAACCCAGGGAATCTTTGCGATAGGTGGCGAAATCGAAGCGCTCTTTACGCTCTTTGGTCACGGTGACATTGGTAATCGCCGCGTCATATTTGCCGGAAGCCACGCCCAGCGGCCAGTCTTCCCACGAGGTCGGCACCACATTGAGTTTCAATCCCAGGCTGTCGGCCACCAGACGGGCGATATCCACTTCGCTGCCGAGCAGGGTTTTGTTGTCATCACTAAATACGGTTAATGGCGGGGAGTTCAGTGCGGCCACCGCCACGGTAAATGAGCCTGGCACGGCAAACTTATGTCCGGCCGGAATTTGCGCCACCGCAGCGGGATTTTCCGCAGTGTTCACTGGTGTTTTATTGGCTTCGATGCTGATCTGCTGACCGTTCACCGCCACGTCTTCAGCCAAAGCCGCACTGCTTAGACTCAGCAACATCAGCGCAATAAGGGATTTTTTCTGCATAGCGTGTTTTCTCTTTAATTTATTGTTGTGTGAACTGATTAACCGGGTCTTTCAGACCGAAGCTGGCACGCAGCGTGGTGCCAGGATATTCGCTGCGGGTCAGGCCGCGCGCTTGCAGGAGGGGGATGACGCGATCGACAAAGCGTTCGAAAGTATCCGGCGTGCCGCCCTGAATAATGAAGCCATCGGTGGCCTCGGTTTCAAACCACAGCTGTAATCCATCCGCCACCTCTTCTGGCGTGCCAAAGAACAGCGGACGCGGCGTGGCCGCTTCCAGTGCGGCCTGACGCAGTGTGTGACCGTGCGCTTGCGCCCTACGTTTGATTTCATCGGTGGTGCTGCGGAAGCTGTTCTGGCCGATATCGCCAATATCCGGGAAAGGCTCATCAAGCGGGTATTGCGAGAAGTCGTGGTGATCGAAGAAGCGACCGAGGTAGTTCAATGCATCTTTGATGGAAACCAGTGCGGCGGTAGTTTGGTACTGACGCTCAACGTCTTCGGCATCATCGCCAACGATTACGCCAACGCCCTGGAAGATATGCAGATCCTGCGGCTCACGTCCGTTCGCCACCAGCTGCTTTTTCACATCTTTATAGAAAGCTTGCGCCTCTTCGCGCGTCGGCTGATGGGTGAAAATGGCATCGGCGTGGCGCGCTGCAAGTTTCTTCCCATCCTCTGACGCACCGGCCTGAAACACGATCGGGCGTCCCTGCGGCGTGCGTTCGATGTTCAGTGGCCCCTGCACCTGGAAGAAATCACCGTGGTGATTAAGGGTATGAAGTTTGGCGGCATCGAAGAACTGACCGCTCTCTTTGTTCCGCACAAAAGCATCGCTTTCCCACGAATCCCACAGCCCTTTCACCACCTGCAAATACTCATCGGCGATGCGATAGCGCAGCGCGTGCTCCGGGTGCTGCTGGCGCGAAAAGTTTTTCGCCGATCCTTCCAAAGGCGAGGTCACCACGTTCCAGCCTGCACGCCCGCCGCTAAGGTGATCGAGGCTGGCAAACTGACGCGCGACGGTGAAAGGTTCGCTGTAAGAGGTGGAGACCGTGCCGACCAATCCTAAATGCTCAGTCACCCCCGCCAGCGCCGACAGCAGCGTCAGCGGTTCGAAGCGATTGAGAAAATGGGGAATGGATTTTTCATTGATAAACAAACCATCGGCGACAAACAGAAAATCCAGCTTGCCAGCTTCCGCCTTGCGCGCGATGTGTTTTGCATAGTCAAAATTGATGCTGGCATTAGCCTGCGCCGCCGGATGACGCCAGGCGGACATATTGCCGGATGCGCCATGCAGAATGGTGCCGAGTCGCAGTTTTCTTGCAGTCATAGTGTTCTCTCTTTTCCATGGCATAGCCTGACGGCGACGGTTTCGTCGCCATACAAAGCGGAGGATATTGGGTTAAATGGGCTAACTCAGAATTGCGTCACGACATCGTGCATTGAGATGCTGCAAGGCCTGCTGCGCCAGTTGGGTGAAATAGTGCGCGGCAGGCGCGATCAGTGCTTCATCGGGGTTGAAACCGCCGTGATGCAGACCAAATTCACTGGCGCTGCCAATGCTGACAAACGCGCCGGGGATCTGTTGTAAGTAATACGCAAAATCTTCGCCGCCGAGGTGCAGTTCTGCGGTTTGCACCCGATACCCCACCTGCTGAGCAATCTCACTGGCAAACTGCGCCCAGCGTGCATCGTTTTCTAACACCGGCGGACCTGGATGCCAGCTGAAGGTCGCGGTCGCACCGTTTGCCACAGCAATCTGCTCGACAATCTGACGCGCGCGTTGTTCCAGCTGCGCCCGCACCTGCTTGTCATGGGTGCGCACAGTGCCGCCAAACTCAGCTTCTCTCGGTAGAGTGTTGCCAGATTGACCGGCATCGATGCGCGTCACGCTCAACACCAGGCTATCAAGAGTGTTAAAACTGCGGCTGGTGAGTGATTGCAGAGCCTGAATGATCTGACTGGCCACCAGGATGGCATCCACGCCCTGTTCAGGGCTGGCGACGCGCACCACAAACTTATCGGCATTGGCATAAAACGCCCCGCCGCGCGTGGCGAAAGCACCCGTCGGTAAGCCTGGTTCGTTGTGCATACCGAAGATTGCCTGCACATCTTGCAGCACGCCGGCTTGAATAAACTTGCGCGCACCGGTGGCATTTTCTTCGGCTGGCTGGAACAGAATACGGATGCTCCCCGGCAGTTGATCTTCCAGCGCATGCAGTTGCAGCGCCGCGCCCAGCATCACCGCGCTGTGCACATCATGGCCGCAGGCGTGCATCACACCCGCATTACGCGAGCGGTAGGCGAGGCCAGTGGCTTCATGAATCGGCAGGGCATCAATATCAGCTCGCAACGCGATCAGCGTTTCACCCTGACCCACTTCCACCACCAGACCGGTTTCCAGCGGATAATCGAGCAACCGCAAGCCAGCGTCCTGTAGCCAGCGGCGCAAACGCGCCGTGGTTTCTACTTCATATCCAGACAGCTCAGGCCAGCTGTGCAGCTCGCGTCGCCAGTCAATCAGTTGCTGTTCGCTTGTGTGAGTCATGGTTATCTCCGAATTACGCCGCAACCAGTCGATGCGTTGCCAGCAGTTCGAGAGATTTCACTCGCGCCTGCTCCTCAGCAATCGGGGTATCAATCACGAACTCCTCAATGCCGAAATTCTGATGCAAGGCGTCCAGTTTGGCGTGCACCTGCGCAGCGGTGCCTTTCAGCAACGATGGCGTGCGCGGCTCAATGACATAATCGGTATAACCGCCCTGACGCACGTAGCGTTCGGCTTGCTCAACGCTGCCCACGTTGACACTCGGGCCATCTTTCACACTGACGTGATAGACGCGCAAATTATCCACCAGCAAATCAGCTTCAGCCGGTGAATCGGCGACCACCACTTGCACGGCCACCAGCGCCTGCTTGCCGTTGCTGTATTGGCGATAGCTGTTCAAAACCTGCTCCATCAACAGCGGATCGCCGTTGTGATGTGCAGCAAATACCAGCTGCCAGCCCAGTTCTGCTGCCAGCCTGGCACTTTGTTCGCTGGCACCCAGCAGGAATCGGTTTGCCGGACGTGGCGGCTGCGGCGTGGCGCGCAGGATCTCTTCATCTCCGACCGGTGGGACATTAAGCCAGCTATCCAGCAGTGACAGTTGTTCAGCAAAGTTGCCCTTCTCGTCCTGATGAATACCTTGCTGTAAGGCGCGGGTGGAGAGCGGTAAGCCACCTGGCGCTTTACCCACACCGAGATCGATACGGCCTGGCGCGAGCGAGGCTAACAGATTGAAATTTTCGGCAACTTTGTAAGGACTGTAGTGTTGCAACATCACGCCACCAGAGCCGACGCGAATATGCTGCGTCTGGCCAATGATCCAGGCGATCAGCAATTCAGGAGAGGGGCTCGCCAGACGGTCAGTGTTGTGATGCTCTGCCAGCCAGAAGCGGTGATAGCCCCAGGCCTCAGCCTGCTGCGCCAGCTGTAATGTGCGATGCAGGGCATGCGAAGCGCTCTCTCCATCGGCAATCGGCGATTTATCTAACAAGCTCAGTCGATATGACATACGCCAAATCCTTTTCCTCAATGATGATGGCGAGCAGTGTGTGATGGCGCGGGTAATGGGTAAAACATATTATTGTCGTATGCATTTTTAATTAATGCATATTGAGATATCACGAGATAAAAAAAGTGAAATAGTAGAGGTAAAACAGAATGTTATTTAATTATCAATGATAATTAATGTTGTTAACTGCACATCAGAAACTAATTGGGAATGGTTTGCAAAAATGAATATAAGCCTATACAAAATGTATTTTGAAGGTAATTAAATGGCGTGAACCGCACCGGTTTGAATACCGGCACGGTGACATTATTATCTCAGCCACATTCACTTAGCTGATGCGAATGCTTACGCCGTTTTAGCGGCCTCGTATTCTTCATCACTGACTTTCTCCAGCCACTCAACCACCTTGCCGTTTTCAGCTTCAGCGATGGCAATGTGCGACATGCTGTTTTCTGGTGCGGCACCATGCCAATGTTTTACGCCTGCCGGGATCCACACAATATCGCCCGGACGGATATCACGTGCTTCACCGCCCCACTCCTGCACACGCCCCAGACCTGCTGTCACAATCAGCGTTTGCCCGAGCGGATGGGTATGCCATGCCGTGCGCGCGGAAGGTTCAAAGGTCACCGTTGCGCCGCCGATACGTGCAGGTTCGCTTCCCTGAAACGGCGCATCAATACGCACCGTACCGGTGAAATATTCTGAGTTGCCTTTAACCGAAGGTTTTTCACCACTTTGCCAGACAGTGATCATCGATGTGTTCTCCTTTGCAGAAACAGCTGAGACAGATAACGCCAGTATGAGGGCAACAGCCATTCTCATTATGTGGGCTCCGTGCTTCAGGTTCGGGTTGTGACCGCTCTGGAACGGGCGGTCACATTGATAGCAGCTAAGAGTGTAGGATCACGCGGATTGATTGATAAGGTAGTCAAATCAGGATGGGTTTATGAACAAAATTCACTAATGGGCGTAATGCTTTAATTAGCCCTGATAGCGCACGGCGTCGATCAGCTTTGAAAACGCTGCCGTATGTTGCTTGCGGCTAGGATAATACAAATAGTAACCACTAAAAGGTTCGCACCAGTCTATCAGCACACACTGCAACAAACCTTCATCGATATATTTCCGTACGGAATCTTCAGGCGCATACAAAATCCCCATACCGCTGAGTGCCGCTTCAATGCGCGAACTGAGGTTATTGAAAATAAGCTGGCCTTCCACTTTGACGCGAATCTCTTTTTTATCTTTGGTGAACTCCCAGTTATACAATCCACCCAGTGTCGGCAAGCGCATATTGATGCAGTTGTGATGCTGCAATTCATACGGCGTTTCAGGAATACCGTGATGTTTAAAATACTCGGGGGTCGCAACCACCAGCATTCTCCAGTCAGGGCCGATGCGCACCGCCACCATATCCTTTTCCACCTGCTCGCCTAATCTCACCCCGGCATCGAAACGCCCGCTCACAATATCGGTCAGGGTGTTATCGACGGAGAGTTCAATGTTCACGTCAGGGTATTGTTGAAGATAGTGTTTAATTAATGGCCACAGGGTGGAGTGCAGCGCATGTTCACCGGCGGTAATCCGGATATTGCCCGAGGTGCGCGTCTGATGTTCGGTCAATGCCACCAGCGCTTTTTCAATATCTGACATCAAGGGCGCGATATTCTGGATAAGTTGTTCACCGGCTTCGGTCGGTGCCACGCTGCGGGTGGTGCGCGTCAACAGCCGCGTTTTAAGGCGCTCTTCAAGGCCGCGCATCGCATGGCTTAACGCGGATTGAGAGACACCCAATTTGGCGGCGGCACGGGTAAAACTGCGTTCCCGGGCGACCATCACCAGATACACCAGATCGCTGAAATTTTCTCTTAGCATCGCCTACTCACATCTCTTTCCGGGTTCAATAACACGCTCAAAAACACGAAGAATTCGGGCTGCTGTAGCACGAACATATCGTTTCCCTGTCCTCAACTCTTACTCAATGTGTAAGTAAACACCCGGCCATTCTTGGTTTGCACGGTAAGTGTCTTGCCTGCGGTAGTATCCAGCGTACGGGCTTCGCTGTATTTCCACATCATAAGGCGTTGCCCTTCCGGATAAGGGGATTCAGAATCAGGCGGCCCAAACATATTAATTAACTCGGCTCTGGTGGTTTTACCGGTCTGTATTTTCTGAATGTTCGCACTATCGAAATTATGCCCGACGGAGCTTGAGCACGCTGACAGCATAAACATTAAACCCGGGATCCAATATGCTCTCATTAAACTCCCCCCTCATGCTGTAAGCCATAAATATAAAACCTCTACATTATAGAGAGTTAACGCCACTTTTAATCGGCGAAGAATCTTAATTATTTCCCACAAGTCCATTCATTTTATTTTTTTCGCAAAAGCTTAGTGCAATTCCTTGGTTCTCCTCGCGGGTGCGGCATTTGATGATGAAATCGGCCCGCCGGGCTATTGAATCATAAGGAATTCACCATGAGTAAGCATTTTCACTTGCAGGCATTAAGCTTAGCCCTGCTGACAGGGATATTTAGCGCACACGCGGCGGACACTCCGGTCAAGGGAGGTACGCTGGTGTATCTTGAACAGCAGCCACATACCAACCTCTACCCGCCTGCCGGTGGTTTCTACCCCAACGGCGGTATCCTCAACCAGATCACCGATAAGCTGACGTGGCAGAATCCAAAGACGCTGCAGGTTGAACCCTGGGTTGCGGAAAGCTGGAGCAGCAACACCGATAAAACCGAATATACCTTTAAAATTCGTCCGGGCGTCACCTTCTCCGATGGCACGCCGCTAGATGCCAACGCGGTGGCCAAAAACTTTGATACCTACGGCCTCGGCAATAAAGCCCTGCGCTTGCCAGTTTCAGAAGTGATCAATAACTACGACCACAGTGAAGTCATCGATCCGCTGACGGTGAAGTTCTATTTCAAGAAACCCTCTCCGGGATTTTTACAGGGCACCGCGACCATCGGATCTGGCTTAGTTTCTCTAAGCACTTTGCAACGAAGCTTCGATCAACTGGGTGACGCACGCCATATTATTGGCTCCGGTCCGTTTGTGGTCAGTGATGAAAAACTCGGGCGTGAAGTCGATCTCACCGCGCGTAAAGATTATCAGTGGGGGCCGAAAAATATCGCCCAGCAAGGCCCGGCCAATCTCGATGGCATCAAAATTATCGTCACGCCGGAAGATAGCGTGCGCATCGGCGCATTGTTGGCGGGCCAGGCAGACTTTATCCGCCAGGTCCAGGCCTATGACGAAAAACAGGCGCAGCAGCAAAACTTCCCGATTTATGCCGCACCCACACGCGGTGTAAACGACAGCATCAGCTTCCGTCCTGACAATGCGCTGGTCAGTGATCTGAAGGTGCGCCGGGCGCTGTTGCACGCTACCAACGCGCAGCAAGTGGTGCAGACACTGTTCTCGCCTAACTATCCGCAGGCCACGTCGGTTATTGCCCATTCTGCAGCCGGTTACGTCAACCTCGCCGACAAGCTGAAGTACGATCCCGCCCTGGCAAAACAGCTGCTTGATGAAGCAGGCTGGAAGGTCGGTAGCGATGGGATTCGTGAGAAAGAAGATAAAAAGCTCGCCCTCGCCATCTACGAATCCCTGCCACAGCCGCAGAACAAAGAAGTGCTGCAACTGGTGGCACAGCAGTGGCGTCAGGTGGGCGTCGCCTTAGCGGTGAAAGCGGGCGATGCGGGCAGCGCCACGCTGGATAATCTCGATCCGCTGAAAACGCCGCTCAACGTCACGGAAGTCGGCCGTGCCGATCCGGATGTGATCAAAAGCAGTTTCTACCCCACCAACCGTAACGCGCTGCTGCAAAAAGGCGGCTCCAGCGACAAGGTGCAAAACTTCCGCGACGACAAGCTGAATGCACTGCTGGTGGATATCTCGGCGGAAGTGGATCCGGCTAAACGTCTGGCTCTGACCGGCGATGTCCAACGCTATCTGCTCGATCAGGCTTACGTGATCCCGATCTTCGAAGAGCCGCAAGTGTTCGCGGGTGCTCCCTGGTTCAAAGGCGTGAGCTTTGAAGCGGTGGGTCGTCCTTCGTTCTACGGCGCGTGGCTGGAAAAACACTAAGGCAGGCTGATGATGCAACGTTCTCTGCTGCGAAGAGTGGGTCAAAGCGTGCTGGTATTATGGGCCGCGTTTACCCTGTCGTTCTTGCTGCTGCAGGTGCTGCCGGGCGATGCGGTGCTGATTAAATTCCAGAACCCGGATCTGGGCTTGAGCCCGGATCAGATCGCTGAGATGCGGCTGGCTTATGGCGCGGATAATCCACTGTGGCAGCAATATTTCCATACGCTGCTGGCGATGCTGCACGGTGATTTTGGCTATTCAGTACAGGCTGGCGTGTCAGTGAGCGATCTGTTGATCAGCAACCTGCCCGCCACCCTGCAGCTGGCCGTGCTGGGTTTTGCGCTGGCCACGCTGCTGGCCTTTGCGCTGGCGGCACTGTCTCGATTGCCCGCACTGCGTCTGCTGCGTTCGTTGCTGCAATCCGTTCCTGCGCTGTTTATCTCGCTGCCCACCTTCTGGCTCGGCATCGCGTTAATACAGCTGTTCTCGTTTCAGTTGCGCTGGATACCGGTGATCAACCCGTCGCCATTGCAGGGTTTAATCCTGCCGGTGATCACGGTGGCGATCCCGATCTCCGCGCCGCTGGCACAAATCCTGCTGCGCAGTATTGACCAGATTTCAACGCAGCCTTATGTGGCGGTGGCACGAGCCAAAGGCGCCAGCGCCAATCGCGTGCTGTGGCGACACGTAATGCGCAATGCGCTGCTGCCGGTGCTCAACGTGGCCGGTCTGCTGCTGGGCGAGTTGATCGCCGGCGCGCTGATCACCGAAACCGTATTTGGTCTCAGCGGTATCGGCCAACTGACGCAGCAGGCGGTCAATAATCAGGATGTCGCGGTGTTACAGGCGGTGGTGATGATCTCTGCGCTGGCCTTTGTCCTGATCAATCTGCTGGTCGATGTGCTGATGCCACTGTTCGATCCCCGTTTGCAACCTATCGCCGGAGGAAGCCGATGAGTCTCGTCGATTACGCTACCGCTCGCCAACGCGACGCCACCCCACGTACCCAACGCAGCTGGCAGATTCAGCCCGGACTCTGGCTGGCCTGGGCGGTGATGCTGCTGGCGCTATTAGCGGCATTCGCGCCGGGGTTATTGACCCATTACAGCCCGACCCAAGGGGTGCCCGGCGCGCAACGTTTAGCGCCGCAGGCCGCGTATTGGCTCGGGACCGATCAGCTCGGCCGCGATCTGTTTACCCGTATTGTTTACGGTGCTTCACAGTCACTGTCCGCCGCCTTTGCCGCCGTGGCGATGGGTCTGATTGGCGGCACCACGCTGGGTGTATTGGCGGGCGCGGTAGGCGGGCATACGGAAAACACCCTGATGCGCCTGGTTGACGTGCTGCTGTCGATTCCCTCATTGCTGCTGTCACTCAGCGTACTGAATCTGCTGGGATTTGGCACAGTGCATGCCGCGCTGGCCGTGGGGATTGCCTCCATCGCCAGTTTTGCCCGCCTTGCACGTGGTGAAGTGGTGCGTGTGCGGCGCAGCGAATATGTCGAAGCGGCCTACGGCAGCGGCGGCAGCTTTTGGCAGGTGCTGTGGCGACACATTTTACCCAACTCGCTGACGGCGGTGATTGCCTTTGCCGCACTGCAGTTTGGTCAGGCGATTCTGGCACTCTCCACCCTCAGTTTCCTGGGCTATGGCACACCGCCACCTACACCAGAATGGGGATTACTGATTGCTGAAGGGCGTAACTACCTGGCCACCGCCTGGTGGCTCACCACTTTCCCCGGCATCGTGGTGGTGGCCGTGGTGCTGGCGGCGAATCGCATTAGCCAACAAATCGGCGGAGGTGGCGCATGAGTGAATTACTCGCAATAGAGAATCTTTCCCTTAGCTATCAACAGCGCGGGCAGTGGCGTGAAGTGGTGCACAATGTGAGCTTCACCTTGCAGGCAGGTGAAATGGTGGCATTAGTCGGCGAATCCGGCTCCGGTAAAACCACCACCGCACAGGCGATTATTGGCCTGCTGGCCGAAAATGGTCGCCGCGACAGCGGCAAGATCGTATTAAACGGCACCGACATTGCCGACTGGTCAGCTAAACGCATGGACAGCCTGCGCGGCGTCAGTATCAGTCTGGTGCCACAGGATCCCGGCAACTCACTCAACCCGGTGAAAACCATCGGCGATCAGGTGGGTGAAATGCTGCAACTGCATCAGAAAATCAGCAAGTCTGAGCGCCAGCAGCGTGTACTGGAACTGCTGGAAAAAGTCGGGTTGAGCCATCCGCAACAGCGACTGACGCAGTATCCGCATCAGCTTTCTGGCGGCATGAAGCAGCGGGTATTGATTGCGATCGCCCTCGCCTTGCGACCGCAAATTATCATCGCGGATGAGCCCACCAGCGCGCTGGATGTCACGGTGCAGAAACGCATTCTGGATCTGCTGGATGTGCTGCGCCGTGAGTCGGGCACTGCGGTGTTGTTTGTCACGCACGATCTGGCGCTGGCGGCAGAACGCGCCGACCGGTTGCTGGTATTCCGTCACGGCGAGATTCAGGAACAAGGGCCAGCCGCTCAGGTGTTTAATGCGCCACAGCACCCTTACACGCGCCAGCTGCTGCAAGATGCTTCACCGGACCACACGGCGCTGGCGATTTCACCTGAAGCAAAGTTTTCGACACCCGCGATCCAGCTTTCAGCCATCAACAAGCAGTTCTCACTCGGTAAACAGCAGCAGTTACAGGTCGCCAGACAGGTCAGCCTGACAGTGCCACGCGGCACCACGCACGCACTGGTCGGTGAATCCGGCTCCGGTAAAACCACGCTGGCGCGCATTCTGCTGGGATTTGAACAGGCTGACAGCGGACGCGTGGTGATTGACGGCATTGATGCCAGTGCGCTGCGCGGTGAAGCGCTGCGCCAACTCCGACGCAAAATCCAGTTCGTGTATCAGAATCCGTTTGCATCACTGGATCCGCGCCAGACGCTGTTTGCCATTATCGAAGAACCGCTGCGTAATTTCGAAAAACTCAGTGCCGATGTGCGTCGCCAGCGGGTTGAAGCTGTAGCTGAGCGAGTGGCACTGCCGCTGGAATTGCTAACCCGTAAACCGCGTGAACTCTCCGGAGGTCAACGTCAGCGCGTGGCGATTGCGCGCGCACTGATCCTGCAACCGGCGATACTGGTGCTGGATGAAGCCACCTCGGCACTGGATGTCACCGTACAGACGCAAATCCTGCAGTTGTTGCAACAGCTGCAACAGGAACTGGGATTAACCTATCTGTTTATCACCCACGATCTCGCTACGGTGCGCCGCATTGCGCACAGCGTGACCGTACTGAAGGCGGGCGAAGTGGTTGAGCAAGGTGACACTGTCACCTTATTTAACGCACCTCAGCATACTTATACCCGTGCACTGATTGACGCCATCCCTGCTATCCGTCCGCTGATTAAGGAGTCTGCATGACGCGTAAACGCATTGGCTTTTTCACCCGCCTGCTGGATGAGGTATCGGCGCAAGAGCGCTATCGCCTCGCCACCGAACAGATCCAGCACGCTGAACGTTTAGGATTCGACAGCGCCTGGATCGCTCAGCATCATTTCCATGAGAAGGAAGGCGGTCTGCCTGCGCCACTGGTCTTCCTCGCCCACGTGGCCGCTCACACCCGCACGATCCGTCTTGGCACTGGCATTATTACGCTGGCGATGGAAAACGCGTTGCGCGTGGCAGAGGATGCCGCCGTATTAGACCTGCTCAGTCATGAGCGGCTGGAAGTCGGATTGGGATCGGGCGGCACAAAAACCTCTTTCTTGCCCTTTGGCTTGACCATCGATCAACGCGCCAGCGTGTTTGCCGACCAGCTGCACACGCTGCTTAGCGCCTGGCGTGGCGATACCCTCGCGCACCCGGATAATCATCTCTACCCGCCCGCGCCAACATTGGCACAGCGCGTGTGGATCGCCACATTCTCGGTTGAGGGTGCCGCGCGAGCCGGCGCCGCTGGCCATGGCTTGATGTTGTCACGCACGCAACCGCGTCCGCCAGGCCAGCCTGATTTGCCGCTGGAGGCGATACAAAATCCAATGATCGATGCCTATCTGGCCGCGTTACCGGCCGGTATTGCACCGCGCATACTCGCCTCGCGCACCGCGTTTGTTGCCGATTCAAATGACTATGCGCGTCGTCTCGCAGAGCCAGGATTGCGGCGCCAGGCTGAGCAGTTTCAGGCTGCTGGCCACGTCATCACTGGCCATACGCTGGAAAGCCATGCGCGGCAGCTTTATGCGCACTTTGGCGATGCACCTTCCGTCCTGGCGTCATTGCGCGCCGACTCAACCTTGCAACGTGTCACCGATATCACCTTCCAGGTGCACTCAATCGATCCGCCACACGCCGACATCCTGCGTTCAATTGAATTAATCGCTGATCACATCGCCCCTGAGCTACGTGCTCTGGAACAGGCTTAACAGGAGAAAATGATGTCTCAACCCGTTGATTTACTGGCCGCCTTAGCGGATATCGATCCCGCATCGCAACTCGCGTTAGCACGCAACGAGCGCCACGCAGCCACTCAGCACACACAAGGGAGCTATGAGGTGCTGTTTGGTGAAGATGATGCGGATCTCCCGCTGCAATGGCGGTTTGCCTTAGCCGCGCAGGTCGCCGACTGGCACGGCGCCACCCGCTTACAGGCGCATTATCAGCAACAGGTGAACAACAAGGCACATGACGCTCGCTTTGCGGCCGGTCACGCCTTTGCCGAACTGCTCAGCTTGCACCCGGTGGATGCAGCGCCCAAACACATTCAAAACCTGCAAAGCGCTGGCTGGGCACCGCGTGGCATCGTCACCCTCGCACAGTTAATCGCCTTTGTGAGCTTCCAGAGTCGTTTACTGACCGGTTTACGCCTGCTCAACGGCGAGCAGAGTGACGCGCAAGCGCACGCCGTGGCTGGCAAGTGGCACGATGCACCGTTGACGTTGAGTGGCCAAAACGCCCTCACCGCCTTTACCCAGCAAGAGTTAGGCTGGGAACCCTGGCTGGCAGCCAAACCGCTCAACGAATTTACCGCCGATGAACAGGCTACGTTGAAGAAAAACGGCCACAGCGACTCCGATTACTTCCGCCTGCTGGCACGTCATCTGCCGCTGCTGGAACAGCGAACGCTGACCGACAAAGGCATCTTTTACACCGCTGGAGGATTGCCGCGTGCCGAGCGTGAACTGGCGGCCACCGTGGTCAGTAAAGTGAATGGCTGCATCTTCTGCGCCTCGGTCCACGCGCGTAAAGCCAGCCAGTTATCAAAAGACGATGCGGCAGTGCAAAAGCTGCTGAATGTTGCACCGGGCGCAGAGTTGGCACACGGCCAGTCACCACGCTGGGCCGCGATGATTGACCTGGTCGCCACGCTTTCCATCACTCCCGCTGCCGCCAGCCTGCAACAGGTGCAGACATTACGCGATCAGGGCTTCACCACGCTGGAACTGCTTGATGTGATCCAGTCCGCTGCTTTCTTTGCCTGGGCAAACCGTTTGATGTTGACGCTGGGCGAGCCTTTTTTACCTGAACACTCACAAGGATGACCATGACCGGGCAAACCCACTCCGCGCAGCGTTTTCACATCACCCTGACCGGTAAAGGCGCGCATGCCGCACGGCCACATGAAGGCATTGATGTGATTGTGATCGGCAGCCATATCGTTTCTGCGCTCTATGCACTCCCCAGTCGTCATCGCCAATGGACGCTGGGTATTACGCGCTTAACGGCCGGTAACAGCTGGAATGTGCTGCCTCAGAAAGCGAAGATCGAGGGCATCGTCCGCAGTCAGGATCAGCACACCGATACGCAAATCACCACCCTGATTGCCGGCATTGCCGCCGGTTTTGGCGCGGAAACGCACGTCAACTGGCAGCCACTGTCAGCATCCGAACCGGACGCGTCAGCATGGGCGCGGTGACCATGAGAGCAAGGAGGAAAGCGATGGCGATTTCGGTACCGATTCCCCGTCTGGATCACGTGGTGATCAACGTGGCCGATCAGTTAGATGAGGCCAGTGCGCTGTTTCGTCGGTTGGGGTTTCAGCTCACCGAACGCGGCCATCATTCGCTCGGATCCAGTAACCATCTGGCCGTGTTTGGTGATAACTATCTTGAGCTGCTCGGCTTCGAGCCGGGGCGCGCCAGTTTACGTCAGGATGTGTGGCAGTCACCGATTGGCCTGAGCGGGTTGGTGTGGAAGACCGACGATGCCGATGCGGTATGGCGTTATCTTGAGAGCCAGGATATTGATGGCGCTGTGCCTGCCAGCTTCTTCCGTCCGGTACAGTTGCCGGATGGCAATGAGGATCAGGCACGTTTCCGCACCGTGCAGTTACGACCGGCGCTGGTGCCGAATGGGCGCAGTTTCTTCTGCCAGCACGAGACCCCACACGCGGTATGGCAGGATGCATGGCGTCAGCATCCGAATGGCGTGACTGATATTGTCGAATTTGTGGTGGTGGCGCAGGATCCTGCGGCGGCAGCACAACCTTACAGTCGGTTGTTTGGGGCTAATGCGCTCACCGCCTGCCAGCAAGGTGCCTTCGTATTAAAAGCCGGCGTGGCGACCGTGCGCTTCGCGGCTGCCGGCTATGTCACACAACGTTTCGCCGGATTACCACCCGATTACAACGGCAGTGCACGCATGGCGGCGTTAAGCTTGCGCAGTATGGATCTGCGCAAGGTAAAAGCCAGTTTGCTGCTGGGCGATATCCCGTTCCACGAAGAGGAATCCGCGCTTATCGTCAGCGCTGAGCATGCTTTTGGCGTGGCGCTGCGGTTTCAGCAGTCAGCTTGAGCTTTGCGGGCGGCCCATGGGCCGCACCTCTTAAATAGCGCTCTTGAGCTGTGATCGCGGCTAACCCTGGTATCAGAAGATCTTTATCCATTGCCCCTTTATGCCATTTCGTCACTTCCCTAAGGTTCTGTTAATCTTTTAACGTCAATATGCCCTCACTAACATGAGGGTATGAATGATATGAAATCGTTTTTGTTTTTTCAGTTTGATGAATGGATTGCCATATTGATGAGTGTTTTTACCATTACAGCCTTTTTTATTATTTGGTTTTCAACCTAACAACATCAATGAATTTTATCACTGGGCATTTTAACATCACTCATGCATTTAATCATTCCATCGTAGATATTAATAACTCCTTTTAAAAGCTTGTTTAATTTATAACGCCAATCAAGTAGCCCCCCATTTGAACGTCAGATTAATAACCTAACTAACTTCACAGATCCTGAAAAAAATTGACACTATGATTGCATCGGGGTCGCAATGGGTTACTGTTAAATTCTTGTAACAAATGTAACCAAAAGGATCTGTATGAAAACCTCTCTGCGTTTTTTAACAACCTCTGTACTGGCAGGACTCTCCTTTTCTGCGTTTGCGGCTGTACCTGCTGGTTATCCCACTGAGTATCAGAAAGTCATTGATGCAGCGACAAAAGAGGGCAAAGTGGTGGTGTACTCAACCACTGACACCAAAGCAGCGGGCCCGTTGATCAAAGGCTTTGAGACACTGTATCCGGGCATTAGAGTTGAATATAACGACATGAACAGTACCGAACTCTATAACCGTTACATTAGTGAACAGGCCTCCGGCAGCGGCAGCGGTGATGTGGTGTGGAGCTCATCCATGGATACCGCGTTGAAATTGGCCACCGACTACGCTGCGGAATATGCCTCTCCCGAGCAGGGCAAAATTCCAAAATGGGCGGTGTGGCAAAATAAAGCCTACGGCACGACCTACGAACCGGTGGTGTTTATTTACAACAATAAACTCATCCCAAAAGACACCGCGCCTGACTCTCACATCGCACTGGCTAAAATGATTGCAGCCGATCCGGCTAAATTCAAAAATAAAGTGACCACTTACGATATTGAAAAATCAGGATTAGGTTTCATGCTGACGGTTCAGGACAGCAAAGTGGATCCGCAATACAAAGAAAACCTGGCGGGGATGGCGAAAGGGGGTCTGACGGTACAGTCTTCGACTGGCACGATGATGGAGCGCGTCTCTTCAGGCGAGAATTTGATTGGCTTTAATATTCTTGGTTCTTATGCCGAAGCCCGAGCGAAGAACGATCCGGCATTGGGCATCGCTTACCCGAAAGATTATATCCTGGTGCTGTCTCGCGTTTCGTTTATCACCGAAGAGGGTGAGCATGAGAACGCGGCTAAATTGTGGCTGGATTATGTATTGTCAGAAAAGGGACAGAGTATCCTGGCAAATCAGGCGGACATCCCTTCCCTGCGTAATGATATCGAAGGCAAAAACGATATTGACGGTATGACCAAAATGCTGGGCGATGCTCTTAAGCCGATTCCGGTGGATGAATCGCTGCTGGAATATCTGGAACCGGCAAAACGCCTGGAATTTATTAAACAGTGGCGTACCGCCGCCGGGAAATAATGCTCCCCACGTTATGCGCCCGTCGCGGCGCATAACATCTCCTTTCGCCTCCGGTGTTTGATAGGGTTGGCATATGAGCAGGTTACTGAAAAAGTGGCAGAGTTTGCCACGTGCATTGATTGTTCTGATCACGGCATTGGTTATTTACGTACCGCTGATGTTTATTGTGGTGCAGAGTTTTCTCTCCGCGCCGTTCTTTGCCAAAAAGAAAGAGCTGACGCTCGGTTCCTTTGGATTTATTTTCTCCGACCCTGATTTTTACAAAGCGCTGGAGTCGGGCTTTATTTTGGCGTTTGGTCTGGTGATTATTGCTATTCCGCTCGGCGGTATTCTGGCCTTCCTGATGGTCAGAACCAACCTGCCAGGACGCCGCCTGATTGAGCCGTTGATTCTGGTGCCGATCTTTGTCTCACCGATGGTATTGGCCTTTGGCTATGTGGTTGCCGCCGGGCCGGTGGGATTCTTGTCTCAATGGGCGAATCAGCTGTTTGGCGTGGTGCCGTGGAACATCTACTCGATGACCAGCATCGTGGTGATCGCCGGACTCACCCACGTGCCACACGCCTATCTCTATATTTCATCGGCATTGCGCAGCGTCAGCTCCGATGTGGAGGAAGCCGCGCGCACTGTCGGCGCTTCACCGTTACAGGTGATGACTTCGGTCAGCCTACCGATGGTGCGCCCTTCGATTCTGTATGCCTGTGTGCTGCTATTCTTCCTGGGATTAGAGGTGTTCGGCCTGATGCTGGTATTGGGCGATCCGGAAGGCAACATGGTGCTCGCCACCTATCTGTATAAGCTGACTAACAAGCTCGGCACCCCTTCTTACCACCTGATGGCCGCTGTTGCCGTGGTGCTGATCTGCTTCACCGTGCCGCTGGTGATGCTGCAGCGCTGGCTGATGCGCACCGCCAACCGTTTTGTCACCATGAAAGGCAAAGCGTCACAAGCGCGCGCCCTGCCGTTGGGTAAATGGCGCTGGATTGCCGGTGCGGTGGTGTTGGCCTGGCTGACCATCACCATCGGCGTGCCGCTACTGGGCGTGGTGATGCGTGCGTTCATCTCGCATTGGGGTGTCGGCGTCTCACTGTGGGATGAAATATCCTTCGCGACTTTCCGCAGTATCTGGGATCAACCCAATCTGTTGCGTGCCATTGTCAACTCGATGCTGATTGGGGTGATCGGCGGCGCGGTGGCGGTGATCTGTTATTTGTTTGTCGGCATCGCCATGCATCGCAAGCAGGATCAGGTTACACGCTTCCTGGATTACAGCGTGCTGGTGCCGCGTGCCGTGCCGGGTCTGTTAGCCGGTCTGGCTTTTCTCTGGGTGTTCCTGTTCATTCCGATGTGGCTCGATCAGTCCCTGAAAAACGGCTGGCTCTCCAGCCTGCCGGTTGCTGACTGGCTGCGTGAGAATTTTATCGTTTGGCTGCGTTCCCTGCGTCAAACCATCTTTAGCGTCTGGCTGGCTTACACCGTGGTGTGGATGGCTTATGGCTTGCGCCTGATCTCCTCAACGCTGTTGCAGGTCGGCCCGGAACTGGAAGAAGCCGCACGCAGCGTGGGTGCCACCCCGGGACAAACCACGCGTCACGTGACCGTACCGCTGTCACGCCATGGCCTGATTGGCTCGTGGTTGCTGATGTGCCTGATTTTTGAGCGCGAATACTCAACCGGTGTGTATCTGCTGTCACCCGGCACCGAAACCATCGGTTCAATGCTGGTCTCACTGTGGTCAGCGGGCGCCATTGATATCGTGGCTGCGCTCTCCCTGATTAATATCGTGCTGGTGGTGATCGGCCTCGGCATCGCGTTACGCTTTGGAGTGAAATTACATGATTGAATTATCGGTAGATAACTTGCATCTGATGTACGGCGATAATCCTGTATTGAAAGGCGTATCGATGCAGTTGAAAAAAGGCGAAGTGGTTTCACTGCTGGGCCCATCCGGCAGCGGCAAAACCACCTTATTGCGTGCCGTGGCTGGTCTGGAAAAACCGTCACAGGGGCGCATTACTATCGGCAAAAATGTGGTGTTTGATGGCACGCCGAAAAGTGAAATTCCAGCTGAAGAGCGCAATCTCGGCCTGGTTTTTCAGTCCTACGCGCTGTGGCCGCACAAAACCGTATTTGAGAACGTGGCCTACCCGCTCAAGTTGCGCAAAGTGGCCACAGCAGAGATTAATCAACGCGTTCAGGCGGTGTTGGATCAACTGGGGCTCGGGCATCTTGGCAAACGCCACCCGCATCAGCTTTCCGGCGGTCAGCAGCAGCGCGTGGCGATTGGTCGTGCGCTGGTCTATAACCCGCCCGTGATTTTGCTGGATGAGCCACTCTCCAACCTGGATGCCAAATTGCGTGAAGAGGCGCGCGTGTTCTTGCGCGAGCTGATTATTCGTCTCGGACTGTCTGCCTTAATGGTGACGCATGACCAGAACGAAGCCATGGCGATTTCTGACCGTATTCTGTTGCTGAATAACGGCGTGATTGAACAGCAAGGCACACCGCAAGAGATGTACAGCCAGCCCTCAACGCTGTTTGCCGCTGAGTTTATGGGTAGCAATAACCGTCTGCACGGCAAAATCACCCACGTTGAAGGCGGCCGGGCGCGCATTGCCGGGGCAAAATGGGCGCTATGGGGTAAACCGAGTGGCGATGTGCGGGTTGGACAGGATGGGACAGCGGTGATTCGCGTCGAACGTATGAATATCGCTGACACCGCTGATGACAACGCACTTGAGCTGCCTTTGCTCACCAGTATGTATTTAGGCGACCGCTGGGAATACCTGTTCCGCACCGAAGGGGATGATTTTGCGCTGCGCGCGTATGGCAAGGAGTTCCGCGGGAATCAGCGCTTCCGCGTCTCACTGCCGAAAGAGGATCTGTGGATTTTCGCTAAAGATTGATTGCTAGCAGCAGGGTCTATTATGGTGAAGACGGCCTTTCGGCCGCTTTATTGAGGTTTTGACCCTGCATTAATTATTTGCGCGCTTTGGCAGCCGCAACCAGTCCGTCCAGCCAATCCTGATGACCGTTGATCATCGGATTAGGTTTCGCGCTCGCCAGCTCAACCGCCGGTTTGCCGTTTTGCGTTTCCTGGGTCAGGATGCGCACGCGATTGCCAGAGAGATCTTCAATCAGCCAGGCATGCAGAACATCTAAACGGTCCTCGCTACCCACTTCACCCGCCCAGCCATGCCAGGAAACACGGGCGGCTTCACCCGCTTCGGGTGCTACGTACTCAGTGACCTGCGCTTCCACCGGGAAGCCAAAGGTTTCGAAATAGAAGCGGACGCCCTGCGCCAGTTCCGGGCCTTTATTGTCATAGAAGCGCGCATTCGCCGAGTTCTGGTAATAAGTCGGCCAAAGTGACGGCGTATTCAGCAGAGGCCAGATATCCTGGGTGCTCAAACCTGCAACGATCACTTCGTTGGAACAGTAGTTATCGCTAAAGCCCGGTACAAATCCTTCTGGCCAGTTAATCGCGTTCATTTTCATTTCATTCGTCTCACCGTGGATAAATCGTGGGTGAAGTATCTGACTCCCTATGAAATAAGACCAATCGCCATTATTTATTTTTGATATACGTTTTCGTGATATCTGGTAGCAGCGTATGATGAGGTATTGCCACACCATCGCCGGAAGATGATGAAAACCGATATCCGCAACCTCGACCTCAATTTGCTCAAAGCGCTGGATGCCTTACTGGATGAGCGCAGCGTCACCCGCGCGGCTGAGCGTTTAGCCCTGACGCAACCTGCAGTCAGCGGCATGTTAACGCGTCTGAGAGAGTGTTTTGATGATCCGCTGTTCACGCGGGCGCAGCGCGGCGTTGTTCCGACAATGCGGGCACTGGAGCTGGCTCAGCCCGTGAAGGCCATCCTGGCGGAAGTGTCAGAACTGTTGCAGCCGAAAGCCTTTGACGCTGCGACCGCCGAAATGACCATTAAGATCGCGGCCACCGACTATGCCCTGCGTGCGGTCATTGTGCCTTTTATGGCCGCATTACGAGTGCAGGCACCGGGTATCCGCGTGGCGGTATTGCCCGTTAACAACGAGCAGTTATCTGCGCAGTTTGAACGGGGTGACATCGATATCGCGTTGATCACGCCAGACAGTGCCCCAACCGATCTGCACGCCCGCTCGCTGTACGATGAAGAGTATGTGTGTCTCATGCGCGAGGACCATCCACTGTCTGCGCAGGCAGGTTTAACGCTCGACAGTTTCTGCGCACAGGACCACGCCTTAGTATCCTACGTGGGAGGCAACTTCAAGGGCGTGACGGATGAGGCGTTAGCCGCGGTTGGACGTTCGCGACATGTGACACTTTCGGTGTGCAGTTTTTTAGTTTTACCTGAGATCTTACGCGTCAGTGATTTGATCAGCGTGGTGCCGCGTCGCTTAACGCACGATTTACCTGGTTTGAAGATCTTGCCTCCTCCGTTAGCGATCCAGGGTTTTAACAAAATCGTGGTCTGGCATGAACGCACGCACCGCGATGCCGGACATCGCTGGTTGCGTGAATTACTGTTCTCTACGGCGATTTAAGCGGCCGCCTGCTCATTCCCCAGCAGATTCAATATTTGGCTGCGCAGCGCCACCAGCTGCGGATCATCACGGCGGCGCGGCCAGGGCAGATCCACCTCAATCACATCCACCACCTTCGCCGGTCGTGGGCTGAACACCACCACACGGTTCGCCATCACCAGCGCCTCTTCAACGTCATGGGTCACCATCAGCGTGGTGAACTGCTGCTCCTGCCAGAGGTCAACAATCTCCTGCTGCATGCGCAACCGCGTCAACGAGTCGAGCTTGCCTAATGGTTCATCGAGGATCAGTAAACGCGGCACATTCACCAATGCTCTGGCTAGTGCAGCACGTTGGGCCATACCGCCAGACAGCTGATGCGGCCAGGCACGAGCGAACTGCTTGAGCCCGACACGATCTAGCATCGCGTTAATGCGTTTATCGCGAATTGCGCGGCTCTCACCGCGAATCTGTAATCCCAGACCGACGTTGTCATACACCGTGCGCCATGGATAGAGCGTGGGGTCCTGAAACACCACCACGCGTGAGGGATCGGGTGCCGTAATGGCTTTCCCCTCTTCCGCCAGCAAACCGCTGGCTGGAGGTTCCAACCCTGCGAGCAAACGTAATAAAGTCGATTTCCCGCAACCGGAAGGCCCTAGCAGAGCGACAAATTCACCGGCCTTCACCTGTAAATTGATATTCTCCAGCACCGGTAAATCACTGCCTTCAAGCGTGAAATGGTGATTCACTTTTTCAATAGCAATATTCACGCCTGCAGAGGTCATGGCCATATTTCGCTCCTGCTAAATAATAGTGTGCCGACAGTTATCAGCAAATAACCATAAGCGTCTCTCTATCCTGATTGAAATAGCCTTTTCGGCAAACCTATCCGTCATTTTTCATAAAGAAAAACTGCATGACCTCATGCGGGATTGTTATTTGGTGACGGGAAATCACTAAGCGATAGTGCCCGTGATCTTTAATGACAAGGAAAGCAGAATGGCAATGCAAAAATACTTTATGAGCCGGCGCGCATTATTGCGCGGTCTGGGTTTATTTAGCGCCGGTGTAGCGGTGAATCCATTGTTGAGCAGCAATGTTTTCGCCGACGACAAACCGCTTAAAACCATCAAACTGGCGTGGGGACAAACGGCGGTGTGTCAGGCGCCGATTTCCGTTGCCCTGAAACAGGGTTTCTTCAAGAAATATGGCCTCAACGTTGAGCCGGTTAACTTCAGCGGCCCGACCGATGCGCTGCTGCAGGCGATCGCTACCGGGCAAGCCGATGGTGGTATTGGCATGGCGCTACGCTGGCTAAAACCGCTGGAACAAGGCTTTGACGTCGATCTCACCGTCGGGACTCACGGCGGCTGTATGCGTTTACTGACCCCGCAAAACAGCGGCATCCGCGATGTAAAAGATTTGGTGGGTAAATCTGTCGCGGTCAGCGATCAGGCCAGCCCGATTCGTAATTTCTTCGCGGTGCAGCTGGCGAAACAGGGCATCGATCCGGACAAACAAGTCAACTGGCTGCAGTATCCGCCCGATCTGTTTGGCGAGGCGCTGCGCAAAGGCGAAGTACAGGCACTGGCCACCGATGACCCACAGGGTTGGCTGCTGAAGAAACAGCACAACCTGCTGGAAGTCGACAACAACCTCAAAGGCGAATACGCCAGCATGACCTGCTGCGTGCTGGGTCTGCGCGGTTCACTGGTGCGCGACGATCCTGCCACCGCGCGGGCCATTACCCAGGCAATTGTGGATGCACAGCAGTGGACCGCCGATCATCCCGCCGAAACCGCCAAAATCTTCCAGCCTTTTGTGCCAGGTTCGGTACCGGTGGAGGACATCACCGCGATGCTCAAAGAGCACACTCACCACCACCACTCCACCGGCGCCCAGCTGCGCAGTGAAGTCGCGACCTATGTTGAGGAGTTGAAGAAGATCAACGTGATTCGCCCGGATACCGATGCGCAGCAGTTTGCCGAACACTATGTGCCGCAACTGCTGCCCGCCGAATCCGCCCATCAGCACGCCAGTAACATGGCGCACATGAGCAACATGTCGAGTTAAGGAGAGAGTCATGGCCAGTGAAACCCTCACGATTGCCCAACACCGTGCAGCACCGCGCCGCCTGCAACCCGCCGTCTGGGGTGCGCTGTTGCTATGGTGGGCGTTAGTGGCGCTGATGGTGGCGGTACCGGATAAGCCGCAGGGATTTGCTGCCCCGCGCTTTGTCGATCAAACCCATGAACTGTTTGCCGGGATTGCGTTGTTACTCACCGTGTTGGCAATAGCCTCTGGCGTGTTTCCGCGTCTGGCGCTGCTGGCTCCGTTGAAACGTAGCGGGCCGTGGTTGATTGTGCTGGCGCTGCTGATTGGCGTGTGGGAAACCGTGACCGGAAAGCTGGCGCTGTTGCCCGCGCCCTTCTTTGCACCGCCGCGCGCACTGGTCGAAGCCTACGCCACTGACCGGCCACGTCTGCTGGACAGCGTGCTCAATTCGCTGCGTTTGCTGGCCTTTGGTTTTCTCTACGGCAGCGTGGTGGGCTTTGTGACCGGCGTGGCGATAGGCTGGTCGCGAGGACTCGGCTATTGGGTACATCCGATTTTGCGCTTCCTGGGTCCCGTGCCATCCACGGCATTGCTGCCGCTGTCACTTTACTTCTTCCCCTCCAGTTTCTCCGCTGCGGTATTTCTCATCGCTCTGGCCACCTGGTTCCCGGTGACCGTGCTGACCTGGTCCGGCGTTTCCAGCGTCGATACCCGTTACTACGATGTGGCGCGCACGTTGGGCGCCAATTCGATATTCCTGGTGCTGCGCGTGGCGGTACCCGCCGCATTGCCGCACCTGTTTGTCGGCTTATTTATGGGGCTGGGCGCGTCGTTCTCGGTGCTGGTTGCCGCAGAGATGATGGGAGTGAAATCGGGCCTGGGTTGGTATCTCCAGTGGGCACAGGGCTGGGCGGCCTACGCCAATATGTATGCGGCGCTGATCGTGATGGCGCTGCTGTTCTCTTCCCTGATCTCCCTGTTATTCCTGGTGCGTGACCGTTTGCTTTCGTGGCAGCGCAGCGCGGTGAAATGGTAACGGCAGGGTGATGCGCCTGAAGGCGTACCTTTTAGAAACGTTGCCACATCTCAAGGGGCGTCAATCATGGCGCCCAGGCAGGCTACTCCACCAACGAGGTGAACTATGGTTGCAAAAATTTCCTCGTCAATCACCGAACTGATTGGCAATACCCCGCTGCTGCGGCTCTCGCGTTATGCCCAGCAACAAGAGATTCAGGCCGAACTGATCGCCAAACTGGAGCTGTTTAATCCTAATCACAGCGTCAAGGATCGCATCGCACTCAGCATGATCGAAGCCGCTGAGCGCAACGGCACCATTCAGCCTGGCGACACGCTGGTAGAAACCACCAGCGGTAATACCGGGATTGGATTGGCGGCGATTGCCGCCGCTAAGGGCTATAAATTCCGCGTCTATATCAATGATTTTGTTAGCATCGAACGCACGCAACTGATTCAGGCTTACGGTGCTGAAGTGGTGCCGTTCAGCACCATTGAGGGCTTCCGAGAGTTTTATGAAGCCAGCAATGGCGATTTTGTCGCCGCCACCAAATGGCTGGCGGAAAAGGTCACCGCTGCGGAGCCGGAAGTCCATTTTTTGTTACAGCTGGAGAATCCCGCCAACCCGGCCGTGCACGTTCAGACTACCGGGCCAGAGATCTGGCGCGACAGCGGCGGCAAGCTGGATATCTTTATTGCGGCAGTGGGAACCGGCGGCACACTGTCGGGAACCGGACGCTATCTCAAACAGCAGTACCCAAGCCTGCAGGTGATCGCGGTGGAGCCTGGCGTGGGTTCACAACCCAGCGAATTGCGTCCGGAACCGCTGGAGATCACCGGGGTGCACGCCTTTAGCAATCAGCCGCCCGAACGCATCCCGGCGAATCTGGACCACCGAGTGTATGACGAAGTGATCGCCGTAGAAACCTGGCAAGCGTATGCGGCGGCACGTCAACTGGCGCTCAGCGAAGGCGTGTTGGTGGGTGACTCTTCCGGGGCCGTATTGTGGGCGGCAGAACAGGTGGCGGCGCGGCCGGAGAATCACGGCAAGCGTATCGTGGTTTTGTTGGCAGATGGCGGCAGCAGCTACCTGTCGACGCAGTTGTTTGCGCATCAGGTGCCTGCTGAGACTTTCAAGCTAGCAAATGCGATTCAGACATCACAAAAGATTGCCTGATTCGCCGGGTTTTCTTTATCACGATGTCATTTATGGCGCATTCCTGAGCAACAACGCTGCTCGATGAATGCGCGATAAATCACTCCGCCACATCAAATTGCGCGTTATAAGATCGCCCCTCACACCAGCACATTGCTGGTGATACCCTTAGCGAACAG
The DNA here is from genome assembly GCF_900215395.1 of Pantoea sp. GL120224-02. Classification (NCBI taxonomy): domain Bacteria; kingdom Pseudomonadati; phylum Pseudomonadota; class Gammaproteobacteria; order Enterobacterales; family Erwiniaceae; genus Pantoea; species Pantoea sp. GL120224-02. Next base: position 322,030 of record NZ_OBEC01000003.1, on the reverse strand, counting down.
CAGCGGATCGGTTTCTGGCCGCAGCACTTTAATAGCCTTCAAATCCCGCGCATAAACATCGATCTCTTTGACGAAGGCATTGCCCACCGAATAGTGCCCATGGGTATGGGTTTTCAGTACGCTGGCGATCTCCTGCGGCGTGGTATTCAGCGCCTGACCGTTGAACTCGCTACCGATCGCTTCGGGATGCTGCGCAGCATAGGCGTGCGCTTGCAGGATGGCATGGGTAATCGCGGCAGCCACCTCTGGCTGTTCGCGAATCAAACCGCCACGCGTGCCCACCACACAGCAACTCAGGTTGGCGTACTCATCCATCAAATTAGTACCGACTTCGCGATAGCCCGGCTTCTGCGCCAGGCGCCACATAATCGGATCTGAACCGCTGGCGGCCTGAATTTCCCCTTTCTCCAACACCATTGGCAGCAAATCTTGGGGGAATACACGCCAGTTCACGTCGGTATTGGGATCGACGCCGTGCTTTTTCAGCATCAGTGAAAAGAAGTTCTTATCTGCGCCCGCCATATCGGTAACGCCGATGGTTTTGCCTTTTAGCTGCTCCAGCGTGGCGGGACCGTCACTGCGCGCTAATAAGCGCATGCAGCCACCGTGCGTGCCTGCGGTGAGTTTCACATCGAAGCCCTGCTCCAGCGCTTTTAACCAGCGCAGTGCCATGCCGATGGCGGCTTCCGCTTTCCCCGTGGCAATCGACTCCAGCAATAATTCGGTGGAATTGCCAAAGTTGACGAATTCCACTTCAAGGTTGTGAGCTTTGAAGAAATTATGTTGATCGGCCACCACAACCGGTGCCAGGCAAATGGCATTAAGGTTCACCGCGAGGCGAATGTGCGTGGGTTTCGCCAGTGCCCATTTACCCGCACCACCCTGCAACAGGTCGCCGGACATCGGCATATTGTGCATCTGATCTTCGGCGAAACTGCGCCCTGGTAACGTAGACGCCATCATCGCTGCGGCGGAATACCCAAGAAAGCGACGACGCGAAAGTAAATAATTTTCTGGCATGATTTTACTCCCAAAAATATATACAGGTGAAAGAGTGAGCGTTGTAATAATTCATTTCAGGAGCAGGCAGATTAATCGTTAATTAACAGCGCAACCAGCTGTGTAATTATGCCGATTACGCATGTGTTAAGCGATTTTATTGCTTTTACAGCCTTGCCATATCAGGAAACAATCGACCCTATGTTATTCATCGATAAAAAAGGTTTTCTCAATGGCAAATAACACACTTTTTCTCGCTGAAATATTGCCAGCCCTCACCGAACGATTGGCTGAACATGCTGAAGAAGTTGATCGAAGCGGTGAATTTCCGCGCGCGGCTTTTGCTCATCTGCAACAACTTGGATTGTTGTATTTCGCTTTGCCCGTCTCCGCAGGCGGCGGTGGTGGCGATTTACGCGATTGTCAGGCGATCATTCAGGCAGTCGCGCGCGGCGAACCCTCCGCAGCACTGATTCTGATCATGCAGTATCTCAATACGCGGAGGCTGAGTGAGGAATCTGATTGGCCCGTAAGTGTGCGCGCGACGGTGGCGAGCAGCGTGGTAACCGAGGGCGCGTTAATCAATGCGCTGCGCGTCGAGCCGGAACTGGGTACGCCTGCGCGTGGCGGTTTGCCCGCAACCCGAGCGCGAAGAACCGCCGAGGGCTGGCGCATCAGTGGCGAGAAGATTTACTCCACCGGCAGCTATGGGCTGAGCTGGTTTCTCGTCTGGGCCAGCAGTGATGATGTCGATCCGCTGGTCGGCGGTTATCTGGTGGCCGCCGATGCGCCAGGCATCCAAATCGTCGATGAATGGGATCATCTGGGAATGCGCGGCACCTGTAGCCATCGCGTGGTGTTAGATGAGGTGCTCATTCCGCTCAATCACGCAGTCAGCGTTGCACCCTGGAGCACGCCGAAAGCAGGGTTAAATGAAGAAGAGTCTGTGTGGCTGGCGGTGCTGCTCGGCTCGCTGTATGACGCGATTGCTCAAAGTGCACGCGACTGGTTTATTGGCTTTTTACAACAGCGCGCTCCTGCCAACCTCGGTGCACCGCTGGCATCCTTGCCACGTTTTCAGGAGTTAGTCGGACAGATTGATACACTGCTGTTCACTAATCACACGCTGCTTAACAGTGCCGCACGCGGTCAAGTGGCTAGCGGCCATACAGCACAGATCAAACAGGTGGTGACAGAAAATGCCATCCGTGCCGTTGAGCTGATGGTGGAAAGCATCGGTAATCATGCGTTAACGCGCCACCATCCGTTACAACGTCACTATCGTGATGTGTTGTGTGGTCGCATTCACACCCCGCAGAGTGATGCCATTTTCACTTCCGTGGGCAAAACCGCCCTGGCTGCTGAAAAGAATACTTCATAACGTTACGTTTGCGCAGGTGACATGGGCACTGATGCTTTTGAGCCAGGTTGCTGCTTCCAGCATCACCAACCTGTGTTTTCACGTTTAATGGCTATTGGAGCGCCCAGATTACTTCCGCCTTACACCCTATAAAATCGCACTAAAATCCTGCATGCTGTCCGTTTTAAGGGCCGCGATATCTGATAGCTATGACTGCCACTAAAAATGGATTTACTCTTGTAGCGCTGGCAATTTTTGCCGCGCTCGCCGTGCTTTTTTCTCATTGGACGGCGTTTCTCGACTGGTCACTGCAAACGCAGATCCAACTCCACCGCCTGCTGGTGACGCATCTGCTGCAAATCAATAGCGGGCAATACAGCGCGGGGTTGTGGTTGATTGGCGTGACCTTCATTTATGGCATCCTGCACGCGGTTGGCCCTGGACATGGCAAATTTATCGTCACCACCTGGCTTACCACTCATCAACCGCCGCGTGGTGTCGCCCTCACCGTGCCGTTTCTTGGCAGCCTGGTGCAGGGCCTTAGCGCCATCGCCTTTGTGTTTATCCTGGCCGTTGGCTTTAACCTGACGACTGGCGATCTCAGCACTAGTCGCTGGTATCTGGAAAAAGCCAGCGCGCTGTTTATCGCCGCGCTCGGCGTGATGATGATGGTGCAAGCCTGGCGAGGTCGCAATAAGCATCTGTACCAACATCAACACCTGCACCAAGATCAGCATCAGCATCAGCATCAGCATCAGCATCAGCATCAGCATCAAGATGAGCATGAGCAGCATCATGACGGCTGTGGCCATCATCACGGCATAATTACGGAATCAGTGGATAACTGGAAAGGGTGGATCGGCATTATTATTGCCACGGGCGCACGCCCTTGCAGCGGCGCACTTACAGTGCTGCTGTTTGCCAGCGTGATTGGTATTACCCGTTGGGGCATGTTTGCGGTGATGACCATGGCACTCGGCACCGGCATGGCGCTGGTTGCGCTGGCCCTGTTTGTTCGCCATTTCCGTCATCGCGCGGGAGAATTGTGGTTGGCTGAGTCATCGCCACGCACGCACCAAATACTGGGGATGGTACGTATTGCCGGAGGCGCTTTGCTGATCTTATTTGCGCTGGTGCTGTTTTTAACCGTGGTACCGATCAGTGCGAACGGGGATTATATTGCGGCGGGATGTTGATAATTTATCAAGTCTGATGCGAACAACGCCGGGCCGGCATCCTTGCCGCCCCTGCCATTCACTCACAAACACCCACGTGAATCCTGGCAGAGCACCCATCGCTGCGTGCCCGGTTGGTTGAAATCAGAAACGGTAAGACGCAGTCACCGAGAAGCTACGAGGTTCGCCATAAACGATGCCGCCACTACCGACGTTTTCGTCATACTCTTTGTCGAACAGGTTGTTCAGATTTCCCTGCACGCTCAGGTTTTTCGTCACGTCGTAACGTGCGAAAAGATCAACCAACGCATAGCTGCCCTGACGTGCGCGCCAGGTGCCATTGCCGTCCGGTGCGCCAACGTCTTTGTACGTCTTCGACTGCCAGTTCACACCGCCGCCCAGCGTCAGCTGATCCAGCATCGGCAGACGATAGCTGGTGAACAGGTTGAACGAGGTGCGTGGCAGCTGTGAGTTGTAGTTCTCACCATCACGGTCTTCAGCCACATAGGTGGTGCCACCGAAGGTCATCTGCCAGTTATCCGTAAGCGCACCGTTCACTTCGAACTCGACGCCACGGCTGACTACGCCACTCTTACCAACGTAGATGGCATTACCGGTATCCGGGTTGGTCGCCCCAGTTGCTTCCGCAACGTTGTCCAGTTCTGAACGGAATACTGAAATTGAAGTGGTCAGACGGCTGTTCAACCAATCAGACTTAACACCAGCTTCATAGTTCTTACCAATGACAGGTGAAAGGTAACCACCCGAAGCATCCTGATAATCTTGTGGCTGGAATACTGAGGTATAGCTAGCGTAAGCTGACCAGTTATCATAGAAGTCCCAAATCACACCGCCGTAAGGTGTCGTGTTGTTCTTCTCCATCTCTGCACTCAGCGTCTCACGATTCCAGTTGGTATAACGCGCACCTAAAATAACATGCAGCGGATCGGCCAGTGAAAGGCGAGTGGCGACATAAGCGGATTTCTGACGCACTAATTGCGTGTCTGATGCCGGCTCACGTGGATTCCAGTCGGTTTCCGGGAAGTTGCCATTGAAGCTATTGAAATTGCCCAGCTCGGCCGGCGAAATATTTGCCCACGCGCTGTAGTATTTATTATCCTGACGGCTGTAATTCACACCCACCATCAGTTCATGTTGGCGACCTAACAATTCATACGGGCCGCTGGCGAACGCATCGACGGCATCGACTTTACGTTTACCGGTGTTGTATCCAGTGCCGCCTACAACAGGGTAATTAGCATATGGCGAGGTGCCGATACCGGTGTTCTTATCGAAATAGCCATCAATGTAGAGCTGCTTACTGTCGAGGAACATCTCATTGTGTGTGCCGTTAAGCGTAATGTTCCAGCCGTTATCGAAGTTCTGCTGCAGGTTAACAAAGACCTTTTTGTTTTCTTTGTTATTGTAAGCCCACTCTGGCGAAGTGTTATACCCGCGACGTAGATGCGTTTGTGAACCGTCAGTATACCAACGCGGCGAACCACTCCACATTGGGGAGTCGGTATCGACCTGGGTAAATTCATAACCCACTGACAGCTTGGTTTTGTCGGTCAGGTCAGCATCCACCACACCGTAAATGAACTTCTTCTCGAAACCATAGCGCTCGATAAAGCTGTTTTTATCTTCGTAACCTGCGACTACGCGGCCACGCACGTTGCCTTCAGGCGACAGCGGCGCAGAGAGATCGGCGACATAGCGCTGTTTATCCCAGCTGCCGTAGCTCGCTTCCAGATTTCCGGTGAACTCTTTGCTGTCGGCGTGCTTACGCACCATGTTGATGGAAGCTGACGGGTTACCTGGGCCGGTCAACAGGCCGGTGGCACCGCGCACCACTTCAACTCGCTCGTACAACGCCATATCGGTTTGCGCATCGCCGAGGTTCCAGCGAGAAGCAAACGCCGTTGGAATACCATCGATCATGTAGTTATCGATGATAAAACCGCGCGAATAGTAGTTAGTACGATCCATATCCCCGCTAATGCCTTTGATACCGGTGGTATTCGACAGTACGTCATTCAGGGATTGCAGCTGCTGATCTTGCATACGCTGCTTGCTGACAATGCTGACCGATTGCGGAATATCACGCGCGGTCAATGCCATTTTGGTACCGGCACGAGTGACCGGGACGCTGTAATCTTTTGCTGCCTGCTCTTGCGCATCGCTGCTGGCGCTGGCATCCACAGTCAGAGTTTGTTCTGTTTTGGTGCTATCCGCGGCCTGGGCAATACCTGACGCTACCATCATTGCCAGTACAGAGATACGCAATGCACGTTGCGGTGCACGGCCTGATTCCCTGACGCGCTTTTCTTTGAAAGACATAATATTCCTCAATCAACTTATCGTTATTTTGTGTTGGCGGCATAGCTGCTGACGTCTGTTAGATCCAGCCATAAATAACGTGCTGAAAAGGAATATCAGGATGAGGTATTTCCCGACCGTGCCGTCCTGGCACAAACAGAACGACCGTAAAAATGCCGTTAAGAAAGCAAATGAGAAATATACGCATTAAGATTACTATTGCAAGAAATTGTTACCGGTTATCCGGCAATTTTACATTTGGATATTTCCTTATTCTTCAATGATTAATAATACAGGTGGGTTATTTTCGGACATTATCACGCAGATTATTGGAGCAAACCTGTGATAAATCACAGGTTCTCGTCGTGATGGTATTCAACGGATCACCAGGGCCAGCGTTTTTCCGCCAAATCCACCAGAAGACGTGACGCGGGGGAAAGCTCACTGAGTGAGCGGAATTGCCAGCCAAAGGTACGCGGCATCATGACCAGCGGCAGTGGAATTTCAATCAACTCACCGCCCTCACCTTTTAATAAGCGGCGGGAAAGAAAACTCAACAACTGGGTTTGCGCCAGCACGGCGCGCAGCGGGGACAGCGTATTACTTTCCATTTGCGCGCGCGGCGCCGCATAGCCACCGCTGCGCAAGCGTTGTTCCAGCCACTGACGCGTCGCGACGTTATCGGAAGGTAACAACCAGTTATATTCATCAAGCTGTTCAGGCGTCGGATGAATGTTCGCCAGCGGATGGTGACGACTGGCGGCAATCACCACCGGATCCTCAATCAGCGGACGGGTAATAAACTCGCTGTTCCCCTGTGGCAGAAAACCCAGAATCAAATCGACTTTGTTCTCACGCAGTAACTTTTGCAGCAAATCATTCATCCCGACCGTCACTTCGAGTCTGGCGGTGGGAGCTTTGTGCAACAAGTCCTTACTCAGTACCGGTAGCATAAATTCCGCTGCCGTGGCCGCCACGCCTAACCGGATAACGCCCGCCGTTCCCGCACCCAGCGCCTGTAAATCCTGCCGGGTGACCTGCATCATGTGCACGACTTTTTGAGCACGTTCACAAAGTAGTAGTCCCGCTTCGGTGAGTTGCATCCCACGCCCCACCTTGAGAATTAACCGCGTGGCGTAAAACTTCTCCAGACGTTGCAGACATTTGGTTAAGGCGGGCTGAGTGATACCAAGGGATTGCGCCGCCTTACCCAGATGTCCTGTTTCCTTCACCGCCAGCAGATAATGCAGATCTTTCAGTTCCATTCATTCCCACCAGGAATCAATTGATAAAATTCAGAGAATATAATTTATCACTCTACGCTGCCAGGATGGAATGACATTAACAACAGAGCAACACGCTGTTCGCGTCACCTTGTGGCGCTTAACAAGGGAGTAAAGGATGAAACATTCACTGAAAACACTGGTCGCGATGATCGCTTTGGCCAGCAGCGCACAGGTTTTGGCACAAGACACGCTGCCGGTGACGTTACCGATGCAACAGGACAGTCGTCTGGAGCAGGTCGCCACCTCACCGCGCGTGTGGAATGGCATTACCGTCAGTCATGACAACCGTCTGTTCGCCTCGTTAACGCAATCGGAAGGTGCGGGTTTGCAGCTGGCGGAAGTGATCAACAATCAGCTGAAAGCCTTTCCCGATGACAGTTGGAATCAGTGGAACGCTAACGATCCGGAGCATCATTTCTACCACGTTAATGCGCTGCGCATCGGTCCGGATGGCGATCTATGGGTGATGGATTCGGGCAATAAGGGGATTGGCACCGGCGATCAGGCCGTGGCCGGTGGCGCCAAACTGGTCCACATCAATCTGGCCACTGGCAAAGTGGTCAATAGCTATGTGTTCAAGGCTCCAACGCTGCAACCCACCAGCTATCTGGATGATGTGCGATTTAATGGCGATTTTGCCTATATCACCGATCCGGGTGCGGTGGGATTAGTGGTGCTGAACCTGAAAAGTGGCAAAAGCTGGCGGGTGCTGGATAACCACCCTCTCTCGATTGATCATCAGCCGATTTATGCAGATGGCAAGAAGTTGATTCTGCGCGATGGCCGTGAAAAACGCGTGGGTCTCGATCAGCTGGAAGTTTCGCCGGATGGCAAATGGCTCTATTACCAGGCGATCCCGGGGCCGCTGGCTCGCATTGAAACCCGTTATCTGAACGACAGTGCCCTATCGGCTGCAGAAGTGGCGAAGCATGCGGAGAAAGTACGCGAAACCTGGAGCACCGGCGGAACGGCCATTGATGCCGAAGGCAATATCTATGCGTCGGATATCAATACCCGCAGCATTAAACGTATTGCGCCCGATGGCAAAGTCACTACCGTGGTGCAGGATCCCCGCCTGGTGTGGATTGACGCGATGTGGGTATCAGACGGCGCACTGTGGATGCCGTCCGGACAGATCAATCGCACGCCTGCGACCACCGGCGGCAAACCGTCAACCGTGGAATATCCGGTGAAGCTGTACCGTCTGCCGTTACCGATTAAGCCTTCGCCGCGGGATCATCAATAAGCCATAACGTGCCGATTAAAGCTATTTTGCGCGGTAGTCACGCCGCGCTTATTCAACGATCTCTTTATTGATAAACAGGAGGAAATAACACCCAGATAAATCATCACCGTTCGCTATTTTAAATTTATTAAAACTAAGAGGTTACGCACAACTTTCGCGTATACCTAACCTTGTGCCTGCCGAAAAAAACGCTGGATAATATTGCCAGATAGACGAGGTTGCAGAAGGTTAATTTGAACAATAAATAATCATTCGCTGTTTTTTATTTATTCCGAACACATTGCGTTTGCTACCCACAAACGTGCTCTATCCCTCTGGACAGGAACCCTCGTCATGCTGCTGATCATCAGTCTGCTTATGATAATCTGCTTTATTGGCTTATTAATGAGCAAAAAGCTTTCCGCTCTGACTGCATTAATCCTTATCCCCACGCTATTCGCATTGTTATCTGGCCATGGCGCGGATATGGGTGCCATGGTGATCAAAGGATTGCGTACCGTTGCGCCCACTGGCGTCATGTTGATATTCGCGATGCTCTATTTTATGAGCGTAACGGATGCTGGGATGTTTGATCCGATTATTAAAAGAATCGTTTCTGCAGTCGATGGCGATCCGGTGAAAATATTTGTCGGCACCGCACTGCTTGGCTTTATTGTTGCCCTGGATGGTGATGGCGCGACCGTATATATGATCGTGCTTTCCGCGTTTATGCCGATATATGAACGCATCGGATTATCAAAGCTCAGCGTTGCCGCTCTGCTATTACAGTGCACCGGGCTGGGCAATATGTTTCCATGGGGTGGACCCACGGCGCGTGCGGCCGCCGCCGTTCAGGCTGACGTCTCTGCTCTGTTTGTCCCGCTGCTGATTCCGCTACTGGCCTGCGTGGCATGGACTTTTATCCTGGCGGTGATGCTCGGCAGAAGTGAACGCAAACGTCTGGGTTTCCAGCCGCATGTCCCGGTGGAACCTGCCGTGCTGCAGTTTGAAGAGAAACACTGCGTGGCCTGGCGTTTCTGGTTTAACTGGGCGCTGACCATTGCATTGATGACCTTCCTGGTTCTGGATGTGATGCCCATGGCGTATCTGTTTATGCTGGCCACCGCCATCATGTTCGTTGTCAATTATCCGCAACTGAGCCAACAGCAGGAGCAGATCGGCCGCCATGCGCCCGCCATCCTTGCCGTAGCCGGATTGATTTTCGCTGCGGCGGTGTTTACCGGCATTTTTGCTGAAACCGGTATGGCGAACGCCCTGGCACAGGCGATTGTGCAGACTATTCCCGCTGCACTCGGCCCTTATCTGGCGGTGATTACTGCCTTGATCAGTATTCCCGTCACCTGGATGGTATCGAACGATGTGTTCTATTTCGGCATGCTGCCGGTGCTGGTGCAGGCTGCCGGACACTACGGTATCGAACCGATTGAAATGGCACGCGCGGCATTAGTTGGTCAGCCGGTTCATATTCTCAGCCCACTGGTTGCCTCGACCTATTTATTGGTCGGCATGCTGAAACTGGATTATGCACAGACACAACGGTTCACGCTGCGTTGGTCGTTTATCACCTCAATTGTATTATTAGTGGTCGCACTGATCACCGGTTGCTTCCCGTTTCATCGCAGTATATAGAATATATTTATCCCCTTGTAGCCGCTATTTTCCGCGGCTACACCCTCGACTGGCTTGAGTGAAATATCTGCTTTATGTCTTATTGTTCGATATTGACACCACTCTGCTGAAAGCTTATTTTCCGGACAATTCTGCATTATGGGTAATATTTTCATTTGATTAAAATTAACGTAGAATGCCCCCTTTCATCTTCGTTATATAAGTTATAAGGGTTTATTCATGAGCGATGCACTCAAAGCATTGAACAATCTTCGTACGCTGCGTGCCCATGCGCGTGATGTTGAGATTGCGGTATTAGACGAAATGCTGGAAAAGTTCGCCGTGGTGGTTGCAGAACGCCGTGAAGAAGCGGAAGCGAATAATGCCGCTCAGCGCGAAAAAGAAGAAAAACTGGCGCTGTATAAAGAGATGCTGCTGAATGATGGCATCGATATTAGTGAATTAACGAAATTAAACCAGAGCGAAACCAAACCGAAAGCGAAACGCGCTCCACGTCCGGCGAAATATAAGTTCACCGACGAAAACGGTCAGGAAAAATTCTGGACTGGTCAGGGTCGTACACCTTCACCGATCAAATCCGTATTAGATGCGGGCGGTTCGATGGATGAGTTTCTGATTTAAACGATCCGCATGGATATTGTAGGGTCGCCATTCCTGGCGACCGATTAAATCCCTATTTCAACACTGCACAGGCTGCCGCAATGCGTTTTCCGGCTTCGCGCACGCTTTCAATATCCGTGGCAATCGACAAACGGAAATACGGTGACAAGCCATACGCACTGCCCGCTACGCCAGATACGCCGCTCTCCAGCAGATAATTCAGCACATCCTGTTCGCTTTCCAGCGTACGTCCATCAGCACGCGATTTGCCCAACAGGCCAGCACAGCGACAGAAGATAAAGAACGCCCCTTCGGGATTCAGCACCTCAATGCCTTCAACCGGGCTTAGCTGCGCCATAATCGCATCGCGACGCGCCTGATAGGCCGCACGTTGCGGTGGCAGGAAATCCAGGCCGCCGTTCAGCGCCGCTACCGCTGCCGCCTGACTGATGGCGCAGGCACCAGAACTGTTCTGCGACTGCACCACCACCATGGCATCAATCAGCGCTTGCGGACCGGCTCCAAAGCCGATGCGCCAGCCGGTCATGGCATAAGTTTTCGACACGCCGCCCACCAGCAGAATGCGCTCGGCTAAATCTGGCGCTACCTGCAACAGGCTAACGTGTTCACGTCCATCAAACAGAATGTGCTCATACAGTTCATCCAGCATGATCCATACGTTGGGATGGTCACGTAGCACCGCTGCCAGTGCGATTAATTCTGCGGCGTTATACACCGCACCGGATGGATTGCCGGGATTATTCAGCACCAGCCAGCGGGTTTTGTCGGTGATCGCTTGCGCCAGCTGCAGCGGCTGCAGCTTGTACTCTTGCTCCAGCGGGCACTCCAGCAGCACCGCGTCGCCGCCGTTAAAACGCACGCTATCCGGGAACGTCGGCCAGTATGGCACCGGCACAATCACCTCATCGCCGTCATTCAAGGTGGCAGCGAAGGCGTTGAAGATGATCTGCTTCGCCCCGTTGGCGATACAAATCTGCCCCAACGCATAATCCAGCTGATTTTCACGTGCCAGTTTGGCCTGCACCGCTTTACGCAGCGGCGTGGTGCCATTGGTCGGCGTATAGCGCGTCTCACCATTATTCATAGCTTCAACGGCAGCATCACGGATGTGCTGTGGCGTATCAAAATCCGGCTCACCGGTGGTGAGATCCAGAATATCCACGCCCTGCTCTTTCAGCTGGCGCGTCAACTGACGCGCCGCGGCATTGGCAGAGAGCGACACAGACTGCACACGCTTTGATAAGGTGACCATGTTCAGCTCCTAAATGGTTTACAGCGCGGGCAAACCGAGGTTCTCGCGCAGCGTGGCGAATTCGTAATCATCGCGGAACAGACCACGGCGACGCAGTTCCGGGATCACCAGCTCGACGAACAGATCCAGTTGCTCTGACATGATGGCAGGCATGATGTTGAAACCATCGGCTCCGCCCTCTTTCAGCCACAGCTCAAAGTCATCGGCGATGTCTTCTGCGGTGCCGACAATCACGCGATGGCCACGCGAACCGGCTGCCACGGCGGCCAGCTCACGCAAGGTCAGGTTTTCGCGCTTCGCCATATCCGTCATTAATTTGACGCGGCTCTGGTTACCTTCGCCGAGCGGCACTTCAGGAACCGGACCATCCAGCGGATACTGGCTCAGATCCATGCTGAAACGCAGCGACAGCTGACGCAGACCGTTTTCGATATCCACTAGCGTGTTCAGCTCTTTCCACAGAGCTTTGGCTTCTTCACGGGTACGTCCGACAATCGGCATCACGCCCGGCATGATCACCACATGATCCGGATTACGCCCGGCGGCAATCACCTGATCTTTCTGCGAGCGGTAGAAGGTTTGCGCCTCTTCCAGACTGGCGGCAGCGGTGAAGATCACTTCGGCGGTTTCGGCCGCCAGTTTTTGACCGTCTGCAGATGAACCGGCTTCGATGATCACCGGACGTCCCTGCGGAGAACGCGTGATGTTCAGCGGACCCTGTACCTGGAAGTGCTCGCCGTCATGATCAATCGACTTAATTTTGTCATTAACGAAGTATTCACCGGTCTCTTTGTTCGGTTGTACCGCCCCCGCTTCCCAACCTTCCCACAGCTTGTTGGTCACTTCGAGGAACTCACGTGCACGTGCATAGCGCTCGGCGTGGTTTGGCATATCGCTGCGGCTAAAGTTACGCGCCACGTCGGTGGAGAACGACGTCACCACGTTCCACGCTGCGCGACCACGGCTGATGTGATCCAGCGACGAGAAGCTGCGAGCCATGGTGAATGGATCGCTAAAAGTGGTGGATGCCGTCGCTGCCAGGCCAATACGTTTGGTGTTCACCGCCAGCGCCGACAACATGGTTAGCGGCTCAAGGCGCGCCATGGTCGAAGGCAAACGGTACATGCTGGTCGCCAGCGCATCACCGACGAAGAACAGATCGAATTTACCCGCTTCGGCTTTTTTTGCGATGGTGATCAGCCAGTCAATGTCAGTGGGATCGCCGAGTTTTTCCGTGAGACGCCAGCCGCTGACGTGTTGTCCGACTGGTTGTACGAAGAGGCCCAAGCGGATGCGTTGTGGTTGTGCAGTAGCCATGAAGTTGTCCTGGTCGATAAAAGAGTAAAAGTTAGAAACGGTTTTCGGTTGCCAGCAGCGCCTGTTCTAACGCATCCGCATGAATGCGGAACGGCAGACGTTCAGCGCTGGCCGCCGGAAATTTAATCTGTTCTGCAATCGTGCGTATCGCCGCCGCGCGCTCGCCGGTCAGCGGCGCCAGCGTCAATGGCATCGCGTACTGACGCAGCAGTGCCAGCAGTTCTGCATCAGGCACACCATCGTTTTCAATCAGCGATTGCACCAGCAGGCTGTAGCCAACCTTCTCGCCGTGCAGCCAATGATGCAGCTCAGGCTGGTGCGTCAGACGGTTATGAATGGCATGAGCAAAGCCGGGGGTGGGAAGTTGATCGCGCACGCTGTTCGCCAGGCCTGCCAGTACGATGTTGGCATCAATCACCTTCACCAACTCCGGCGTGACTTGCTTTTTTTCATTGGCGCTGACGGCGGCTTCACCCAGTTGGCGATAAACATCCAGCGCTCGTTGCGCCGTCATTACTTTGAGATCGAGCGCCAGATCGTGCGGGTTACTGCGCAGGTAAGGGGCAAATTCGTAGTACTTCGCCAGCGCATCGACAATACCCGCTTTGAGATAGCGCACATCGCTGCAGGCGATCACTTCACTGTCCACCAGCACCAGCTCCGGCATTTTCCCCAGCGGCTGGCTGCGCACGTGGCCGCCCTGCTCGTTATAAATGATGGCAACCGGTGACCATGCAGCGCAGGTCGCCGCCAAAGTAGCGAAGTTAATCACCTTCAGATCCGGTAACTGGCTACCCACCGCTTTAGCGGCATCCAGTACGCGCCCACCGCCCACGGCAAACAGCAGTTCTGCTTGCTGTTGCTCAACGTTGGTTTTGAGCGCTTCGATCACGGCATCGGTGCATTCACCGTGCAGATACTCCAACTCCCAGCGGATACCGTTGGTTTCTAAACTCTGGCTTAATTCCGGGTTAACCGCTTGCCAGGCATGGGGAGAAGTGAAAATGCGGATATGTGTGGCATAAGGTTTGATAAATTCACCAGCACGCTTACGCAGGCCAGCTTCATGTGCATAAGCACGCGGAGATTTGATCGCTAACACGTCGTCACCCTGATTAAGAATAAGGCTATAACGAGAAAAGTTATTTTATTTCATGGGGTTAATGCGAAATAGTTATAGCGCTATGTAATTTATGCATACTACGGTAAATCGCGATATAAGCAATGGAAAAGCCGCCATTTCATTTTCACAAATTCGCATTAGCTTAGTCATTTTTCACATATAGAAGCACAAGGCATTACTGATATTCTGAGTTGCTTAGCACGCTGGGTATTTTGAATTAGCACTTTAAATTGCGCTTTTTCAACCGCTATGCGCTGCTCAATCTGCATTCAATTTACCGCTTCCAGGCGGTTTTTCCGGGGATAGTTATGTCACTTGAATTTCGTCAGGTTAGAGAAGATGAGGTTGAAACCTATCAGGCGCTGATGCACGCCGCCTATGCGCCGACGCTGGCACTGGGCATCAAATTTGATGCCGCCACAGCAGACCGTGAAAAGACGCTGCGTCACATGCAAAGCCACGGCGTTTATGCGCTCTACGCGGAAGGTGTGATGGTTTCCTCAGTCACCGTGCGCTATCCGTGGGGGCCGCTGCCAGGCCCGTTTGGTCTGCCGCATATTGGCTGGTTCGGTGCCCATCCCGATTATCCCGGCAAACAGTATGGCCGCCAGGTACAGGACCGGCTGGAACACGAGATCCTGCTAGGCAAACTGCGCGCACCTGCGGTATCACTGGGCACCGCCACCAGCCATCCGTGGCTGATCGAGATGTATAAAAAACGCGGCTTCCAGTTGATGCATACCACCGATCTCGGCAAAGGCCACATCACCCAATATATGAAGAAAGTGCTGGATGACAGCGCGCATGATGCGTGGATGACACGTCAGGCCGAATAACAAGGAAGCAAATAATGAGTTTTGATGAGAGCGCATTGGGTCAACATTTGATTGCCTTCCGCCATGAGTTACACCGTTTTCCAGAACTCTCCAATGAAGAGTTCAAAACCACCGCGCGTATTCGCCAGCAACTGGATCAGCACCAGATTCGCGTGTTGGAACTTCCGCTGAAAACCGGATTGGTGGCTGAGATAGGTCCTGTTGTTGGGCCATTGATCGTGCTGCGTTCCGACATTGATGCACTGCCTATTGAAGAGCAGTCTGATGTCACGTTCCGTTCAGAACGTCCGGGGGTGATGCACGCGTGCGGCCACGACTTCCACAGTTCCGCAGCCTTAGGCGCGGCGATTCTGCTGAAACAGCAGGAAGCGAATTTATCGGGCCGCGTACGTATTCTGTTCCAGGCCGCCGAAGAGACCGGCCAGGGCGCGCCGGATGTGATTGCTACCGGCGCACTGCAGGATGCGATAACTATTTTCGGCATTCATAACGATCCTTCATTACCACCGGGCGTGATTGGCAGCAAAGCCGGCCCACTGACCGCCGCCGTCGACCGCTTTGATATCAAGATCATCGGCACCGGTAGCCACGCTGCGAAACCGCATCAGGGCAACGATCCGATTGTGATCGCCGCGCAAATTGTTTCTGCGGCGCAAACGCTGATCAGCCGTAATGCGCCTTCCGGCGACAATGCAGTGGTATCGATCACCCAGATTCACAGCGGCAGTACCTGGAACGTCATCCCGGACAGCGCGTGGCTGGAAGGCACGGTGCGTTCATTCTCACAGGAGACGCGCGAGCGACTGGAGCAACGCTTCCGCGAGATCGTGCAGGGAATTGGCGCGGCCTTTGCTGCCAACGTTGAGTTCAATTGGCATGCAGGTCCACCGTCGGTGGTGAATGATGCACACTGGGCCGATTTCGCGCTGCAACAGGCAGCGGCCAGCGGCTTTGAAGCGCGCGTGGTAGAGGCCAGCCCGATTGGTGAAGATTTTGCTTTCTATCAACAACAGTTGCCAGGTGCCTTTATGATGATTGGCACCGGTGAACCTTATGCGCTGCATCATCCGGCATTTCGTATTAACGATGATGTGCTGCTGCCGACCTCACGTTACCTGGCCAATCTCGCCGTCGCGGCACTGAACAGTGTGGCGCCACAATGAGTATCACCGCTGCCCTCGCTGAACTTATCGTTCATAGCCAACCCGATGCCGCTGCACGTGAAGCCGCGCGCGAAGGGGTAAAGGATTTTCTCGCTGTCAGCTGGCCGGTGCTGCAAGGCCAGGTGCCGGATAGCGGCTTGCCGGCACTACGAACCGTTTATGGCGATGGCGGCCCACGTTCTCAGGCGTTGCTGCTTGGTTATGCCGCTCACGCGCTGGATTACGATGATTTCCACGCTGATTTTCGCGGTCATCCCAGCGTGGTGATTTTGCCTGCCCTGTTTGCCTGGCAGCAGCAAAAGGCGGCAGCGATTGATGATTTCCTTGATGCTTACGCCATCGGTGTGGAAATGGCCGGACGGCTTGGGTTGGCCGCCAGCCAGCAGCATTATGCGTTAGGTCATCACAATACCGCGACGCTGGGCACCATTGCCGCAGCAGCAGCACTGGCGCGTTTACTGAAACTGGAGGTCAGCGCAACTGCCACGCTAATCGGTATCGCCACCACCCAGGCCAGCGGGCTGCGTG
The DNA here is from genome assembly GCF_900215395.1 of Pantoea sp. GL120224-02. NCBI lineage: Bacteria > Pseudomonadati > Pseudomonadota > Gammaproteobacteria > Enterobacterales > Erwiniaceae > Pantoea > Pantoea sp. GL120224-02. The sequence continues at coordinate 305,176 of NZ_OBEC01000003.1, read as the reverse complement.
CGCAGTTCGGATCCGCTGTCAAACCGCTCCACGCGGGTTTAGCGGCGGAACGTGCGGTTACTGCAGCCCAGCTGACGCTGGCCGGTTTCGATGGCAAACAGGATGGCGTGGTTGAGGCTTTCATTGCGGCCAGCAGCAACGGCGCAGCTCAACCTGAAAAATTGGTCGCGCATTGGGGCAAGCCGTGGCGCATCGTGACGCCGGGTCTGGAGTACAAACCCTTCCCGACCTGCGCCGGAACGCATAGCGCAGCGGAAGCCGCGCGCATTCTGCGTGATGGCTGGTTAGCCAACGGCAATTCGCTGGAAGCGCTGCTGGATAACATCACCGATATCAGCGTAGCTTTCCCGCCAGGGGGCGATATTGCCGCTTCCGTCACATCGCCCACCAATGGGATTGAAGCGCGTTTCAGTCTGGAATACGTGATTGCCGCAATGCTGATTTATAACGATCTGCGGCTGGAAGATTTTGCGGAAGGCGATCTTAATCATGCTGTGATGCCACTGGCAGCGAAAGTGAGACGAGAACCTGACGACACCGCACCGCCAGATGCCATTAATCCCGCATTACGTTTTCATCTGGTCACTCTTACCTTGCGCGATGGCACTCGGCTGCAACAGCGACGCACCCGTCAGCAATCGCTGGCCGATGGTGTGGACGTTGAAGGTAAATTGCGTCTGGCACTGCATCAGGAATCGGGCGAGCGACGGCAACAGGTGCTGCAAAGCAGCGCATTGCAGACAACCGCTGATCTGGCAGTGCTGCAGCAGTTATTACGCGTTTAATATCACGTCCGTTGCAGCGCTTTTAGTTCACCACATTACAGACGAAGTTGCGTCTATCGGGATGACGAGTGCCGTATTAATCTACAGGTCGCCGCACTTGCGCTGGAGTCAACTCTGGTGCGTGCGGCTGGACTGCTCCTGACTGCCAGACTCTTAGCTTAGGCACACACCATGACCAAAACCCAGCGACTGATGGAGCTTGTACAATTGTTACGTTGTCACCGCTATCCGGTGACTGCGCAGCATCTTGCGGAGCAACTCAGCGTAAGTGTGCGCACCGTCTATCGCGACATTATCAGCTTGCAGCAGCAAGGCGTGGAAATCGAGGGCAGCGCGGGTTTAGGTTATTTGTTGAAATCAGATGGCCATCTCCCGCCGCTGATGTTCTCGCGCCATGAACTCGATGCGCTGGCGTTGGGGTTGGACTGGGTCAGTCGCCATACCGATGCCGAATTGAAATCTGCCGCACAACATGCGCTGGCTAAAATCCACGCCGTATTGCCGGAACATTTATCTCACGCGCTCGATCATCAATCGCTGCTGGTTGCCACACGTGGTGAAGTGCTGTTTGAAACTCATCTGCCCGAAATTCGCCAGGCAATCCATACGCGCAACAAGATCACCTTACGATACAAAGATCTGAAAGACGCCACTTCAACCCGGGTGATTTGGCCGGTGGTGCTGGGCTATTTCGATCGCGTCCGCTTACTGTGCGGCTGGTGTGAGTTGCGCCAGGATTTTCGCAACTTCCGCGTTGATCGTATTGAAGAAATTCAGGCGAGTGATGAGGTGTATCCTGGAACGCGTTTTCAATTACTTAAGCGCTGGAAGGATTACCACCAGTTGCGGGAACAGAATGGCTATCGTGAGGCATGATGTTTGAAGCCCACAACGAGCAGTATTTCATTTTGTTTTGCGCTATCTCTGATAACCATGAAAAAAACTTTCGAAACCACTGATCATCGACCACGCTTCAATGCATAGCATCGCCGCAGCTTTAGCACACTGCTAAAGCCTCAGCACCCTCAACGGAGGCACTATGTTCTGGAAAATTGGCTCTTGCTCATTGCTGGTCATGGTTTCATTTATTTCTGTGGCTAAGTCACCCTACAGCAACCTGTCCTACGCATTACGAGAGCAGCAGATCATCACCGATCTGCGCGCGCACTGCCATCTGGCGCAAGAGATACCGAATGAACGCATTAAACAGGTGTTTCTGAATAGCTCAGAGAATCACGATGCGATAGTGAACGCCGCTGATGCCCTGAAGAAGAAGGATCAGTCTGGCTACCACCAGCATATTGAACAGGTGAGCTGCCCAAAACTGGCGATGTTCTCGCCAGCAAAAAAGTAGAGGCCGCGCTAGAGTAAGCCACTGTACAAAACCGGCCCCGTTGGCAACCCCGTTGGCGAACCGCCTTGAGGTTCAAGACTGATCGCAATCGTTGTCCCTGCTGCCAGCGTTTTTTGATCCATCTCGATCCGAGTGGCTGAATTGTTTGCCAGCAGCCCTAATGAAACCGGCTGTTTGCCGGCAGGGATCAGCCATAGCTGCAGACTGTCAGCTGTCGCAATGGCAACGGGTTTCAGCGGCGCGAGTTGCAGATAGCGGCTATCGCTACTGCGGCTCACCACCCACTGCCCCTGCTGCTGCGCATCACCGAGAATAATCAGCGGTGCGAATTCTTCCGGGCGATAGTTGTAATAAGAGACCAGCGTAATGGCCGCCAGACCCGCAGCAACCAGCCAACCCAGGTAAGGATTGGCGCGTTTAACCGGAGTTTTAGCCGGCAGGCTTAACGTGATCTTTTTCCAGACGCGTTCAGGCGGTGTTTGAGGCCGCAAGTGCGTATCTAATCCGGTTAACATCGTCTGCCAGCTGGCGACTTTCGCGGCGAGTTCAGGTTCCTGCTGTAGCCGCCGTTCAAAGCGCAAACGGGCATTGCCGCGCAGTGTTCCCAATGCATATTCGGCCGCGAGCGCGTCATCATTTTGCTTGTTGTTGTTCATAGGCCCACGCACTCCCGAAGATGCTCCATCGCACGACGGATCCAACTTTTCACTGACCCTACCGGCTGTTGTAACCAGGCGGCAATATCGCTGTGCGACATCCCCTGATAGTAAGCCAGCGTCACACTTTGCCGTTGCTCACTGCTAAGGTGCTGCAAGCAATGTTGTAAACGGGCCGCCTGCGAATCATCAAATGGCTGCTCTGTATTATCAGCATCCGTTTCCTGAGTACTGTCACTGTATTCCTCTGACGCCAGCGCTTCACGCGCCTGCCCACTGCGCAACCAGTCGATACAGCGGTTACGCACAATATGCGTCATCCATGTCATGGGGGCACTGAGTGCGGCATCATAGCTGTCGGCTCGGTTCCAGATGGTGAGGAAGCAATCATGCAGCACTTCTTCTGCCCAGGCTGGCTGGCGTAAAGTGCGCAATGCAACTGCAAACAAATGCGGAGAAGTGAGTCGATACAGTTGTTCAAATGCCGGGCGATCGCCTTGCGCAATCGCCCGCAATAATTTCACCTGCTGTTGAGCCAAAACGTTATCCATGTTTTTCCCGGAAGGCATTGAAATGCCTTTCGAGTATAGACAATTACTTAGGCATCAGGACGGTGTCGATGACGTCGATCACACCATTTTTCTGGTTCACATCATAAGTGCTGATATTGGCCACATTACCCATGCCATCTTTCAACTGAATATTGTGAGGACCGTTGCTCATAATCCATAAAGGCTGACCGTTAACGGTTTTCAGTTCCGCATGACCGCCACCTTGTTTAATTTTCATCTCCAGCGCTTTCATATCGTATTTACCGGCCACGACATGGTAGGTCAGGATGCTGGTCAATTTGGCTTTGTTTTCTGGTTTTACCAAATTATCCACGGTGCCAGCAGGCAATTTCGCAAACGCGGCGTTGGTTGGCGCGAACACAGTGAAAGGCCCTTTTCCTTCGAGTGTTTCCACTAAACCTGCTGCCTTCACTGCGGCCACTAACGTAGTGTGATCTTTAGAATTGAGTGCATTTTCAATGATGTTTTTCTGCGGATACATAGCGGCACCGCCAACCATGACAGAATCAGAGTTCATGGCTGCGAAAGTCGTGGCGGAGAACATCAGCGCGCCAGAGATGACTGCGGTGGTGATTAGCTTTTTCATCATAAATCCTCGTTGTAGGGGAGCGAAGAATTTGCTCACAACGGGATATACGTAAGGAGGGGGCCAACTGGATGCAGAGAAAAATAAAAAAATTTCGCCCCTCACAAAACGGTTTAAAACACCGTCATGTGAGGGTTCGCTGGCTTTACATCTCGTCTTCAGGTTCCAGGGCGTCCTGAATGGCATCAGCCAGATTAGAAATTTCATTCGCTACCGCCTGAAGATCCCACGACGCTTTTGAACCGCTGGCAGAGGTTGAAGCGCTGACGGATTCCTTCGCCACCGCTAAAGCGGCCGCCACAGCGATGGTTCGCTTGTGTTGTTCTGGCGTCATACCCATTGGGGGTGGTGCAAAGTAGTCATTGACCATTTCATCTCTCCGTTTACCGCGTTCAAATAATTAATCCTGCGTGCATTATCAGGATATTGAGCGCGAGCGCGACTAAAAGTTCACGTAATGCTCCTGACAGATGCTGTTAAAGCGAGCACGTCCTACAGCGGTAATTTTGGCAAAGAGATATTCGCTGGTAACCCATCCAGAAAAAAACTGTCAAAACTGTGTCGATAATCCAGCATGCCTAAACGATTTTTCTGCTGAACTGTTGCTCAGTAAGGGGGCTTCCCCACTGATCGCCCTCCCATTCTTTTGACAATTCAAATCCAAATGATTCGTACAATCGTCTGGCCGCGGTAAGTTGATTAAACGTCCATAACTGTACTGAAGCGAATTTCTGTTCATCACAAAATCTCGTCGCTTCTGAAATCAGTTTTCTGCCCAATCCGCTACCACGACACCCGTCGTCAAGGATGAACCAGCGCAGATGCGCCTCATTATTTCCCAGATCTTCACCGTCAATGGCAACTGACCCGACAATGCGTTCATTCAACATTGCCAGCCAAATCTGATTACAGGGTTTTTCCAGTCGCAACGCAAAATCAGCCAGACCGGCAGCAACCTTCGCTTCAAAGAAATGGCCGAAGTGATGCTCTCTGGCGTAAAAGCTGCCATGCATTTCTGTAATACGACCAATCATACCTGCATGATAACCCGAGACTATCTTGACGTTATTTTGCACTTGCCCTGCGGTGTTTTCCCGACAGGCTTTCAACGCGCTGGCGTATGACGATAGGCCCTGTGATATAGCGTCCTGAGTAAAGGGATCGAGTTTTCTGAGCGCTGCTGCTACTCGTTGGTCAGCGTAAGCATTGATGCTCTGCACGATATCTTTACCCTTCCCGGTGAGGCTCAGTCGTTTGGTCCTCGCGTCTTCTGAACATGGACTCTCTTCAAGTTCTCCGGCTTCAACGAGTTTAGCGAGCATGCGGCTGACGCTGGACTTCTCCAGCCCTAAAATCTGCACCAGTTGAGCCGCTGTCATTGAGCCATGAAGTTCAACTTCAAGCATGGCGTGAACGGCTGAGGGAGGATAATCCGTTGCAGCCAGATTTTGGTTCATAAAACCCAGTTCTCGCACCATTAAACGTGATGACACACGGATGTTTTTTATGTTTTGAAGTTCAGTAGTCATTTACGGTACCTTGCCAAATTGGTTGCGCAATACAACCATTAGCACACAGGGTTTGTCAATGATTGACTTCCGGCGACGCCAGGCTCAGAGATTGAATTAGCGACTTCCGTGTAAAACCTCGCCCACTCTTAACTGACCCACTTTCCAGCGTGGCTGCGGCTACTGACAGAATTTGTCACAGCCGCCTCGTACTATGCAGCCGTAAACCCACAAGGAGAAAAAACCATGTTTACTGCTGATATGACCATCCTTTATGTACCGAACGTTGTCAAAAGCGCTGACTTTTATGCATCGCTGTTCGATATCAAGCCGATTAATGTCACGCCCACTTTTGCGATGTTTGTTATTGAGAATGGATTCAAACTGGGTTTGTGGTCGAAATACACCGTTCAACCGCCGGTGGAGACGCAACATTTTACGGCCAACGGTGAAATCACTTTTAAAGTGCAGCACAAAGCCGACGTCGATTTCCTCTACAACGAATGGGGCGCGTTCCGTGAGATCACCATTGTACAGTCACCGACCGAGATGGATTTTGGCTACACCTTCACGGCTATCGATCCTGATGGGCATCGTCTGCGCGTAATGTGGTTGCAGTTAGAAGATTAATGTTCTGGGGCGGCCATGCGGCCGCCCATTGAGAACGCTAACCTTGCGGCGGGATAAATGCCTGCACCGGCGTCAGTTCTCCAGTGTATTTGCGTACCTGAACCACGGTGATTTGACCACTGCAGCCCTGCGTCAGCGACGACGTGCCAATATCCAGCGTCAACACATTGGGGTTGCCGTGACGACATAACGGACGCAGCGCAGTGGGATCCACCGGATCGTACCAGGCGCCGGTCGGCAGTTGAACCACGCCGGGCATCACCGTGTCGGTCACGCGCGCGCTGGCGAGTACGTGACCTCGCTGGTTGTAAAGCTCAATAATCTCGCCGTCTTGAATGCCCAGCGATGCCGCATCATCCAGATTCAGGCTGCATACCTCACGTCCATCACGTTTGCCACTCAGGCTGTAATCACCGAAATCCAGCTGACTGTGCAAACGCGTCGCGGGCTGATTGGCAATGAGCCAGAACGGATGGTCGGCATCGGGCTTTTGCTGCGGCTCTCGCCACACCGGATGTCCGGGGCAGTTTTCATAATCGAAACTGGCGATAGTCGCCGAGTAGATTTCGATTTTCCCGCTCGGCGTTGGCAGTGGTGCAGCATCCGGATCGGCGCGGAAGGCATTCATCATCCGTCCACCGTCTTTAAGCTGCGGCAATTCCAGCACGCCCTGCTGCCAGAATTGTTCAAAATCGGGAATGTCGACCTGTTGCGTTGCCAGCTTTTGCTGCAACTGTGCGTAATGGTGTTTCAGCCAGCCACGCGTATCGCGACCTTCGGTAAACGCCTCTTCACGTCCCAGCCTGCGCGCCAGCTCAGCAAAAATGGCGTAATCGTCTTTGGCTTCGCCGTGCGGTTGCGCGACCGGCTGCATAGCAAACAGATGGCGATCGGTTGGCGCACCGCCGATATCTTCTCGCTCCAGCGTCATGGTCGCGGGCAATACGATATCGGCATGCCGTGCACTGGCCGTCCACGCAATCTCATGCACAATCAGCGTATCCAGCTGGCAAAATGCCTGACGGAGTCGCGCTAAATCCTGATGGTGGTGGAACGGATTACCGCCCGCCCAGTAAGCCAGACGAATATGCGGATAGGTCAGGCGGCGACCATTGTAGTCGAACGGTTTGCCGGGATTGAGCAACATGTCTGAGATGCGCGCCACCGGGATCAGACGATCGATGCCATTTTTGCCCTGCGGTAACGCCGGGAAACTCACCATGTTGTGATGCTTACCGTAGTGACCCAACGCGCCCAGCGCATAGGTGTAACCGCCGCCCGGTAAACCCGGTTGGCCCAGCGCCGCGGCCAGTACCAGCCCAAGCCACACCGGTTGTTCGCCGTGCTCCGAACGTTGCAGCGCATGCGCAACGGTGACCAGCACACGCTTACCGGGTAAGTGACGGGCAAAATCAGCGATAAAGGCCGCGCTGACACCGCAGATCTCTGCCGCCCAGGCGGCATCGCGTCGCGTGCCATCTTCTTCACCACGGATATAAGCGACCATTTCCGGCCAACCCACGGTGTAGCGACTGAGGAAGGCTTCATCCGCTAGCTGTTCTTCAATCAATACGGACAGAACACCGAGAATAAAGGCGGCATCGGTGCCTGGACGCAAGGCCAGCCACTCCCCTTTAGCTTCGTCGGGCAGATCGCTTTTCAATGGGCTTACTGAGATAAAACGTGTGCCGCGTTGTGCAGCCTGCTGCATAAAACCGCGCTCGGTGTGTTCACTTAATCCACCGCTCGCCACCTGCGAGTTTTTCAGCGCCAGACCGCCAAAGGCGATGACGATTTCACTGTGCTGAGCAATCTCTTCCCAGCTCACGCCGCGCCGCGCAATCTCGTTCATGTCGCCGACGATATGTGGCAGCAGCACCGAAGCAGAGCCGGAACTGTAGCTGTTTACCGAACGCACATAGCCGCCCAGCGTGGTGTTCAGGAATCGGTGTACCTGGCTTTGCGCATGGTGAAAACGTCCGGCGCTCGACCAGCCATAAGAACCGCCAAAAATGCCCTCTGGGCCATAAGTGTCGCCCACGCGCTTCAATTCACGCGCCACTAATTCGTAAGCCTGCTCCCAGCTAACCGCAACGTATTCGTCATTGCCCCGGCGCTGATCGGGGCCGGGGCCCTCTTCCAGCCAGCCACGACGCACCATCGGGCGCGAGACGCGTGCCGGATGATTTAAAGCGGTGCGAAAGTTTTGCAGCAGCGGGCTGGGATCGGGATCGCCTTTAAAGGGTTCGATAGTGAGCTGGTCGCCCGATTGCTGGGCATGAAAAGCGCCCCAGTGGGCGCTGTGCATTACCGGTTTTTGCGTCATCACTGTTCCTGGCTGTCAAAAATGAAAAACGGTGCTTAAAGCACCGTTGCAATAAAGTTTCTTACGCGCCCGTTTTCCGGGTCGTCGAGGACTTGTTGAGTGGGTCCGGCCGCCACGATTTTGCCGTCTTCCATAAAGACAATGTTGTCGGCAACCTCGCGCGCGAAACCAATCTCGTGCGTCACAATCACCATGGTGATGCCGGAGTGCGCCAGTTGCTTAATCACTTGCAACACTTCGCCCACCAGTTCTGGATCCAGTGCCGATGTCGGCTCATCGAACAGCATCACACCCGGGTCCATCGCCAGCGCGCGCGCAATGGCCACACGCTGTTGCTGTCCGCCGGAAAGATTCTGCGGCCACTCCTCTTCGCGCCCTGCCAGCCCCACCTGCTTAAGCAGTGACAGCGCTTTGCTGGTCGCCTGTTGGCGGTTCTGCTTTTTCACGCGCATCGGTGCATCAACGATGTTCTGTAACACCGTGCGATGCGGGAACAGGTTGAACTGCTGGAACACCATGCCAATTTGCGCACGCTGACGCGCAATCTCACTGCTGCTTAACTCATGCAGCGCCTGGCCTTTCTGCTTGTAGCCAATGATTTCGCCACCAATACGAATGGTGCCGCCATCCAGTTTTTCCAGGTGGTTGATGCAGCGCAGCAAAGTGGATTTCCCCGAACCAGAAGGCCCAAGAATGACCGTGACAGAACCGGCAGGAATATCGAGATTCACTTCGTCCAGAATCGTGACGCCAGAGAAGCGTTTAGTGACTTTACGTAAGGCGATCGCTTCAGCCATTGCTTACGCTCCTTTCAGGTTTTTGCGCGCTAAAGCCCGGCAAGGATTTAAACAGGCTGCGTTTTTCACGACGCGTAACGCCACGACCAAAATAGCGTTCAACGTAGAACTGACCAATCGACAGTACCGAGGTCATCAGCAGATACCACAGCGTCGCCACCAGCAGCAGCGGGATCACTTCATAGGTACGCTGATAGATGATCTGCGCGGAAAACAACACGTCTTGCAGCGAAATGACTGACACGACGGCCGTGGTTTTCAACTGACCGATAATTTCATTACCGGCAGGTGGCATGATGGCGCGCATCGCCTGTGGCAACACCGTGTGTCGGAAAATCTGCGCGGGGCGGTAACCCAGCGCACGTGCGGCTTCCAGTTGTCCGTTTCCCACGCTTTGGATACCGGCACGCACAATTTCTGCGGCATAGGCAGATTGATGCATCACCAGCGCGATCACTGCCGCACTGAATGGACTCACCAACGCATTAGACTGGGTACTCCACAGCTCGCCCAATCCGGGAATAGAGAGTGAAATCGTTGGATAGAGCGCGGCAATGTTGTACCACAGGAACAGCTGCACCAGCATCGGCACACCCCGGAAGAACCAGGTATAGAACCAACTCACGCCCACCAGCACGGGGTTGGATGAGAGGCGCATCAGCGCCAGCACCGTACCAAACGCAAAGCCCAGCACCACCGAAATCGCCGTCAGTTGCAGCGTCATTAATACGCCCTGCAGGATCGATTCGCCGGTGAAATTTTCCGCAATCACGCTCCATTCGAAGCGTGGATTGTTAATCATCGAGTGCGCCATTGCCACGACGCACAACAGCACCACCAGCGCACTCAGCCAGCGTCCGTAGTAACGTTTGCCGACAATTTTCAAATCATCGGTGTGGTCACGTACATCACTCATTGAAAGATTTCCTGGTTACGTTTGGATTCTTTAACCGCGCCAAAACCGATGCCCCAGTTGTCGAGGATCTTCTGGTAGCTACCATCTTTGATCAGCGAGTTAAGTGCCGCTTGCACCGCAGGCTCAAGCGCAGAATCTTTCGGGAAAGCCACAGAAACAGGCGCGTCATGCACGGTGATTTCGCCGCTCAGGGTGATAGGTTTAATCACCTTCGCCTGCCACAGCAGACCTTCGTACGGGCCGAGGAACATCGGTACGCGACCGCTGACCACGGCCTGAACACCGGCTGGACGATCCGGGAATACGGATACTTTGATCGGTTTTTTACCCGCGGCTTCACAGGCTTTGCTGGCTTCTTCCAGACGCGTCACCTGCGTGGTGCCTGAACCTGCGCCAACTTCCAGGCCGCACACGGCGTCAAGGGTTTTGAACGGTGCCACATTGGCATCTTTGCGCGAAATAATGCCCAACAGGCTGGCATCGTAATAGCTCACGAAATCGATAATTTTGGCGCGGGTCGCGGTGGCGTTGATATTGGAGAGTGCCACATCGTAACGACCGGTTTTCAGGCCGGGAATGATATTGTCGAAACCGCCGGTGTCCCGCCACTGGACCTGGATCCCTAAGCGTTCGCCCACGGCGTTCATCACGTCAATTTCACGTCCGGCCAGGGTTTTGTTGTCTTCTTTATAGAAAGTGGTCGGCGGCGTGTTGGGATTGGTTCCTGCCACGATGTAGCCGCGCTTAACCACATCCGCCGGCAGCAGGCTTTTCAGTGCCGGGTCGGCCTTAACATGGAGTGAACTGTCAGTCGGGACGGATTGATCGGCGGCAAACGCGGTGTGTGCACTCAATGCAAGTGCAAGCAAGGTGATACCTTTGGCGAGTTTCACTGGAACCTTCTCCTGATATATATAAATGTTTCCCTGTCGGGAAAAGGCGTTGAGGTAGCGATGTATTTTTCTTCTTTCTCACCTCACAGCGAAAAGAAATTGTCATCCTCAGAACGTCCCGCAGCCATTCTCAGTAAGATGTGCAGCGATCACAAATGCGAAAAACGGATATCTATTGCCAGATTTCGGGAATAGAACTCGGCGCCCGTGGTGACGGGGATGACCGCGCCAGCGATGGCGCGGTTTGAAGTGAGGTATTCAGATTTAGTCAGGTATTCAACAGCCTGCTTTTACCATGGCTTATGAACGTTTTCTTCTTAACAAGACTTTATCGTTCTAAACGTTTGCGTATAGGCTCAAACTCTTTCGTCGCATGGCGTGGAACGGTATCGGGTAAATTTTGCTCCGCAGCCTGCCAGTATTGCCACGGTACTTTATTGTCGCCCAATTCGTAATCCATCCCATCCCAGCTGTCTTCCCGGAAGCTGTAAAACGCCCAGTGCGACTGCTGCTGATCCAGCACCTTTAACACATCCTCCAGATATTGCGTGCACCCTGGTAATGTGCGGACACAACCGAACTCACCAACCACCATTTGATGGCGGGCCACATCGTGCGATTTCGCCCACTCAAACGGTAGCGCTAAATATTCTGCTACGCGTTGTGCATCCCACTGTTGCTGCAATCCCGCAAACGGGACTTTACCCGGGTAAGGCCAGGGCGCTTTGCGTTTGGCATTCGGTGCACTGGTGGCGGAATAAGGCTCATACATGTGCACGCTATATAACACCCGTTTATCTTCGAGCGGCTGTGGCCAATACGTGAAGGCATCGGCGGCAGCGTACCAGCCACTGTCGACCATCACCGGCGTCTGCTGATCGACTTCGCGAATCGCCGCAATCACGGTGCGGTAAAACTCCGGTAAATCCCGCGCGGTACCCTTGTGCTGCAGATACCAGCTTTTCATGGTTGCGGCAGACGCATGTTCGTCCAGACCGCCCATTTTCTCCGGTGCGGGTTCATTAATGATGTTGTATGCCGCTACTGCAGGGTGGTCTTGCAATGCAGCCGCAAGGTCACGCCAATAACGGGCACTTTGCTGCCAGAAAGCGTTGTCTTGCCACAGCCGGTCGTCGAACTGTCCGCCGTTATTTTGTGACCAGCGCATGCCGGGTAAGGAAAGCGGCGTAATCACCACTTTCAACCCTGCTGCCTCAGCGTTATCCAGCACATTTCTCAAAGTGGCGACATCTTCCGCCACTAATCCCTGGTAGCGATCCGCACTGCCCAGCAGAAAATCACGCTGTTTGGTGGGCCATTTATCCCAGGAGAGCCGCACCCAAGAGGCACCGTAAGTGTGGAGAGCATTGAAATAAGCAGTATTGGGTGGAATGCGATTAAAACTGTTGCCGCCATGTTGAGGTTGCAGCCAGAAATCCATCTTATCGGCGGCTCTGGCAACAGGAATAGTGAACGAAATCAGTAACAGGAATGTAAAGGTTTGTATGATCTGGCGCACACTTTCTCCTTGATTTATGAGAGTCCCAGGCACCCTTTTAGGTGCAGGCTCGAAGCTAAATGGATTCCCATGTAGTTACTGTGCGTTATCACTGATTTTAGTCTACTGATTTGCAAGGAATTGATGACAGTTTGATGAACGCTTTTCCTCCGCAACGTTTTTTAAGCACAAACGTCACTCTGGCTTTACGTTTCTTCACGTTTCCCCCGCATTTAGCACCAATCATGGAGAAAAAAAGGAGACGCCGGTTTGTCGCATATACAATGAGAAACATTCTCATTATCATGCGCATTTGCTTACATATGTTAATACTTCAGGGAGAAGATTTAAGTGAATGTAACTTTGTATGTCAGGAAGCGCCCTCTTGCACTGATTGTGGCAGCCTTGCTCACCTCACCTGCTTATGCCGCAGAACCCACGGAAAAACTGGCTGACGATGAATCAATGATCGTCACTGCAGAACAGGGTCTGAAACAACAGCCTGGCGTTTCCACCATTACCGCTGAGGACATTGAGAAAAGCCCACCGGTTAACGACCTCTCCGATATCATCCGCAAAATGCCGGGCGTCAACCTGACCGGTAACGGGGCCAGCGGTAGTCGTGGCAACAACCGCCAGATTGATATTCGCGGCATGGGCCCGGAAAACACCTTAATCCTGATCGATGGCGTGCCAGTGAGTTCGCGTAACTCCGTGCGTTACAGCTGGCGTGGCGAACGTGACTCGCGTGGTGATACCAACTGGGTGCCCGCGGAGATGGTAGAACGTATTGAAGTGATTCGCGGCCCAGCCGCCGCGCGTTACGGTTCCGGTGCGGCTGGCGGCGTGGTGAACATCATCACTAAACGCCCGACCAATGACTGGCATGGATCACTGTCACTTTTCACCAATCAGCCCGAAAACAGTAAAGAGGGTGACACGCGTCGCGCCAACTTCAATTTGAGTGGCCCACTGGCTGGCGATGCATTAACCATGCGTCTGTATGGCAATATCAACCGCACCGATGCGGATGCTTATGATATCAATACCGCTCAAAACGGCTCTTATGCTGCGGGACGGGAAGGGGTACGTAATAAAGATATTAACGGTGTACTGTCATGGAAAATCACTCCTACTCAGATCGTTGATTTCTCCTACGGCTATAGCCGTCAGGGCAATATTTATGCGGGCGACACGCAGAACAGCAATGGAAATAGCAGTGCAGGTGGTTTAGTTGAATCTCTGTACGGCAGTGAAACAAACCGCTTATATCGTCAGAGCTATGGCGTCACTCATAACGGTATCTGGGATTGGGGCACATCCAAACTTAATTTCAACTACGAGAAGACCAATAACACTCGCTTGAAAGAAGGCACTGCCGGAAGTGTTGAAGGGATGATCAACAGTAATGTTTATTCGACCAGTCGTCTGGAAAGTTATCGTGCTGGCGGAGAAATAAACTTCCCACTGGAATTATTGGTGGACCAAACCGTGACGTTGGGAGCGGAATGGAACCGCGATGAGCTTAATGACCCTGCGTCAATGCAATCTGCAAGTACAAACCTTTACTTGCCAGGTAGTTCAGGCGATCCGTCTCAGCGCAGCAGTAATAACTCCGCCACGATAAGTTCTCTTTATTTTGAAGATAATATTGCCGCCACTGACAGCACTGAAATTATTCCGGGTTTACGCTTTGATTATCATGATGCTTTTGGCGCTAACTGGAGTCCAAGCCTGAATATTTCGCAAGGATTGGGCGACTATTTTACGCTCAAAGCGGGTATTGCGAGGGCATTCAAGGCGCCTAACTTATATCAATCAACTCCCGGCTACCTGCTATCAACACGTGGCAATGGCTGCCCAATTGGCCTATCCCAATGTTATTTATTAGGGAATGACAATCTCGATCCTGAAGTGAGCGTCAATAAAGAAGTGGGACTAGAGTTTAACCACGCGGGTTATGTCGCGGGTATCACCTACTTCCGTAACGATTACAAAAACAAAATTGTATCCGGTACTGATGTTGTCTACACCAATGGTACTTACAACGTGCTTCAGTGGGAGAATGGAGGCAAAGCCATTGTAGAGGGGCTGGAAGGGAACCTGACTATTCCATTGATTGCGGACACACTTGAGTGGCGGTCTAATGCGACTTACATGTTCCGTTCAGAAAGTAAGAAGACCGGAAATCCTCTATCGGTCATTCCTGAATTTACTATCAACTCACAATTAGAGTGGCAAGCAACTGATAGCCTTAGCGCCAATATCAACTGGACGCAGTATGGCCGCCAAAAACCGCGCCAAAATGCAGAAACAGTTATTGAGGGAAGACCTGGAGGTCTTTCACAACGTGAAATCAAGCCATATTCCATTGTCGGCTTGAACCTCAATTACGACATCACTAAAAATTTGCGTGCTAATGCGGGTATTAACAACCTGTTTGATAAGCGCATTTATCGTGAAGATGAAGGTGCTTCAACTTACAACGAACCGGGCCGCGCCTATTACGCTGGCGTCACCCTGTCGTTCTGAGTCCAGATGGGTGGCCTTCTAAGGGCCACCCCTATTGACTTGCTTTTCTATCTCCCTGTTAACCCATCAATTTCCATCCAAAATCACATCAATATTTTTTTGACGTTAAGCCTGCAAATTTTGATGGTTTTACGTCAAATAACCGCTCGCCGCTGCACATCGCATCCGCTAATTTCATCGCTATCTCCCCTACAGGATATAACCGATGATCAAAGAAGCGTTTTATCGCACAGGTCACCCCGCACCTCAACTCGGCGTCAGCCCACTCTCCTGGGTCAATGAAGTGCTGCAATACCTCGGCGCAGGGACCTCGGCCGAACACTGTTTGAAAGAAGCGAAACAGGCCGGATTTCAGGGCGTCGAGCTAAGTCGCATATTCCCGCGCGAACCCGGGGCATTGAAGCAGCTGTTGGCACAACATCAACTGCAGCTGGTGTCAGGCTGGCATGACGGATTTCTCACCGAACGCAGCGTTGAGCAGGAGCTGGATGCGGTGCACAACCATGCCACCCTGCTGCAGGAAAATGGCGCCAACGTGATGGTGTACGGCGAATGCGGCTGGATGGCTGACAACGCGCTGGATGTGCCACTGAGCACCCGACGTTTGTTGCCGGAGAGTCAGGTCGCCGACTATGCCGATCGCCTTTCCCGCTTTGCCGAAGCCCTGTTTGATCGATACGATTTACGCCTCGCCTATCACCACCATCTCATGATGGTGGCCGAAACACTGCCGGAAATCCGTGCGTTGATAAATGCCTGTTCGCCCGCCGTTGGCCTGTTACTGGATACCGGTCACGCCACCGCTGCCGGATTCTCCTATACGCAACTTATTGAGGAATTCGCCGACCGCATTTGCCACATCCATCTAAAAGATGTGCGGTTGGATCGCCTGCAAAAAGTACGGGCCAGCGGTATGACCTTCAACGAAGCCGTGCTCGCAGGGATGTTTACCGTGCCAGGCGACGGCGGTATTGATTATCGGCCGCTGGCAGAGTTTATCGCTCGCAGCGGTTATCAAGGCTGGATGGTGGTGGAAGCCGAGCAGGATCCGGCGAAAGCGCCCCCATTGGAGACCGTGACTCGCGCACAACGTTTTGTTGCCCAACACATTTTACCTGCAAACGCTTAAGGAGCCGCTGATGGCTGGAAAAACACTGAATGTTGGCCTGATCGGTTCAGGCTTTATGGGCCAGGCACATGCCGATGCATGGCGCCGCGCGGGTTTACTGTATCGTAATCTGGCGCTGCAACCCGTTCTGCATACGCTGGCAGATGTCACGCCCGCACTGGCCGAAGAAGCGGCTCGACGCTACGGCTTTCAACACAGCACGGCGGACTGGCAGTCGCTGGTGAACAATCCTGAAATCGATATTGTTGATATCACCACGCCTAATAGCATGCACTTCGACATGGCGCTGGCCGCGATTCGTGCAGGTAAACACGTCTACTGCGAAAAGCCGCTCACCGTTTCGTTGCAGGAAGCACAAACCCTGACCCAGGAAGCTGAGCGAGCAGGTGTGAAAACCATCATGGCGTTCAATAACATCAAAACGCCGGCAGCGCAGTTGGCGAAGCAGATGATCGATCGCGGTGACATCGGCACACCGACACGCTTCCGTGGCTGGTTCGATCAGGGATTTTTCAACGATCCCGAGCTGCCATGGAGTTGGCGTTGCTCACGCGAACAGGCCGGGTCTGGCTCACTCGGTGACTTAGGCTCACACGTGGTGAGCGTGGCGCAATATTTGATGGGGCCAATCAAGAGCGTGGTAGGACAGGAGCAGCTGTTTATTGACACGCGTCCTGCTGCGGGTGGTGGTTCAGGCTATGGTGCCCAGGCAGATAAACAGGCGGCGCGTTTGAAAGTGGAAAACGACGATCAGTTCCAGGCGCTCGTGACTTTCGAGAACCGCGCCGGTGGCGTGATTGAATCTTCACGCATCTCCGCAGGAAAAGTGTTCGGCATTGCCTGGGAAATCTCGGGCACCGAAGGCACCATCATCATGGACGGTGAGCGCTTTAACGAACTGAAGATTGCACGTTATGGCGATGCGAAACACGATCGTGGCTTTAAAACCATTTATGCCGGTTCTCAGGTCGAGCAGTTTGGAGGCTTCTTTGGCTTCGATTTCGCTGGCGGTGGCCTGGGATACTTCGATGTGAAAGTGATCGAAATTTACGACCTGATTAAAGGCCTCAGCAGCGAAGCCGGTTGTTTCCCGGATTTCCGCTTTGGCCTGGAGAATCAGCAAATCATTGAAGCGATGGTGCGCTCATCTGCCAGTGGTCAACGTGTGGAGATCGCCAGTCTGCGCAACTAACTAAAAAACTCGCGCAGTGCCTCAGCCAGCGCCTGCGGTTGCTCATCCGGGATGAAGTGACCGCAGTGCGCGATTTTGATGCCTGAAACCTCAGCCGCAAACTCCTGAAGCGGAATCGCCATATCGGGGATCGAACCCTGATCGGCACTGACCGCCAGCAACGGCACCGTCAGTTTGCCGTTATCATGCAGCCATACACGGTTTTGTTCCGCCGAGACGCTCACTTCGCGATAGGCCGCCATGCCTGCGCGCAATGCCCCGTTCTGTTGCAACAAGCGCACATATTCCGCCATATCTTCCGCGTCAAACACCATTGGGCTGACGGCTTTGCGTTTCAGGAACCAATCCAGATAGATCTCTTCGCGCCCGGCAATTAAGGCTTCAGGCAGATCCGGCAGCAGATGGAAGGCGAAATGCCAGGTTTTCCAGGCCTTATCGGGCGTGGCAGGCAGCGCATCCGGCAAGGTCACGCCCGGAATGCCGGCGTCAAGCAGTGCAAGTTTTTTTATCTGATTGGCATAACGCAGGGCAAACGGCCAGGCCACCCACGCACCGACATCATGCGCCGCAAGATAGTAGTGATGGATGTTCAGTTGCAGCAGCAGGCCCTGTACTTTTTCTGCCAGAGAAGTGGTGTCATATCCGCTGTAAGGCTTATCGGAATCCCCCTGACCGGGGAGATCGGGCGCGATAATGAAGTAACGATCGCCAAGCAGAGCCATTACCTTGCGCCACGCAAACCAGCTTTGTGGGAACCCGGCTAACAGCACCAGGGTTTCACCTTGTGGGTTGCCGCCGCTAACGTAGTGGATGCGAACACCGTCTACGGTGGCGTAATGATGGGAAAAATCAGGCAGGTTGGTGACAGGTTGTGACCAGCGCGATGTTATTTTTAATTCTGAGGCATTCATCCGTTACTCCTAGAATTGGAAATGGTTACTTCCTAATTGGTCAAATTCTTGGTCGGATAGGTCGAAAACATAATCGTTCCTGGTTGGCATGGTTGGCCGCGTTCTCGTATCAAGATTTGAGTTTGCGCTAGGGGAGATACCATTTAGGAAATGATCGATTCCCAAATGGTACAGGATGGTAGGAAGAATTGACAAGCGGTGTGAGTGAAATTGCTGATTAGGGTGCAACACGGTATTGCACAAAATCTGTCTTCGTCGCGACCTGATCATACAGCGCTCGGGCGCGGTAATTATTCTCGCGCGTCATCCAATACACTTTCGAGCAGTTCAATGCCTCAGCGGCAGCATTCACCGCTGCGATCAACGCGCGACCCGTGCCTTGTTTACGCCCGTCTGGGCTGACGAACAGATCCTGCAGGTAACAATAGTCACCCAGGGTCCAGGTGCTGCGATGGCGAATAAAATGCACCAGCCCAGTCAATTTGCCCTGCTCCTCCGCCACCAGACAATGCATCGGTTCGCCTTCCGCAACCAATCGTTGAAATGTCGTATTGGTGACTTCTTCCGTGACCTCACTGACATAAAAGTCGAGATAGCCCAACCACAGCGATTTCCACTGTGCGTAATCCTCTGCAGTGAGTTTTCTAATGACCTGTTCCATTTCTTTCTCTCCATTGTTGGCGTGTGATGGTGAACATCAAACTGGCGGGCGGATCTTGCGGATTAAACACCCTTTCGAGGAAAGTCATCCCGACCTTTTCCAGTACGCGGCGTGATGCGGTGTGGTTTTCTCTCACCACACCGACAATTTCTTTCAGTTTTAGATCTTCAAAACCGTGGCGGATGGCGCGATGCGCGAGTTCTGTCGCATAGCCTTTTCCCCAGGCATCCGGTTCAAAACGGTAACCCAGATTGTTGGTTCTGCGCCCGTTGAATTCGCTGACGAATACGCCACCGAAACCAATCACGTGTTGAGGATCGCTTTTCTCCATGATGACCCAGTCATCGAAACCATGAATAGCGCGGTCTTTGATTCTGCGTAATAACACTTCTCGCGCATGATCAAGGCTTGGATAAGGCCCGCGTGGGTTAAATTGATGTGTTCGTGCATCGCCATAGATGCGAAAAAGCGCCTGCAAATCCGTGCGCTCAATCGGCCGATACAGCAGCCTTTCAGACTCCCAATGCATTCATTTCCTCGCCGTTTTTTGTTATCCAGCGAAGTAACATAGCACCGCGACATCGCTTTGAGTGTTAAGAATTTTTGCTATGATGTCAGCCCATCTTTCTAATGATTGAATCTGAACCATGCGAACATCGGACTCGTTGCGACTTTTGCTGCTGGCGGCTATCTGGGGAGCCAGTTTTCTTTTTATGCGTATTGCCGTTCCCGCGCTGGGTGCGATAAATACGGCTTTTTTGCGCGTGTTATGTGGCGCATTGGGTTTAATCATCGTGATGGCAGTACTGCGCATTCCGCGTCGCTTCGAAGGCAAACTGGGTTGGGCAATGTTGCTGGGTGTGATTAACTCAGGATTACCTTTCCTGATGTATTGCCTTGCCGCTCGCGTGCTGCCCGCAGGCTACTCCGCAATACTCAACGCTACTGCGCCGTTAATGGGTGTCGTGATTGGTGCGGCGTTCTTCAATGAACAACTTACAGTGAGTAAAGTGCTGGGCATGGTGGCCGGTGTTGTCGGCATTATGTTAATCAGCACCACTGGCGAAGGGGTGCTCTCGCACGCATTGATACTTGGCATTGCGGCTTGTCTGGTCGCCACCACCTGTTACGGTTTTGCCGGCTTTCTGGCCAAACGCTGGATTGGATCGCGCGGCGGGCTTGATGCCACGAAAGTCGCGTTCGGTAGCCAGTTGGGCGCCTCGCTTTTCCTGCTGCCTTTCTTTGCCTTCAGCGCGCCACAAACGCCGGCGGCGAACTGGCACATTCCTGAAGTTTGGGCCTGTATCCTGGCCGTCGGCTTTATTTGCACCGCGCTGGCTTACATCATCTACTTCCGTTTGCTGGCCGATATTGGCCCCCTGCGCACCCTCACCGTCACCTTCCTGATTCCGCCTTTTGGCATCCTGTGGGGCTGGTTAGTGCTGGACGAGCAAATCAATCAGGGCTTTATAAGCGGTGCATTGCTGATTGTGCTGGCGGTATGGCTTGTCACGCGCAGCGGAATGGTCAAACCCGCCGCGCCGAGTACCTCTGACAATTAATAACGCTATTTCTTACCGGTGGGTTTCAGTGAACGATTGAGATCCTGAATGCGTTTCATGGTTTTTACCGTGCGCGATGAAGTCGCTGAAGCCACCGACAAAATCAACATCTCCAGACACACCAGCACGGTGCCATGCAGAGGCATACGACCATTCTCCCCACCGCGCGGCACATTGATAACCACATCCGCTTCTTTGGTAAAGGCAGAATCTAAGGCATTGGTCAGCAAAATCACCGGCATCCCCAGCCGCTTCGCCTCTTTCAGGGTAGTCAGCCCTTCTTTATGGGCAGATTTCTGCGCCATCATAATCAGCACATCACCACGCTGTAAGGTGATCAACTGTTCAGCGAGGGCAATACCCGAACGATTGAGCGTGACGGCAGGAATGCCAATGCGCGTGAATAAGCGGGCGCTGTAATCCGCCAAAATCCCTGAAGCATTAATGCCAAAGAGCGCGACCTGACGCGCGTCGATCAACATCGCGACAGCCTGCGCGACCGCTTGCCGATTGTGAGGTTCCGAGAGGGCATCGCAGGCGCGTTTATGGCCACCCAGTACGAAATCGATCCCCGAATTGATGTCACACGACAGCTCGCTGACGGTGGCGCTCATCTTCTCTTCTGAATTCATCGCCGGGCCAAACCAGGCTTTCAACGTGGTTTTCAAATCACGCAAACCGGCAAATCCCAATGCCTGAACGGCACGCACCACGGTGGCATCTGAGGTATGAGTCGCATCCGCTATTTCCATGGCGGTGGCATCTAATATTGCCTCACGATTATCGTGGATATATCGCGCGACGGATTGAAGGCTGGACGATAATGACGGAGCGCGTGCGCGATAGCGTTCACCTAATACATCAACCCGATTTTTAATTTTATTTATGGCCATCTTTTTACCTGTTTATCATCAGGGCGTGATTTCGTCCCCCATTTAGGCACGGTATTGTAGTGATATTTCTTGTTTAATCCAGCACCCTGATCGCTATCGCTCCTTTGGGGCGGATCGTTGGATCACAGCAAGAAACAAGTTTATCTGACTGTTTTTGTTGTATTTATAACAATTAAGCCTTAAATGGAAATGGCGTTGATGGACTCTATTCCTGCTGTAGTATCCACGCCATTATTTCCGTTTACTACTACATTCTTTCATGTTTGAATGATTCTCAATAACATCACGCCATCTCAGTTTAAGGCGCACGATCCACAGAGAATGCTTATTTCATTCACTTTTCTCTGCTGAAAATAATTTAATCCTAGCTTCGTTTCATGGACGAGATTAATTCCGCACCAACACCAGGTTTATTTAAATGAATAACAACAAGAGTTTCGCTGTTAAAGCACAATGCCATCCGGCCATTATCGCCGCAATATACGGTGTCAGCGTTTTCACTGCAGCTGGCAGTCTGGCAGCGGAAAGCAGTAATACCCTGACGGTGTCCGCGCAGGAAAGTCGCCCGCAAGGCTATAACGCCACCAGCAGTTCCGTCGCCAGCAAAACGCTCACGCCGCGTCTGAACGAAGCGCAATCGGTGAGTGTGGTGACCCAACAACAGCTTGAAGACTATCAGGCCGCTAGTCTCACTGATGCGATGCGCTTTGTCAGTGGTGTCACAGAGGGCAATACTCTGGCAGGCACCGAAGATGGCTTTGTGCGTCGCGGATTTGGCAGCAACTCTGATGGGTCAATCTATCGTGATGGCATTCGCAGCAGCCAGGGGTTGAACTTCGATGCCACCACCGAACGCGTCGAAGTGCTAAAAGGCTCGGCATCCCTGCTCTATGGCATTCAAAATCCGGGCGGCGTGATCAACGTGGTGAGCAAAAAACCGCAATATGACTGGCACACCAAAGTCAGCGGCCGTTCCTCCAGCGAAGGTGGTGGCGCTGGTACCGTTGATATCACCGGCCCGTTGGGCAACGGCTTTGCCTTTCGCCTGATTGCCGAAAAGCAGAATCAGGATTACTGGCGCAATTTTGGCAGCGACAAACATACGCTGATCGCGCCTTCGTTGCAGTGGTACGGTGAAAAAGCCAGCTTTTTCGTGAGCTATGAAGATTATCAATACGATATCCCCTACGATCGTGGCACAGCCTTTATCAATGGCAAGCCGCTGGATATCGGCTACAAAGATCGTCTCGACGACAAGGCGAATCATGCCTGGGGTCACAACAAAACCCTTAATGCGCACTATGACTGGCAGTTTAATGATGACTGGAGCACGCGCGTCACTTTTGGCTGGAATCAGCGTCAATACGACAACAACGAAGTGCGCGTCACCGCCATTAACCCCACCACCGGCGTTGTCACGCGTCGTGCTGATGCTAACCGTGGCTTTAACCACAAAACGAAATACGTTTCATGGGATCTGCTCGGTTCACAACAGCTGTTGGGCATGACCCACGATGTGGTGATCGGGACTGATTATGAGATGAACCAGACTTATCGCGCGCATCAGTATCAAGGGAAATCCAACACCGGGTTTAACTTTACCGATCCGCAATACGATATCCTGTCACCGGTCACCAATAGCACCTCGGAAAACACCGCCAACGCCAATAACCTGAACCGCATTCATAGCCGTTCGGTTTACGCTAAAGACAGTATTTCACTGACGGAACAGTGGATTGCGGTATTTGGCGGACGCTATCAGCATTACGAGCAGCGTGCGTCCAAAGGCTTCGATCCGGTGGTGGAAACACTGAACAGTGAAGGCAATAAATTCCTGCCACAAGCGGGGCTGATTTATAAAATCACCCCTGATGTCTCGCTTTACAGCAGCGTCAGCAAATCCTTTACGCCTTCCACCGATGTGGACGATGACGGCAATGTCGGTAAGCCCGAACAGGGCACGACCTGGGAAGTCGGCAGTAAATGGCAGATCTCGCCAAAGCTGTTTGCCAGCGTCGCGCTGTACCGCATTGATGAACGTGACATGTCGCTCAGCATTAACGGTTCTACGCGCGCGATTGATAAAGCCCGTTCCAGCGGCGCAGAGTTTGAGCTAAACGGCGAAGTATTGCCGGGTTGGGATCTCAGCGCTAACTACAGCTACGATAAGGCTGAGATTGTTGATGATGGCGTAAATTCTGCTAACAATGGCAATCGGCTGCAAAATGCACCGCGTCATTCGGGCGCGCTCTATCTCAGCCACAACCTCAGTATCAACGGCATTCCCGGTGATTTCCGCGTCGGTGGCGGCGCGCGCTATGTCGGCTCGCGAGCGGGCGATCCTGAAAATAGCTTCACGATGCCGGATTACGTGGTGGCGGACAGCTTTATCGCCTGGAACAATCAGTTGTTTGGTGAAAAGACACAACTTAAGTTGAATCTGAATAACCTGTTCAACAAGCACTATTACACCTCCAGCGGCGGCAATTTGCGCGTGCGTGAGGGTGAAACCCGTAACCTGATGGTCGAGGCCAGCGTTGAGTTCTGATTCTGTGATTAAAGCGGGCGCCCGTCGCGCCCCTTCCCTTTGGGGGCCAATGCTGATTGTATTGGCCTGCTTCTTACTGGTGCTTAGTAGCGCCGCGCTGGCAAAAACCGTCACGGATATTGACGGTAATCAGGTGGATATCCCTGACCATCCGCAGCGCATTGTGCTGGGCGAAAGTCGCATGCTCTACACGCTGGCGCTGCTGGAACCGGGCAATCCTTTTCAGCATATCGTTGCCTGGCCTCAGGATTTGAAAAAGTACGATAGCCAAACGTGGAACAGTTTTGCGCGTCAGTTCCCGCAAATGTTAAAAATCCCTTCCCTCGGTTCAGGCGGCCCGAATGCCATCAATCCTGAGCAGATCCTGGCGCTCAAACCGGATGTGGTGATCCTGCCGAGCCTGGCGCGCTACGATGATGCCGATCTGCGCCTGGTGAGTATGCTGAAAGCCGCCCATATTCCGGTGGTGAAAATCGATCTGCGCGTGCATCTGCTGAAGAATACCCGTCGCAGCGTGGAGATTTTTGGCGAGGTGCTGAATCAGCAGGCTCGCGCGCAGGCCTTTAACCGTTTTTATGACGCACATATGCAGGTGATTCGTGATCGGCTGGCCAGTTATCACGGTGCGAAGCCTTCAGTGTTGTTGCAGTTGCATCTTGGCCGCCGTAATGAGTGTTGTGTCACCGCCGTCAACGGCAGCCTTGGCGAACTGTTAAACGCCGCAGGCGGCGATAATATCGCGGCTAAAACGCAGCACGGCGTGTTTGGTCGCTTGAGTGAAGAAATGGTGATTGCGGCGCAACCGGATTACTACTTCGCCACCGGATTTGGCGATAACGAGGCGCAGGGTTTGCTGAAGCTGGGGCCAGAAGTGGCGCTGCCAGCGGTGCAAAGCAGCTTCGCCCAACTGACCGCGCAGCAAAACGGATTGCGTGAATTAGCCGCGCTACGTAACGGCCACTCCGCGGTCATCTGGATGAATTTTTACCTCAGCCCCTGGCACATCGCGGCAACGGAATTTATGGCAAAAACACTTTATCCTCAGCTGTTCGCGGATGTCGAACCCGAGCAAACGTTAAAGCAAATCTTCAATGATTTCCTGCCCATACCTTATAGCGGGACCTATTTCACTCAAATCCCTGCGAGTTAATCGGCCTTATTGATAATCGAAGCGTTAAATACGCTTCGATTATATTAATAAATAATTATTAACCTTCATAATTCATTTGCTTAAAAAATAAGATACGAAAAAATACTCGATAATCCACTTATACGCTGCCGCCGCGCTTGTTAATATTCACAGTGGCACTAACCTTAATTCTGCAGTCTGGACATAACGTGTGACGCTATCCACGATTATGTAATCGCAATGCATGAATGAGGGCATTTTATGGCCGAGCATAGAGGCGGTTCCGGTAACTTCGCAGATGATAAACAAAAGGCATCTGAAGCGGGTAAAAAAGGTGGGCAAAGCAGTGGCGGCGGTAGTTTTAAAGACAACCCTGAGAAAGCCTCCGAAGCCGGAAAAAAAGGCGGAAAAAGTAGTAACAAAGGCTCTTAAGCCGCATCGGGCGCGCTAGTCGCCTCACCGACAAGGATGCCAATAGGTTCAACTGGCAATTGAATAAGTGCAATGACGATATATGACTGACGTCTTGCGCTTATTCTGCTCTCCCCTCTCATTCCAGTCACGCCTTTTATTTCCATCGCCGCAGCCATAATACCGCCTCGCTTAAGCTGAAAAATTTCAATTGGTCATTTTTTGACGTGACATATATCACATTTATGCCAGGCTTAATTTATCACTAACGAAGAACATGGAGATTAAGATGAGTTCATTGACTAATAAAACGCTGCTCACCCATCAATATCCGACACCTCCCTTTAAAAAACAATTACAGGATTTTCCTGGGCTGGCGGCAAAAATGGAACCGCGCCCGGATCATGGTGAAACCAGCTATCGTGGCACTGGTCGTTTAACCGGTCGTAAAGCGCTGATTACCGGCGGCGATTCCGGGATTGGACGTGCGGTGGCGATTGCTTACGCGCGTGAGGGTGCCGACGTGGCGATAAATTACCTGCCCGATGAAGAACAGGATGCGGCAGAGGTGATAAAACTGATTGAAGCGGAAGGTCGTAAGGCGATTGCCATACCGGGAGATATTCGCTCCGAAGCCTTTTGCCAGCAACTGGTGAAGGAAGCGGCGACGAAACTCGATGGTCTGGATATTTTGGTCAACAATGCCGGCCGTCAGCAGTTCAATGAATCGATTCGTACCCTCTCGACAGAAGATTTTGATGCGACCTTTAAGACTAACGTGTATGCCATGTTTTGGATCACGAAGGCGGCGCTGGAGTACCTACCGGCGGGTTCATCGATCATTAACACGTCGTCAGTGCAGGCCTACGATCCCAGCGCCATCCTGCTGGATTATGCCCAGACCAAAGCGTCGATTGCGGCCTTTACTAAAGCTTTAGCCAAGCAGTTGGGTAAAGACCAAATCCGCGTCAACGCCGTGGCACCCGGCCCTTACTGGACTGCATTGCAGGTGTGTGGCGGACAACCGCAGGAGAAAGTGGAGCAATTTGGCGCTTCCGCGCCACTGGGTCGCCCCGGTCAGCCTGCTGAAATCGCGCCGCTGTATGTGACGTTTGCGGAAACCACCAATAGCTTCACGTCGGGACAGGTCTGGTGTTCTGATGGCGGCACCGGCACGGTTTAACCACGATAAAGGGCGCATCCATTTTGATGCGCCCTGTTCGATCTTACCCCGATGTTTTCAGGCGCGGTGTGCGAAACACCAGCATGATGCCGAGCAGAATAGCCAGCATTCCCATCATCCCCGACCACGGCAGCGCATTACCTAACAACAGGTAATCCAGTACTGCCGTTATCACCGGAACCAGATAAAACAAACTGGTGACGTTAACGATGCTTCCCGCACTCAGCAGCCGATACAGCAGCAGCTGCGCCACCACCGAGATCATCACCCCAAGAAACAGTACGGAAATCCAGAAGTGCAACGTAAAGTCGATATGGAAGGCTTTAACCGGAAGCAGTAAAGCACACAGCGCCAGGCTCACCGCGTATTGCAGCGGCAGTACCTGCGCGGGATGCTGGAGCACCTTTTTCTGCATGATGGCACCAAACGTCATACACAACAGTGCGCCGAGAGCGAAGACAATGCCGCTCAACGGCAAATGCGATGCCGCCAGACTGCGCCACACCAGCAGTATCAATCCTGCTAAGGCGATAACCAATCCAAGTAATCGCGTGCCCTGCATGCGCCTTTCCACGATGCAGAGCGTCAGGATCGGTTGTATGCCCATGATGGTGGCGATTAAACCTGGCGTCACCCCCTCGGCCATCGCCTGGAAGTAACACACCGAATAGGCACCAATCAAAATCAGACCGGTAAACATCACCGTTTTTCGGCTGTCCGCATCGGGTAACCAGCGACGCCGAAATAGGCCCACCAGCAATAATGCAACCAGCGCCACACCGAAGCGCACAATCAATAGCGCTATGGGTGAGGCATTGTCCAAACCCAGGCGTGAGAAGATGGCCGCACTGCCCCACAGCAGCACGAAGCCCGACGTCGCCGCTTGCGACGTCAAAGACGAAGAACGCATGAAAATGCTCCTAAAACAAACGTTGGAAATTTAAGCGTGAAGACTTCCGGTTCTTAGCGAACCACAACGCGTGCAGGAGGCGGTGGCGGACAGCAGATCGCATACAGGCCATGTTCGTATGACGGGGAAAGTGCGGCTGAAAGTGTCATTTACGCAGGCCTGTAGTCAAAATAGGGAGTTCAGAAACAAAAAGTTAGCAGATCGCCTCTGGCTTGTCATCCATTGAGTCGCGCAGGAAATACCTCACGCAACCATTCGATAAACACCCGTAAACGCTGGGTCAGATGGCGGTTTTGCGGATACACCACGTGAAACGGATAGCTGGCGGGCCGCCAATCCTTCAGTATTTCCACCAGTGCGCCTGACGCTAAATCTTTGGCTGCTGCGTATCGAAATGTCTGAATGATGCCTAATCCTGCCACCGCAGCTGCCAGATGAGCATTGCTTTCATTAATCCCAATGCGATGCTCGATTTTCATTTCCTGTTTCTCATTACCCTGCACAAAGCGCAGCGGGAAGGCGCGCCCGCTTTGCGGGGATAAATAGCTAATCCAGCGATGGCCATTTTTAAGCTCTTGCGGATAGGTTGGCACGCCGTAAGTTTTGAGATATGCGGGTGCCGCGCAGGTGATCATCTCAGCATCACCAAGATGACGCGCCACCAGCGATGAATCACCCAGCGGACCGCCACGAATCACGCAATCGACATTGTCGCTTATCAGATCTACAGCCCGGTCCGACACGCCGAGGTCGAGGCGGATTTCGGGAAATTGCGCAACGAAATCAGGTAGCAGTGGGATGAGAACCTCACGCGCCGTTGATCCGCCAATATCAATACGCAGATACCCGCGCGGTGTACCGTTTACCGCGTTAAATGCGCCATCAATATCTTCCAGGTCACGCACGATACGTAGCGCTTTATCGTAGTAATCACGTCCCTCCGGCGTGACGGTCACGCGCCGTGTGGTGCGCTGAAGCAGGCGCACGTTCAGATGCCCCTCTAACTCCTGCACCAGTTTACTCAACGTGGCATTCGGCATATCCAGTGAATCGGCAGCGCGAGTAAAATTTCCCGCCTCCACCACGCGCGCGAATGCTCGTATTGCCAACAGTTGGTCCATGCTTATTATCCATACACAGGAATAATGATTTCGATTTTACACCATTTATCACTAAACCGCGCAGGGTTACATTGCCTCCCATGCACTGCAACGCAGTCATCACACACTTAAATCCATTTGGGAGAACACTCATGAACACATCATTAAACGGTAAAAGTGCATTAGTCACCGGCGGCACCAGCGGGATTGGTTTAGCCTCTGCTCAGGCATTGGCAGCACAGGGCGCACGGGTGTTTATCACCGGTCGTCGCCAGCCGGAACTGGATACCGCCGTGACGCTGATTGGTGCACAGGCAACCGGTATCCGCGCTGATGCTTCTGTGCTGAGCGATCTGGATGCGGTGTATGCGCAGATTGCACGCCAGGCGGGTCGGATCGATATCCTGTTCGCCAATGCTGGCGGCGGCGATATGTTGCCACTCGGTGCGATTACTGAAGAACACTTCGACCGGATCTTTGGCACCAACGTGCGTGGCGTACTGTTTACCGTGCAAAAAGCGCTGCCGCTGTTAAGCGACAAAGCCTCGGTGATTTTGACCTCGTCCACCACTTCAGTTCAGGGCACCGCAGGATTCAGTGTTTATAGCGCCAGTAAAGCCGCCGTGCGCAACTTTGCCCGCTCATGGGCACTGGATGTGAAAGATCGCGGAATTCGTGTCAACGTGGTGAGCCCTGGTCCGGTGCGCACGCCGGGTTTGGGCGATTTAGTGCCCGAAGATCAGCGTCAGGGATTGTTCGATGCATTAGCTGCCCAGGTGCCATTGGGCCGATTGGGTGAACCCGGTGAGATTGGTCAGGTGGTGGCGTTTCTTGCATCCGATGCCTCCAGCTTTGTTAATGCCACCGAACTCTTCGTGGATGGCGGCATGGCGCAGGTATGAGTTGAGGGTTAAGGAAAGACGTTCACATTAAGTCTGTTTTCCTCTAACGAAGTGCGTAATGGATGACGCGCTTCGTCGGTTAATCTCTTTTCTTTTAATTATTCCGTTCACCCTTTCACATCACAGAAAAAACACCCATAATTCAGCGCGATTGGAGAGCAAAATTTTTAAAATACGCCATGATGGCCATCAGGCAGCAATACCATGCTGTCTTTCAATATTCAGGTGTTAATCCCTGATATTGTCTTAACCAGTAAGGAAAGCGTGCAGTGAAATTAAAAACTTTCGCGTTTATCGTTCTGTCATTATGTACCGTTTTCGGTGCGCAGGGTGCTACGCGGGTCGGGTTGCTGGCAGGGGCGAATAATATCGACCTTAATCAGGATGGCGTACCGGATTTGCTGGTCTCTGCGACCTTTGACAATAACACCTCGCATCCCAGCCAGACGCTATCTGCCTTCATCAATAAAAACGGCAACTGGTTTATTTTACCGGTTCCGGATGATGATGGCTTTACCTGGTCGGATTTTCGTCTTGCGGGTTCCTCTGACAAAATGATTGGTTTTGAACTGCACAATATCCAGGGCGTTTATTACCTGATCCGCGCGGTGAAATTCTCGTCAAATCAGGACAATGATGATCTGACTGAAGCCGCGCAAATAAAATTCTCTCGCTATCGGGTAGCGGAAAGCAGCGAAGAACCTGGCGCTCCGGTTTTTTATTGGCAGCTGTCTGGCAGTTATACCACCTCACAAGCGTATAGCGATGTTGATCAGGCTTTCGCACAATTAAAAATAGATGAATTTAAGTAGCGCAGTGCAGGCGTTAATCCGCCTGCTCATCAATCCCGCACTTCATACTGCACCGAAAGTTCGCCCTTCTTCTCTTTCACTCGGGTAATGACGATATCGCCAACGTCTCCGGTGCGTTGCACATGCGTGCCACCGCAGGCGTAAGGTGTCAGATCGCCCCAGCTGACCATTCTGCGTCCGGCGTCATCCCGCAGCACGCGCGCTAAATCCTGCGCCACCAGCGCATTTACACCGTCAGCGATGGCCAAGTCATCAACGGCTTGTGGTTCGCCCTGCGGTTTAAAAACGATACGTCCATTGCCGGGCCGATGATCGCCTTTGTAACCTAACCAGCCAAACTTCTCTCCGGCGTAAGCAATCAAATGCCCCGCAGAATGGTAACGCGTGTGCAGCTTACGCAGTGCCGCATCAATTTGGATATGCACGCAGCCCAGCGCCACTTCGCGGTCAGTGATATGGATTAACTCACCCTCTTGCTGGATGAGCTGTAACACCGTCGCCTCACCTATCGTACCCTGGTCAGCGGGTTGCCCGCCGCCTTGCGGATGGAACAGCGTCGCTACCAGTTGCACACGAAACCGGCCATCTTCCTGCGCTTCACACCGCACCACTTCCGTATCCATCTCCAGCCGATCGCTGAAATAGTAGGCTCTCTCCGTCATCACTTCCTCCATAACACTATCCTCCGCCCTTGGTGTTCAAATCGGCAAAACAGAGCTTGCCCTATCAGTCTATATGTATCCTGCCTGGGCCTGAACCAAGGGGACCTGCTCGATATCATAAAAAATACTCAACCCCAAATCCTTGCCAACTTGCACATCCTGATCCGCTCCCGTTGAAGCGCCAGGCATGCGTAAAATGGCATCACAGCTCTGAATAAGACGATGCGCAACGGGATAGAGGAAGGCTTCACTGATTTCATCCCCGATCCGCTGCGAACCCGCCGCATTGGCGAGCGGTAACGCCAGCCATTCACCTATCACCGGGGTATGGCCCTTTTGATAAACCTGCAACGCCATGTGATCAAGTTTCTGCATATTTTGCTCAATCAGTTGCTGATCACCGTGAGTGCCACTGCGAACCGGACCTGCGATCAGAATCATCATGGCACTTTCTCCTCAAATTGAATGTTTAATGCCAGGTGTTGCAGCAACATGATGGTTTTGGCATCTTCGATTTCACCGTTTCGGATCGCGTCCATCGCGCGTGCGAAAGGCCACTCCAGTACTTCGATATCTTCCCCCTCTTCCTCCAGGCCGCCGCCAGCATGCTTTCGGTCGCCATCGTGATATTCCGCGATAAAGAAAAATAACTTCTCCGTCACCGAACCCGGGCTCATATAAGCCTCCATCACCTTCTCAACATTTGTGACAGTGTAACCAGTTTCTTCTTCTGCCTCGGCAATAATGCGCGTTTCAGGCGAGGCGTTATCCAGCAAACCGGCTGCGGCCTCGATCAAAAAGCCATCATGCCCATGGATAAAGATGGGAAAGCGGAATTGCCGTGTCAGGACGACTGTCTGTTTATGGCGGTTATAAAGTAGGATCACCGCACCATTGCCACGGTCGTAAGCTTCGCGGCTTTGCTGTTGCCAACTGCCGTCGGCACGCTGTAAATCGAAGGTGTATTTTTTTAAGGTGTACCAGTTGTCGGATAATAACTGCTCACGAATATTGCGCACTTTATGCTGCATGTTTGGTCTCCCGATGGCTGACAAAACAGACGTTATCATGCATAATCGTGCACATACAAGCAAAAACACGAATGAGAAAATTATGCTTTCCAGTCAACGTAAACAGCAGATATTGACGATTCTTGCCGATGAGCAGCAAGTGATGTCTAGCGAGCTTAGCCAGCGCTTTAGCGTCTCTGAGGACTCGATTCGCCGTGATTTAAGGGAGTTGGCCTGCGAGGGATTACTGCAACGTGTCCACGGGGGTGCGCTGCCGGTTTCTGCTGCTATTGCCCCTTTCGAAACACGCAAAAACGTGCAAATCAGTTCTAAGCGCCTGATCGCGCAAAAAGCAGTGCAACTGATTCAACCGGGTCAGGTGGTGATCATTGATGGCGGTACAACCACAGCGGAAATGGTGCAACTGCTGCCCAAAGAACTGGCTTTTACCGTGGTGACCCACAGTCCGAGTATTGCCGTCGCCCTGGTTGATTTTCCTCTGGTTGAGGTGATTCTGATTGGCGGCCAACTGTATCGTCACTCGGTGGTTGCCGTGGGATCAGCGGTGATCGAAGCCATTGCACACATCAATGCAGACCTGTTCTTTATGGGCGTCACCGGAGTACACAAAACCGCAGGGTTAACCACGGGTAATTACGAAGAAGCCGGTGTGAAACGTGCACTGGCGGCGCGTGCGGCGGAAACGGTGGTGATGGTCTCTAAAGAGAAACTCAACTCAGCATCGGCGTTCGCCATTGGCGGTCTGTCACTGGCCAGCACACTGATTGTTGATGGAGAACCTGATGCTGAGATGCAGCAACTGCTGCAACAGAAACAGATAGCCCTGCTGTAATTCGCCCTTTTATGGCAGGCGTTGAGTGATTATCCCGCGCTATTATTTTTCTATCTGGCCGATGGAACGCACATCATTCAGTCACAATGCCAGGCTGTAATAGAGAGTTTTCGCTGACCCTGTGGGCAGCACTGGATAAACAGGAGAATAGCTGCATGTCTGAGTTTCCAACCATCACCCTTGTCGGACCCGGCGCCATCGGTACCACTGTGGCTGCCGCGCTACATGAAATGAATCGCACGCCAACACTGTGCGGACGTACAGCACATACTCAATTGCTGCTGCGCCACGAAGACGGTGAGATTGTGGTGCCTGGCCCGGTGCTGAGCAATCCCGCAGACATTGGTGCACCCTATGATTTGGTGTTTGTGGCGGTCAAAACCACTCAGGTTGCGGAAATTGCCCCCTGGCTGGCGGTGTTATGCGATGAGAATACGGTGGTATGCGCGCTGCAAAATGGTGTGGAGCAAGTTGAACAGCTGTCTCCATTAGTCAATGGCGCAACGGTACTGCCTTCTGTGGTGTGGTTCCCGGCTCAGCGCGAGCCTGATGCCTCGGTGTGGTTACGCGCGAAGCCGCGCCTGACTGTGCCCGACGTCGCGCCAGCACAGCGTATTGTGCAAGCACTGCAAGACTCGCGCTGTGCGGTCGAACTGGAGGCAGATTTCCTCACCATTGCCTGGCGCAAACTGTTGCAAAACGCCGTCGCCGGTTTAATGGTGCTCGCCAATCGCCGCGCCGGGATGTTTCAGCGCGAAGATATCACCGAGCTGGGTCTGGCCTATCTGCGGGAGTGTATGACTGTGGCGCGTGCGGAAGGCGCCAATCTGAGCGACAACGTGCCGCAGGAAATTATGGCTGGCTTCCATCGCGCCCCGGCAGATTTAGGCACCTCGATCCTGGCGGATCGTCAGGCCAATCGCCCGCTTGAGTGGGACATCCGTAATGGCGTGGTGCAGCGACGCGGCAAAGCACAAGGCATCGCGACACCGATCAGTGATGTGGTGGTGCCTCTGCTGGCGGCAGGAAGTGATGGTCCGGGTTAAGATCAGAGTGAAGTCCGGGCCACGGACTTCGCTTCAACAGCCTTAACACTTAACACTCACAATGGGTATCAGAATCAATTGACATGAATACATCAGACTTGCCATTATGTTATGTTATAACATTACACTACGTAATCGGTAAATCATGCGCACTTTTTCGACCCGCCTTTTGGCACTCATAATGGTATTCAGCACTTCCACCGCCCTGGCTTCCACCTATCCCCTCAGCATTGAAAACTGCGGTAAAACGGAAACCTTTTCACGACCACCTGCACGCGTGGTGACCATTGGTCAGCATGAAACTGAACTCCTTCTGGCACTTGGCCTGGGGAGTAAAATTGCGGGTACCGCCGTCTGGTTCGGCCCTCTCCCCCCTGAGTTAGCGCAGGCTGGCAGTGGCCTTAAACGCCTTGCGGACAACTCACCGGGCTTTGAAGCCGTCGTCGCGCAAAAACCTGATTTGGTTTTGGCGCAGTACAGCTGGCATGTTGGGCCTCAGGGTGAAGTCGCTACTCGCGATCAATTTGAACAACCTGGCATCAAAACCTGGATTTCACCTGCTGATTGTCAGGGCAAATCGGTCACCGCCACTTCAAACGGCGACGGTGCGCGCGTGAAACCTTACTCGATTGAGGTGATTTATGATGAAATCACCGCGCTTGCCAACATCTTCGATGTGACGGAGCGTGGCGATGCCTTAAAGGATAAGTTATCTGCACGAATCGCTCAGGCACAACAACAGGTGGCGCTTCACACCAGCAAACCCCTTAAGGTGGTGTATTGGTTCTCAAGCACACGCCTTAAAGGCGATCCGTGGATCGCAGGCAGTGATGGTGCGCCAGGCTGGATCACTCAGACTCTAGGCCTCAAAAATATCATTGATTCCTCCGATGAATGGCCCGCCGTGAGTTGGGAACATATCGCACAATCTCAGCCCGATATCATCGTCATCGCCAGCATGGATAGAAGGCTGTATCCAGCCGATGATGTCGCCATAAAACAGGCATTCCTCACCAGCGATCCCGTTACACGAGAAATGAGTGCGGTCAAACAGGGTCATATCGTGATCGTGCCAGCGATGTCACTCAATCCATCCCTGCGCAATGTCGATGCTGTTGAGCTGATCGGTCAGCAGATTGCCGCGTTTAAATAGTATGAATCGGGCTTACCCATTTAAGATCGGCTTTATTTTTCTCGCGGGCTTTATCAGCTTGCCCGTAATGATGATCTTCTCATCCAGCATTGGCGATATGCCCATCTCATTGAGCGCCACCTTCCAGGCGATCACCAACGGGGTGGGCTTGACGCATTATGATCTCCCTCCCGTTGAGGCTGGCATCGTCTGGCAATATCGGATGAGTCGGGCCTTCATGGCGGCATGCAGCGGAGGTGGCTTAGCCCTTTGCGGCCTGGTGTTGCAATCGTTGTTAAGAAACCCGCTGGCGGAACCCTATCTGTTGGGTATCTCTGCGGGTGCTTCCACCGGGGCCGTAATGGTGATGCTGCTGGGTATTGGCAGCGGCGTGTTGACGGTTGGCAGTGGTGCCTTTGCCGGCGCTTGCCTGGCGTTTGGCTTGATTATTTTGTTCTCAAGAGGGATGGGGGAAAACACCGGGCGCATCATTTTGGCCGGTATTGCCGGAACACAGCTGTTCAATGCGCTCACGTCTTACATCGTCAGCACATCAGCCAATGCGGAGCAATCGCGCGGTGTGATGTTTTGGCTCTTAGGCAGTTTAAGCGGCGTTCGCTGGCCAGATGCCGTTCTGTGCGCCATCGTCATCGTCAGCGGATTTGGGGTGATCATGTGCTATGCACGCACGCTGGACACGTTTTCATTTGGTGTCGATGTCTCGGTAACGTTAGGTACTCCGGTTGTGAAAGTGCGGGTGGTGTTGCTGTTGATTACGGCATTCATCACGGCGGTGATTGTCAGCTCAATTGGGGCGGTGGGATTTGTCGGATTGGTCATCCCGCACGTGACCCGCATGCTGGTTGGACAGCGACACCTTATCACCCTTCCCGTGACATTCCTGTCGGGCTGCCATTTCATGATCCTTGCCGACTTGATATCGAGAACGTTGATCGCACATCAGGTTTTACCCATTGGCGTGGTGACTGCATTGGTGGGCGCCCCTGCTTTTGCCTTCCTTCTCTATCAACGAAAGGGCAATTAAACGATGACGATATCGGTCAGTGACCTCAGCGTCCAACTTCAAGCGCGCCGCATACTCACCACGGTCTCCTTCGACGCAGCTCAGTCTGCAACCGTAGGTTTGCTTGGGCCCAACGGTTCAGGAAAATCAACGCTACTGCGTGCGCTGGCTGGGCTAATGCCTGATTCGGGCGCGAAGATAACGCTCGGCGAACGGAGGCTGAACCAACTTTCGCGCAATCAGCTGGCGCGCAAACTGGCCTTTGTCCCGCAACACGCCGAAGCCGATGATGAACTCACGGTGATTGACATTATTCGTCTCGGGCGCACGCCTCATCGTGGCGCATTCCAGTTCTGGACGGCAGAGGATGCCAGCGCCGTTGACGAGGCGGTGGCGTTAATGCAACTGGAAAATTTGGTCGACCGCTGCTGGCAACGATTATCCGGCGGTGAGCGCCAGCGTTGCCAAATCGCCCGCGCACTGGCGCAAAAACCGGATGTTTTACTGCTGGATGAACCCGTCAATCACCTCGACATCCAATTCCAGCTTGAATTGATGCGTCTTATCTCTTCGCTGCCCGTGACGGTGGTGATTGCTCTTCACGATCTGAATCTGGCGGCAAAATATTGCCAACACCTTGTGGTACTCGATCAGGGTCGCGTGGTTTCAACGGGTAAGCCCAAAGCCGTCCTCACACCCGAACGCATACACACAACGTGGCGGGTTCAGGCGCAGATCACGACATCAGCACAGGGTGCGCTCAATATTCAATACGTATGAGTCAGCGCTTGAAGCCCACGGCTATACAGCCATCAGGAAACGGTATGTTCAGTAACAAAATATCCTGCAATAATGGACTGCCACAATCGTGGTTGCAGTACCTACACGCGCGTCACCTACGAGATTATTCGATAGCCGCTGCTATCAAGCCCGCCAATGGCGGGCTTTTTTTCGCTCTAACCGAGTGAGTCTTCTTTTCCGTCAGAAATCCGGACGGCTTAAATAGCCTCTAACCGCGTTAAGCCGAAAGGCTAAATACCGTGCATTTTCGCCAGTAGCCACATGCGTTCAGCAGCCACATCCGCGTTATTCAGCAAACCAGCCTCATCCGCCAGTCTGAACGCTTCAGAGTAGTGCGTCAGACTGCGCGCACTCTGCATGCCGCCAAGCAAGGTGAAATGCTTCTGATGGCCATTCAACCAGGCCAGGAACACGATGCCCGCCTTGTAATACTGCGTGGGTGCCGAGAACAAATGGCGTGCCAGCGGCACTGTCGGTGCCAGTATGAGTTCAAAGCTGGCGCGATCGCCCTGCGCCAATGCATGCAGTGCGCTGGTGGCGGCCGGTGCAATGCCGTCGAGGATACCCAGAAGCGCGTGCGAGAAACCTTGCTCATCCCCGGCGATCAGTTCGGGATAGTTAAAGTCATCGCCGGTATACATTTTAACGGAAGCCGGCAGCAGGCGCCGCATCTCAATTTCACGATCTTTATCCAGCAAGGAGATTTTTATCCCCTCCACTTTTTCCTGATTTTCGCGAATCACCGCAAGGCAAACCTCCATCGCACTGTGAATTGTCGCGCCACCCCAATAACCGCGTAGTGCGGGATCAAACATGTCCCCCAGCCAGTGCAAAATAACCGGCTCACGCACCTGGCGCAGAAGCGTGCTGTAAACGGTGATGTAATCCTCTGGCCCCTTAGCAATGGCGGCGAGCGCGCGACTAGCCATTAAGATAATACGGCCGCCACAGGCTTCGATTGCTGAGATTTGCTGCTCATACGCGGCAATCACATCCTGTAAGGTCAGTTGGGAAAAGTCCGTCAGATGATCGGTGCCAGCCCCGCTGGCGACCCGTGCCCCCGGATACGCTTTCGCTTGCTCAACGCTGCGTTTTATAAGCTCCAGCGCGGTTGGCCAATCCAGCCCCATGCCGCGTTGCGCGGTATCCATGGCTTCCGCGATGCCCAATCCCAGCGACATTAAATGATCGCGATATTCCAGCGTGCTGTCCCAGTCAATCGCCATATCGCTATGTGGATTTTGCATGCGCTGCGGGTCGGCAACCACATGCGCAGCGGCATACACGTCACGGTTAAATAGCGGTTTCGCCGGTACGCTCCAGTGGCGCTCACCCTGCATGATGTAGCTGTAGGGCTGACCGTTGCGATCCAGTAAACGCACTTTATTGCTCACAGACATGGTTCTGTTCCTTATTTCAGTGTTTTGCCAGATGCCCGGACGGCATCACATTCTGCGAACTGTTGTGGCTTCCGATAGGCAGGCGACGCACCCCCAGCAACACCAGGCTGCTGCAGATAATGACGCAGGCGGCCACCAGCCAGACCGGTTGCAGGGTGTAATGCTGCGCGTAGTAACCCGCCACAATTGGCGAGATGCCGCCCGCCGCCATTCCCATATTCATCACAAAGCCGATGGCGGAACCGCGCAGAGAAGGCGGCACCAGTTCAGCAGTGAGCGAGAGAACAATGGGTGTAATCGGATAGCCAAGGAAACCGAGGATCAGCACCAGCACAATCACCAACGGCACCGAAAGATTGAATGCCATGGCGGCCATCACCAGCCCGCTGATAAAAGTAATGGTCATCAGAATGGTGCGACGACGTTTGAAATCGCCCTTATCGCAGTAGCGCCCCAACACAAAACCGCCCAGCGCTCCAGTAATGCCGAGCAGACTGGCGATGGTGCCTGCAGTGCCAATCGACAGATTTTTTACCTGCATCAAATAGCTCGGTGCCCACAGCAGCACAATCCACCAGCCTGCCAGCAGCACGAAATAGAATGCAGCCATCAGCAACACCGGCGCATGGCGGAACAAGGTTTTTAATGGCACTTTTTCCGCTGCCTGGCGTGCAATCAACTCGGCAGGTTTACGATCATTTTTCACCAGCACCAGATACAACAGCGCCACCAGCATGCCCATCGCGCCCGCCACGTAGAACACCACGCGCCAGCCAAAGATCGGACCGAGCATGGCGCCCATCCAGGTGCCAAGGAATCCGCCAATCGGATACCCCATCCAATAGAGTGACATCACGGTGGTGCGCTGTTTTTCGCTGGTCACGTTGGCCACTTCGAGCGAGGCGGCAGGCCAGAAGATGCCCTCACCGATGCCCGTCATCACGCGGTAAAAAATCAGGCTGGTCATGCTGCCGGCGACACCCGTTAACAGTGTCGCCAGTGAAAACATCATCAGGCCGAGAATCAATACCGGTTTGCCGCTTAACTTGTCGGCGATAATGCCGGAAATGAACAGAAAGACGATGAAGCCAAAAAAGAAGGAGGAGAGCAGAATGCCACTCTCCGCTTTACCGAGACCAAACTCTCCAGCGATCAGCCCGATGGCTGATGACACCGTCATGCGATCCACCGAGTACATCATGTAGCCAAGGCCGCACAGCACGGTGACCAGAATCATTTTGCGGGTATCTGTATTCATCTTTTCCTCGACAATGTCTGTGACCGACGAAAACAGCTTTTCAGCTCTGTCAGATACGGTTAACCGTGCGCCAGATGGCGAGCCTTGCAGGTCTTAAGCACCTCATCTGGATCCTGAGTCCACCAGTTCAGGCGGGAGAAAATTTCCACTTCATGTAATCCGCGATAACCCTGGGCTTCTACCGCTTCCCGCATGGCGCGGATATCGATAACGCCATCGCCCATCATGCCGCGATCCTCCAGCAGGTCCCGCGTAGGCGTGAGCCAGTCGCAGATATGAAACGCCAGCAGCCGTTTCAGACCCGCACGGGCGATTTCCTGATAAAACTCAGCATCCCACCAGGTGTGATAGACATCGACGGCAATCCCCAGTCCGTCGTCGCCCAGCTCATCGCAGAGGTCGTTAGCCTGTTTCAGCGTGTTGATGCAGGCACGATCCGCCGCGTACATGGGATGCAGCGGTTCAATCGCCAGCGGCATGCCGCCCGCGCGGGCGTACTCCAGCAGAGCGCTGAGTCCATCACGCACTTGCTGTCGCGCCCCCGGCAGATCTTTCGAACCTGGCGGCAAACCGCCGACCACCAGCACAAGGCACTCTGCGCCCAATTCCAGCGCTTCATCCACCGCTCGCTGGTTGTCGGCCAGGGTCGCCTGGCGTGCTTGCTGATCAACGCCGGGAAACATGCCGCCCCGGCAGTAGCCACTCACCCGCAGATCGTGATGACGAATCAGCCGCACCGCTTCTGCTAAACCGATGTTTGCTACCTGATCGCGCCACGGCGAGATGCCGCATATCTCATGGCGCGCACAACCTTCAATGATTTGGCGTAAATCCCACTGCTGGCGCACGGTCGCCGTGTTGAGCGAAAGCTGTTCGGAATGGGGACGACTCATGTTCGGCTCCTTAGCGTTCCAGCGATGGCACATCAACCCAGCGACGCTCTTTCCAGCTTTTCAATGCCAGATCGACCAGTTGCAGACCTTTGGCTCCTTCCAACAGATCCCAGCGATATTCCCCTTCGCCCCATACGTGGCGTAAAAACAGCTCCCACTGCACTTTGAATGCATTGTCGTAGACCTGGGTATCCGGCAAGCTGGCCCAGTCATCGAAGAAGTTATGGGTTTGACGGATATCCGGATTCCAGACCGGCTTTGGCGTATTGACGCTAGCCTGCGTAAAGCAATCGCTAAGGCCAGCCACCGCTGAACCGTTGACACCATCCACCTGGAATGTCACCAGATCATCGCGGCGCACGCGCACGCACCATGAACTGTTGATCTGAACAATCGCGCCGTTGTGCAGTTCGAAGGTGGCGTACACCGCGTCATCCGCCGTGGCGTCATAAGGTTGCTGCTGTTCATCCCAGCGCTGTGGAATGTGGGTTGCGCCGATGCAGCTCAGGCTTTTGATTTCACCGAACAGGTTGTCGATGACGTAGCGCCAGTGGCAAATCATGTCGAGGATAATGCCGCCGCCATCTTCGCTGCGGTAGTTCCAGGATGGACGCTGGGCCGGTTGGCGATCGCCTTCAAATACCCAGTAGCCAAATTCACCGCGCACCGATAACACACGACCAAAGAAGCCGGATTCATTTAGCAAACGCAGCTTTTGCAAACCCGGCAGCCACAACTTGTCCTGCACCACGCCGTGACACACGCCTTTTTCTTGTGCGAAATGGTATAGATCCAGCGCATCATCCAGCCCCATCGCTACCGGCTTTTCCGAATAAACGTGTTTCCCCTTGCTGATGGCTTTCTTCAGCAAAGCCGGACGTGCCTGGGTGGTGGCTGCATCAAAAAAGATGATGTCATGCGGATTATTCAGTGCTTCATCAATGTTGGTTCCCCAACGTTCGATACCAAATTCCCGCGCCAGCGCAGCCATTTTTTCCGCGTTGCGGCCAATCAGAATCGGATCGGGCATCAATCGGTCGCCATTGGCCAGCGCCACACCGCCCTGCTGCCGAATCTGCACAATCGAACGGATGAGATGTTGATTTTTACCCATTCGCCCGGTCACGCCGTGCATGATGATGCCCACTGGAATCTGCGCCATGTATTCACCTCAAAGTCGTTTGTGATGGAAGTAACACGTTCAACATCTATTTCAACGCTCCGCCGTTCGCTGATTCATAATCAATCAACTAACTGGTTGATGACGTCACTATAATGGGCAGAAAGAGACCTGACTTTGATCGAATTCACATAACCAACTAGTTAGTTGAAAATCTTTTGCCCTTGTTTTATGCGCAAAAAGAGGCACTATAATGCTCAGTAAAACAGTGATATGTGGGGATTCTGCTTTGGTTGATCGTGTTGCGAGTAACATTGAGGATGTCACGGATAAGCAGGTGCGGATACTGATGGCCGCGCGCGCAGAGTTCGCTGAGAAAGGATTCGACGGTGCACGCGTTGATAGCATCGCCGAACGCGCTCATGCCAATAAGCAACTGATTTACTACTACTTCACTAACAAAGACATTCTGTTTACCCGCGTGCTGGAAGAAGCCTATCGTGACATTCGCGAGCAGGAAGCAGCCTTAAAGCTCGATCACCTCCCCGCCGATCAGGCAATTTTGCAGCTGGTGGAGTTCACCTGGCACTATTACCTGAA
Organism: Pantoea sp. GL120224-02; assembly: GCF_900215395.1. Taxonomy (NCBI): domain Bacteria; kingdom Pseudomonadati; phylum Pseudomonadota; class Gammaproteobacteria; order Enterobacterales; family Erwiniaceae; genus Pantoea; species Pantoea sp. GL120224-02. The sequence continues at coordinate 262,981 of NZ_OBEC01000003.1, read as the reverse complement.
AAATCCCGAATTCATTCGCCTGCTCAACAGCGAAAATCAGCTCAAGGCGCGGCATCTCAAAGATTCTGACATCACCGTGCAGATTAATCAGAGCTGGAGCAGTATCACCCAGCAATTGCTGAAACGAGGACGCGCCGAAGGAAACGTGCGCGAGGATATCGATGTGATGCAACTCAACATCAATATCTCCGCGCTGGGCTTTTTCTATCTGATCAATCAGTCAACGCTGTCGATTATCTATCAGCAGGATCTCAGTGCCAAAGCGGCGCTGGATGAGCGCCTGCGCGTGATGAAAGAGTGTATTGCCGCGTGGATAAAGCCGTGATGCATTACTGCGCCAGCCAGCCGCCATCCATGTTCCAGGCCGCGCCGCGCACCTGCGCACCGCCCTCACTGCACAGAAACAGCACCAATGCTCCCAACTGCTCAGGTGTAACAAAAGCCTGAGCAGGTTGTTTTTCTGACAATAACGCCAGGCGCGCGGTTTCGGCATCCTCGCCGGCTGCAATGCGTTTATCGATCTGCTGCTGCACCAGCGGCGTTAGCACCCAGCCCGGACAGATGGCGTTGCAGGTGATCGGTGATTGCGCGTTCTCCAGCGCAATCACTTTTGTCAGCCCTACCACCCCATGCTTCGCAGCGACATAGGCGGCTTTCTCTTTCGATGCCACTAGCCCATGCACGGAGGCGATATTAATGATGCGCCCCCAGTGACGTGCCTGCATGCCGGGTAAAACGGCGCGACTGGTGTGAAACACCGAAGAGAGATTGATGGCAATAATCGCATCCCACTTCTCTACCGGGAAAGATTCCACCGGCGCGGTGTACTGAATACCGGCATTATTTACCAGAATATCTACCGCACCATAGTGCGCTTCCGCCCACTCAATCATCGCGGCAATTTGTTGCGAATCGGACATGTCTGCCGCGTGATAGTCCACTGTTGCCCCGGTGGCAGCGATAACCGCTTTTGCGTGTTCCACTTCGCCAAAACCGTTGAGTATTACCGTGGCGCCTGCCAGTGCCAGTTGCTCCGCGATACCTAATCCGATACCGCTGGTAGACCCGGTCACCAGTGCCACTTTTCCCGTTAATTGCATCGATTCATCCTCCTTCAGACAATGCCGGTGAGGTAAAACACCCCAATCACAAACAGCACGGCCAGACTTTTGATAATGGTGATGGCGAAGATGCCACCATACGCTTCTTTATGCGTTAACCCGGTGATCGCCAGCAAGGTGATCACCGCGCCATTGTGAGGCAGTGTGTCCATCCCGCCGCTGGCCATCGCCGCCACGCGGTGCAGCACTTCCATCGGAATCCCCGTGGCCTGCGCCGCCTGCACGAAGTGTTCTGCCATCGCTGCCAGCGCAATACTCATCCCGCCCGATGCCGAACCGGTGATCCCCGCCAGCACGGTAATACTGATCGCTTCATTGAGCAGCGGGTTGGGAATCGCCTGCAGCACGCCAGACAGCACGACAAAACCCGGCAACGCAGCGATTACCGCACCAAAACCGTACTCGGAGGCGGTATTCATCGCCGCCAGTAACGCACCGGCGACCGCCGTACGACTGCCTTCTGCCAGACGACCGCGAATGTTGCGCCAGCCAAAAATCAGCACCACCAGAATGCCGCTGAGCAGCGCCGCCTGTACTGCCCAAATCGCGGTGGTTTTCTTAATATCGGTGAGAATCGGCGTGGGATTTCCCGGTAGCGTGACGCTGCTCTGCGCGCCGTACCATGACGGGATCCACCAGGTGAAGCAGAGATTGAGCACCCCGACCAGAATCAGCGGCAGAATGGCTATCAGCGGATGCGGCAAGCGAACATCTTCTGCTGTTTCTGGCTCATTCTTCAGGTTAGTGCCATAGGGTTCCTGGTTGGCCTGTGCCCGACGGCGTTGCCGATCCAGCCACAGTAAGCCCACCACAATAATGAAGAGTGAACCGATCAACCCCAACCATGGCGCAGCCCAGGCGTTAGTGCCGAAGAAACTACCGGGAATGATGTTCTGGATTTGTGGCGTGCCGGGCAGTGCATCCATGGTGAAGGAGAACGCACCCAGAGCCACCGTTGCCGGAATCAAGCGCTTAGGGATATTGCTCTGACGAAACAGTTCTGCGGCAAACGGATAAACAGCAAAGGCCACTACAAATAGCGACACACCGCCGTACGTCAGCAGTGCGCACACCAGTACAATCACCGGGATGGCATGGCGGCGACCCAGCAGCGCAATGGCCGCCGTGACGATCGAGCGTGAGAAGCCGGATAGCTCAATCAACTTGCCAAAGATGGCACCCAGCAGAAACACCGGGAAGTAGAGCTTCACAAAGCCCACCATCTTTTCCATAAACAGACCGCTGAACACCGGCGCGACCGCAGCCGGTTCGGTTAACAGCACCGCTAACAGCGCGGCAATCGGGGCGAACAAAATTACGCTATAGCCGCGATAGGCGGCTAACATCAGCAACCCAAGCGCAGCGAGGGCAATAACGACACTCATGTTGCTTCCTTATTATTTTGTAGGGTTGAAGGTAAAGACGTTGCCAAAAATTTGAATCGGTCCGCCTCAATCCGGGCGTTCAATCGCCAGCGCGACGCCCATGCCGCCGCCAACACACAGCGTTGCCAGACCGCGCATTCGCTCACGCTGCTGCAAGGCATGAATGAGCGTCACCAGAATGCGGCAGCCGGAGGCACCAATCGGATGCCCCAGCGCAATGGCACCGCCGTTGGCATTGACCCGTTCCGGCTGCCAGTTAAGCGCTTTGCCTACCGCCAAAGCCTGCGCGGCAAAGGCTTCATTAGCTTCGATCAAATCCACTTGATCCAGCTCCCAACCAGCCTGTTTCAGGGCTTTGTTGGTGGCAGCCACCGGGCCGATACCCATCACCGCCGGATCCACACCGGCCATGCCGCTCCCGGTCAATCGCGCCAGCACCGGCAATCCCAATGCGGCGGCGCGTGATGCTGACATCAACAGCACGGCGGCCGCGCCATCATTCAGGCTGGAAGCATTACCTGCGGTCACGCTGCCGTCCTTTTTAAAGGCGGGATGCAAACGCGCCAGCCGCTCTGCTGAACTGTCCGCGCGTGGCTGTTCATCTTCACCGATCACCAATGTCTCGCCTTTAGCCTGCGCCACCGCGACAGGCGTGATTTCGGCGCGGAATGCGCCCTGTTGCTGTGCCGCCACCGCTTTCTGTTGGGATTGCAAGGCAAACGCATCCTGATCGGCACGGCTGATGTGGAATTCATCGGCCAGATTCTCGGCAGTGATCCCCATGTGGTAGTCGTTAAACGCATCCCATAGACCATCGTGGATCACGCTGTCCATCAGTTGACTGTGCCCCAAACGACAGCCGCCACGCGCCTCCGGCAGCAGATAAGGGGATTGGCTCATACTCTCCTGACCGCCCGCGATAATGATCTCAGCGGCACCGCTTTGAATGGCTTGTGCGGCCTGAATCACCGCTTTAAGCCCTGAGCCACACACCATGTTCAGCGTGCTGGCTGGCACGCTGTAAGGCACGCCCGCCGCCACGGCCGCCTGGCGCGCAGGGTTTTGCCCGCATCCGGCGGTGAGTACCTGCCCCATAATGACCTCATCGATTAGCGCGGGATCGAGCGCGGTTTGTTTCAGCAGTGTGGCAATCACCTGCTGGCCCAGTTCTGCAGCAGTAAGAGACGCCAGCGCACCGTGAAAACGGCCGATGGGCGTGCGGGTGGCTGCCACAATCACACATTCGTTCATGATGCCTCCTTTGAAAAATGCATTTCACGGACATCATCGGCGATGCGTAATTGCCCGGCCGTCTTTGCACGGATCTCATCCAGCGTGACGCCCGGCGCATACTCACGCAGCACAAAAGCGCCCTCTTCAATCTCCAGCCAGCCGAGTTCAGTGATCACTTTACGAATACAGCCGACGCCGGTAAGCGGCAAAGTGCATTCGGACAGCAGTTTTGATTCGCCATGCTTTGATGCGTGCGTCATCATCACGATGATGTTTTCCGCACCCGCCACCAAATCCATCGCGCCGCCCATGCCCTTGACCATTTTTCCGGGGATCATCCACGATGCGATGTTGCCGCTAACGTCCACTTCCAGCGCGCCCAGCACGGTAAGATCAACATGGCCGCCGCGGATCATGGCGAAAGACTGTGCCGAATCGAAGATTGCCGCACCCTTTCTTGCGGTCACCGTCTGTTTGCCGGCATTGATCATGTCGGCATCCAGTTCGGCTTCGGTGGGAAACGCCCCCATGCCCAACAAACCGTTTTCCGACTGCATCATCACATCCATGCCCTCAGGTACGTAGTTGGCCACCAGCGTCGGCATGCCAATGCCAAGATTGACGTAATCGCCATCGCGTAGCTCCTGCGCCACGCGCTGCGCCATCTGTTCACGCGTGAGCATGTGCGCCTCCTTCACTCAGGGTGCGTTTCTCAATGCGTTTCTCGAAGTTGCCCTGTATCAGGCGATCGACATAAATGCCCGGCGTATGAATAGCTGCTGGATCCAGTTCACCTGGCGCCACAATCTCTTCAACTTCAACAACGGTGACACGGGCAGCCATCGCCATCAGTGGGTTAAAATTCTGCGCAGTGTGGCGATAGATCACATTGCCGTACCAGTCCGCTTTCCAGCCTTTGACGATGGCGAAGTCACCGCGGATCGCTTGTTCCAGAATGTAGTGGCGCCCATCGAATTCTCTGACTTCTTTACCTTCTGCCACGGGCGTGCCATAGCCGGTGGCCGTATAAAATGCGGGTATACCCGCGCCGCCTGCGCGCACTTTTTCCGCCAGCGTCCCCTGCGGCGTGAGAATCACTTCCAGCTCACCGCTGAGCATCTGCTGCTCGAACAGCGCGTTCTCACCGACGTAAGAGGCGATCATGGTTTTGATCTGCCGATTCTCCAGCAGCAGCCCGAGGCCAAAGCCATCCACGCCGCAGTTATTCGAGACCACGGTCAGCCCCTTAATGCCCTGCTGACGAAGTTCGGCGATGAGATTTTCTGGAATGCCGCACAGGCCAAATCCCCCCGCCAGCAGCGTCATGTCGTCTTGCAATCCAGCCAGCGCCTGCTGATAACTGGTTACGCGTTTGTCTAATCCTGCCATTGCTGTACATCTCCTCAGCTCACCGAATAAAGCCATCCTCGCGTCACAAAAATGATTTGTTAATTTTGTTTTTATTGGCCTTTCATTTACTTTTCTTATTAATATTCCGTTAATCGTTGTTTTACATAAAGTTAACAAATAGAAAAATGAAAATGACTATCAAGCAGTTACGCGCGTTCTTAGCGGTCGCTCACACTTTGAGTTTTGCTCAGGCCAGTGAACGTCTGGCAATTTCGCAACCGGCGCTGAGCCTGGCGATCAGCGGATTAGAAGAAGCGTTGGGCGGACCGTTGTTTATGCGCACCACCCGCCACGTATCACTGACGCCGGAAGGTGAGATCTTTTTTCCCATGGCACGACGGCTGCTGGCGGATTGGGAAAATGCCGAAGAAGCGATGCATCTGCGTTTTACGCTGCAACTGGGGAAAGTGTCGATTGCCGCCATGCCCTCTTTTGCTGGCAACCTGCTGCCTGCGGTGCTGAAGGCTTTTCGCCAGCGCTATCCCGGGGTCAATATCGCGGTGCATGACGTGATCAATGAAACGGTGTTGGAGATGGTTCAGGAGGGACGCGTGGAGATGGGTGTCGCCTTTGAACCCGAACTGGCCGATGCGCTGCACTTCACCCCGCTGGGTAGCGACCGCTTTGTTGCCGTGGTGCCCGCTGATAGCCCGTTAGCGGAGAAGCCACAGCTGAGCTGGCGAGAACTGCTGCATCTGGATTTCATTACCTTGCAGCGTCCTTCGGCGGTGCGTCTGCTGCTTGAGCAGTCACTGGCACAGGCAGGAAGAAGACTCGACGTCGCTTACGAAAGTCATCAATTGGTCACCGTGGGCAAAATGGTCGCCAGCGGTTTGGGAGCCAGCGCGGTGCCTGCTCTTTGTATTCAGCAGATGCGAGAACTCGGCGCGGTATGCGTGCCGCTGGTCTCACCACAGATTGAGCGGCGAGTGGGCATTTTGCGATTGAAACAGCACCAGCTCTCGCACGCTGCTGCCGCTTTGGCGCAAACTATGAGTGACGAATGTCGCTGGCCCGACTCATAATTCAGCGTTAATTCACAACGTAACCTCAACCAGACAATATTTGTCGCCTGGTCTTCCTAAATGCACAGTCTTTTTTTATCAATTAAATAAACACCAGACATTAACAATTGATTTAGCCAAATAAAATATTTCGTATATAAATCATAGCCAGTAAGCTGAATCCTCATCCGCTTTGATTAATTGTACTAATCAAAGCGGTCACAAGATTGCTAATGATATGTAAAAATCTTCTCCGCGCGGACATTTTAAGATCAAATCCACCCTGCATTAGGTGTAAGAATAATCCTAAGAGAGATAAATATCCCCTTCCGTAAGGTGAACTTCATTACTCAATTACCTCGCCGCATCACAACCCACAGACCAGAGGCAGTTTTCATTACATCAAATAAAAATTAAAAATCCTGGAATCTCACTTTTCACACCAAAGATAATCAGGCTCAACACTGACGAACATTCAATTATTTAGCAATTAATGCTATCTAAATTTTGATCCCAAAAGCCGATTTTCACCATTAATCCTGGGGGATTTAGAAAGTTCTTAACTCTAAAGGGGTATGAAACGATGACGATCATGCCAAGTTGAGAAAAGACAATGGAATTTTAAAAATCACCATCCCGTACAACCTAAGACTTTTCTGAGGGTAAGAAATGACTAATTTTCTTAACTCGTTGAATAAAAACAACTATCCTGCCAGGATATCCGCAGCTCTTACAGGAGCGGATGAGTTTGTTATGAAAAATACCACACGAGAGGACTTACGCTGTGCCAGTTGCAAATATGGCTGCCAGCTGACGAACCGAAACAACGATATTCTTAATCGCTGTCCAATACAAAAAATTGCGATTTGGCCGGGGAACAATCATTTCCTGATTAAAGGTGTACTTTCATTAGTCGCTGGTCGCTATGAAAGTGTGTTTTGCCGGGGATGTATATTCGTTGATTTTTCGCGAGAAAACTTACGTTATCTCACCAATAAAAACTGGATTGATTATCTGAAATCCACCGGGCTGACCATCGTTTTGGTCTCCGATCGACCGCTGGCCGCTCTGGCTGCACACTGGATAAAGAGTGAGGGAATCCACTCCGTTATTTATTGTGAAGACCGGTTAGAGGATATCAAGAAGGTGATTAACAGTACCTATTATGGTTTAAAAGGAGGCGCAACAAGGAGAGTTAATGCACTGTCGAATGAGGAAGTAACCTTTCTGGATTTAGCCTTAAAAGGGAATTCACTTTCTGCCATTTCGATAGCAATGAACCATGAGATGAAAAAAATTTACAACATCAAAGATTCGATTCGACGAAAGACCGGTACCAGCCTTAATCAGCTGATCTCGGGTCACTAAGTAAAAGGATTACACGAAATGACGCAAACACATAAAACACTGCTTTCACTGGTTATCACCGGTGCCCTTTTCTCGGCCTCTGCCGTTGCAGCGTCCGATAACACCATTAATTTCCAGGGTGAAGTGGCTGATGAAACCTGTTCCATCTCGGTGAATGGCAATGCTGCCTCACCGGTGGTGCTGATGCCCACCGTGAGTAAATCCGATCTGGCTGCCAGCGGTGATGTCGCCGGTCAAACCGCCTTTACCGTAGGTTTGACCGGTTGTACCGGCAACTCAGCTTCCTCAACAAAAATTTCAACGGTGTTTGTCGGCAACAACGTGACGGCCAATGGCAACCTGGCGAATACCGGCACCGCAAAAAATGTTGAGGTCCAACTGGTGGACAGTAAAGACGCGGTGATTAACCTGACAGGCGGCTATACCGGTGATGGCGACCTGACGCTTGCCGCCGATGAGACCGAATCCTCGGCCACTTATAAAGCACAATATTATGCCAATGGTGTCGCCGCTGCCGGAACCGTGGCTGCTTCATTACAATACGCTGTGACTTACCAGTAATAATTAATCAGCGTACGTTCGGATATCCGGGCGTGCGCTGCATGCCATGAGATTGTCTGTATGTATTTACGCAATGCCCTGGGCGCGTTATTTATCAGCGTGATGTCAGCCTCGGCAGCAGCAAGCGTCACGCTGCTGGGCAATCGGATTATTTATCCGGCACCCGCCAGCTCCATCAATATCCAATTTAAAAACGACGATAGCATTCCCTATGTTATTCAGACCTGGTTTGATGAGGGTGATATGGATGCCAAACCACAGCAGATTAATCGCGTGCCCTTTATCACTACGCCGCCGGTATTTCGTATTCAGCCGAAATCAGGGCAGGTCGCGCGTATTGTCGTCAGCCAGCCAGACAAACTGCCTCAGGATCGAGAGTCCGTTTACTGGTTTAACATGCTGCAAATTCCGCCCGCATCACAGGCTGCCGCCGATAAGAATGCCATGACGGTCATGCTGCGCAATCGGGTGAAATTGTTTTATCGCCCGGCGGCAATAGGCAAACCGGGCAATATTTTATCGGGTATTAAAGTCCGCACTCTAATCGATCCCCAAAAAGGCAGCGGATTACAGATCGATAATGCGCAGCCCTGGCATGCTTCATTCATCGCTATTTCCCTGCGTATCGCGGGAAAAAATTATGCGTGTGAACCTGTAATGGTTGCCCCGTTCTCCGTGCATACCTGCTGGTTCAGTCATACCAAACAACGCTTACAGGGTGTAGGCAGCGTCAAACTCGACGCGATTAACGATCAGGGAGCCAGAATAAGTGAAAATTACCCCATCAACTCCCAATGAATTGAAATTCCCCTTATTCTTTCTGACCGTTTCATTCTATTTCTCAACAGCCGTGCACAGTGAAGAATATTATTTCGATCCGTCGCTGTTTAAAGGCTCAGCCTTCGGTCAGAACATCGCGCAATTCAACCAAATCGAGTTGCCCGCGGGGCATTATCTGGTCGATGTTTATGTCAATAATGCCCTCGTGTCATCCAGCGTGAAGCTGGAATTTTTGCCCCCGGCACAAGGAAAAGAGGCCGAGCCATGCTTGCCCTTTTCGCTGGTGAAAATGTTGCCGTTAAAAAAGGTTCCAGCACAGCCAATCGATCGCGAGTGCGCCCCGCTTGTTGACTGGACGCCACAAGGGAGCTGGGCTTTTGATGCCGCCGCGTTACGCCTGAATATCACGCTGCCCCTGTCAGCGCTTAAGCGCACGCCACGTGGTTATATTCCGCCCGAACAGTGGGATGGCGGGATGACCGCGTTATTCCTGCGCCACAACACCAATTACACCTGGACGGAAAACAGCGCGGCCGCCTACCGCTATCAATATCTGTGGAGCGGGATCACCGCAGGCACCAATGTCGCCAACTGGCAGCTGCGTCATCAGGGCAATCTTCGCTATCTCAGCAGCAGTGTGGGTGGTAGCAGCTATCGCTACAACAAGGTACGAACATGGGTGCAACGGCCACTGACGTCGATCAATAGCCAGCTTTCCCTTGGCGATAGCTACACAGACAGCTCGCTATTTGGCAGCCTGCCGTTTAATGGCGTAAAACTCGCCACTGACGAACGTATGTGGCCGCAAGGCAGACGCGGTTATGCCCCTGAAATTCGAGGCATCGCCTTATCTAATGCCCGTGTGATTGTGAAACAGTTGAACAAGGTCATCTATGAAACCGTGGTGCCGCCTGGCCCGTTTATCATTGATGATCTGAACAACACCCGCAGTCAGGGAGATTTTGAAGTAGAGGTGATTGAAGCCAACGGTAAAATCGCTACCTTCACGGTGCCCTACTCCTCGGTTCCTGATTCGGTTCGTCCGGGCAATTGGCATTACTCGCTGGCGCTGGGCCGTGTGCGCCAATATTACGCTGTGAATAACGCTTTTTTTGAGGGCGTGATGCAGCGCGGCGTCAGTAATAGTTTGACGGCAACCGTCGGTTCACGGCTGGCGGAAGATTACCAGGCGTGGCTTCTGGGAGGTGTCTGGGCAACCGGAATCGGTGCGATGGGTCTGAACACCACATTTTCCCAGGCTAAGGCCGAAAATGACCAGCGCACCTCCGGCTGGCGTGCCGAGTTGAGTTATAGCAAGACCTTTCAGACCGGCACCAACCTGGTCCTGGCCGCTTATCGATATTCGACTCGTGGATTTCGCGACCTTCAGGATGTTTTAGGGGTTCGACGCCAGCATCAAGCGGACATCAACTACTACTCAGACTCGCTCAACCAGCGTAATCGCTTATCGGCGACACTCAGCCAGTCAATGGATGCGTATGGCCTGGTCAGTTTAAGCGCCAGCACCGCCGATTATTACAACAACCAGTCACGCATCACCCAGTTGCAGTTCGGCTATAGCAACAGCTGGCGCAATATCAGTTACGGTATCAATATGGCGCGTCAACGCACCTGGTGGAATACCCAGCAATTTAACCTGAGCGTCAACGATAACCTCGACAGCAGCCGCCAGCAGCGATACAGCGAAAATACCCTTTCAGTGAATATTTCAGTACCGCTTAACTGGGGTGCGGGTCTTTCATCTGTGGCCTACAACTACAACCAGTCAAAACAGAGCCAGTCTTCGATGGCGACACTAACAGGTTCGGCAGGCGAACAGCGCGATTTCTCCTATTCGCTCTACGGAGGAACTGAGCATTACCGCAATGGCGTTAACGGAGAAGCGAGCTCCTTTGGGGGCAACCTGCAGCAAAACACCCGTTTTGGCGCAGTCCGCGCCAACTACGGCCAGGGAGATCACTATCGCCAGGTCGGTTTAGGCACGTCTGGCACTTTACTGCTGCATCGTGGCGGTCTCACTGCGGGGCCTTACACCAGCGATACGTTCGCGTTGATCCATGCCGAGGGCGCCCAAGGTGCAGCGGTGCAAAACGGACAAGGAGCCGTCATTGACTACAACGGATATGCGCTGCTGCCCTCGCTCACCCCTTATCGTGAAAACACGGTCAGCCTCGATACGTTGCACATGCGCGCCGATGCTGAGTTAAACGGCGGAAGCCAGCGTGTGGTTCCTTATGCCGGTGCCGTGAGTCAGGTGAGTTTTGCCACCTTACGCGGCACCGCGGTATTGATTTCACTGAATACCACAGAGGGGATGGCACCGCCGATGGGCGCCGAAGTGCGTGATGCCTCCAACACCGTGATTGGCGTTGTCGGTCAGGGAAGCCAGCTTTACGCACGCGTTCCGCATGACTCCGGCAGTTTGCAAATCAGCTGGGATGGCAAAACCCCACGCTGCGCCGTCAATTATCAAATCACCGGAAAGACGCAACAGGCGCTTATCCTCCTCAATGGTATTTGCAGGACGCTATAACTCGTGAAAATTAAATATCTCCTCGTAGTGCTGCTGATGCTGCCGCTGACGTTATGGGCAAACTGCATCAAAGTCACCAGCACCTCATCGCTATCAGCCGCCGCTCTGGCAGCCGGCTATACCGCATCGTCCTGGACGGGTGCCTGTGATACCTGTTCAGGCAACCTGGGTTTGCCATCGGTGATCAGCATCAACAGCGGTACATCCTTTCAGCCCGCAGGATCGTTGCTGGCCAGTTCAGTCGGTTCGTTTCTCACCTCCGCCAGCAACACCGCTTACAGCCCGAATCAGATTCTCTACCGCTGTGCAGTAGCGGATGCGGGCAGTTTGTATGAGATGTACGCCACCAACGGTGACAGCGCCTATGCTGGCATGTATGCCAGCAGCGAGGTTAGCGGCGCTTATTACGATGTGGCGAAAAACGTGGCAGTGCGCATGACCAATCTGACCACCGGTGAGTATTACAGCCGCTACTGGAAGTCACGCCAGTTTACCGCCGACAGTTGGTACTCTGACGGCACCTACCTTTATATTCCGGCCAGCGCGTTTAGCAACGTGTTGTACGAAATGTTCAAAATCAGTTCAACCAGCTATTACGCCAATGGCGATAACCGCTACAGCGATCTTTGGACGCAGCCGCGCGGCTATATTGCTTTTAAAGGCCCAGGTCTGGACACCAACAGTCTGGCGGTAGGTCAGGACAGCGCCAGCTATTGGTACGGGTTTTACGGCAACTGGCCCGCCGCCTGGAGTACGTATCGCAACGTGACCTATGTGCGGGGCGCGTTGTGTGAAGTCCAGAACTACCCATCTGTGGTGCTGCTGCCAACCATCAGCGTGAACGCGCTCAAAGCAGGCGGTAGCAGTCAGGTACCGTTTTCGATCTCGCTGCAGTGCGAATCGGGCGCGCGGTCCAGCACCAGCACATCCACCAGCACTGCCGCCAATGTCGCGATGGGCTTGCTGGTGAATCAGCCCAATGCAGTGTCACAAGCGACACAGTTAGGTTTGACCACCAGCGGCGGCGGATTGACCTGGCTGCTGGATAATCAATATGGCAGCAGCGGCGTGGCCTCGGGTGTGGGCATCAAAATTTATAACGCCAGTGGTTCTGCCATTAACTTATTGCCTAACCTCGCCAGCACCGGCACCGGGAATACGCGCGGCTGGTATGCCTATACGGATCTCACCTCGCTGGTCTCTTCCGGTAGCAGCAATATTTACAGCGGTGATTTTTTGGCTTCGCTCGAAGCCATAAGTGGACAAACAGTAACAGCAGGGACAGTCAATGCGCAGTTGCAAGTGGTGGTCAGTTTTCAGTAACACATTGGCATTGAGCAGCCTGTTATTCGCTGCTCACGCCATGGCCGTGGTGAATGTGGATAGAACACGCATCATTTTTAATGCCGGTGAGAGCAGCCAGGCGCTAAATATAAAGAACGGTGCGGATACCCCCTCCGTGGTACAGATCTGGAGCGATGACGGTGATTTGATGCAGTCCCCGGAATTGAGCAGTGCACCCATTTTTGCCATGCCGCCGATGATGAAACTCGCACCTGATGAGCAGCGTGCAATTCGTCTGGTGCTCACTTCACGCCAGTCGCTGCCGGAGGATCGTGAGAGCCTTTACTGGCTGAATATTTATCAAATTCCCGCGCTGAGCAGGCAAACAGGCAGCGCCGAACAAAAAATCATGTTGCCGTTGCGATTGCGGCTTAAGGTTTTTATCCGACCGGCGGCGCTGGGCGTGCCTCAGCCTGAAGATGTGCAGAAGCTGCGTTTTATCGTGCACGAACGCCAGCTAACACTAAAGAATCCAACGGCGTGGTATATGAGCTTAAGATTACAGATTGCCAATAAGCTTAAAGTGGATGATGTGCTGGTGGCGCCGTTTGGTTCGTTCACCCTCCCATTAACGCGACCGGTTCAGGTGGGTGAGAGCGTGATTTATGAGGTGTTTGACGACAACGGTAACCCGGTGGGATATCAAAGCCATACCGATACATAAGTTAGATTGCCGCGCCGTGATGGCGCGGTAATCTGGTGTCATTCACGAAGCGTTTTTGTAAGGATCGCGAACCTGAGCCACCGCCAGTGCGCCGAATAGCAATATTACCGATACTGCTAACAGTGCCCACATAAAGCCGCCTGACATCTGTTTAAATCAACCATCTGTTGCGAGACTCACCATGCAAGCGACACATACTCGCCACCTCGCCACCCTCAAAATATCTTACAAACGTGATTTAGCCCTAATGCCTATTAATCGCCGCCAAATAGCAGCCAAATCGCGCACTATGGGCGTGGATATACACGGTTTCAGGCCGCTGTAGCAGATCTAAAACGGTTTGCCCCACTTCATCACCCGTCGCCAGCTCTGCCGCAATAATGCAGTGCTCAAGATTGAAGGCTCGCAGTGAGAGTTGACGCTTAGCGAGGTATTCCGGGATCTCGCTGTAGAAGATGCCGGACTGCATACAACCTTCATGAATGAAGATTGCGTGCTTCCCCTGGTATGGCGATTGCGCGGGTTGATAGGTGTGATTAAGCAAGATCGCATTATCTCCTGGTGGAACATCCTTCAAGCCAATGCGGTCTGGCAAAGCCGAGGCTTGGCTGGCTAACACTCGGCGTGCGTTGTACTGTGCCAGGTACTCATCATCCTTTCCGTATAAATGTGCAAAATCGCTGCTATTCAATCCGCTAATAATGTAATGCATACTGCCTCCTGCTAATAACATGGGTTCATCAGCAGTAAACGTTATCGAGCCCATCCTTGCTCGCTGGAAACGGACAGAGAATTATTGATCGCAACCGCAATTGCATTCACCTCCTTAGCTCAATCAGCCAGGGTTTGCTAAAGTAGTGGGCATCAAGTATCAAGCGCTGCACTTGCATGTTTACACGGGAATTTGACCATGCCAGATTACATTTTCTATAAAAAAGATCAGGTCATTGCCACTGTTGAAAGGACAGATGTCGAGAGCGCCGTCTTGCTCATTTCACAAAGCTATAAAAAGTTAGATGAAGAAGTTGAAGCGGCAACTCCGGAAGCGGCGTTAAAACGGTTAGCGGATATACAAAATCAAGACAATGTAACGCATCATGCTTTCGTGACGGGTTCGGTATTTAGCTCTATCGTCAGTGCGCTGTTCAAATGATTCTCCCTCGCCTGCTTTGCGCCGCTAAAACCCTTGTGGCGCACATTCTCCCAGCATAATTAACTCTCTGACAAACTGTCACCGCATAATATGATGCAGAATAAAACCGGTCTCACTCATCACGACACAATCTATTATTTCACCCCTCAAGCACTTTGACAGAATATACCTTCATCGCTACGCTTTAATGCAAGGATATATGTCACAAACTTGCACATCTTAAAGAGATTACCTAAGGTATCCGCCTTTCAGCCTCTTATAGCTTTCATTTCCATAGGTGAATTTTTTGGCTGCGAAAGCTATAAGATCGCTCTAATTTTACTCATGGAGGTTTATGAGCACCGGAACGATTTCTAAACAATCTGACTTAACCGTTGATGATATTACGGTCATCGATAACAAATTATTAAAACGCGCTGTGAGTGCTGCTGCGTTAGGCAACACCATGGAATGGTTTGATTTTGGCGTATATAGCTATCTCGCCGTGATTATCGGCCAGGTCTTTTTTCCTGGTGCCAGTAACACTGCGCAGTTAATCGCCTCCTTCGGCACCTTTGCCGCTGCGTTTTTAGTTCGCCCAATCGGGGGAATGGTATTTGGGCCGTTAGGTGATCGCTTTGGGCGGCAGAAAGTGCTCGCCTTCACCATGATCATGATGTCGATTGGCACCTTCTGCATCGGCCTGATTCCCAGTTATGCCAGTATTGGCATTGCCGCCCCGATCCTGTTGCTGGTGGCACGTCTGGTGCAGGGTTTCTCCACCGGCGGCGAATACGGTGGCGCAGCGACCTTTATCGCGGAATACTCCACCGATAAGCGCCGTGGCTTTATGGGTAGCTTCCTGGAATTCGGCACACTGGCGGGTTATCTGCTCGGTGCCAGTCTGGTCACCGGCATGATCGCACTATTACCGCATCAAGCCATGATGGATTGGGGCTGGCGTATTCCCTTTTTCCTGGCCGCACCTCTGGGATTATTTGGTCTCTATATTCGCCTGAAACTGGAAGAGACGCCGGCATTTAAAGAGCACATGGACAAGCGCGAAGAGCTTGAGCACAATAAGCCTCAACTGACCTTGCTGCAGATGCTGCGTGTACAGAGTAAACCGCTGTTGAAATGTATTGGCCTGGTGCTGTTATTTAACGTATCCAATTATATGTTGACTGCTTATATGCCCAGCTATTTAACCGGCGTATTGGGCATGAGTGAATTATCCGGGCTCATGTTAGTCATGGTCATTATGTTTATTATGATGCCATTGACGTTGATGTGGGGACATTTAACCGACCGTATGGGCCGTAAGCCGGTCATTGGCTTAGGGGCTCTGGGCTTAATATTGCTGGCTATTCCCAGCTATATGCTGATTGGTTCTGGCAATATGATGTTGGTATTTGCCGGTCTGGCGGTATTAGGTTTATTGCATACCTGCTTTAGCGGCACCATGCCCGCCACATTACCGGCCCTGTTTGTCACCGATATTCGCTACAGCGCATTAGCGATAGGCTTTAACCTCTCCGTGTCACTGTTCGGCGGCACTACGCCGTTAATCACTGCATGGCTGGTGGACACCACGCACAATGCGATGATGCCCGCTTATTACATGATGGGCGCCGGAATTGTCGGTTTGATTACGGTGCTAACGTTGAGTGAAACCGCGCGTAAACCGCTGAAAGGCTCTTCACCTGCAGTCGCCACCAAAGCGGAGGCGCATAAGCTGATTGATAAATTACGTAAGCAACGCGGCCGCAAGGTCCAGCAACACAAACCAGCATAATCTTCGGGGCGACCATCAGGTCGCCTTTCTTCTATTCACCTCCCTGATTAGCGAAGCGTAAGGCGTCGATAATTTCCTAAACCCATCTGTTCGCGCCAGAAAAGCGCAAAATATCGACTATGATCTGTTCTCAGTCTTTCTTGTCGTCCCACTGTATATCGTACTCAGTCAGCATCTTTAAACGGAACGTGTACCGCTTGATGTCGTCCATTGCCCTTGCGAGGGTTAAACGAGGCAATTGAATGGAATTCAGATCATTTAAGAAATCCTGGGGAGCTGAGATTCAGGCGGATGGCAGCGTGCTATTCCGCTTGTGGGCACCGGGTCAGCAACAGATTACCTTGCGTCTCGCCGATGGCGATCATCTTATGTCAGCCTCGGACGATGGCTGGTATCAACGGCAACTGGGCGGCATACAACCTGGTGCGACTTACAACTTTGTACTGGCGGATGGCACGGTGGTGCCCGATCCCGCCGCTCGCGCGCAACAATCCGGGGTCAATGGCCCTTCCGTGGTCGTCGATCCTCGTCATTATGCATGGCAGCACACGGATTGGCGCGGACACGCCTGGCAAGAAACCGTGGTGTACGAACTGCATATCGGGACTTTCACACCCGAAGGCACTTTCGAGGCCGCCATTACCCGCTTGCCCTATTTGCAGGCACTCGGCATTACCATGATTGAGGTGTTGCCGGTGTCGCAGTTTGGGGGCAATCGCGGTTGGGGCTATGACGGCGTATTGCTGTACGCACCGCACTCCGCTTACGGCTCGCCGGATGATTTCAAAGCCTTCGTGGATGCTGCACATGGACACGGCCTGTCGGTGGTGCTCGATATTGTGCTCAATCACTTTGGTCCGGAAGGTAACTATCTGCCGCTGCTGGCCCCTGATTTCTTCCACAAAGAGCGCATGACACCCTGGGGCGCGGGCATCGCATATGATGTTGATGCCGCACGTCGTTACATCGTGGAAGCGCCACTCTACTGGTTGCAGGAATATCACCTCGATGGCCTGCGCTTTGATGCCATCGATCAAATCGAAGATACCTCCAGCAAACATGCGTTGATTGAGATTGCTGAACGTATTCGTCGTGAGATAACGGACCGCCCTATCCACCTCACCACGGAAGATTCACGCAATGTCACCTTCCTGCACCCGCGTGACAAACAGGGCCATGCGCCGCTGTTTACCGGCGAATGGAATGACGATTTCCACAATGCCATTCATGTGTTTGCCACCGGTGAAACCCATGCCTACTACCAGGATTTCGCTGACATACCTGAAAAGCTGATTGCACGCATTCTGACGGAAGGTTTTGCCTATCAGGGGGAAATCTCGCCGCAGAGCGGTCAACGGCGCGGCGTGCCCAGTGCGGCACAGCCTCCGGTTGCCTTTGTTGATTTCATCCAGAATCACGATCAGGTCGGCAACCGTGCGCAAGGTGACCGCTTGATTACGCTGGCAGGCGCCGATCGCACCAAAGTGCTGCTGGCCACGCTGTTACTGTCACCGCATATCCCGCTGCTGTTTATGGGCGAGGAGTATGGCGAAACCAACCCGTTCCTGTTCTTCACCGATTTTCATGGTGATTTGGCTAAAGCGGTACGTGAAGGACGCGCCCGAGAGTTTACCGGCCATGCGGGGCATGACGACAGCGTGCCCGATCCCAACGCGGCAGAAACTTTCACCCGCTCGAAACTCGACTGGAGCAAGCTGGAAAGTGAGAAAGGCAAAGCCTGGCTGGCGTTCACTCAGCAATTGTTGGCCTTGCGTCAGCGCCACATTGTGCCGCTGCTCGCCACGGCGGGCGGTCACAGTGGCAAAGTGCTGAGAACGGCCAAAGGTTTTATCGCGGTGAGCTGGCAGTTCCCGCAGGGTGAACTCTCGCTGGCACTGAATATCAGCAAGCAGGCGCAGCCCTTACCCACTATGGCAGGCAAAACCCTCTTTGCCTGGCCGCAGGAGAATGATGTGTTGCCGCAACATGCCATTGTGGTGCGTCTGGCACAGGGAGAAAAAGCATGACAATTCCTTCAGCAACCTACCGTATTCAGTTCCGCAACGGCATGACTTTTGACCGCGCCATCACCTTGTTACCTTATTTGCAGCGGCTCGGTATCAGCCATCTTTACGCCTCACCTATCTTCACTGCCACCACCGATTCCACGCACGGCTACGATGTCACTGATGCCAATGAAATCGATCCTGCGCTGGGCGGACGTGACGGTTTTAACCGACTGTCGGCGGCATTACAGCAGGCCGGCCTCGGCTTAATTCTGGATATCGTGCCAAACCATATGGCGGCGTCACTGGAAAATGCCTGGTGGCGTGATGTGATCGAACATGGTGAAAGCAGTCAGTATGCACGCTATTTCGATATCGACTGGTCGCGTCCCCTCACATTGCCGTTCCTCGGCGATGATTTTGAACGCGTGCTGCAAAACGACGAATTGAGCATTAAGCCCCATCCGCAAACTGGCCATCCGGCGCTGGCTTACTACGACAGCTTCTATCCGCTGACGCCTGCCAGTTGGCAAGGACGCGCCGATGAGGTGCTGGCCATCAACGATCGCGCAGCGATTGCCGAATTGCATCAGCAGCAGCCCTGGCAGCTGATCAACTGGCGTGACGCACGAAAAGATCTCTCTTACCGACGCTTCTTTGAAATCACCGGGCTAGTCGGCGTGCGGGTCGAGGATGAAGCCGTGTTCAACGCCTCACACGCACTGATTCTGGAACTGGTTCACAGCGGTGCTGTGAGTGGTTTGCGTGTCGATCACGTTGATGGTCTGGCCGATCCGCAGGGTTATCTTCAGCGTTTGCGCAGAGCCGCAGGTGAGGATTGCTATATCACGGTGGAGAAGATTCTGGCGGAAGAGGAGCAGATCCCGCCTGAATGGCCGATCTCCGGCACCACCGGCTATGAGTTTATCGCCGCGCTTTCACATGCGTTGATCGACGATACCCAGATTGATGCGTTGCATCTGGCCTATGAAGCCGTCACCGAAGAGCGGAATGATGTCAGTGCTGGTCTGCGCGCCGCCCGTGAATTGATGGTTGACCGTAACTTCGCCGGTGAATTTTCACGTCTGCTGGCGATAGCGACCGGGGTGGCACATTTAGAACAGCGCAATTTTGGCGAAGCTGAGTTGCATGTCGCCCTGCGCGAGATGCTGATCGCCTTCCCGGTTTACCGCACCTATGGTCGCCCGGCGGGCATGCCTTTGGCGGGTGAAGCGCTGCTGCAACAGGTACTGGAAGCGGTGAAGTTCAGTGCTTTTCCCGCTGCACTCAGCTTCCTGCAGGCCATATTACTCGGTGCGGTCTCGGAACAAAGTGAACCGGATGCCGCTGAATTCCGTACGCGCTTCCAGCAACTCACCGGCCCGTTGATGGCGAAATCGGTGGAAGACACCCTGTTCTTCCGAAATCACGCCATCCTTGCCATCAACGAAGTCGGCGCGGAACCGCTGCCGCACCCCTTCTCTGTGGAACACTTCCACCAGCAGATGCAAACCCGGTTACATCATCAACCCGACGCACTTTCGACGACGTCAACCCACGATACCAAACGTGGGGAAGATGCCCGTGCCCGACTCTATTCACTGAGCGAAGCACCCGCACTCTGGGCAGAGAACGTCACGCGCTGGCGGGAGCTGAATCAATCCAAAGTGCTCACTATGAACGAAGGCCCGGCCCCCGAACCGGCGGTAGAATGGATGCTGTATCAGGCGCTGGCCGGTGCGTGGCCCACGACCTTACGACCAGATGACCAAGACGGGTTGCGTACCCTTGAGGCACGCTTTTTACCGTTTGTGGAGAAAGCGCTGCGTGAAGCCAAGCTTCGTACTGACTGGGCGGATGGCGACGAAACTTACGAACAGGCGGTGCTGGAATATGCAAAACATCTACTATCCGCTGAAAACCCAGCATTCCTGACGGACTTCGTCACAGCCATTCAACCTTTCGTTGATGCCGGCCTGGTTAACAGCCTGTCACAGACCGTGATTAAGCTCACCGCACCGGGCGTCCCGGATATTTATCAGGGCAGCGAAGCGCTGGATTTCAGCCTCGTCGATCCCGATAACCGCCGTGAGCCCGATTACGCCGTGCTGGAGGCGCAACTTGTTGATCGCAGCCGTCCTGATTTCACTCAGCCCTCTGACTGGCGCAGCGGCAAACTCAAACAGCAGGTCATCGCATGCTTATTACACCTGCGCCTGGATAAGCCGCAGCTATTCCGTTTCGGCGATTATCAACCGTTGTACGCCACAGGCGCGCATCCAGAGCATCTGATTGCCTATGCCCGACAGGACAGTGAAAACAGCCTCATCGTTGTGGCGCCTCGTTTAATGCTGGAGGGCACTTCCTGGGCTGAAACGTCCATTCCCTTACCTGAGTCACTGGCCCACCGGCACTATCGCAATCTGTTAAGTGGTGCAACCTTAGCGCTTAACGAACAACTTTCTTTAGATAACTTACCGCCTTACGCGCCACTGGTGCTGATTGCCAGTTAATAACAAGCCTGTATTTCTGTTCATCGGATGGAGAGGAATGAATGTCTAACGCAAAGCCTTTAGAAATTATCGCGGGTTCGGGTCAAACGCTTGGCGCAAATTATGATGGCGAGGGCGTCAATTTTGCCCTGTTTTCAGCGTTCGCCGAGCGTGTGGAATTGTGTCTGTACGACGAGAGCGGTCAGCACGAAATCGCGCGTTTTGATCTGCCGGAGAATACCCATGAAGTCTGGCATGGCTACATTCCCGGTCTGCAGCCCGGTGCACTTTACGGCTACCGGGTGCATGGCCCGTTTGAACCAGAAAACGGCCATCGATTCAACGCCAACAAACTGCTGCTCGACCCCTATGCTCGTGAGCTGCGCGGCGATATCCAGTGGAACGATGCGCATTTTGCCTACGACCTGCTGCATGAAGATAAAGATCTGACTTTTGATGAACGCGACAGCGCACCGTTTACGCCAAAATGCCGGGTGATCGATCCCAACGAATTTGACTGGCAGGACCGTAATCGTCCCGTTATCCCATGGTCACAGACCGTTATCTATGAGACACACGTTAAGGGCTTCAGCCAGTTGAACCCGGCAGTACCCCCTGAAATGCGCGGCACTTACGATGGCATGAGCAACAAAGCCACCGTCGAATACATCAAAAGCCTCGGTGTCACGTCGGTTGAGTTGCTACCGGTGCACTGGTTCCCGGACGATCAGCATTTGCTTGATAAAGGGCTGAAAAACTTCTGGGGCTATAACTCACTGGCGTTTTTTGCCCCGGCCTCGCGCTACTTTGGCCCGCGTGGCATTCAGGGCTTTCGTGACATGGTCCGCGCCTTCCACGACGCCGGTATCGAAGTGATCCTCGACGTGGTTTACAACCATACGGCGGAAGGTAACGAATTGGGACCGACGCTGTCGTTCAAAGGCATCGATAACTTCTCCTATTACCGCACCTTGCCGGATCAGCATCGCTACTACATCAACGATACCGGTACTGGCAACACCGTGAACACCTCCCACCCACGCGTGTTGCAGATGGTAATGGATTCTCTGCGCTACTGGGCGGAATCGATGCATATCGACGGTTTTCGCTTTGATTTGGGCACCATTCTCGGGCGCGAACCGGAAGGTTTCGACCAGCGTGGCGGCTTTTTTGATGCCATGACGCAGGACCCGGTACTGTCGAAATTGAAACTGATTGGCGAACCCTGGGATATTGGCCCCGGCGGCTATCAGGTTGGGGGCTTCCCACCAGGCTGGGCAGAATGGAATGATAAATATCGCGACACGGTGCGTGAATACTGGAAAGGCGACAACGTCTCAACCGACTTTGCCGCGCGCCTGCTCGGTTCAGGCGATCTCTACGATCAACGCGGCCGTCGTCCCTGGGCCAGCATCAACTTCCTTACCGCACACGATGGCTTCACGCTCAACGATTTGGTGTCTTACAACGAGAAACATAACGACGCGAACGGTGAAGATAACAATGACGGTCATAACGATAATCGTTCGTACAATTACGGCGCGGAAGGCCCGACCGATGACGAAGGCATCAACGCGGTGCGTGAGCGGCAAAAGCGTAACTTCCTCGCGACGCTGCTGTTCTCACACGGCACGCCGATGCTGCTGGCGGGCGACGAGTTTGGCCGCAGCCAAATGGGCAACAACAATGGATATTGTCAGGACAGTGAAATCTCCTGGCTGCATTGGGAAAACTTGCCGGAGTCCGCGGATGCCTTACGCGAATTCACTCGCCATTTGCTGGCGTTAAGGGCGAAACAGCCGTTGCTGCGCCGTGAAAACTGGCGCGACGGTATGGACATAAAATGGTTTAACGCTGGCGGCGGCTTCCAGCAGGCAGACCAATGGGATGAGGGCAGCACGCTTGGCGTCTACATTGGCCGTCCGGACCTGCAAACCGAAGAAGGCATCTGGCACGATGTGTTGATGTTGTTCAATCCGTTTGAAGGCAACGTGCCCTTCCGCATCCCACAATTTGGCGAAGGCGGTTGGGTACTGGAACTCACCACCTCCGATACGGCTAAAAAAGGGCTGGTGATTACCAAAGAGAAGGATTTCGAACTGGAAGGCCGCAGCATGGCGCTGTTTAGAAGGCCATAATTTTAAAGGGGAAACTGGAGTCCAGTTTCCCCTTTAAACAACAAATGCATCAGGGCCTTTAGCAGCCAGTGTATTTAAGATACGCAGTGCCGGGCCACTCGGCTTGATTTCTCCTCGCTCCCACTTTGAAACGCTATCCACTGTCATACCTAAGGTATAAGCCAGTAATGCCTGACTCAGGCCATACTGTTTACGCATGAGTTTAATTTCCAGACCGGTCATATCATGTACAGCTGCAACACGCTTGCGATACTCACTTGCAGAGATTCGCGTGGCAATCTGAGAGACATCTTCATCAGAAAGTAGGCCTAATCCTCGCAACTCTTCCGCATCTTCAATCATCTCATCCAATGTTGCTGGTGTAGTTTTCATCGCAGTTTACCTCTCTGAATGTCCCACGATTTTTAAGCTGTAGCAGGTCTGCCGCACTCGCTTGTAAGTAGCCTTTCGCAAGGATTTTATACGTTGCCAACACGTCATCCTCGATCTCTTTGGCATTTTTCTTATGCAACTCGCCTTTAGTCCAGCCGTCATAAAAAAATAGTGTGTTTCCCCTTTTGAAGAAAATCACCGACCGGGCACCACCACTTTTCCCCTTACTCAGTGCTATACGCTTTTTAATCACGCCTCCCCCCAGGTCAGCTTCAAACTCGCCCCTTTTGACTTCCGCAGCAGCATGGCAAAGGTCAGCATCATGAAGACTGGCCTTTTTGAAATTCCGATCAAAACGTTTATGTACATAAATCGCCATTCCTTAGCCCTTAACCTTTACCCGTAATGATTATTATAATAACGATTACGACCTCGCGACAATATCGGCTTGTTAGGATTTCTGAATCTGTCGCACAACATATTTCACTGGATCTATTTAAAATCGTGAGAATGGCTAAAAATGTTGCGCCTTCGCTACGTATGATTTGATCTCCATCACCGTGCAATAAAAAATAATTAACTAAATCTCGCATTCTGCCGATGGTTATTAATCTGCCCTATTCCCTGATTTTCCTGAACCAGGGGTGCTTTTAGATTAAGGATAATTAGATGACCATCTCCCAGCGTCTCTTGCTGACCCTTTCCATGTTGTTTGGCGCCATCATCCTGCAGGCGATTCTTGCGCTCTCGCTACTGTCAGGATTTCAGGACCGTTTTGAATTTGTGCAAACTAACGCCATTCCTTCGATTAAGGACATCGGCAAACTGATCGATCAAAGTAACCAGCTGGCCATTACGCTGTACAAACACCAGAGCCAGATTCACGACAGCAACATGCCTGCCGTAGAAAAACAGATCGATGAGCAAATCAATGGACTGAAAGCGCTGACCGATTACTACATGGCAAACGATATTTCGAATGAGGAAGACAAACGCCTGACTAACATCGCTTTTGATAACATCCAGCGCGTTGCATCGCAGTTACCTGCATTTCTTACAGCGTCACGTGCTCACCAGAATGAAGTGAGCCTGAGTTTGCTGGAAGGAGATAGTGGTGTGGGTGCCGCCATTCGTCAGATGATCGCTGATTATCAAACTCAACAGGCACTCAACATTACTGCGGGCGACGCATTGCGCGCCACCAATCAAAGCACCTTCCATTTTGTCTTTTGGGCCACCGTTGCAGGTGTTGCGGCGACAGTGGTGATCTTCGGCCTATTCTCGCTGTTTACGGTGATGCGTATTCGCCGCAGTTTGGGCGCGGTAGGTAAGGTCATGCTGGCGGCCAGCGAGAACCTCGATCTGACTTTAAGCGCCGATGAAAGCCGGCGAGATGAAGTGGGCAATATGGCACACTCCTTCAATATTTTGATGCAGCGCGTCTCTGAAGCCCTCTCTTCAGTGCGTAAAGCGTCTCAGTCCGTGAGCAGCGCTTCAGTGCAGATTTCAGCGGGCAATGAAGACCTCTCTTCACGCACCGAACAGCAAGCGGCATCGCTGGAGCAAACGGCTGCCAGCATGACGGAACTCAGTGAGACGGTGCGCCAAACGGCGGACAACACCCGGCAGGCGAGCCAGCTGGCAGCCAATGCCCGCGCGCTGTCAGAGAAAAATGGAACCTCGCTCACCACCATGCTGTCGACCATGGACGAGATTCGTGGCAGCTCGCGCAAAGTGACTGAGATTGTCTCAATCATAGAAGGTATCGCTTTCCAGACCAACATTCTGGCCTTGAACGCGGCGGTTGAAGCGGCGCGCGCCGGTGAACACGGCAAAGGCTTTGCGGTGGTTGCCGGTGAAGTGCGCAGCCTGTCTCAGCGCTCAAGCAACGCAGCACGCGAGATCAAAGTGCTGATTGAGGAATCTCATCGTTTAACCGAATCGGGTGCCACGCAAGCCAGTGATGTGGGCCGCAATATGGACGTGATGAATGATGCCATTCACCAGGTGAGTCAGTTGGTGAGTGAGATCGCTGCGGCTGCCGTGGAGCAGAGCCAGGGCATCGTTCAGGTGCAGCAAGCGGTTAATCAGATGGATGATGTTACCCAGCAGAACGCCGCCTTAGTGGAACAAGCCGCGGCCGCTTCGCAATCGCTGCAAGAGCAGGCGGGTAACCTGAATCAGTTGGTCGGTAAATTCCATGTCAGCGATGTCATTGACGTTCCACAAACCATCATCCGTACGCCATCGCACCCCAAGCCACAGCGTTTAGCGGTGGTTAATGACGCCGACTGGCAGAGTTTTTAATCACTGTTTCTCCCCGCGTCGCGCACGCGGGGAGCCTTTCTGTTACCCTTTCCGCTAATTTATGGATGGGGATGAATATGGATTTACAGCAACAGCTACGCGGTAAATGGGCGATCTACGGCCTAATGTTTTTACCCGGTTTCACCTGGGCTTCGTGGGTGAGTCGTACGCCTTACATGCGCGATATTCTGCATGCTTCCACGGAAATGATGGGCATGATCCTGTTCGGCTTTTCCTGTGGCTCAATGCTGTGCGTTCTGCTGGCAGGAAAACTCATCACCCACTTTGGCACTAGCCGTGTCATGCGTTATGGCTTTGTGCTGCTGTTGAGTGGCGTCGCAGTCATGTTAGCTGCCCTTCTACTGCACAGCGCGTACGGTGTGTTCGCCAGCCTGGTGTTAATGGGCGGAGGGACAGCGTTAATCGATGTCGTGATAAACGTTGAAGGCGCAGCGTTTGAGCGTCTGATTGGCAAATCGATCATGACCACCATTCACGGCTTCTTTAGCTTTGGCACGCTGATTGGCGCGCTGTCAGGACTTGCCATGACGGCAGTTGATGTCAGCATCACCTGGCACTTTGCCTTCGTGGTGCTGGTGAACCTGCTGATTGTCTCCGCAGCCCTGCGTCATTTACCCGCCACCAGCGACAGCGAACGACATGAACAGGCGCACAGCGGCGGCTTCCTCGCTCAGGTCGGACGCGAGCTGCGCGATCGCCAACTGCTGATCCTTGGGGTGGTGATTTTGGCGATGGCGCTGGCAGAAGGCTCTGCCAATGACTGGCTACCGTTACTGATGATCGATGGTCATAATCTTAATCACACGCAAAGCACGCTGGTGTACGCGGGTTTCACTGCGGGCATGACCGTGGGACGTTTCCTTGGCGGATATGTGGTGGATCGCCTGGGCCGTGTGCTGGTATTACGCGCCAGCGCATTCTCAGCCGCCCTGGGTCTGGCGATGGTGATTTTCTCCAACAACCAATAGCTGGCGGCAGCGGCGGTGTTGTTCTGGGGAATTGGCGCTTCGCTTGGCTTCCCACTGACCGTCACCGCTGCGGGCGATGGCAAAAACAGCGCGATTCGCGTGACCATCGCCGCAACGCTTGGTTATCTGGCCTTTCTGGTGGGACCGCCAGGACTGGGGTTTATTGGTGAACACGCGGGTCTGCGCATGGCGATGTTGCCGGTGCTGGTGATGGTGCTGCTGGCGTTAGTTTGTGCGGGCGCGGCAGGATCTCGTGATGCGAATGAGGCTGATCAACCCGTGTAAAGCTGGCGGCCTTCGGGCCGCCAGAAATGTACGTTTGGGAATAAGGCGCGCTAAAAAAATTAGCCCGAGGCTATGCCGCCAGCATCAATCGACCATTTTCATCATTTGCGGCCTGCAAGTGCAGATCAGCAAGGCGATGGACGATAGTCAATCGGGTGCCACCCGCGTCATCGGGCGCGATTAGAAACGTCACGTCACTCTTCAGGTAAGGTGGTGCGTCATCACGTAACCGGTAACGGATCGATTTTCCAGGTTCGCAGTCAACAGGTTCAGCCTCCGCTAATACAGCGTTGGGTAGCCAGGCTTCCCGGTACTCCGCAATACTGATAGCGCGCCACACTTTCTCCGGCGTCGCATCCAGTTGATACTCTTGTACCAGTTCGTTGGATTTTTCGGCTTCACTCATTGATCCATATCCTTCAGCAAACTTTTCAGGGCATCAATGCGTGTCGGCCAAAACGCGCGATATTTGGCTAGCCAGTTGACCAGAAACGTCATGCCCACCGGGTCAACTTCATAGTTCACAAAGCGCCCTTGCCGCTCTTCACGCACCAGCCCCGCACCCCGTAACACCGCGAGATGTTGAGACATCGCCGATTGGCTGATCTCCATCCCGTCGCGCAACGCCGTGGCATTCATGCGCCCCACCGACAGCTTTTCAAATATGGCACGGCGGGTCGGATCCGCCAGTGCTTTGAATATCGCATTTTCAATCATGTTGATGACATTAGCACTGACTTATTTAAGCGGCAAGATAATGCGCGGCGATCTCTTGCTCGGTGACGATCACTTTCGACACCAAACCGTATTCCACCGCCTGCTCCGCACTCAACCAGAAATCGCGCTGAGTATCTTGCTCAATCCTCTCAATCGCCTGCCCGGTGGCATCCGCGAAAATATGATTGAGGCGATTTTTCATGCGCACGATTTCATTACTGTAAATCTGCATATTGCTGGCGGGGCCTTGCATGCCGCCGGAAGGCTGATGCAGAAGAAAACGGGTGTTGGGTAACGCATAGCGATTTGCTTTGTTGGCGGCGACATAAATCAACGCACCTGCGCTGGCCACACAACCAGAACCAATCATGATCACTTCGGGGGTGATAAAGCGTATGGCATCAAAAATCATATCGCCCGACTCAGCATGACCACCGGGAGAGTTGATAAAGATCGTGATCGGTCGATCGCTGATGGCGGCGAGGATGTGCAGATGCTGAACCACCTCTTTGGCCATTTTTTCATCCACGGTGCCGGTAATGAAAATCTTGCGTGTGTTGATCAGATGTTCCATCAGCGATGGGTTAAGTGGCGGTGCTGCCGGTTCAGAAGGTTCGGTGTTACTGTCGCGCATGGAATCACTCCGCAAAAGATGGGGACACCAAACACATTAGCACCTACTTATCTACTTAGCGAGCGAGTAACAGAATGATATTTTGACAATAAAAGTCATTATTAGGGAACTGACAAGATGCCCTTGACCTGATTTATTGATTGAATATTGTTATTTCAAATTCTCCTCTTTTTGATCAATTTTTAAGAGGTTGCATAACATCAGTGCAGACGCGGCTTCAGGGGCCATTGCCCTGTTTTTCCTCCATCGCTTCGCGGCGCAATAAAACATGACGTGTCTCACATTTAACGGTCAGTATGCTTGTCGGAATCACAGAGCGGCTTATGATCTCGCCAGATTGTTACTGCGCGCAAACGCAGGCAAAACCTGACACGCCGCCCTCCCGGTGGGTCAGGTTTTTTCTTTTTCAGGGCTGATAAAAATGAAAATCGCGAAGATCCTCAATAACAATGTCGTGGTCGTATTGGGCGAGAACGGCAAAGAACAAGTCGTGATGGGTCGCGGGCTGGCTTTTCAGAAGCGTGTGGGTGATGCGCTGGATGCGCAGCAGATTGAAAAAGTCTTCGCACTGCAGAGTGACACCCTGACAGGAAGGCTAAGCGAGTTGCTTTCTGATATCCCACTGGAAGTCATCACAACCAGCGAGTTAATCATCGCCAGCGCACGTCAACAGTTGGGTCAGCCGCTGCATGAGAGCCTCTCGATTGCGCTGTGCGATCACTGCCATTTCGCGATTGAACGCCATCAGCAAGGCATTCCGATTCGTAATGTATTGAAGTGGGAGATCAAAACGCTCTACCCCAAAGAGTTCGCGATTGGCATGGAAGCACTGGCCCTGATCAACAAACGCCTCGGGGTGGTGTTGCCTGACGATGAAGCAGGCTTTATCGCCCTGCACTTAGTCAACGCGCAACTGGGCAGCGACTTTGCCGATGTCTCTCATGTGACGCAATTTATGCAGGAGATTTTGCATATCGTGAAGTATCGGTTGCAGCTGGATTACCGCACCGACAGCCTGAGCTATAACCGCTTCGTTAACCACTTGAAGTTTTTTGCCCAGCGCATGCTGGGAAAACGCGGTGTGTGCAGCGAAGATGAGTCATTGCATGATGTGGTGCGTGACAAATATCCGATTGCTTATCAATGCGCGGTGAAGATTGACAGCCACATCCAGCAAAAATATCTCTATGCCCTCTCGGCGGAAGAGCGCATGTTTCTCACCATCCATATTGAGCGAGTTCGCAAAGAGACATTAGCGTTGCAGGAAGATGCCGACGAGGCGTAAAAACGGGCGCCAGCGCGCCCGTTAGCGGGTTTATTTCAATGCCGCGCCGTGGCTACGGATCACATCCTGATACCAGAAGAAGCTCTTTTTACGCGAGCGTTCCAGCGTGCCGTTGCCCGCATCATCACGATCAACGTGAATGAAACCGTAACGCTTCGAGAACTCGGCTTTAGAAGCGCTGACCAGGTCAATCGGTCCCCAGCAGGTGTAGCCCATCACTTCCACACCATCTTCAATCGCTTCCCGCACCTGCACTAAGTGATCATTGAGATACTGGATGCGGTAATCGTCATTGATGCTGCCATCGGCCTCAACCACATCTTTGGCACCCAGGCCATTTTCCACAATAAATAGCGGCTTCTGATAACGGTCGTACAAGATGTTAAGCAGAATACGCAGACCTTCCGGATCAATCTGCCATCCCCACTCTGAGCTGGCGAGATGCGGATTCGGCACCATCGACAAGATATTGCCCTGCGCTTTCTGGTTCTCTTCTTCATTGGTGGTGACGCAACCGGTCATGTAATAACTTAAGGAGATGTAATCCACAGTGTTGCGCAGGTCGCGTTTGTCCTCATCCGTGATGCTGACGGTGATTCCGCGATCGGCGAAGAAGCGTTTCATGTAAGCCGGATAGGCACCGCGCACCTGTACATCACCAAAGAATAACCACTCGCGATTCTGCTGCAGCGTTTCCAACACATCGGCCGGACGGCAGCTGAGCGGATAGAGCAACGCTCCCAGCAGCATATTGCCGATCTTACCGTCCTTAACAATCTCATGGCAGGCTTGTACGGCGCGGCCGCTCGCCACCAGCTGATGATGAATCGCCTGATAAATCGCCTGTTGATCGCTCTCTTCCGGTAATCCAACGCCAGTAAAGGGCGCATGCAATGACATGTTGATTTCATTGAACGTCAGCCACAGCTTCACTTTATGCTGGAAGCGAGTGAATACCGCGCGCGCATAGCGTTCAAAACAATCAATGGTGATGCGATTGCCCCAGCCGCCATATTTTTTGATCAAGCCAAAAGGCATTTCGTAATGTGACAACGTCACTAGCGGAGTGATGTTGTACTTTGCCATCTCATCAAACAAACGATCGTAAAAGGCCAATCCCTCCTCGTTTGGCTGAGCTTCATCGCCCTGCGGGAAAATACGCGTCCAGGCAATCGAGGTACGCAGAACGGTAAAGCCCATCTCTGCGAACAGCTTGATGTCTTCCGGGAAGCGATGATAGAAATCAATCGCCGTGTCTTTGATGCCAAAATCATTGCCGCTGCGTTCAACGCGCGCGCCAAAAATACCTTTGGGTTGCAGATCCGAGGTCGATAGCCCTTTACCGCCCTCCTGCCAGGCACCTTCCACCTGATTGGCGGCAACGGCGCCACCCCATAAAAATGCATCCGGGAAACGTGTAGTCATTTACTTGCTCCTTGGTTATTTCAGCACGGCCAGCAGCGGCGAGCCTTCACTCACTGCGCTGTTGTTCAGGGTTAATACATCAATAAATTCATCGCTGTTGCTCACCAGCACCGGTGTGGTGAGGTCGAATCCAGCTTTTTTGATCGCCTCAATATCAAACTCCAATAGCACATCGCCCACTTTCACTGGCTGATCGTTTTGTACCTGAGGACGGAAATATTGCCCGTCGAGTTTGACGGTATCGAGTCCAACATGGATCAGCACTTCCGCGCCTTGATCTGACGTCAGGCCAATCGCATGTCCGGTGCGGAACATGGAGGAAACTACGCCATTGACCGGCGATACTACGCGGCCCACGTGCGGCAGAATAGCCGCGCCCTTGCCGAGTAAACCGCTGGCGAAAGTTTCATCTTTGACTTTCTCCAGCGGCAATACGTCACCCGCAATCGGGCTCACCACGCTTTCACGGCGCGTTAATGTCGCAGGCGCGGGATCGGCGACGGGTTCAGCCACAACAGGTTGTGCCGCAGACTCTCGTAAACCAAACACATAGGTCATGGCACAGGCGAAAACTAGCGCGACCGCTGCACCGGCAAAGGACGCCAGCACGCTGGCATCAATACCCGTGCTGGGCACGACCTGAATAAACGTGAAAATACTGGGGAAGCCAAAGGAGTAAATGGTGGTGTGCCAGAAGCCCAGAATGGCGGCACCCAGCGCGCCACCGATACAGCCGAAGATAAACGGACGACGACGCGGCAGCGTAACGCCATACACTGCGGGCTCAGTGATACCAAAAATGCTGGCAGTTAATGCCGATCCCGCCATCGCTTTGAGTTTGATATCACGCGTGCGCAGGAAGATCCCCAATGTCGCGCCCGCCTGTCCTAATACCGCCGGCATCAGTAATGGCAGTAGGGTGTCGTGACCGAAGTTGGCCAGATTATTGAGCATGATCGGCACCAGACCCCAGTGCAGACCGAATATCACACAGATTTGCCAGATCGCGCCCATCACCGCTCCTGCAACCATGGGGCTGAGGCTGTAAATCCACAGATAGCCTTCCGCCAGCAAGCGGCTGAGCCAGGTGGCTGCCGGGCCAATCGCCAGAAAAGTGAGCGGCACGGTGATTAGCAAGCACACCAGCGGCGTAGTGAAGTTACGCACCGCACCGGGTGAACGCGGATGTACCCAACGCTCAATCAGGCTTGAGACCCACGCAGCAAAGATAATTGGGATCACCGAGGAGCTGTAATTGAGTATTTCCAGCGGGATACCGACAAAGGTCAGTGGCTTTCCTGCCTGCTGCTGTTGCATCGCTTCAAGTATCAACGGATGCACCAGCGCTGCGGCAATCGCCATGCTGACAAAGGGGTTACCGCCAAATTTTTTCCCGGCGCTGTAGCCGAGCAGAATCGGCAAGAAGTAAAAGAGTCCATCACTGGCAACAAACAGCACTTTGTAGCTGCCGCTGCTCGCGTCCATCACACCGAGCACCAGTGCCAACGCCAGCAGTCCCTTGATGATGCCTGTCGCAATCATCACACCAATAAAGGGTGTAAAAATGCCGGAAACCAGATCGATAAAACGGGCAAACAGGTTTTGTGGCGTAGTGTCCTCCACGTTATCGGCATGGTCGAGGGCATAGCGTGCCGTTAACGCGCGGTAGACCTCCGCAACCTGGTTGCCGATCACCACCTGATACTGTCCCCCGCTCTCCACCACCATGATCACACCAGGATTATTTTTCAACTCGGCGGTATGCGCTTTTTGGCTCTCTTTTAATTTGAAGCGCAGGCGCGTTGCGCAGTGCATCACGCTGATAATGTTGTCTTTTCCCCCCACGCCAGCCACAATGTCATCTGCCAGTTCCTGATATTGCATCTTCCTTTCTCCTGCAAAACGCCTCGAATTTCGCGCAAAAAAAAACCTGAGGCGCGCCCTCTGCTATCGAGAAAGGGCGTGCCTCAGGTTTTGCCTGCCGAACAGTAACAATCCTTAATGACGGTTATCTTGCTGAGCATTGCCAAAAAGTAGCAAGCAGTTTTCAAAAATCGCGCTGAAATGTGTGAAGCGCGTCAATTATTGTTCAGGAGTGCAGCGCATGCCCGGCACGTTGTAATGCTGACAAAGCGAGGGCAGATAGCATCACACCAATCAAAATTAACAGTTTATAGCTCAGCGCGTTCAGCAGCAGAATACCCAGCACGCCGCCGAACAGGAATGCCATCACCGTGAAGAAGTGCAGTTTTAAACGCTCGATATAGAGCGGCGCATCTTTCGGGGATTCTTTACGGCGTAGCACATCAAACAACATGGCCAACTCAATGCCAATGTCGGTAGCGGTACCGGAGACATGGGTGGTGCGCACGCGTGCGTTGGAAATCCGGGTCACCACGGCGTTTTGTAATCCCATCAAAAAACTCAAACTGAGCACCAGCAATACGCCCGATTCACTAAAGCTGAACCAACTCTCAATGACGCCCAGCGCGAATAATGCCACGCCTTCCAGCAGGATGTTGATGGCATAAATCCCGCGAATTTGTCGCCTGCGTCCGGAGTTGATAATCAGGGTCGAGACAGAAGAACCCGCTATAAAGAGCAGCACGATGAGCAGGAAGAACAATCCGACATGCAGATTTGCTTTCGCCAGATGATCGGAAAGTGACGAGACGTTGCCCGTCATGTTGGCAGAGAAAAAACCGACGGTTTCAAATGCAGCTGTGTTCAGCGCGCCCGCCACAGCCGCCAGCGTGCAGGCGAGTCGGGTATCCGTATTAAAAGTGCGCGTGTTTTCGGAGGTGATCAGCATGGCTATTCCCGACCCTGGCAAAGGGGAATATCTTCCTCCTGCGGGCCGGAATTCTCAAGCCTCAGGCAAAAGACACCCTTTACTAACCGGGCATAACAGGGAGTTATGAGCGAGGGATACAGTCAGTGTAGGTATTAATCGACATGGGTTCGATTAAACCCGTATTGCGTAAGCCGATGATGAAACTGAACATTATTCTCACAATTCAGTTTCGCGTAAATCGATCGCTTATAGTGACTGATGGTTTTGTTATTCAGTCTGACACGCAAGGCTATGTCCTGCTGACTGCTGTATCGGGCAAGCCATTTCAGCATGTGAAATTCTTGCAGCGAGAGCGAGGGAACACGGCTGCGTGTTGATGTATGCGGTCTCTTCTCAGCAAGTGTATTGACGTTTTGAACAATGCTGGCTAATGAGGATTTTTTTGTCAGAAATAAAACCGAGTGAAATTCATGGGCAAGAAAATTAAGCAGCGCAGCATCATTAATGTCGGTCAGTACCAACACGCGGATACTAGGATAAAGTGCCTGCAACAGGCGTAAAAACGCATAGGAAGATTCAATATCATCCGCTTCGGTTTTTAACTCAATAATCATTACTTCGATAGATTGATCGATTAATATTTTTTTTGCATCACTTAAAGATGAGCAGGATAAGAATTGATAACCTGCAGATATTAATAGCTTTTCTAAGCCAAGTGCGGCCCATAAATTGGCTTCAACATTTAATATTTTCATGTTTATTACTTAAACAATTAAAAAACCATTTAATCGTGATTAGTGGCTATTTTAAATCGGACAACATTTCTTTTTTTGTGCGATAAAGACTACAAAATATTAATTATCCCGTGCTGGCGAAGCCGCAATTGCGCACTAAAATTATGGAGTGACTAGCTAGTCCTTATCTCTCACGGAACATTGATATGAGGTCTTCCTATGAAACAACAGAGCTACAGAGGCGGTGCAGGGAATTTTGCTAACGATCCGGCACGCGCAAGAGAAGCTGGTAAAGCGGGAGGCAAAGCCAGTGGAGGCAACTTCAGAAACGATCCTGAACGCGCCGTTGAAGCGGGTCGGAAAGGAGGCAAGATAAGTCGCCGTCCTCCAACAAAGTCTGAGTAAAGCGCTTTAGGATTTGTTCTGCCAGGGACTGGCATCTTCTCTTAATTGATCCGCCCGATGCGACCTGGCCTCAGCCCTGTCGGCCACTGCCCTTCCTGTTTTTCCATACTAAATCCAATCGCCACCGCTTTGCCTACCAGATTACGCTCAGGGACAAAACCCCAATAGCGGCTGTCATAGCTGTTGTTACGATTATCCCCCATCATAAAATAGCTATCCGCCGGCACCACCCACTCTCCAGTCTGCTGACCTGGTTGATGGAAAAACGCCGATGATGAAACAGTCAATTCAGGCTTCTGCAAAATGCGATGCGTCACCCCCACCAGCGTTTCAGTGCCCATCAGTAGACGCTGTTCAGAAGGCTTTTCCTCGCCAATTGGTCTGGCATAAAAGCCCGGATGCATTCCGGCAGTCTCGACGAACTCGCCCGCTTTGAGCGCACTGTAATGAATGGCTAGCGCTGGTGCACAAGATTGATGGTCCTGGCAAAAAGAGAAAACAGTGAGCTGTTGTGAGGCTGGATTGAAGATGACTTTGTCACCGGGCAAACCGATCACTCTTTTAATGAACAACTGCGTTTCGTCCTGAGGAAACGTAAATATCGCAATATCACCACGTTTAGGGTGTCCGGTGGCAAGCAACGTTTTCTGATTGAATGGATTTCGCAGCCCGTATGAATATTTATCTGCCAGCACCCAGTCGCCGGTGAGTAGAGTTGGCATCATGGATCCAGAAGGAATGCGAAAAGGCTCCCAGCCAAAGGCCCGAACCAGTAACACGATGACCAGTAACGGAAAGAGCGATGCGGGCGTATCCAGCCAACTCGGGAGGCGCTGAGTTTTACCCTGCTGTATGAGCGAAGATTCTGCCTGGTTTTTCTCAACGGTGATGCGCGTCAAAGCCCAAAGCCTGTATGTCCAACTCAGGCCGCTAAAAACCACAGCAATGGCCAGTATCAGGGCGAAGATGTTCATCATAAGAGGGTTCCAGCGCTGCCGCGTTATTCATCCGCATCAATCATTGCGGCTCGTTAATTTGCGCCGTCAATATAAACCAAATGTTAGGTTATCGCTCTCCTATCTGTGCTTTACGGCTCGCTTAATATGATGCGAATGGTGAGGCTTGAGTTATAGGCTTTTCAATGCCATATTCTTTTCAATAATGTGGCTTGCTTAATCTACATAACTTAATAGGGAGTGATAATGTCCACCGAAGAGAGAATAAAGGAACTTGAAGAAACGGTTCAGCGTTTAAAAATCGAAACTGAGGTGTTACGTGAACTGATGATTAAACAGGTCGCGGTGAATAACATCACCTTCAAAGGGAAATATGATGAAGTCATTATTAATATGGCTAAAGAGTATGAAGAGCGCGGACTGGAAGTTGACCGTAACCGAGCCATGCATGAAGCGATACGGCAATACATTAAAGATGATGCATCATCCAATGATTGAAATGCTGTACCGCAATAATACCCTTGCAAATTACGCAAAAGAGCCGCTTACGCGGCTCTGAATTGAGAATCAGATCATCGGTTTTTGATCATCAGGTAGATCACGATCGTCAGTCTCATCACCCTCTTCATCGGGTAAGGGTAAATCGTCGCCAGGCAGCGGCTTAACATCATCTGGATCTGGACGTTCTGACATATATACCTCCATTCACCCTGATTGGGTATAAGTAGTTTAGTGGGGTGATGATTGATACGGTGTAGAAAATACGCGATTTTGTGAATCAAGCGTAGGATATTTTATAAAATATTTTAACCACTAGAAAATCTTACTTTATAAACTACATGCTTCGTTTATTTCGAAATTACAGGGTAATTAATCAAAAATTTCAATTGATTAACACACTCTATAATTAGAGAGATGTTTTTTAAATGTCGGGTGCGATTAATTGTCAGCGAGGCTATTTATCCTGATAAGGATCCTGCTTGTGATCTTTACTATCATCGCGCGTGCGCGGAATCTCTCCATGATCTTCAGGGTTGTCTTTTGCTGGATGGTCATCCTCTTCATACGCATTGCCGACATTGGGGGCGACTTCGGGAAGTCCCTTATGCACATCCCCTTCTTTATTACGTTGTTCATTCGTATGATGTTCTTTCATAATTAACCTCATATTTAATGTCTTTCTTATTGTAGTCTAATTTTAACGACAGGAAATGAATACTGAACCCCTAAGCCATTCATTATTAAAACTGGTAAATTTTTCCGCTCACCTACGGTTTCGCTTACTTCAGCTTTTTAGACAGATTAATCCGTAATTTCGAAAACACGCCTCTTATTCAAGTCACTAACCCAAATTCACATCGGATAGTGTGCCATACTCTCACTACCCAAATTAATTGGAAAATAACATGTTTCACTTTGTTATCGCCCTCTTCAAGAGCCCTGAGTCATTGCTACAAGTGATGAGCCAGCAAGATATGAAAGAATCCATTCAGGAGGGTGACAGGATCATTATTGATGAAGACGGCAACGCTTCGGTTAATCCGTTAAGTCCCAAAGTTCAGCGCGATTTTGCCCATCATGTCAAAACCTTGAAGGATATCTAAATGGGAACGGCAATATTTATGGTGCTGATGGTGTGTGGCTATTGGTACACCAGCCGGGACATGTCGAGTCGCTTAAAAATAAAGCGTTCCTTTGGCTGGGATGTTTACTTTTTAATTGCCCTTTATGGTTGTATTTTTGTCTTACAGGGCGTGTTTGCCACCGGGATTGTCTGGCTGATATTACTCGCCGCTTCCGCGATCAATAATACTTTTGCACTTACCCGCCTGGTGCATGCTCGTTGGCATGTGGATTTTATGACCTGGAGCTTCCTGGGTATTCAGGCACCGGTCGTGATTATGCTCGCCTTTGCCGTGCTGTTTTGTGTGTATCGCTCAAACTGGGCTGGCAGCGCGCGATTAACCGCCAGCAGCCGCCGCGACCTCTATCAGCGATTGTCACGTTCGAACGGTATTGAACAGATTTTGTTGCAGTGTATGGAAGAAGGTGAGTTAGCCTGGATAACGCTAAAATCCCGACGCATCTACATCGGCATGATTCATGCCGCCACCTTCGAATATGCCAGCACGGCTAATATTGTATTAATACCGATGCTCAGCGGTTATCGCGATTCACTTACGCTAAATCTCGCCGTTGAGCACAATTACAGCCGTTGGTATCATCAGCACCGGATTGATTTCATGTCGAAACCCAAAACAGCTTTAGCGTTTCGTAAAGTGATTATGGTGGAACAAATCGAGAGTCTGTCACTATTTGATCCCGCCAGCGCCAGTGCTCTGGCAATGGGTGAGGCAGGAACCGATGAAGTCAGGACAGACGCATCACCCTAACTTCCAGCGTAACCAATTATCCAGTTCGCTTTCAGGTAATGGGCGGGAATGAAAGAACCCCTGCGCCTGATCGCAACCGAACTCTTTTAACGCTTCGAGCGTCTCAATATTTTCCACGCCTTCCGCTAACACCACATAATCCAGTTCTTTGAGCATAGCGATAATGCTGCGGGTGATGATGCGTGACGCGGTATCTGTGGCAAGTCCGCCGACAATCGAACGGTCGAGTTTGACCACATCCAGAGGCATTTTTCGCAGATAACTGATATTGCTGTAACCGGTGCCGAAATCATCCAGCGCAATACCAAAACCGCGCAGTTTCAACATTTCCAGTCCCTTAATGGCCGCCGCGCTTTCGATGATGCGCTCAGTTTCCAGGCACTCAATGCCGAGCAGATTCGTCGGCAGACGTGCCTTGATCATCTTATTCTCGAGCCTGTCAGCAAAACTTTCCTGGCTAAAGTCGCGCACGCTAACGTTCACCGTGACAGGCAACTGGATACCTTGCCCGTTGAGCCGTTTCAATCGCTCAATGGTTTTATCAATGACCCATTCGGTGATCTCTTGCAGCAACGTGGTTTGTTCCGCGAGCGGGATGAAAACTGAAGGAGAAAGTTCACCTCGGGTGGGATGGCGCCATCGGATCAGCGCTTCGAGCCCAATCGGTAAACCGCTGCTCAGACAGATTTTCGGCTGGAACACCAGATACAAGCCATGATTGTGCCGTACAGCAGTGGCCAGGTCGTTGACGAGAGTAAAGTCATCCGTACGCCGCTCATCGTTTTCCTCACTGAAGTTCATACACGGGATCCCGCGACAAATGGCTTCATGCAAGGCACTAACGGCTCGACGCAGCGCTTCCTGAGCGGAAATTTCTGACGGCGAAAAGAGGGTTTCACCAGTATGTGTCGCTAAATCGACCGATAAACCTTCGCCAATCTCGGCGCGTACGCCTTCCATGCGTCGCGCAACCCACTCGGCGCACAATGGACTTTCTTGATGAGTTAATAGCGCAAACCGCCCGGTTGCCACGGTATAGAGCAGTTCATTTTTGCCGGGACGCAGACGTAGCGGCAGTAACGTTGCCATATCTTTGAGGAGCCCTTCGACAGGTGCCATGCCCAACGAACGCGCCAGCTCATAGGCTCGCGGCATATCGATGCAGTCGATCAACACCAGTCGATACCGCGTGTTATCACCCGCATTACGCAAGGCTTGCAGGTCTCTAATCAGTTGCTGTCGGTTAGGCAATCCTGTAACCAAATCGGTAAAACCGACAGAATGCCAGGCTTCAAGAAAGGAAATTACCAGCTGTGATAGCAACGTCATCGTCGCCAGCTTTTCAGCGCTAAAGGTATGTGGTTTGCTATCCACCACGCACAGCGTGCCTAAGACCAGCCCTTCCTGGCTCTTTAGTGGCACGCCCGCATAAAAGCGAACAAAAGGTTCACCTATAACAAAAGGATTGACGGAAAAACAGGCGTCCAGTTGAGTATCGGGCACCACCAGCGGTTGATCCCCCTCGACCACGTACTGACACAATGAATCGGCACGCAACGTTTCACCGACGTTAAAGTTGTGCGCAGCTTTGATGTATTGGAAATCATCGTCAAGGACAGAGATGAAACTGCTGGGAACATCCAGCGTTTTACTGACCAAGTCAGTGAATTTGCTCAGTACATCGTCACGGCAGATATCCGGATTCCGAAGTGCCTGGAGCGTGATGCAGCCTGGCTTCAATTCGTTAGTTATGCTCATTTGCACACGCCCATTCCATTGGCACGGATAGCAATGCTGAACTCAAAAGAATAACTTCATAATCATTAAGGAGAATATCCGCCATTTTGCGTCTATTTTGCTCATTATTAACCGGTGAATATCACCATATTATGCCCGCCATCACGGTTTGTCATGCTGAAATATCTTTACAAAAAGCTTACATGAAAACTGAGTAAAGGGATCCTTCACCCCATTCAAGCGAAGCGTAAATTGATAACAAGGATTACGGCTGCCCAGAGATCTTATCAATAGCGCACACATTAATAGGATTTAATGATTACCGCATAAAATTCAGTCTGTTGTCCGTAATTCAACAAGCACAGAAAACAATCAAATAAGCGATGCATCACGGCATATATATTCCTGTCATATCGCTAAGTCGGTCCAGGTTTTCTCTTGATGATGCGTTTCGCTTATTAGCTTCATCTCTCAATCGAGGGATTATTTTATTTTAGCTGAGCTTTCAAATGCCGAACTTTCAACACCCTGCTCTGGGGAAATCCAGAAATATTACTCTGCAACGATTATTAAGCCGCTTCGCAGGGTATTTTTTCTTTAGTCTATCTTTTCCTCAACACATCACGCCACCCTGTCACGCTGTAGCAGGCTTAAACGGCTAAGAGGTGGAGATGCTGTACAGGGTCACGGCAAACTTCCCAACATTTCCCCTTCCATCTTTTCCGGACGCAGCGTAATCTATATGCAAAACGACTACGTTTCATATACGGATCGCATAATGGGTATCGTAAAAATTTCTGATCTGATGCATGAGAATCTGCGTATCGCGAGCACGGCGTTAAGCCGTTCCATCAATGCGCAGGCAGAACACTGGATGAAGATTGGCATGCTGGCTGAGCTTTATCCTGACCTCAACCTTCAGGAACTGACGCGCCTGTTGATGCGTGTCGAACGTGACGGCGGCGCAGATTTAGCGCAGCTGCTTGACCAGCCTACATTAACCTCGCAGGGAATCGCGCAATGACCATCAAACTACATTCCGCTGAAGAAATCGAACTGGCACGCGCTGCCGGACACGCCGCGGCAAAAGTGCTGGAAATCATCACCCCTTACGTCAAACCCGGCGTGACCACAGATGAACTGGACGCCATTTGCCATGACTATATTGTCAATGAACTGAAGGTTGTTCCCGCGAATATTGGTTATCACGGCTATACACGCACCACCTGTACCTCGGTAAATCACGTGGTGTGCCATGGCATTCCAGGTGAGAAGAAGCTCAAGAATGGCGATATCGTCAACATCGACGTCGGCATCATCAAAGATGGCTGGTACGGTGATACCAGCCGCATGTATTACGTGGGTGAGCCATCGGTGCGCGCTAAACGTCTGGTCGATATCACCTACGAATCGATGGTGGCGGGCATTAAAGTCGTCAAACCCGGTGCGACATTGGGTGATATCGGCGCCGCGATCCAACAGGTGGCGGAGAAAGCCGGATTTTCAGTGGTGCGTGAATATTGCGGTCACAGTGTTGGTGAGATTTATCACGACGAGCCTCAGATTCTGCACTACGGTACGCCGGGCACAGGGATTGAGCTGCAGGCAGGCATGATCTTTACCATCGAGCCAATGATCAATGCCGGCAAAGCAGGCACCAGTGTTTTATCTGATGGCTGGACGGTGGTGACAAAAGATCGCTCGCTGTCGGCGCAGTGGGAACACACTCTTGCTGTGACCGAGACCGGCTTCGATTTGCTTACGCCATGGCCTGAAGGCACAGGCGATTACGCAGCAATAGAAGGCTGAGTGCGGCTTAGCGCGCTGACAGGCATTCAGGATGCGCCAATGCAGTAGCGTTACTTTTCACCGCCGTGTAAGGTAACGTCACTTTTTTTATCCGGAACTTAGACTGATGCGTGAACAAGCCATTTTTGCCGGCGGCTGCTTTTGGTGTACTGAAGCGATTTTCCAATCCATCCATGGTGTATTGAGCGTGGAAAGTGGTTATATCGGCGGCCATGTCTCGTCACCCACTTACGATCAAGTTTACAGCGACACCACCGGTCACGCCGAGGCGGTGAAAATCGAGTTCGATCCCGATCTCGTCAGTTACGACGATTTGCTCGACATCCACTTCGCGACACATGATGCCACGCAGGAAAACATCAAAGACGGCGTGGTGCGTTCACGTTATCGCTCCGCACTGTTTCCGACCAGCGATGCACAACGCATTGCCGCTGAACAAGGGATAGCGCGTGCCGCTGCCGAACTCAGCAAGCCGCTGGCGACAAAGCTGGAACCGTTAGCCGAGTGGTACGCAGCCGAAGACTATCATCAAAACTTCTGGGAGAAAGAAGGACAAGAAAACGCCTTCTGTATGATGAATATCCCGGCAAAACTGCAGAAACTGCGCAATAAATTTCCGAAACAGGCATCGGACGCTTAACGCGCCATCTCATCGATAACCTGTGTGATGCGCTGAATCACCCTCTGCGCCGCCCGCGATAACTGTCGGGATGGCGCAGTACAAAGTGCCAACGTCAGCGGACGCATCACGCTGTTTTTCAGCGGCACAAAGCACAGTTGCTGCTCCTGCACTTCAGTCATCACATCCAGCAAACTCAGCACGCATACGCCAGTGCCCTGAGCAACCAAACTGCGTATCAGGCGAATATCGTTACAGGCAATAATGTTATCCGGCGCCATGCCCTGCTTGCGGTATAGCGCATCGACCCGTTCATGGACCACCAGCGAATCACCAGGAATGATATGCCGCTCCTGGCTCAATTGACTGAGCGATAGCGCATCGCACTGGCTCAATGGATGATCGGGCGCCATGACTATACCCATATCCAGTTCAGCAAACGCCAACACATCCAGTCCACTCTGACCCGCCGGATCCAGGATTAAGCCAAAATCAATCGCAGACTGTCGAATCAATTGGCTGATGGCGTGGCTGTTGTCGACGGTAAGTTCCAGCCGCAGCCACTGATGTTCACGTGCAATATCCGCAATCGCATCAGCCACCGGTCCCTTAGTCAGTGATTGCACCAGACCCGCGCTGACGTTGCCGCGCTTCAAGCCCTGTATATCGTCGAAACGCTGGCACGTAACGCGAAACTCGCGCTGCCAGCGCATCACATCGTCGTACAACAACTCACCGGCGGTGGTCATCCGCAACCCATCCGGCAAACGCTCAAACAGCGGCGTACCAAAGCTCTCTTCCGCCTGCAGGATCTGCCGGTTAATGGCGGACGCGGAGACGTGCAGTTTCTCGGCGGCTTT
The DNA here is from genome assembly GCF_900215395.1 of Pantoea sp. GL120224-02. Classification (NCBI taxonomy): domain Bacteria; kingdom Pseudomonadati; phylum Pseudomonadota; class Gammaproteobacteria; order Enterobacterales; family Erwiniaceae; genus Pantoea; species Pantoea sp. GL120224-02. Next base: position 219,673 of record NZ_OBEC01000003.1, on the reverse strand, counting down.
ACGTAAGCTGCCGCTGCGAGCCACTTCTGCAAAGTAAACGGAAAAGCGGGAAAACGGACTCATGCATCACCTGTACTGTTTTTTGCAACACTTGATTGAATTCTGTCGGATGGATTTATACAGAGCTAATTATTCACAATGTCCTGATAGAAATGAAGTCTTTCAGTCGCCCTCGTGAGCCAATGGCAGGAACATCACCATGAATACCCGCAACGTCGAGCTGCGGGTCCAGGTTGAAGATGTGCGCGCTTTCAATCTGCGGGTATTTGAAGAGGATTGCCTGAGGGTGGAAACCAAAAATCCAGCGCCAGCCGCTAAACAGTTTATCGCGCTGTGCTGCTCACGCATTTAATCACGCAATCGGGTGATCGACCTGTAACTTATTTAGTGCGCCACATGCGGTACTGTCCCCAGAAGCCTATTTCTGTGGCGTACTCCTGTGGCGTGCCGTCAGCCACAATATCCAGCGACTTGCGCATCCCCAGACTCATCACTGAACAGTCATTACTGACGCGCAACTTGTGCAGACCATTTTCCAGATAAGCAGTGACAAATTGGTTTTGACGCAACATAGCGACATCCTGACCATCCACGCTCACCACGAATTTGCAGGTTCCACCGCTGGCACTTCCAATAAACTGCTTGAGGCGCGTAACAGTCACCGGTGTCTGCTTCTTGCTGGCATCCGGTGTCACCATTTGCTGATTGATGATGGTATCGGCTGATCCATAAGGTCTGGCGCACCCTGCCAGGGTTAAAACCGCTAACGCTATCAATGCTTTTTTCATTATTTTCCCTTTAGTCTGCTGCTCCATGCAGCCATTCGCTATGCGTTATCGGCGTTATGGGTGAAATCTTCAATACCACGCTATAACAACAATTGCCTCAGGTTGTAGAACGCTCCCGCCAGCGCGATCAGCAACAACATCAGCATTGATATCCGCTCCAGGCGCTGCTGATGTGCTCCCGGCAGCCAGCGCTTTACGGTGATGATATAAAACGCCAGCACCGCAAAATCGAAGGCCATCCACACCAGCGCCAGGGTGATCAGGCTGCTGCTCAGATCGGGCGTGATGGCGATAAACTGTGGAAACAGCGCGGCAAAAAACAGAATATCTTTTGGATTAGAGATGCCCACCACAAAGCCTTTCAGCAATCCCCCCTGTGCTGCAGGCCGGTGGGCGGTTGCACTTGTCGCAGCACGTAAGCCTCGCCATGCAATCACGCCAATAAACAGGGAACCCAGCAACCCGGCGACTTGCAAACTCAAGGGATCGAGAGAGACCAATCCCGTCAACATCAGTGCAGCCAGCGCAATCAACACCAGTGATGCCGCGTTAGTGCCCACCGCTGTGGCAAAAGCGCGGCGATAACCGTGTCGCGCGGCCGTGCCCGTGATCAGCGCCACCACCGGGCCTGGCGTCATTAACAGCAATAAAATCGCCAGCATATACGCCAGCAGCAGTGAGAGGTTCATGGTAACGACCTGAAACGTATTAGAAGGTCGCCAGTATGGTTTTTCGTTTCCACATTGAAAAACGCTTTAAAATGCCGTTGAATGTGAGTTTTACTCAATATTGAGTTTACCTTATGACGCTTCCTCCACTTTATGCGTTGCGCGCCTTTGCCAGTGCGGCGCAATTAGGGTCTTTTAGCCAGGCCGCTGCGGCACTCAACGTCACCCCTGGGGCGATTAGCCGCCACATCCGCACCCTTGAAGCGTGGTTCAATTGCCAACTGTTTATCCGTAAAGGCCCCAGGGTCGAAATCAGCGCTGCCGGTAGCGTATTAGCGGCACAATTACAGGCCGGATTTGCCTCTTTAGAGCAAGCTTGCGCCGCCTTCACGCAGCATTGTCATCAACTCCGTCTCAAGGCCCCATCTACACTGACCATGCGGTGGCTGCTGGATGCACTTCAACTCTATCGCGAGCAAAACTCAACACCTGAAGTGCAGATTACCAGCGTTTGGATGGACACCGACAACGTCGATTTTGCCCGTGAACCTTTTGACTGCGCCATCTTGTTGGGCGACGGTCATTTTGGTGCAGACACTGAGTGCCATTTGCTGTTTCAGGAGTGGTTAATTCCGATTTGCGCCCCCGCACTGGAACGACAGGCACAAAAGCAACTGGCAAGTTGTGAATTGATTCACCCCTCACACGATCGCCGCGACTGGCTGAGGTGGTCACAGGGGGCAGCTGATGCACCGGCTATCAATCTGTGGCAAGGCAAACTGTTCGATACGCTGGAACAGGGCACGATGGCGGCGATCAGTGGACACGGCGTTTCAATTGGTGACTTGCTGCTCAGCCAGGAGGCGATCAACAACGGCTTACTGGTGCTGCCATTTAACCAGCCGGTGGCGACAGGGGACGGTTATTATCTGGTGTGGCCGAAAACCCGGCCGGAAGCGCCCAACATCAAGCTATTGCTTCAATGGTTGCTTGATCAGGTGCCCGTGTTAAATAGCAAGAATTTAGAGTAATGGCGGCCTTGACGCCGCCTGTCATCTGGTTATGCGCTCTGACGCAGGGTAAACACGCTGACGCTGTTCACCATGTTTGCCGCTTGCTCGCTGAGCATGGCGGAAGCAGCCAGGGATTGCTCCACCAGCGAGGCATTTTGTTGCGTCGTGATGTCAATTTGGCTGATAGCAGTGTTGATCTGACTGATCCCATCGGCCTGTTCGGTGCTGGCCTGATTAATCTGTGACAGCACCTCCTTCATGTTCACCACGTTGTTCATCATTTCCGACATCAGTTTGTTGGCATCCGCTACCATGTCACGGCCATCAACGATGCGCGTGGAAGACTCCTCAATCAGATGGCGAATCTCATGCGATGAGGTGGCGGTTTTTTGCGCCAGCGCGCGCACTTCCTGCGCGACTACCGCAAAACCGCGACCGTGCTCCCCTGCTCGTGCCGCCTCAACAGCCGCATTGAGCGCCAGGATATTGGTCTGGAAAGCAATCGAATCAATCAGATTGATAATGTCTGCCATGCGACCGGCTGAATCATGGATCTCAGCCATTTTGGTCGACACGTTGTTCATCATGGTGGCGTTCTGCCCCACGGCGCTTTCCGCCTTTTCAGACAGATCGGCAGCAAAGTGGGTGTTATTGCGCGTGTTGCTAATGGTGGCGGTGAATTCTTCAACCGATGCTGCTGTTTGTTCAACCGAACTGGCTTGTTCTTCAGTACGCGCGGCCAAATCATGTGTACCCGACATAATTTCGCTGGCACCTCCTGAGATTTGCTCTGCGCTGATACGAATATGACTGACAATGGTCGACATTTTATCCTGCATCTGCTGAATGGCGTTTATTAACTGGCCCATTTCGTCTTTACGTTTTTCATAGAAGCTCGTACTGAGATCGCCATCAGCAACACGGCCAAGAAACGCAATAACGTTTTTTAATGGCACAGTAATGGATTGGATAATAATCCAGCCAATCAACGCAGAGAGAATAAACGCCGCAATAAATATCACCACCATTGAAATTTTAGTGGTGTGATAGGAATCCATAAAGTGTGTGTAGGAACCATTCATCTGCTGCTCTTGCAGTGCAATAAAACGCTGCACTTCAACCGTATAATCCTTTTGTTTACTCGCCAATGTTGTCAGATAATAATCCAGCGCTTTATTAGGATCCTGACTAGTGAGTTGCAAAAATTCATTACGGCCTTCTAAATAAGCTTTGCGTTTATCATCCAAAATTTTGAGATAAGCAATGGAATCGTCATCTGTTGACAGTGCATGGAGTTGACGATAAATCTCCGTAATTTGCCCGGTTGCCCCCTGAAGCTCATTCATGATGGCGCTGCGGCGCTCCGCATTGATTGGGCTGAGCAGCAAAGCCTGTCGCTGAATGGTAGTGTTAATCTCATTGATTAACTGATTGCCCAACGCAATGGTTGGGTAATCATCTTTCATCATGCCGTTGACGCCGGTTTGTGCCATAAACAGCGAATTTAAACCCAGTACCGCGACCAAAAGCAGCATACCGATATTGATGAGCGAAGAAATAATGAGTTTGCTGCGTAATTTAATATTACGTGAAAATCCTTGAACTATGTCCATTTAGAAACCTCAATGATTTTTATTAGTGAGTCATGAAATCCAGGTGTTATTAAAACAAAGAAATGGAGACGCTCCGCGTTCTCATCGGCAGCGTCCCTGCTGTTATCGTCAGCATGCTCACTAACCTTAATGCTTTTACTTAAATATAACTTACTCGTGCAAAACAATTCACTTCCTTTGGAATTGCGCAATTAAACAATTTGATCAGTTATATTAAATTGTTGGCAATAATAGTCACCTGAGTGATCAGTGCGCTTTACTTATTAAACTGAGTTTGTAGCGCTTAATCCTCCGTTTAGATAAACGTAGCGGCTTTTTACTGCAGTTTATGCAATTGCCGTTAACGAGCAATCATTAATAATGTTGGCTATTTTCTCTGCGGGCAGCCAGCAAGCTGCCCGCAGAAAACACTACACCGCGCTTGATGCTTCACTTTCAGCCAGCGACTCTATCGATTGATTCGCTGCTTCAGGCAAGTCCGCAAGCAGTTTGGCCGCCATTTGCGCTTCCTGTTGCAAGATCCGCTGAAAAATGTCCGCGCCTTCACTGTCATCAGCCTGTCTGGCGGCGGCAATTAACGTGGTGTAAGTCGCAACTTTATAACTACAAAAGACATAGACGCTGACGGCCATCCGTGCGTCCTGCTCAACACGCAGCATATCGCTTGCTGCCTGCCCCACCACAGACAGGCGGCCTAATGCCTCTTTCAATGCCGACCAACTATCGTCATGGCATTTCAGAACCTCTTTCACCTGCAACTGCTGTGCGCGTGATTGCGCAAGATAATGCGCGATGTGACTCCCGATGGAAGAATCACTGTCGAGACGCTCCATCGCTTGTTTTAATAACGTTTCACCGTGCTTCTCCATCGCATGTGCATCACGTAGCCAATCCAGATAAACAGATTCCCTCGTCATTCATTCACTCCTGGTTGATGTGCTTTTAATGAACTACCTTTGGGGATGGTATGCAGTTGCTTAGCAAGCTAACCGCCTCAACGCCGTCGCTAATGGAATTATCTGGAAATAAGCGAAGCGTTAATTAACGGACTGACAATCATCTTAATTAAACGTAGCAAGTAAGCCCTTCTGCGCAAGCCAATCAACGCAGAACTGAGAGGGAGGATTAATATCACCACTTTGCCGCTTCGCTTATATTTAGCCTCACAACACTCTTTACTCAACATCTAAAGTGCGCTAACAATCATCATTCAAGTGAGTTTCATCCGCTTATAAACAAAAATCGACTTATCCTTAAACAAACAGTCCGCAAAATAATAAAACTTAAGATTAATCCTGACTTGATTATGGTAAAAACAACGCTACATTTATTTTTGCTTTATGTTGGTACAAATATAATGAGGAGAACGCATGACGGACCCTAACAAGCATCCTGAAGAGGAAGAGAAAAAGACGCAACGTCGTGGGGGCACAGGGAACTTCGCCGAGGACAAGGAGCGTGCAGCTGAAGCAGGCCGCAAAGGCGGTCAGGTAAGTGGCGGCAATTTTAAAAACGATCCGAACCGCGCCGTTGAAGCTGGCCGGAAGGGAGGAAAGATCAGCCGCCGGAAATAACACTATCAATAATTCAACATTGGGTTACGTTCGCTAGCCTTTATCACAACACTCTCCTGACGTGCATTAGCGCTTCGCTTAAATGCGAAATTCGCTACGTTAGGAGGGTTATTCCCATCGCTAACAATAAAAATCGATCATTTCTTGATCAATCGTTCGTCATTTGCCGCTTCGCTTATCCAGAACTTTTCCTATATATATTAATGATCAATTTAGATCCCAGAATAAATAACCAAACACGAATTAACCAACATATTTGTACACGGAGATTCAAGTTGTACACCTTAGTCAAAATTAAGGTTGGTGATGATTAACTTAATTACAAAAGTGGAGGGGAACTGACCTTCTTGTCGGTGAGGGGATGAAATAGCTATTCACTATAAAGACTTTTCCCTCCCCCCTCATTCATACTGACTGGTGTCTGCAAAGCCTTCCGATCAACGTCCTTTCCTTCGGGTCCTTCCAGCTATCGCAAGAATCGAATGACTTTTTTACAGGCTCTTTGATAAAAAGCGTTGACGTGGTAGAACGATAATTCTACTTTTAACCCATGATCAAAAAAACAACTGATACACGGGATAAAATCCTTAAAACCGCCGAAGAGCTCATCTACCAGAACGGTATCCACGCTATGGGCATGGACCTTTTGGTCAAGACCTCTGGTGTCGCCAGAAAGAGTATTTACCGTCATTTCGCGAACAAGGAAGACGTGGCATCCGCCGCGTTAACAGAGCGCGACGAACGGTGGATGCAATGGTTCAGAACAGAGTCTGACAAAGGCAAGACTCCTCAGGAGCGTATCCTGAACATGTTCACTGTTCTGAAGAGCTGGTTCGAGTCCGACGGATTCCGGGGTTGCGCGTTTATCAACACGGCGGGTGAGGTTGGCGATCCTGAAGACCCTGTGCGCCAGATAGCCAAGATGCATAAACAGAAGTTGCTGGATTACGCTCTGGAGCTTACCGAACAGCTGAACGTTGAGCATCCGGAGGATTTGGCTCGACAGTTACTGATCCTGCTGGAAGGCGCGATCACCCTGTCATACGTCATGGGCGACGGGAGTGCTGCCGACAACGCTCAGGACATCGCGAAACTCATGCTGGAACGAGCCTCCTCCGGGCCCTGAGGTTCGCGAACGCTTTTCCCTGCATGAAGATTTAAATGCGTTTTTGAATTCGATTTATCTTCAGACAGGCGGGACCGATAAACGGTCTCGCCTTCAATCTGTGCGCATACCCGCAGCCATCATCATACACAACAGCGATGTCACCACACCGCCTGCCCGGACGTTCGCGCCGCACATACAGTCAACAGTCAAAGTCATCTTCTGCAACGGGATAGTTAATTTTCTACGGATAACCCACAGCTCGATGGTCACTCTTCTTATCGCCGTTTGAGTATATCGGGCACTTCCCTGGCGCATTCATAAGCGACATTTTGTTCCCCTACCCTTCCCTGTTCAGACCTGAAACGGGCTAATCTCAGTTAATTTAAAACCAATTAAAAACAATATCTTATTTCGATTTTAATGCCAAATATTCTCTGCTCCCGGCATTCATTTCAGAAAAAATCATTGACTAGGTAGAACGATCGTTCTACCTTTAAATCACAGACAGGACGCCGCGCGATACCAAAGGGGAATCCCTGAATTTGTTGAAAGGTCTCCTATCAGAACGGTATTGATGCCACCGATGTGAGCCTTCTGGTCAAGGCATCAAAAGTAGCGAAGTTTTTGCTGGAACAGGTCTTTCACTGAGTCCTAAGTCACGAGAACGATCTTTAGACTGAAACTAAATTTACAGGAGTTTTACCATGACTGATTCACGAGTTCGTCCACCGCTCCCGCCTTTCACATTGGAAACGGCCATCGAGAAAGTCCGTCTGGCTGAAGACGGCTGGAATAGCCGCGATGCTGCAAAAGTAGCTCTGGCTTACTCACTGGACACCAAATGGCGTAACCGCGCCGAGTTCGCCAATAATCGTGAAGAAGCGCAGAGCTTCCTCGACCGAAAATGGAAGAAAGAGCACGAATACCGCCTGATTAAGGAACTATGGGCATTTGGCGGTAACCGCATCGCCGTCCGCTACGCTTACGAATGGCACGATGACTCCGGCAATTGGTTCCGCTCCTACGGAAACGAAAACTGGGAGTTTGGCGCTGATGGCCTGATGGAGCGTCGTTTCGCCTGCATCAACGACATGCCGATTAAAGAGAGCGACCGTAAATATTTCTGGCCGCTGGGCCGTCGTCCGGACGATCATCCTGGCTTGTCAGATCTGGGGCTGTAAGTCATTTCGAGAAAACGCTCCCGCTTGGATTAAGCGGGATATCGTCACCAAAAACGCCGATCCTGTGTTCATTCCTTACCAGAAATTTTGAGATAAGAGTTCTTATAACCAGATGCACCACGCTCAGGTTTAGATTTATTTCACACCCGTTCCGTTTACTTCCCAGGCGCTGTGCCAGGCTTACACCTGAAGACACATCAATGGAGAATGAAATGAATAAGGTCGCCTGGATTGCAGTGATGTTACCTCTGAGCGTCGGTGCATATGCCGAAACGGGAGGATATGAAGCCGGTAAGACGCCCCCACCTCAGAATAAGGAAGATGCCGGGTATAAGGGGTCGGAAGATACGGCAGAAACACCGGTTACGCTGATCAAAGATTTTCGTCAGGGGGGCTATGTCACGCTTGAGGGCTATATCGTCAAAAAGATCAAAGGCGACACTTATCAGTTCCGTGACAGCTCAGGCACGGTCAACATCGATGCTCCGGCCAGCACTTTCAAAGGCAAAACGTACAGTGCAGAAGACAAGGTCCGCGTAAGCGGGAAAGTCTACGGTAAAGGCGAAAGCGCGCATCTCAAAGTTTCCCGTATCGACGAACCTTAAGGTGCTGTTCAGGGCCCCCGCTAAAGTCACTGCAGGGGGCCGGAATGCTTTATCTTCAAAATCCAAAGGCTAAGCGTTAACTTCATCTCCTCCCGCCCTTAGCAACTTTGCGGCATCTAATGCAAACGCCTTTACCTGCAGGTCTGATGACCCCGCAGCGATGCGTTCAAGTTCAATGATGATACTCACCCTGCTAAGCGGTACTCCTTTTGCGGCCAGTTCGACTACAGCCGATCCGATGGCACATCCAATCATTCCTGCGCGATTTGAATTCATGTCGTTCATATCAAGTAAAGAAAACGCCGGTTTGGTTTAAGTACAAAGTTAGTCGGAAAATATGAACTTTCAAATATACCTAACGTCATAACTTATATGGAGATTATCCCATGTAACGAATTTCGCCCGCCGATGCGGGCCTTTTTTTGCCCGATGAAGTTCAAACGGGTGAAGAATCCGACACGTTCAAAGCGCTCACTTCATGCGTCACCAGCCCCACAACGATCACATCCTCAAGCAAATCATCCTCAAGAAGCAGCCCGTCTTCAGTCAGGATACGGTTTGGATGAAACATCGTCACTCCATTCCAGCCTCCCCGCCACCTTTAGAAGCACGGTGCTATCGTTACCCGGCCGCCGGAGTTCATCCACAATGCAGCATCGCCCTCTTAACTCGACCAGATACCGGCTTACCACGCAGATCAGGCCTGAACACTGTCTCGCAACTGGCTTAAAAAGAGTTCACATCCACCAGGGCAAACATTAACGGCCCATCGTCTTAATGGAGTGCCGGACCACGCCGAAGATTTCAAACTGATCGGCATCGGGGATCGGGATAATGGCGTGCGCGGCGTTCATCGGTTTCAGGTGCAGGAAAGGCCGGGTCATCAGTTGCTTCACGGTGAACTCGCCGGAAATCGCGGCCACGATGATATCCCCATGCTCCGCGGTGACGGAGCTGTCCACCACCAGCATGTCGCCATCATTAATACCACCCTCAATCATCGAATCTCCGCTGACCCGGATGAAGTAGGTTGAGCTGGGATGACTGACCAGCAGATTATTAAGATCCAGCCGCTGTTCGACATAGTCCTGAGCCGGAGACGGAAAGCCACACGGAACTCTGGCAATGAAAAGCGGTAACTCCAGAATGGCGCGGATTTCCGCAGGTCTGAAAAACTCCATGATGATAGCCCTGACAAATACTGTATATATAAACAGTAATCGTAAGCAGTGCAATCGATCAAATCGGGCATGAAGACTTTTTCCAAACGCGTTGTTGGCAAAGGGGATTTAATCTGAGGTGGACATGGCATTTCAGTATGACCGGGCCGGTTGCCATAAGCGCAGGCGTTTTAGATTTGAGCATTTTTAGGCCGACATAAACCAGAAATAATCAGAAGCATTCTCTTGCCGCTTCGGTTAACTCTCTGAAATTTAGTTTATAAATCGTTAATTAATATAACTTACTGGAAATTACTGGAATTTTATCGCTTTTGTTAACACATCCTACCACACAGTAATTATTGGTCTAAGGTATGGGGGTCAGTTGTTGACTGGCAGCACAGCACACAGGATGCGTTTCATACGAGAGAGACATTCCTTAGCCACTGCTTTTTTGCCCGCCTTGAGCGGGCTTTTTTTAGCTTACCTTTCCCCTGAAACGCGCGGTTGAAAACCAACTACTCGTTCGAGTGGCGTTTAGCTGTGAGGCTGCCCGTCAATTTCCGTACCTTATTAAAAACCCTCTGACTTCGCTATACGGCTACGCTTTTGGTCTGTGAAGACCTGCACTACGCTTAATGAGCAAAATGCCTGTGCGGTAACGCTGGGATACATGCTGCGTGCTCAGTAGGTGAATTATCAGCACGGCAGTGTCGGTGATTTCAGCGATGACCAACTGGCCACCAGCCCGATGTCGTGTTTTGCCTGATACCGCTCGTTTACCTGAGGTGACTTATGGATGTTTCACCAAAATTCGTTGTTGTACTGAATATCGTGGCCATTGCGGTGTTGGCGATAGGTTTACCGAAATATCTGAACTGGTTTTAAAGCGCTTAGCCCGGCGCTTTGCAGGCCATTACACGACGTAAGTATCCATCGCTAAACCGCCGATGTCATTGAACGGTCGGTGATGAATAAGGGCGGGTTTTTCATCGTTTCAAATTCTCGTGGTCAGACAGACAGGAGATTGAACATGCGATACCTGATCATACCGGCCGTCACCACTTTACTGGTTCTGGTGATTGTGTTTCTGGTACAAACCCAGTGGGGACCCACGCCCTGGTGACTCGACGCATCAGAGCGGGCAAATAAAAAGAAAACTGAGTAGTCAGCACTCTGCATGAACCGGACTCACGTCTGGTTCATGCTTTTTTTTTTGCTGGCGATGAACCGCTAGTCCCTACCGACAGTTATCAGGATGATTGCTCAGCACCCGTTGGGATTGAACACCTTGAGAGATTACTCATCCACACAGTAGCCATCCCTGAATGTTATCTGGTGCATCTCGATCTACTTTTCCTAAATACCTGCAACTCGTTTCATGTAGCCGAAAGCAGAACCTGAAACAAGTTAAAGCACTCGGGTTGCGTTGACAGGAGAGATACGTTCCTCGCTAACGCTTGTAGGCCGTCCTGCGCGGGCATTTCAAATGGCAATGTCTCGTTTCCATACGACTCCCTCTGCCAGGGTGGAGGTATGTCGTACAGGTGTTGTCATTATTCTGCCGGGGGTTCGAGGCGATCACTGATGACATTGTACCCCTGCTCGATAAAATCATCAGGGTGAACGGGCAGACTTCGGCTTGGCTTGAACCATCCTCCCCCTTCACCATCGGCGAAGTACCAGACTTCAGGTTGAGTCTCGCCCTTCTGGACCCAATAAAAACCCTGTTCCATTTGTTCACTCCCAACGAAATTAATGTTCGTCCAATCTCAGAAAAAACAGACAATATGTTTCGTCTACGAATAGGTGAATGATTCATGAATGAAGTACGGGAAGATGGAGGTGTCGGAAAGCGACATCAGATCAGAAGTGTCAGTCACCGCGCAATTCGGTGCGCAACAGGTTTTTGACCTTTGAGATTTCATATTTGCCCCTTGTCAGAGGGGGAATGCCCCAGGCATAGCACCGGGGAAGAGATTAAAGCATGCGCTAAAAGGACGTAAAAGGACAGGGCGTTGGGTGTTACTAAACAGAATTGTTATCTGAGCCGCTTAATAATCAGGCATCCACCAACTTATCTTACCGGTCGGTCACCTGAACGCTTTTTGTGTCTGACCTCTGGTGAATCCGTTGCTTTTACAGTGTCATCCTCTACACAGAGAATTTTATAGAGATTTACGCAAGTACTTTGAGGTGTGCCATGGGTGGCAACAGGATCTGCACAGTAACATGTTCCGCCACTTATGTTCGGGAAAGTATCAACCAGACCAGCTAAATGTGTGGATACAAAGATGGACGAGAAGATCATACTTCCTCCTGTTTATGTTTTTCAAAGCAAGGCCGGTATAACTCAACCCGGCCGGCTGTCTGGCTAATTAACTTTCCTCAGTTGCCGCTTTGCGCCTGCGGCTGATTTGTCCGCCCTTGCGACCGGCTTCAACAGCGCGATCTGGACAATTTTTGAAGTTTCCCCCGCTTGCACTTCCTCCTTTACGCCCGGCTTCACGCGCGCGGTCCGCATCCTCAGCAAAATTACCGGCCCCACCTCTTCTTGATGGCATGTATCCCCCTTATATATCAGTCGAATATTAAGCGTGCTAACGTTCCAATGAGAAATAATATGGCTCAATTTTTCGATAAAACCACATTTAAAATACATGTTTACCGCTTCGCTTGTTTATGTTTTAAAACAACGAGTTAACCGTTACGCTTATATTCAATTGCTTTTAAAAGGGAAATTTTTGAAGTTGTACAAAACCAAAACAAGCTGTACATAATTGTTGGATTTGCTTTTTTGTGACATATATCACGGTTTTAAATTTTATAATTATATTGATCTGGATTTTTCATTTATTTCAGCAAGATAGGGAAATTAATGTCTCGCTGTTCATGATTTAGTACCATTGAAAAACTCATAATCAATTGTCTGCTACGGGGTGTACCCAATTGAGCGTGGCACACGTTGCTCAATTCCTTCCGTTCGGATTAAAGACCTGAAACATGCGTTCTTCACCCTCACTTGTCGAAATATCCCTGAACGTTGTTGTGTGCATCTCGATCCATTTGTTGGCGGCGCGTAGCGAGTAGCGCCAGTTCAGGCGATCGAGTTCTTTCACAAAGTCGAGTGTGCTGACGGTGTAGCGACCAGCGGCATCGCGTTTTATCGCCTGCCTGAAGGCAATCATGATTTCATAGTCACGGGGCATATCGGTGCCCTCCCAAAACTAAACTGTATATATATACAGTAATTGCAATCTCTGAGAGTGAGCAAGTGCTTTAAGGGCGTTTTATCAGAACTCATTGGCAGTAAAAAGGATTTACTTTTCCGGCTTCGCTTTCATATGTGGACAGATGTGACCAGGCTTTGTAAGCAACGCTGGGTTGCCTGATTTCTGGAAAGGAATGTTATGAAGAGTTTTTTAGGTGGGATTTTTATCGTTGCAAGTCTGATGACTCTGGCAGGCTGTCAGGAACCCGGTCCTGCAGTAGGGCCGGATGGCCGTCCTCACGCACCAAGCCAGCAATCCGTGCCCGGAGGTCCTCAGGGCCAGGGTCCCATCGGTCAGCCACAGTCATAAAAAAGTCCGGCCGGTGTGCCGGACTGTATTAACTAAGTAACGACATCAACTGTTCAAATTAATGAAATCCACTTCCTTCCCTGTATTATCTCCTCCCACACATTCTATGTCGAATTAAGTCATTTAAGTGAACAACCATTCATTTAACTTGTCCTGCGTCTCTCATGAAAGAGACTTAACTAATTATCCTCATTTTTATTTTACGCCAAGATAAACAATGCCACTCAATCAAGGGGTAAGTTTTTATCCTATTAGTTGTAGAGGGGTGTGAATGGGTCGGCAGGTTTTTCGAATCAGTTTGCATTGAGCGCGGACGCAACTTTTTTATTTCTATCATGCTTCATGAACTGTTTAAGGTATAGAAGCGAACCGTTATAAAAATAAAATATTGTGAGCCATAATGAATAAACGAATCGCCAAATCATCACTTTAAAGGAGAAAACCTTCATTAATTTTTCACCTTTGATTTTAAAACCCAAAGCCCGTTTGAAACTTCCCACTCACTCCTATTCAAGTTAATCCCTTGATTGAAAGCTGTCCGGCTATAATTTATAGAGTACGTTTCTGAGAATCTGGACCGGCTGAACATTTCAGAAGATGAGTTTCTGATGGAGTTACGCCTTAAAGGGGCCGAACACCTTGGTCAGATACGGCTGGGGCTGGTAGAGGTCGATGGCCAGCTCAGCCTCTACTTTTATCCGGACGAAGAAGTGCGGGCCGGGTTATCTGTACTTCCTGAAGCACTTCGTCAATGTTTCACCCAAATCCCTGAAACAGGTTTATATGCCTGTAACCGCTGCGGCACTACTCGAGAGATACCTGGATATGAAGAACCTAGATGTCCTAAATGCGGACGCAATACCTGGTCACTCGCATTGAACAAAAAGCGGGTCTGAAGCCCAAGTGCAGCATATTTTTCGATATCTCATAACATTCTGAACCAGCGTCCAGCCACTCAGGAAACTTCTTTTTTCTGACGCTTTAACCTACCTACCACCATAAAAATTTTATGCATTTGCACCCAACTGAGTCGACTCCAGCTATATATCGGCTCTGCATGTGACTTTGACCGATAAAGAGCGTTGAGACTGTCAGGGACTAACATGGATGTATGCACTGAAGATGTACCTGATATCTTTTTCAAGGTGGTCAGGAAAGCGTCCTTGCATTGCATAACCGAACTCATACGCATTTTGAAGAATTGTTAGGGGAACGTTGATTGCTCCCCGTTTAGATATTAAGCCTGTTTGGGTTGGCCATTAGACGCCGTCAGCCCGCCGTCTACGGGCAGGTTCACTCCTGTGATATAACGCGCATCATCGCTGGCAATAAAGGCGATTGCACTGGCGATATCTTCAGCCTGGCCAGCCCGCTGGAGGGGAATGCGGTCATAGAACTTGTTTAACAGTTCATGATTGTCTTTCATATCTTCGGTAAGATCGGTCAGCGTAAATCCAGGGCAGATGGCATTCACGCGAACACCGTCCGCACCATAATCCATCGCCAGCGCGCGCGTAAAATTGGTCACGCCGCCCTTCGCAGCGTTATAAACGCTCATTCCCCAGTCTCCACCCAGTCCTGAAACCGAAGACGTGTTCACCACATTCCCTTGGGTTTTGAGCAATGAAGGCATGAAGTAATGAACACAATGAAATACCCCATCCAGATCAGCCCCCATCAGCTTTTTCCAGTCTTCAACGGCCACTTCATGTATTTTTCCCTGAACGACACTCCCCGCATTGTTCACCAGGACGTCGACTCTGCCATAGGTTTGTTCGACCAGTTCCGCCAGCTGTTTAACCTGGACGGAATCAGACACATCACAAGGCGCGATAAGATGCTCTCCCTTGGGAAGGGCATGAAGCGTGGTTTCGAGTTTTTCACGGGTTCTTCCCACCAGCACCACCGAAGCACCTTCAATGGCAAAACGCTTTGCTGAGGCCGCCCCAATTCCTGAACCCGCACCGGTGATCACGACAACTTTTTCCAAAAAACGTGACATCGTTATTCTCCTTTAGGCCTTTTTAATGAGTGATAAGCCTGGCAGCCATGAGAGGATGATCAAGCGAAGCAGGATCGCCAGGATGGGACATCAATGGAAGTGGATACCCGCGGGCATACCCGGTAAGCCCTTAACCTTTTGAACAAGGTAAGGGCTTATCGAAAACCTAAAGAGCTGGGTTTATGGTTTAAGAATAACTTTTGTTCAGCCGGGCGCTCGGCTGTCAAAATTTTTATAGCCTTCAGGAGCCTCATCGAGGCTCAGACGATGCGAGATAATCCGGCCAGGGTTGGCTTTATCATGGTGAATAAGCCGTGCGAGCTGCCGGTTGTAGGCCTTCACGTTTGCCTGACCAGTGCGGATGGACTGCCCCTTGAACCAGAAGCTGCCAAAATCAAACGGCATTTTCCCCTCTTTTGCCAGGTCGCTTTCCGCTGCAGGATCCTGGGGCACGAAGACCCCCACCACGCCTATTCCGCCTGTCGCCTTGGTGGAGGCGACCAGGCTTTTCATAGTTGCACTGTTGTCTTCATGGCCGTGTTTATTGCAGCACTGGTAACCAAAACATTCACAACCGCAGTCTGTACCCCTGCCGTCAGTCAGCTCAAGGATTTTCTGTACGGCTTCATCCCCGGCAGCATTAACCGGTGTGGCACCGAATTGCTCAGCAAGGGCCAGACGATCGCTGTGAGTATCAATAACAAAGACCTGGGAGGCCCCTTTGATGATGGCAGAATGCGCGGCCATCAGTCCCACCGGCCCCGCCCCGTAGATGGCGACGCTTTCTCCCGGACGCAGCCCCGCCAGTTCGGTTGCATGCCAGCCGGTCGGGAAGATATCTGAAAGCATGACGTAATCTTCTTCTTTCTCCGCCGCATCCTCTGGGAGGACCAGACAGTTGAAATCGGCAAAAGGAACCCGCAACAATTCCGCCTGACCACCGTCCCACGGCCCCATTTCAGTAAAACCATAAGCGGCGCCCGCACTCCCCGGGTTAGCTGTCAGACAAAATCCGGTCAGGCCTTTTTCACAGTTTTCACAGAAGCCGCAGCCTACATTGAAGGGCATACATACGCGGTCACCCACTTTGATACGCTCGACTCCCAGGCCAACTTCAACGACCTCGCCCATGTTTTCATGGCCAAAAATCCGTCCTTCTTCGAAGCTGGTACGTCCTTCATACATATGCAGATCCGAACCGCATATATTCGTGGTGGTTATCCGGCTTAATGCATCTTCGGGACGCTCAATTATTGCATCAGGAACATTTTTTACCGTTACGTTAAATGGGCCGTTGTAAATAATTGCTTTCATAAGATCGCCTTAGCCATTATCTGAGTAGTTACAAAGTTAACTGAAGTATTAAATCGTTGCGCTTATATCTTTTTACCTGTCAATTCTCCACAACAAATATGGCACATATTCCAGATTATGATTTAAATGGTGCCGACGCGCTTGCATGAAGTTGATTGTGAATTACGATTAAAATGCTATATGCATATTTTCACTTAATCATCACGATAACAGTTCATGTAGAGGAAATATTATGGCTCAACATAGAGGCGGTTCAGGAAACTTTGCAGAAGACCCCAAAAGAGCATCTGAAGCTGGAAGGAAAGGTGGTCAGGCAAGCGGTGGTAATTTCAAAAATGATCGTGAGAGAGCTTCCACAGCGGGTAAGAAAGGTGGCCAGAACAGACATAAAAGTTCGTGATAATCCTAATAATATCGTTAGGAATCAAAGAAGCCATTTTCAATAATTAAATATTTTAATCTTCGACTTATCAATTCAAACATATTTTGCCCTTTACCTCAGACGGAAATTTCCAATTCGTCAAGAACTCGCTGGAGTTTACCTTATGAAAGTTAAAACACTTCTCGATTTATTTATCCATGACCTGTCCGATGTTTATAGTGCTGAAAAACAAATCACCCGCGCCCTGCCAAAAATGATCCGTGCTGCATCCGAGCCAAAACTTAAAGAGGCCTTTCAGCATCACCTTGAAGAAACCCAGGGTCAGATTGAGCGTCTCGACCAACTTGTGGAAGCACATGAGGAGGTGCGCATAGTGCGTATGAAATGCCATGCGCTTGAAGGCCTGGTTGAAGAAGCGCAGGAATTGATCGAAGCGACTGAACCTGGTCCCGTCAGAGATGCAGGCCTCATTGGAGCCGCCCAGAAAGTGGAACATTACGAAATCGCGACGTACGGCACGCTGATTGCACTGGCCATCAAGCTTCAGCTTGGAGAAGCCTCCTCGCTTTTGAAAGAGACGCTGGATGAAGAAAAAAATACCGATCACAAACTGACATCTATCGCTGAAAGACAGTGATATGAGGTGGGGAGCTACACCAGTCTTATCTGCGCGACCAAGCGCGTCGGCGACACGGCAAGCGTCCCTGTACTGAAGCAAATATGCGAGCAGGAACTGGCGATGTCTGACTGGCTGATCAGTCATTTGCCGGAGTTAACCGAACAGTTCCTGACGCTGAGTGAGGATCCCGACTCAAACGCCAAGCGCTGAAATCCCTGACGTGATAAATGCCATATCTTTAAAGTGAAGCGGGTAAAAATATACCCGCTTTCATTTGGCCCAATCCCCCGTGTAAACGACTTCATCCGCCCCAAACCCAGTTGCGCACTTCAGGCACATCCTCGCCATGCTCTCTTACATAACGATGGTGCTCAGCGATTCGCTCCTGCAGGTCGTCGAGGAGTTCCGGATGACGATCAGCTAAGCCCGGCACATGCCAAATGGCCGACTGAGCCAGATGATAGCGATCCAGCTCATTCAGCACCGTCATATCAAATGGTGTGGTGGTAGTACCCTCTTCATTGAAGCCATGAACATGGAAGTTACCGTGATTGTTTCTCTGATAGGTCAGGCGATGCACCAGACTTGGATAACCATGGAAGGCAAAGATGACGGGTTTATCCGTGGTGAAAAGGGCATCGAACTCTTCTTCGGCTTTGCCATGCGGATGCTGCTCCTGCGTCTGCAACGCCAGTAAATCCACCACATTGACGACCCTGATACGCAATTCCGGCAGATAGCCCTTTAGCAAATCGACTGCCGCCAGGGTTTCCATGGTAGGCACGTCCCCCGCGCAGGCCATAACAACATCAGGTTCACCCTCACAACTCGCCCAGTTCCATATACCCATACCCGCCTGACAGTGAGAAATGGCACTCTCTATATCCAGCCACTGGGGTGAAGGTTGTTTACCTGCAACAATAACATTGATCCGGTCCCATGTTCGCAGGCAGTGGTCCCCGACCCACAGCAGCGTATTAGCATCGGGTGGCAGGTATATGCGCACTATGTCGGCTTTCTTGTTCGCGACATGATCAATAAATCCCGGATCCTGATGGCTGTAGCCATTGTGATCCTGACGCCAGACGTGGGACGACAACAGATAGTTCAGCGAGGAGATCGGCTGTCGCCAGCCCAGCTTGCGGGTGACCTTCAGCCATTTAGCGTGCTGGTTAAACATCGAATCGACGATATGAATAAAGGCTTCATAGCAGTTAAACAGCCCGTGACGCCCTGTTAGCAGATAGCCCTCCAGCCAGCCCTGACACTGATGCTCACTGAGGATCTCCATGACACGACCGTCACGTGACAGCTGTTCATCATAATCCTTGATGGGTTCCATCCAGGTGCGGGAGGTGACGTCAAACACGGGTGACAGACGGTTGGATGCCGTTTCATCCGGGCCAAACAGGCGGAAGTTATCAAGATTCTTTTGGAAGACTGCACTCAGGTAACGGCCAAACTGTTCGGTGGCCTGTCCCTGTGTGCTGCCGGGCTGACCGGTCTCGAGCGCAAAGTCGTGAATATCTGGCGTAATTAGTTTACGGCGCAGCCTTCCCCCGTTGGCATAGGGGGTTGCACCCATACGCTTATTACCCTTCGGGGCAAGCGCGCGCAATTCAGGTGCAAGCGCTCCGCTTGGCTCAAACAGTTCCTGCGGCTGATAGCTGCGCAGCCATTGTTCAAGGATCTGGCGATGGCCATCATCCTCACGGCAAGCGGAAACAGGTACCTGATGGGCTCGCCAGAATCCCTCCACT
The DNA here is from genome assembly GCF_900215395.1 of Pantoea sp. GL120224-02. Taxonomy (NCBI): domain Bacteria; kingdom Pseudomonadati; phylum Pseudomonadota; class Gammaproteobacteria; order Enterobacterales; family Erwiniaceae; genus Pantoea; species Pantoea sp. GL120224-02. Next base: position 200,305 of record NZ_OBEC01000003.1, on the reverse strand, counting down.
TTTTTGCCATCCACCTCACGCGGGCCGGTCCATCCTTTCGGGCTGCGCAGAATAATCATGGGCCAGCGTGGCACAGCATCAGTTGCATTACCGCTGCGCGCCTGGTGCTGGATATCAGCGATGATGTCAAACGCCGTGTCCAGCGCGGTGGCCATCTGCTGATGCATGGCAAGCGGCTCGTGGCCGCTGACAAAGAGCGGGGTATATCCATAGCCACTAAATAGCTGCTGAAGATCTTCATCACTGCTGCGTCCCAGCAACGTAGGGTTTGCGATTTTATAACCGTTGAGATGGAGAATTGGCAGCACCGCCCCATCTCGTTGGGCGTTCAGAAATTTAATCCCGTGCCAGCTGGCAGCCAGTGGACCCGTCTCCGCTTCACCGTCACCGATGACACAGGGCACCACCAGTTCAGGATTATCGAAGGCCGCGCCAAACGCATGCGACAGCGAATAGCCAAGTTCGCCTCCTTCATTAATCGAGCCCGGCGTTTCAGGGGCAGCGTGGCTCGGTATCCCGCCCGGGAAAGAAAACTGTTTAAAAAGCCTCTGCATTCCCTCTTCGTCTTCACTGACGTGAGGATAAATTTCGCTATAGCTGCCTTCCAGCCAGCTGTTAGCCACCATGCCGGGGCCACCATGTCCGGGCCCGCAGACGTAAAGGAGATCACGGTCGCGCTGGCGAATAATGCGGTTGAGGTGAGCATAGATAAAGTTCAGGCCCGGCGTGGTTCCCCAGTGCCCCAGTAAACGAGGTTTGATATGTTCTGGCTTCAGGGGTCCCCGCAGAAGCGGATTTTCCATGAGATAGATTTGTCCCACAGAGAGGTAATTTGCCGCGCGCCAGTATCTGTCTATCAGAGCAAGTTCATTGGTCCCGGTGACTGTCGTCATACCTGTTCCTCCGATGTTGCGTTCGTCGTTGAGTTGTAAAGATGCGGCCCTCCTTCAGGACCGCCTTTCGTTACCTTTTTTTAGAAAACAGCTGGCTAGCCGTGTCTTTGAGTATCTGCGAGGTGCCATGATCGCCTTTTGCCATCGATGACATAAAGGCTTTAGCCTGTTTAAAGGTGATATGCGGTGGGAGCGGAGCCACTTCCGGGTCAGTTTTGACCTCCAGCAATACGGGGCGATCTGCGCTTAACGCACGTTGCCAGGCGCTGGCCAGCTGTTCCGGGTTGTCGACATAAATGCCCACCAGCCCCAGTGATTCAGCAAACTCAGCATACTTCACATCAGGCAGTTGCTGCGTGGCTTCGAAGCGGGGATTGCCCTCCATGACGCGCTGCTCCCAGGTTACTTGATTCAGATCCTGATTATTGAACACGCAGACAATCAAACGGCCATCCGCCCACTGCTGCCAGTATTTCTGGATGGTTATCAGCTCTGCCATGTTGTTCATCTGCATGGCACCATCCCCCACCAGCGCAACAACCGGACGTTCAGGGTGCGCAAATTTGGCCGCGATCGCATAAGGAACGGCTGCGCCCATGCAGGCCAGCCCGCCTGACAGTGTGGCCCGTTGTCCCTGTTTCACGCGATAATCGCGCGCAAACCAGTTTGCACAGGATCCGGAGTCAGAAGTGACGATAGCGTTATCCGGCAGCTGCGGAGACATCTCCCACACCACTCGCTGGGGATTAACGGGATTGGCTGGTGCCAGCGCTCGCTCTTCCATCTGCTTCCACCAGTCCTGAACCTGCACGGCAATTTCTTCCTGCCAGCTGCGGTCCTCTTTGTGATCCAGCAATGGCAGGAGTGCACGCAGGGTTTCAGCAGCATCGCCGTGAAGATTCACCTCACAGGGATAGCGTAAGCCGAGCATGGCCGGGTCGATATCGATTTGCACGGCACGTGCCTGCCCCTCTTTTGGCAGGAACTCTGTCCAGGGAAAACCGCTGCCAATCATCAGCAGCGTGTCGCAGTTCTGCATCAACTCCCAGGAAGGTTTAGTGCCCAGCAGACCTATCGAGCCGGTTACAAAAGGGGCGTCATCGGGGAGCACATCTTTGCCCAGTAACGCTTTGGCGACGCCTGCACCCAGTTGATTTGCTGCCTGGACGACCTCAACCGCCGCACCGCGTGCGCCAGAGCCAATCAGGATTGCCACTTTACTACCCGCATTAAGCACATCGGCTGCGCGCTGCAAATCGGTTTCGTAGGGGATAATTTTGGGACGCTGATAGCCACTGCCTGAATGGGTAAACCCGTGCAAATGTGGCGGTGACTGCCACTCTTCATCCTGTATATCTTTTGGGATGATTAGCACGGCAACGCCGTTCTGCGCTTTGGCAATACGCACGCCACGATCGACGAGATGGCGAACCTGAGCCGGTGCAGCCGCTTCCTGTACAAAATTCGCCACATCCGCAAACACCCGATCGAGGTTCATTTCCTGCTGATAGCTTGCGCCTCTCGCCGTTACCTCTGCCTGCCCGGCAATGGCCAGTACAGGAGCATGATCCATTTTGGCATCATAGAGCCCGGTTAAAAGGTGGGTTGCCCCCGGCCCGCCCGTGGACAGGCAGACACCCAGCTCGCCGGTAAACTTAGCGTGACCGGCGGCCATAAAGGCCGCCATTTCCTCGTGGCGCACCTGAATAAATTCAATGCCATCGCCCTTTTCATTTGCGCGTTGTATGGCACCCAGCACCCCATTGATTCCGTCCCCCGGGTAACCGTAAATGCGCGTCACGCCCCACTCTTTCAGGCGCTGAACAAAAAAATCGCTGGTCTTGATGCTCATCGTTTTTATCCCTCTTTATTCATGCAATTCGTGAAGAGAGTTAGCAAAAAGTTGTTGGGTTTCCCCAACCCTTCAAAGCATTGGATTCGCATTGAAGCGCTAAACTCTGTGAAAGATTTATCTGGCAAACGTTGGCCGGTGTTAACCAGTCTGCTTCGGAAGGGATGTGACCGCTCTGTAAAGCGGCCACCTGACAAATAGAACGATGAAGATGTCTCTCAGGCCGCATTGAGAATGCGCAGCGCTTCCCGATTGAACGCAGGTAGATCATCCGGCGTGCGGCTGGTGACCAGTTTATCGTCATCCACAACGACTTCTTTATCATAAAAGTCAGCACCTGCATTACGCAGATCAATAGCGATGGCTTTTACACTGGTCATTTTGCGGCCGCGTACACCATTAGCGCTGATAAGCAACTGAGGTCCATGGCAGATGGCAAACACTGGTTTGCCACTGGCAACAAACTCTTTGGTGAAATTCACGAAACGATCATCACCGCGCAGTGAGTCAGGTGAGTGACCGCCAGGCAAAAGTAAGGCATCAAACTCTGCAGGGGTAACGTGATCGATGTCCCTGTCGATTTTGACTTCCGCATTACCCTGTTTACCTTTCACAACCTTCCCCGCCTGCATCTCAATGGTCACGACTTCGTGGCCGGCTTTGGCGTAGGCATCGGCGGGTGAGGTGAACTCTGAGTCTTCGAATTCATCGGTGATCAGGACAGCTATTTTCTTACCCATATGTTTCTCCTTGCGGTTAAAAAGGCTCAGCGTTTGGGGCTCAGTTAACCCAATAAGTCTGGTCGCCATGGCATAAAACACAAGCCAGGCGGTTGGTGCTAAGCAGAAGAAATTGAAGGAGAGGAAAATAACAGACACCTAAACACAACGAGTCATCAGATATTTATGCAGGATTTGACAACCCTTTGTATCTAAGGCGAAATTCATCACTAAAAATGTAAACAGCATTTTGATGAGCCGCCTTGTAAGGGTTAGCTCCATTTTCATGTTAAGAGTCGTCAAGGAAAAGAAATTCACGCTCTAGGTATCCCGCCTTGGCGAGATTTTGTTAGATGCGCCTTACAAGATTATTAACCGTCTCGTTTAATGCAGACTAATCCTAAAATAAATTTGGTGAGCTTTTTATTTAGTGACTACGCTAAATCATAACGTCTGTTTCGTGATGTTGGATAATTATCATAAATTACCGGAGAAATATCATGGCTGAGCCTTGGGTAAATGATGGTGCAATCGTCACAGATTCTTATGGTGGCCTGCCGCTAAAACGTATCTCATGGAGCGCGGTATTTGCGGGTGTTATCGCCGCGCTTATTGTTCATATTTTATTAGGATTACTCGGCACTGCGATTGGTGCTTCTGTCATTGACCCTCAACAGGAACGCAATCCACTTGAACATATAGGTACCGGTGCGCTGATATGGACGGGTGTCAGTATGCTTATCGCCATCATTGCCGGCGGTTACGTCGCTGGCAGGCTGGCACAACGCGAGGGCGCACTACACGGTTTACTGATGTTTGGCGTCAGTACGCTTATCACCCTCTGGCTGGCATTTTCACTGGCAACAGGGATTATCGGAGGTGCATTCAATATCCTGGGTGCCGGAGCCAGTGCGATCGGCAGTGGTGTTTCGGCCGTTGCCCCGTCTGTCGGGAACATGGCCAAAGAAAAACTTCAGGAGAATAATATTAATTTAGATTCGCTCCAGAATGAGTTACAGGCCACCCTCCGTCAGACGGGTAAGCCTGAACTTCAGCCGGATAAGCTTCAGCAGGATGTGAACAGTGAGGCAAATAGCGCACAAGATCAGGCTAAGCAAACGGCTCAGAATCCTCAAAATGCGGATAACGATATCGTGAACTGGATCCGTGGGGTTATTAATCGTCATTCTGACACCCTTCAGGCTGCCGACCGGGATGCTCTCAAAAACATCATCAAAGCCCGGACAGGTAAGAGTGATCAGGAAGCTGAGCAGATCGTTAACCAGACGGTTGAGAGTTATCAAAAAGCCGTGGCACAGTTTCAGCAACTGAAACAGCAGGCTGAGCAGAAAGCCCGTGAGGCCGCTGAAAAGGCCGCCGCTGCAACCGCCAGAGCAAGCTGGTTTACCTTCTTCGTATTGATTATTGAGGGCGTGCTGGCTGCTGTATTCGGACGCATTGGCAGACGCACTCAGCCTCATACCGTTCTGGTCGGTGAACGACCTCTCTGACATATTACGGTGAGAGAAATTCTGTTTCGATGATCAGACCCTCTCGCTAAACCCCATGCCGCCCTGTGCATTAAAATCACATGGCGGCAAGCGAGTAAGTTCTATCCCCCTTGAGGTTTAAGTTAAGGAATCTTTTCTAAGGGGTAGTTAAACAATAAAATCCTCGTTTCGGTTTATGTACAGACGAATTTGCAGCTGCTTCGGCCAGCAAGTGAGCATATAACACCGCTGGCTCATCACTTTATCCAAATACTCCAGCGTAAGCTCCAAAAGAACAAACACCACAAAGGATGACGGATAAGACTGCGGCTGACAGCGTGTAGTTCTTCATTTTCTAACCTCATATTTACGTTTAATCATTCAGCCTGGCAGGAAATTCAATGCTGTAAACCTAAAGGCATTTTCCAGGACAAATCTGTATCTTCTTGCGATTAAATTTAATCATTCATAACCCAGGCAGAAGCCTTCTGTCCGCAGTGTCATTAATGTAGGTGCTAACTTGTCTGAACCACCTGTACTTGAGTAGGATAGAAATAATTAACTGATAAATTCTCAATGTGACGAACAATGATGATTGTGACGTCAACAATCTGGATCCTAAGCAATATTCTGAAGTGAATTTTATATAACCTCATTCACTTAAATAAACGTTGAAAATTGTCACAAGTGAACCAGGCTTAAGTCTCAAATCACAGGAGGCCAACAATGCCGTATAAATCACGAGATTCCCTACCAGACAGCGTCAGGCATGTCCTCCCTGCTCATGCGCAGGATATTTATCTGGCAGCATTTAACAGTGCCTGGGATGAGTATAAGGACAAAAAGGACCGTCAGGATGACAGCTCTCGGGAGGAAGTGTCACATAAAGTGGCCTGGGCTGCAGTCAAGCATTCCTACGAAAAAGGCCGCGACGATAAATGGCATAAGAAGTCCTGATGAACTCCTCGCCGATACAGGAGGGAAACGCTCGTGCTTTAACAGAACGACGAGTGAATTTTGCCAGAATTTAAGAATTCATTTTGGGGAGGAGTTTTGGGGGAATGATTCAGGCCGCCCTTGCGGACGGCCTGTGATTCAGACCTGATTAATGCGCGGCCATCTGCGAAGGCAGGCGCAGCAGGGCTCGCTTGTCTGCCACCTCATCCGAGGTCACTGGTTTTGCCGCATTTCCCCAGCTGTTGCGCAGGTAGGTTGCCACGGCTGCCACCTGTTCGTCCGAAAGCTTCCAGGCAAATGAAGGCATCGCACCGCTTGTTGGGTTGCCTGCTGTGACCGCGCCGCGTCCCCCCTGCAGCACCGTCGTGATGATGGAAGAGGCATCATCCGCTAACAGGCCAGGGTTATTCGCCAGGCTCGCCGCGAGGTTGGGAATCCCTTTGCCGTCGCTGTTATGGCAAGCAGTGCAGTTGGCTGAATAGACATTTTCACCCATCTTCATTTGCGCATTGTCCATCGACAACGGTTGCGGCAACGTCGTGGTCGACGCAGGCACTTGCTTGAGATACACCGCAATCGCGCGCAAGTCAGCGTCGGTTAGATGCTGCGTGGAGTTAGTCACAGCTTCCGCCATCGGGCCTGAAGCGACCGCCACATGGTTACTGCCGAGCTTGAGGTAATCCTCCACCTGTTGCTCAGACCAACTTCCGATACCGGTGTGCGGGTTCGGTGTGATGTCGGGGGCATGCCATTCACCCAGATTACCGCCTTGCAGATAATCACTGCTGTCACCGCCAATCAGATTCTTAGCCGTGTGGCAGGCGGCACAGTGTTCTGGACCTTCCACCAAATAAGCACCTCGGTTCCATTCAGCACTTTTACTGCTGTCTGGCTGGAAACCTGCGTTGCGGAAAAACAGCAGGTTCCAGCCCATCATCGCCAGACGAATGTTATACGGGAAGCCCAGGTTGGTTTCCGGCACCTGATAGTGAATTGGCTTAACCGAGCGCAGGTACATCCACAGGTCGTGCATGTCCTGATCCGTCAGCTTCACATAAGCGTTGTAGGGCATCGCAGGATAAAGGTGCTCCCCTTCTTTGCCCTTACCGTGACGCACGGCGCGGAAGAAATCACGCTCTGTCCAGCTACCGATACCGGTTTCGCTATCCGGCGTGATGTTGCTCGCGTAAATACCGCCAAACGGCGTGCTGATGGAGTAGCCCCCGGCCAGCGGTAGTTTGCTTTCCGGCATGGTATGACAAGCCGTGCAGTCACTGGCAATCGCCACATAACGTCCGCGCTCAATTGCGGCACTGTCTGCCGCCGTTGGCGGTTGGCTGGTGAGTACGTTGTTGCTGGCGACATCATCCGCGGAGGTATCGCCGTTCATCCACAGCATGCCCGCTGCCACAGCCGCAGCAATCACCGCTACGCCCGCAATGAGTTTGGTTTTCTTCATCTCACACCTTCACCAACGGACCTGGGTTTTTCAGGTACTGTTCAATAATGGCTTTCGCCGTCCACAGACTCAGCGCGCCAATGGTGCCCGTCGGGTTGTATCCCGCATTGTTTGGGAAGGAAGACGCCCCCAGCACAAACACGTTGTGCGCATCCCAACACTGCTGATAACGGTTGAGCACCGACGTTTTCGGATCGTTGCCCATCACCGCACCGCCAATGGTGTGGTCGCTGGCAAAGTTATACGGCGAGTAAGCCCCCGAAGCAGAGTTGGTGCCGATGACGATTTCCGCGCCCATGGCTTTACCGATCTCGACGCTTTTCTCTTCGATAAATTTCGCTGAACGGCGATCGTTATCGTTGTAGTCGAAGGTGACGCGCAGCAGAGGATTGCCGTTGTCATCCTTGTACTCAGGATCAAGGTCAAGATAGTAATCTTCGTGTGAGAAGCTGGTGCCCTGGCCGAAAATGAAGGTGGTGTTCTGGAACGCGTGGGTATAAGCCTTCTTCCACTCTTTACCCCAGCGTGGCGAGCCCGGCGGCAGTGCATCGGCGTTGCCGATAGGACGCGCGCCACGCGCCACGACCAGAATCCCTGCGCCACCGATAAAGCCCAGACCGGTATGGTCAAAGTTATCGCCGTTCCAGTCGTCCACCTGCGAAGAAAGGGCTCCGGCACCGATATACTGATTCAGATTTTCATCTTTGAAGTGGATCGCTGCACCCGATACCGTCTGGAAGCTGTAGGCACGCCCTACCACGCCGGTTTTGGTCACCGGGTTGTAAGGCACCCCAATTTTGGACAGCAGCAGCAGACGGACGTTTTGCATTTGGAAGGCGGACAAGATCACGATGTCTGCGGGCTGTACCCACTCTTTCTTGTTCTTATCGAGATAGGTCACGCCGGTGGCGGTTTTTCCGTCTTCCGCTTTATTGACGCGAACCACTGCAGAGTCCGTTAACACCGTGAAGTTCTCACGTTGCATTAACGCTGGGATGACACAGGCGTTAGGGCTGGATTTTGAGAAGTTACCGCAGCCGTAATACAGGCAGTAGCCGCAATAGGTACAAGGCCCCATGCGCACACCCAGTGGGTTAACATAAGCGCGTGACGCCTGGCCAGCGGGAACCATGAAGGGTTTCAAGCCGATCTTCTTCGCGCCTTCGGCAAAAATATCCGTTAGACGCATACTCTCCAGCGCTGGCAAAGGGTATTCGCTTGAGCGATTGCCCTCGTAAGGGTTGCCGCCTTCAATGACTTCGCCGTTCAGCTTACCGGCCTTGCCTGACACACCGGCGATCTTTTCAAAGCGATCGTAAAACGGTTCCAGCTCGTCGTAAGTCACTCCCCAGTCTTGTAGAATCACCCCTTTGGCAATCTGCTGTTTTCCATAACGCTTCACGGTCTGGCTGTATGGCTCGAAATCGAACGGCGTAAAACGCCATGCCATCCCAGCCCAGTGGGTGCCCGAGCCTCCCACGTTGTAACCCAGCTCATTCAGGTTCCACTCACGAGTTGGCAGGGCCGTTTGCGTAGTGTTATTACGGAAAGTGGTGGTTTCGACGGCGGGCGGCAGCAGCATACTGCGGCGCGTATCCCAGCGCAGTTCATCGGTATCGACCGAGGGGGGAAAATCTGTCGCGGTTTCAAACCACGGGCCACGTTCAATGGCAACGACATTCAGACCTGCGCGGGTCAGCTCTTCGGCGATCAAAGAGCCGCACCAGCCCAGGCCGACGATGGCGACATCAGCTTTTGGACGGACGTTATTCATAGTTTATTGCTCAGCAAACAAATTAAAGGGTGTTATCAATCAGGCTGGTAGGAATGATGTTGAGCTTCTGTCCTTTTTTAGGCAGCAGATCGCGGAAGTCGTAGCGAGCGCCAGGGAAGCCAATCATTTTCCAGCTGGTCATGTCTTTGTTCCCCCCATAAATCGGGTCAGACAGGAAGCCCTCACGCACGTTCTGCAGCAACAGTTCAAAGAACACTTTGGTTTCGACCTCTTCCCCCAGATCGAGGCGATTATTTTCCATCGCCGTCAGAACCTGATCCTGCTGATCGCCACTCAGTGCGAGGAAGTTTTTGCCGAACTGCTGCTGGATAGCCTTATCCAGTGCGGCAATCCCTAAGCGATAACGTTGCGCCGGAGTGAGCGAGGATTGCGGTCCCTGCTCTGGCGTGCCCTTCACGAATTTGCCAAGGCGATAGATCGCCACTGCGTTGCCGTAATCACCCGCGAGTTGGCGGTCGATAAAGATGGCGCACCCTGCCTCTTTGCCACTGAGACTGGTTTCATCCGCTGGGATAAATCGCTCAGCGATGGCGCCTACCGTGTCAAATTCATGCTGAGTGAGATATTGCAGCCCCCCTTTTCTCGGCGGTGCGGGCGGCGTTTGGATTTTGCCGGGTTCCCAGGGCTGACCACCCTTCACCTCATCGGCCTGCGCCAATGTCGGGATCGTGGAAGCCACTCCCAATGCGGTGATGGAAGTGAGAAATTCTCTGCGTTTCATGTTTTCCCTGCTTTCACATTGCAAACCAGGTCAAATAACAGACGTATTTGTGCCTGGCATTGAGCCATATAAATAAGGTTTATTGGATAAATAATGACGCTGCCCGGTGGGCTTTTATTAGATAAATACTGAGGTAAGTTTTTACATTCAAATCACGTAATTAATTAAATATTAACAACGCAGCAAAGAGTAATGACTCCCCCTGCGCTTTGAAAGGTTTTTGTTGATGGTTTCCCATCATTGAAGTTTTTAATAAGCCGGACTGGACGATGTAGAGTGTGGTTTCGTCTCGCAACATTTAACATCTTGCCAGTCACGAAACGTTGCGCATAATACGGCGAAAATAGACGCCAGGCTGTGACCTGATGCGCACTCTGCGTAGTTGAAATAGTGAACATGAATTTTACTGGGGCTCAGAAACAAATGAAAAAACTCACCCTGATTAAAGTGGCTGAACTGGCCGGGGTTGGGATCGCCACGGTTGACCGGGTGCTGAATGAGCGTGGCGGGGTTCGTCCGGAAACGGTACGCAAAGTGCTGCGCGCCGCGCGTCAGGCTGGGTTGCAGCGTTTACTGCCGGATGACACGCAGCATCCCTGGCAGATTGAAGTTTTCCTCAGCAGTAATGGCACCTGGTTTTTTCAGCAGTTAGCCGATGAATTTGCCAACATTGCCGATCGACTGGGTTATCGTAAAATAAAATTATTTCGTACACTGGTGACGGAAAATCCACCGGAAAAACTGGCGGAAAAGATAAAAAAAAGCGGTGAGTTGCGCGACGGTATTATTGTTTATGGGCATGACTATCCTGTTATTCATGAAGCCTTATCCTGGTGTAAAGATAAAGGTGTCCCGGTGGTTTCGCTGGTTTCAGACTTACCCAATTCACATCGATTCTGCCATGTTGGAATAAATCAATATCAGGCTGGGCGTACCGCAGGCTTATTAATGAGCCAGACTATGCCCCACAAGGGTGACGTGATCATGGTTAGCGGGCGTTTTGATTTTAGCGCACATATTCAACGTATTTCAGGTTTTCGTGATGCCATCACCCAACGCGCCCCCTGGTTACAGTTGCGTGAAGTATTGGCGGGAGAAGATGAACGGCACAAAATCCGAACGCTGCTGAATCACTCGTTACAGCAATCAAGTAATGTGGTCGGTTTGTATAACTCTGGCGACAACAACAGCGATATCAGTGCTGTATTGCAGCAACACCAGTTGTTGGGCCGCTGCTGCTACATCACCCACGAATTGTATGATGTGACGAAAGATCTGCTGCAAAGTGGCACGCTCTCCTACACGCTGGATCAAAACGCCCGTCAGCACGCCGTGCTGGCCACTGACCTGCTGATACGACATCTGGAACAGGGCTTTGAACCCGATCTGTATCAGGACGGCCGCGTTGAGCTGCGCATTGTGACGGCGGAGAATCTGGATTAGTCAGTAGGTACAGCGTTACCCCACAAAATAAGAGGCTAAAGCGAAAGCAAGATAAGCGAACCGCAACAATTTAATATTCACTTGTTCAGCATGATTATTCTGCACATAAAGGACAGAGCGGTTTACACTGGCAGGCCACCATTCAGGAAGAAGAGGTCATTGTGCTGTCGAAGATCCCCGATTATGAAACCGATCGCGAAGGCTATCTGGAGTTCATGACCCGCAGTAACGCGCTGCGCATGGAGCTACTGATTTTGTCGGAAAAGTTTGTTGAGGTGCACGGCTCTTATGAAGCGGGCATGGCGGAACTCGGAGAATGGCTACTTAATTATGCCGATAATGCCATGATTCAGAAGTTAAGTTCCGGCCCCATCAGCAAAGAATGGTTGTTTGATGAGTTGAAAAGACGCCACAAATAGTCGTCTGGTTCTATAAGTTAACGCCAACATTAACGCAGGGTCTTCAACCTTAGATCTCATTAGCACGGTAATGATCTCCTGCTGTAAATATAATCTATAGTAATCAGTCAAACCATAATGTGACAAATTTATGGCAGAAATAAAACTCAAACTGGCGAATCCGCCGCTGCGAAAGAATCAAACAACCTATTGTTTTTAATGATAAAAAAAACAAATATCGATTTTATTGCATCTCAAAAATTTCATTTATATGACTAAATTTTGACAGTTCCGTCATAAAATTTTCATAAATTTTCTATATGTTAGCCGCACATATCGTTGTGCTTATGCTGCTTTAGCGATCTATAGGAAATTTTCACTAATGAGTGATTACGTTACGCCTCAGACTTTACATGTTGCCGCTTCACCGCTGTCTTCCGCGATTCAACTCCCTGCAAAAAACAGTAAGAAACCGCTTTTCCTGTTCGGCATGGTTTTACTCGCCGGCATTCTCTTTGCGGGAACGCAATTAATCGGTGATATCCAACAAACCGGGGTCACATTTAGCAGTGTGCTACCGCTGATGCTCCTGGGGTTTGCCTTGTTAGCGGCATTGGGTTTCGAGTTCGTCAATGGTTTCCATGACACGGCCAACGCGATACGACGGTGATCGCCGCGCTGGCTCAGGTCAGTGGCAACATCGGCGCCACGCTGAAGCAATATGGCGCGTTGCAGGCTATCCCGGCCGAGCAGAAACAAGCCGTGCGTAATGAGATGTATCTGGCAGCTGAAACCACCAAAAGTCTGCAAGCCGATCACTCGCTGATTTTGCCGTCTGCCACCCAGCAAAATCTGCAGGCGCTGAAAACCGCGCTGAACGGTGCAACGCAATTTATCCCGACCTGGGTCAAAGTCGCGGTGGCACTGGCTTTGGGATTAGGCACCATGGTGGGCTGGCGTCGCATTGTCACCACGCTGGGTGAGAAGATCGGCAAAAGCCAGCTCAACTATGCGCAAGGCATCAGTGCGCAGATGGTGGCGATGGGCACCATTGGCGCAGCGGATGCCTTTGGTCTTCCGGTCTCCACCACACACGTGCTCTCTTCGGGGATTGCGGGCACCATGGCCGCCAATCGCAGCGGCTTATAGTTCGGTACGCTGCGCAATATGGTCTTGGCCTGGGTGCTCACCTTGCCTGCCGCCACGCTGCTCTCTGCCGCCCTCTACTGGATCATGACTTCACTGTAACGCTCGCTTCGACAGGGATAAGACGATGTCTGCACACGAAATAAATAACAACAATATGTTTGATGCGCGCTTTTTACAGGAATTCTATGACAGCTATGACGAATCGCTGGAGATGGAGTTAGCTGATTTTGGTCTGGCGGCCAATAACGATCCGCAGGAGATGGCGTGGCGTCGCCGCTATTTTATGGAGTTACTGCATCTTCAGGGCGAATTGGTGAAGCTGCAAAACTGGGTGATTCGCAGCGGCCATCGACTGGTGGTGATTTTTGAAGGCCGCGACGCGGCAGGCAAAGGCGGCGTGATTAAACGCATCATGCAGCGACTCAATCCGCGCTATTGCCGCGTGGCGGCACTGCCCGCACCAAATGAACGTGAGCGCACGCAGTGGTATTTTCAACGTTACGTCTCTCATCTGCCGTCAGCGGGAGAGATCGTGTTGTTCGACCGCAGCTGGTACAACCGCGCGGGCGTCGAAAAGGTGATGGGATTTTGCAGCGATGCGGAGTACGAAGAGCTCTTCCACAGCACGCCAGAGTTTGAACGCATGCTGGTGCGCAGCGGCATTCAGATCGTGAAATACTGGATCTCCATCACCGATGAAGAGCAGGAAATGCGTTTCCTCAGCCGCATCCATGAACCGCTGAAGCAGTGGAAGCTGAGTCCGATGGATTTGGAAAGCCGTCGCCGCTGGGAGGATTACACCGCCGCCAAAGAGATGATGCTGGAGCGCACCAACATTTCTGAGGCGCCATGGTGGGTGGTGCAAGGCGTTGATAAGAAGAAAGCGCGTCTGAACTGTATTTCCCATCTCTTGCAACAGGTGCCGTATGAAGCCGCAGATGGCGAGCAGATTTCATTACCTTCCCGCATTCATCATGAAAATTATGCCCGTCACCCGGTGCCGCAGAGCATGATCGTGCCTGATAGCTACTGAACTATACTTTGACCAGTCGATGAATATCTGGAGGGATTATGGCAGGCGGCTGGTCTGAAGATGGTGCAGTGCAAAAGCAGATTGATGCGACCGTGGATGATGCGATTGCGCGCGCCAGGAGTCACCTCAACCACGGCGAAAGTGCAGCGTATTGCGACGAGTGCGGGGAACCGATTCCCGAAGCGCGTCGCAGCGCGTTGCCTGGGGTGCGTTACTGCGTGAAGTGCCAAACTGCGTTAGATAAACAAGAAGCCAGCCACAGCGGGTATAACCGCCGTGGCAGCAAAGATAGTCAGTTACGGTAGGTTTGATGCCTTGAGATAAATCTGCGCCTGGAAGTAATTGCAGACCTGATATTACAGGCGAAAAGAGACCCGTAACGCAGAACCAGACAAAGGCTACAGCTGTAGCCTTATAGAGTAAATAGCGGCTTAAATAGCTTCCGCAATCACCGACTTAAACTGGGCATGCCACATGGCATAGAATTTACCCTGAGTTTTGATCAGTGATTCAAACGTCCCGTCTTCAATGACTTTGCCTCCCGCCATGACAACGATTCTGTCAAATTCTTTAATATTACCCAGTCGGTGAGTCACAGCAATCACCGTGGTGGTTAGAGAAAGGATCTCATTAAACAGTCGGTGTTCTGTTTCCGGATCAAGTGAGGATGAGAACTCATCGAATATAAACAGGCTGGCTTTTCTGTAGAGCGCACGCGCTATCGCCAGTCTCTGCCACTGGCCAATCGACAACTCATCGCCACCAAATTGCTTGCCCAGCCGGGTGTCCTGCGGATAAGGGAATTCGACAGTGTTCAGTAACGCCTCAAGTTTCGCATGCTGGGTCTCCGCATCGTAATGGCTAAGTGCGATGTTTTCCCCGACTGAAAATTCATATTTACCGTAATCCTGAAATACAGTGGCAATTTGCGTACGGTATTGCTCAATATCCAGCGATTCAATCGATTTCCCAGATACGGATATCGATCCCTCGTTAAAGGCATACATGCGTAACATCAGTTTGATAAGGGTGGTTTTACCGCTACCGTTGTCTCCGAGAATAGCGACCTTTTCACCGGGTAAAATTCTCAGAGTGACATTATTGAGCGCGTTCTGCTCCCGGCCTTCATAACGGAAACTGAGATTATCGATATTGATTGAGAATGGGCTGTTACCGGCTAGCATCTCCTCGCCATTTTTTACCGACTCGATCTCATCCGTCATGAAAGCGTGGTAGCGATTAAAAAAACCGCTCATGGAGGTTAAATTTCCGCCGTAATTTGCTATCTCATCCAGGTGTGACTTCATCATCACAATCGACTGGAACACCATAACCAGCGCACCTACCGCGATCTCACTGCTGCGCAGGTTGCTCAGGAAAAGATAGACCCCGGCGAAAAGCATCATCAGGCTAAGTATCATTGCAGGCACTGGTTTAATCAGTGCGCGCAGGCGCTGTTGATGCATGCGTTTGTAGGTGTTGGTGGCTGAGTCCGTAAATTTTTTTAACAGATAGCGACCCAACCCATACAACCTGATTTCCTGCAGAAAACTTTTATCCATACTGACGCCATAGGCATAGCGCATCGCAATGGCATCTTTGGAATTTTTAAAAAGCTCCTTGAGGTATTTTCGCTGTATGCGGATATTAATAATTATCATGGGTATGGCGGAGAGTGCACAAATGGCAGCACCGATACCTGAATAAGTAATCAATACCAGCAACAGACTTGCGGCCATAACGGTCGCTCTGAAGGCGTAAATAATGCAGATAATAAAGTTCAGCGGACGATACGCCGCTTCGTTTTTAAGAAATTCCAGCTGCTCATATCGTTCTTTGTTATCAAAGATGCTTAGCGTGGTGGACTCATTCATACGCTGCATAATATTGGCGCTGAAATAATGGGTGGAAATTTCCGTCACATCTCCTCTGATAAGATTGACCAGCGGCTCCATGAGTTGCATGCCCAATAAGGACACACACCAAACACCAATACTTAGCATAAGCGCACTGTCGCTGATTTGTGGCGCGTGGAGCGTATTAATGATTTGCCCTGTCATGAACACGTTAAGTGCCGGAACTAATCCCTGGAGAAGTATGATTGCGGTAAGTGTGGAAATACGAATCGGACAAGATGCAAAGACGTACCTGATTGCCAATAACACTGACTGCCTCCCTTGTTGCAGTTGGAATGGATCATGTTTGTCGCAAGCAATCATAGTTGAGAATGACATTCATTTACAGTTGAGTTGCGCTTTGTTCTCCTTTCGTACATCTCGTCGCGACACATCACCCGAATAATTAGACTCTGTTCTGATTATTCGGGCGCTGAAAGTCTTCGTTAAATGAGTGGCCCCCATTAGCGGGGCCAGTAAACATCAGAAGCTGTAATTCACGCTGACCGAATAGTTTCGTGGCTCGTTGAATGCCACACCGCCTGACGGATTGGTGTTGTATTCACGATCGAACAGGTTTTTGATATTGCCCTGTACCGATAGCTCTTTCGTCACCTGATAACGGGCAAAGAGGTTCGCCAGCGGATAACTTCCCTGATAAATGCGCTCGGTTTCACCTGACGGATTGGTTGCTTCCTTGTAAGTGCGGTTCTGCCAGTTAATACCGCCACCCACAGTAAGAAGAGGCATAAACGGCAGGTTATAGCTGGTGAAGAGCTTCAGGCTGGTCTGCGGCATGTAAGGGTTGGTACGATCGCCATCGGCGTCCTTCGCCACATAGCGCGTGGCACCAAATGTCACCTTAAGGTTATCAGTCACCGCACCGTTGATTTCGAAATCAACCCCGCGGCTAACCACGCCTTTAGATGCTCTGTAAGCATTTTCGCTGCTGTTGTTCACATAGGTGTTGCTCTGGATCTGACCCAGGTTGTCCTGCTCAATGCGGAACACTGAAAGGCTCGCCGTGATGCGGCTGTTGTCCCAGTCCCCTTTGATCCCCGCTTCGTAATCTTTACCGGTCACGGGCTTCAGGTAGTTACCCTGCTGATCACGATAGGTCTGCGGCTGGAAGATCGAGGTATAGCTCGCAAACGCAGAGTAGTTTTCGTTGATGTCATAAACCAGACCGCCGTATGGCGTGAGGTTGTTTTTCTCCATGTCAGCCGACGTGCCGTGCGCGCTGTACTGGGTATAACGTGCGCCAACGATCAGGGATAGCGGATCGGCTAACGAGAATCGCGCCGCGGCATAGCCCGATTTCTGACGGATGGTATCTTCTGACGATAGCGCCCACGCTGGCCAGTCTGGTTCTGCCACATCACCGTTCCAACTGTTCAGATCACCGAGTTGAGCAGGCGACATAATTGAGGAAGAGTACAGATAGCGGTTGCGCTGACGGCTGTAATCTACCCCGGCAACCAGCTGATGCTGACGCCCGAATAGCTCAAAGGGTCCGCTGGCATAGGCGTCAACCGCAGTTTGGGTGCGCAGGCCTTTGTACCATCCCGCAAAGCCGTACCCGCTGCTGTCCAGAATGCCGGTGGTCTGGTCAGGATAGCCGGTGACGTAAAGCAGCTTGCTGTCAAAATCGGACTCCGTATGCGATCCGTTAACGCGGACCTGCCAGCCGTTGTCGAAGTTTGTCGTCAGGTTGGCGAACACCTTACGCGACAGAATGTTGTAATGCGTCCAGTCAGCTGACGGGTTCGCGCTGCGGTCGTATTGAATGCGGTTGCCGTTGCTATACCAGGTTGGCAAACCGCCCCACGTCGGGCCATCGGTGTCGCGAGATTGGTAATCGTATCCCAGATCCAGCGTGGTGTTATCGGTGATATCTGCCGCAACGGTGGCGTAAAGGAACTTCTTACGTTTGTGGTAGCGGTCAACCCAACTGTCCTGATCCTGATATCCCGTGACCACGCGTCCTCGCAGCGTGCCAGAGTCATTCAGCGGCCCGGACAGATCTGCAACATAGCGCTGGTTGTCCCAGCTTCCGTAGCTCGCGGAGAGATTACCGGCGAAGGTTTTGCTGTCTGCCTTTTTGCGGATCATGTTGATAGCCGCGCCCGGGTTACCCGTACCGGTCATCAATCCCGTTGAGCCGCGAACCACATCAATGCGCTCATAAATGGCAGAGTCGCCGTCGGTTTCACCGAAGTTCCAGGCACCTGTCTGAGTAGAAGGGATATCGTCGTAGGTGTAATTGTTGACGTAGAAACCACGGGAGTAGAAATCCACGCGTTCGGAGTCATTCTGTGATGCTGAGATGCCCGTGACATTCGCCAGAGCGTCACCCACGTTCTGAAGGTTCTGGTCTTTAATGCGCTGCTGGGTGAGCACGCTGACCGACTGCGGAATATCCCGCTGCGTCAGGTTCAGTTTAGTCCCGGCGCGCGTAGCCGGAACGGTATAGGACTGAGCCGGATCTGAACCCGTACCACCGCTGGTATCGGCGGTGACCACCAGCGACTGTTCTTTGCTGGTATTCACCGGTGCGGCAACGCTGTCTGCCGCGCTGGCAGCATTAATACTGACGGCATTCGCAATACAAAGCGTCAATAATGAAAAACAAAACGTCTTACTAACCCCTGACGCACCCGGTATGGCGCTGGCATGATGGCCCGCAACCCTCTTGAAAGACATGCAAATACCTCATCATTTTAATGTTTATGCTTTTAGCTGGCCTGTTATCAATGCGCCTCAAAAGAGAGCGGATAAACGCAGGTAAATCGGCAAATTGAATCCAGCATAGTAAATACAAATGAGATTGATTTCTATTATTATTATCTTTATTGGATTAGTAGATTTTCTTTGTTTCACCTTAAGCGGCCTGTTAAGCATGCTTCACGACCTGTTTTAATAAAGTTAGTAACGGACAGGTTTCCGTGCCGTTCGCCATAACATCCCAGCAGAAAGGTAAGAAATGTGCCCTTCGTGGTTAGACGAAGGTTTGAGAGGAGCAGGAGGGAGCAAAAAAAAGTTTTTAGTGGGAATGGCGGCTGCGTGCCAAAAGCGAACAAATTTACGCCATACGGTGACAAATAATTCCACACAGCTATCATGGCTATACAATGTCAATTTATGGACTATAAGATCATGATAAATATGGAAGTGGGTACCCCAATTGATTACCCGATCTTACTGAAGGTCTGGGAATCATCCGTACGTGCTACGCATGATTTTTTACAGGAGCAGGATATCCAGGCGCTACGCCCCCTTATACTGCATACGTATCTGCCTGGCCTGACTATTACGCTCGCGCGCCTGAGCTGTGACCATTCGATCGTGGGCTTTACTGGGGTAAGCGAAAATCGTATTGAAATGCTCTTTGTAGATGCAGATCAACGCGGTAAGGGCATCGGGAAACGACTTCTGCTGCAAGCTACCAACGAGCAGAGTGCTGATGAACTTGATGTAAACGAACAGAATATTCAGGCTATTAGCTTTTATAAAAAACGTGGTTTTGAAATTGTTGGTCGTTCTGAAGTTGACGGTCAGGGCAAGCCATATCCTTTGTTGCATATGAAGCTACGGGGAACATAATCTTCACATAAAAATCAAGTCTGCTCTTCGCTCACTGCTGTCCTTGGGCTTGACTAAGAATATGGTTTGCCAGAATCAGTCGTTCAACCAGCAATGCCTTAATTGCTAGATCAACCGCGTTTGTTTACGTCAGTTACATGCTCACTCCACAGCTAACCAAAGGACTTAGCCCAGGCAGGTTCATCACCGCAGCGCGCTTAAGCGACGTAAAAAACGTGGCTGCAGCTGAACGACGACTACGTTCCTGACGTGCCACTGGCTTCATTTTCCCGTTACGGGGTGCCAGCACGGTTGGCTGGCTGAGAGCTGACTCCGCAATAAATTCAATGGGACACGTTGAACGGAGACATATCGCTTGCGGGCCCGTTATGCGTGGAGGCCGTAAAGTCCAGATCAGCCGGTTTCGCCGCGCAGCCGGTGACGATAATGTTTCAGGACGACGTGTGTCACAATCTGACCGTACACAAAGCCGCCCAGCCCGGCCAAAACTACGATGCCGGCAATACCAAAAAAATACGATCCTACGTAGCCGAAGGCCCCACAGATGACGAGGCCCGCCCAAGTCTGCCAGTGACGGAAAGCTGATTTATATGCGCTCCGCCACCTTGTTCCGCGCTCCCACAGGGTTAGGCCGGCCAGTTCGGGAATGCTTTTAAGGGTCCAGTAGATTTTCACGTGCTCTCCTTTCACAATTGGTTAAATGATAATAATTATCACCTTCGTGTCAATTTTTACCCACCCACACCCATTCCTGCCCCAAAACCCAATTATTGCTATCACAAACGACGGAAGAATAGTTCCTGTGCGGACGATTGACGTGAATGGGATCTTAAATTGCACCCAGTGAGCAGTAAGGTTGGGAGTTCAAAGAATTTGGATAAAGAAGTGATCGTGAAAATTGGAAATTCAGCAGATACCTGAATCAAACAACGTTTTACTGCCTGACCTTTTATTTACCATCGGACCCACGCCCACTGGCCCGAAATGCATTCTTATACGGTTCAGCGAAGCTTAACGGAGGTTGACCCTGACCCCGAATATGATCCATGCATAATCAGGAATAACCGGCTTCAGGTTGGTTGCTTATTCTGGCAACCGGCAGATTTTTCGGCGAATTCGAATGGGGTCATCCAGCCCAGCGCAGAATGGGGACGACTCTGGTTATAGTGTATGCGCCAGGCCTCGATTTTGCACCGGGCATCCTCCATGGACATAAACCAGTTCTCGTTCAGGCACTCCTGACGCAACCTGCCGTTGAATGATTCCACCGTGGCATTATCCGTGAGCGTACCTGGCCGTGAGAAGTCAATCCGGATATCACGTTCGTACACCCACTTATCCAGCATTTTTCCCGCAAATTCAGAGCCATTGTCTGTTTTCAGGAGCTGTGGTAACGGACGTCTCAACGCGATGATATTCAGCATTTCAGCCACTTCTGAAGAGCGCAGGTTCTGGCCTACGCAGATCCCCAGACATTCGCGCGTGTAGAGATCGATTACCGTCAGAAGGCGAAGCCGGCGACCGTCAAACAGCGCATCGGAGACAAAGTCCATCCCCCATACGTGATTGGGATACAGCCCCTGCGGCTGTGGCTGACGTTTCAGCGCAGATTTATTGCGACGGGGGCGTTTCAGCCGCAGCGATAATCCCTGCTCGCGGTAAAGCCGGTAAATACGCTTGTGATTATCGCGCCAGCCTTCCCGTTTCAGCATGACCTGAACCCTGCGGTAGCCATAGTGGACGCGGGTTTCGGTTATTTCCCTGATGCGCAGCCGCAGTGCGCTGTCGTCAGCCGCAACTGAGCGGTAACGGTATGAACTGCGGCTGATCTTAAGCGCAAAGCAGACCTGTCTTTCACTGGCACCGTAGCGGGTCTGCAAGTCCCTGACCCATTCGCGCAGGCGTGCCAGCGTCAGCTCTTTTTTGCCAGAACGTCCTGCAGCATGGCCTTGTCGAGGCTCAGATCGGCAACCAGCTTCTTCAGGCGTAGGTTTTCCTCCTCGAGCTACCGCATATGCTTCAGTTCTGAAGGAGAAATCCCGCCGTAATTTTTTCGCCAGGTGTAGAACGTGGCATCGGAGATGCCCAGCTTGCAGCAGACTTCCGGTACGGGCGTACCCAGCTCAGCCTGCTTCAGGGCAAAGACAATCTGCTCTTCGGTGAATCGTGACTTTTTCATCGGCACAACCTCCGCTCAGGGGAGTCATTATCATGCCGGAATTCTGTTTCTGAATGGAGCAGGATTTCGGGTCAGGGTCAGGGTCAGCACTAACACACTAACTGTCATACAAGACAGTTAGGAAATCTTGTCAAATCGATCTTGATCGATCATAAAATTGCATAATCGAGCATAATATATCATTATCAGTCCTCATTTCATGCTGAGGAATTGCTAATGAGCCTTGAACTTCCTGCGACCAGTTTCCTGCACGAACTTGCTGACGCCGCTGAAAAAAGAACCCTTGAGGGTTATCTAAATAACCATGTCATTGATATTGAAACCAAGCCCAAGGACGGCTTTCGGTTTGATCCTGTCACCAGCGTTGACCGCGAAACTGAACGAGTTCTCAGGGACATTATCTCGGAGCGTTTCCCCGAGCACGCCATACTTGGCGAGGAATTTGGTGAAAGCGGCAGGAGTAACCTGCAATGGGTTATTGACCCTATTGATGGTACGCGGCCATTTCTGTGCGGCCTGCCTGTATGGGGCTGCCTGATTGGTTTACTCGAAAACGGCAGAGCCATTATGGGGATGATGAGTCAGCCTTATACTGGCGACAGATTCTGGTCTGACGGACAGCAGTCATGGTTCTCCGGGCGCTTCGGAAAAAAGGTCATTAAAACCCGCCAGACGCGTGAACTTCACCAGGCGATAGTACATACAACCTCTCCGGAGTCGGTAGCTCTGTATGAAAGGAATAATTTTAGTGAACTCTGCGATCAAGTGCTGATGACCCGATACGGGGGAGAATGCTATGCCATGGCGATGCTTGCTGCAGGCCATATCGACATCTGCGTTGAATATTCACTTCAACCTTACGATATCGTACCGCTAATCCCGGTTATTGAGCAGGCCGGTGGGGTTGTCACAACGCTTGACGGGAAAAGGGCAGAGAACGGCGGTGCTATTTTAGCCAGCGCAAATTCTGTCCTGCACGAAAAAACGCTGACGCTGCTTAACAACCGGCGATAAAGGAAAGCCAGAGATGAACGAAAGACTCGCGACACGGATGATATTTTTTATCGCAGGCCTTGTGACTGCTGCCTGGGCCGTGATTGTGCCCTTTGCACGATTTAATACCGGCGTAGATGAGGGAGTGCTGGGCACATTACTGTTATGCCTTGGCTTTGGCGCGATGATGGCTATGCCGGTAACGGGTGCGCTGACATCCCGCTTTGGCTGCAGGGCGGTCATAGTCGCCGCCGTTGCTGTTATTATCCTTTCATTGCCTTTTCTGGCTTTTGTAAGCACGCCCCTGCTGCTAGGCGTCGCCCTGTTCATTTTTGGCATTGGCATCGGGGTAACCGACTGCGCCATGAACGTCCAGGCAATCCTTGTGGAAAAAAACGCGGACAGGCCGTTGATGTCAGGCTTTCATGGCATGTACAGCGCAGGAGGAATAGCCGGCGCCGGTGCCATGACAGGCTTACTCTCTCTGGGACTCAGTATCGTTTCTTCCACGCTTTTAATCCTGGCGGCGGTCTTTATGATTTTCCTGCTCAGCTACAGAAAGCGGCTCCCCTACGCTAATCCTGCTGAAGGACCGGCTTTTGCCGTGCCTAAAGGAACCGTACTGATACTGGGGCTTATCTGCTTCATCATCTTTATGGCTGAGGGAACTGTACTGGACTGGAGTGCAGTTTATCTTGTGGACAGCCGGGGCATTTCTTCATCGTTGGGCGGGCTCGGTTTTGCGGCGTTTGCCACAGCCATGACCGCTGGGAGGCTAGGTGGAGACTACATCGTTCAGCGGGCAGGCGCGCTTGTGGTCGTGGTAGCTGGTGCAGCCGCGGCCGTAGCGGGATTTCTGATAATCATTTACAGCACTCCGCTGCCGCTGCTGCTCTCCGGATATCTGCTTATCGGCATCGGCTGCGCGAATATCGTTCCGGTCATGTTCTCGCAGATTGGTAAACAGGACAGCATGCCTCAGATGGTGGCGGTTCCGGCTGTCACGACGCTGGGTTACATTGGCGTTCTTGCCGGCCCCGCCGTAATCGGGTATATCGCACATCACGCTTCGCTATCTCACGGTTTTGTTTTTGTCATTGCGTTGCTGCTGATGGCGCTGCTGCTTTCATTCAGTATTCGTCACCTGTTAAGGCCCGAGCGGCAGGCCTGATATTGACCGCAGAATTATCACTACCCTGCATCCAGGCCGCATGGCTTCGTGCAGGGCTCCCACCCTTTGAAAATGAATTATCATGTATTAAGAATCTGGCACCCCACCAAGTCATCATAAATTAACACAATGTCGCACATTCGAGCATGAGATGCTAAAGTCTATTTCGCAGCGTAGCCGCTGCGTCGAAAGAATGCTGTCTGGTGTTGGCAGCGTAGTCATAATCTCTTGAATGAAGGTGGCATGATGATAAAGCTGGTTATCACTGATCTGGACGGCACTTTTCTCAACAGCCAGGGCGACTATGACAGAGCGTTATTTGCCGAAGTCAGGCAACTCATGGCAGACAAGAACGTGCAGTTTGCAGCCTGCACCGGCAAGCAGTGTGAGAGGGTCGAGGAACTGTTTGGCGAACTGAGTGAGGATATCTGGATCGTCGGCGACAGCGCAACGCGCATTAAATACAATGGCGGGTTTATGTTTCAGTTTTTAATCGCCAATGTCCTCGGACTTGCCATCATTAATACACTCAGAAACGTCAGCCAGAGCCATGTTGTTATTGCCTGTACGCCGGAAGGCGCGATCGTGCATGCTGACACGCCCCAGCGGCTGAAAGACAAAATAAGGCGATCCTACACGCGACTGACCGAAACCCACGACTTCAGTTCCGTGATAAGCGACTTTGTAAAAATCACGGTATTCGATGAAGAAGGAAACTGTCCCGCCACGCGCCCGCATCTCGCTCCCTTCGAAGAAGAAGTTTACATTGTGGTATCAGAGGCGGCATGGATTGATATTGCTGGTTACGGTATCCATAAAGGCACCACCGTCCGTAAGCTGCAGCAGATGCTGAACGTAACGGCAGAACAGACGATGGCTTTTGGGGACGGTTATAACGATATAGAGCTGCTAGAACAGGCCGGTTACAGCTTCGCCATGCGTAACGCTTTCGACGAGACCAAAGCGAAAGCGCGTTTTATCACCGGTACGAACGATGAGAACGCCGTTCTGGAAACGATAAAACGTATGCTCGCGCTTCAGAGTTAAGCCAGCATAGATTGTGTATTATTCTGCGACCAGCAGCTGCACGTTAATATGAGAAAATGACGACGGGTTCGTTGAGCTGCTGACCACAATAATATCGATGTCATCGCACGGTGCAACCTTGTAGCGCGCTACCTGAGGCATTTTATCTGCGATGACGGCCGCGACAATTTCATTACCCTGCTTCAGCAGTTCTTTTTTGAAACAGGCATCCTCATAGTACACTGCGGTCAGGCCGGCTTCAGGATCGAGGCCGCATACGCCAATGAAAATCTGGTCAAACAAAATGTCCCTGACCTGGCTAATCGGCTCAGCTCCCAGTACGCTTCCCGTCTGCGGATAAACCTTTCCTCCCAAAAGAATAAGCTCAATTTGATCACGGCCGCTAAGTGAAGCTGCAATCTGCGGCGAATTTGTGACAATGGTGAGAGACATCTGCGCCGGAATAAAATCAACCATTGAGAGGTACGTGGAACCCGCATCGATGAAAATGCATGTATCGGATCTGATTAGCCCGGCGCAGCACTGTGCAACATTTGCCTTCTCGTTAACGCTCTGCAGTACACGGGTATCGAAGCTGGCAGATTGTTTGAACTGGCTGACGGCACCGCCATAGACTTTTTTGCACACACCAAGCCTCGCCAGCTCCTGGAGATCCCTGCGTATGGTATGTTCAGACACACCTAACTGTCGGGCAATATCCGCCCCTACCACCCTGCCTGACTCTTCAAGTATGTTTCGGATCAATGCCTGCCGTTGCTCCGGAAATACATCGTAATCGCTCATGTTTTCGCCCTGAAATCGCATGATTTTCCATAAAGTAACATAATCATGCATTCATTGCTGGCAGCCCGCTGGAGTTTACACCTTGAGGTCATTGGTGTCAGGAACCACGCTGTTGATAAATCTAAGTACGGATTTGATAGCCTGTTTGGAAGAGAGCGAGTCTTTCAGATGCGCCTTGCGAATCCACAGTCCATCGATCAGCGCATGGACGTCAAAAGCCAGCCTGCCGGCATGCGCAATAGAATGCTGCTTCCGGTAGTCTCAGGCATGATTCTGGGATATTTAGTCATAACAATTGTCGTTGGGGCGGGCGTCGGAGCAATGGTATCCCGCGTGCCGTTATTCCTGACGGTGCTCACCTACGCCGGAGCGGCCTATCTACTGTGGCTAGGGGTGAGCGTAGTGTGTGATCGTCCGATTACTTCTTTGGCCATTTTATTAGGCATTAAACTGGTTTCGTACGCTGATTAAAGGGTTTGGCATAAGTGGGTTCAATCCGAATGCGCTATTATTTTTCCTGGGGCTTATGCCGCAGTTCACAAGCCGTTACGCGGGCTTCCTGCTGGTGCGCAAATTTTCTTTATGAGGCTAATACAGATATTCAACTGCGCAGTGATCTACAGTGATGTTGGGATCGGCTCGAAAGCGATTCTGCGCACGAGGCCTGCGGCGGCGCGAAGAGTCAGCCAGTTCTCGGACATAGTCATGATTGTCATTGCCTTCCTGCTCATCGATGATCAGGTCACTATCGCTATGAAATAACAACATCAGAAATTTAAGATTCAACAGAGGTCTGCTTCACGCCCTGAGACATTCGACAAGCTTTTATGGCTTCAGTCAGTCCGCTTTGTGCTGTGAGTTCAATGGCTCGATGCAACGCTATCCTTAATCAAGGGGGACGTTGCCTGAACTCGTTTCGAGTAACGTCGTCAACAGGCAAGCCGCGCAGCGGTACGACAGCAGAATTTAATAGTTACAATGAACTAATGCGATTAAATAACAGGCGCAAGATTAGGCCGGCGAGCCGGCCTGAGGCATTATCAGATGGCGCAATAAACGCGCGCTTCTCGTGGAGTGTAGATACCAAACGTCACCACACTCAGTAAGCCATTAACAAACGTCTGCTGAACTTCAACCCGACTAACTTTTTCCTGGCCGCCGCACACCTGCGCCGCATCAATGCTCTTACTCTGACCGATACCTGAAATAAAGAACGGCTGGCTGGTGGTTTTCGTCGCCGCGCCAACTTGATTCTGTTTCATTACGAAAGTCTGCTGCGCACAGCCGGTTAAACTCAGAGCCAACAACGCCGCAACACAAAGCTTGTTCATAAATATCCTTATCGCCTGAAATGAAAAAATAAATGCTGAGTGAAATCATCACTCAGCCAGCAATCAGGTTATCGACAACGAAAGCGGAAACATGAGAAAGAATTTCAAGTACGCCTAACGGATACGTTTTGCATAATAGTACAGCTATAAAAAAACCTGCACAGCAGGGGGCTTTTTATGTTTACCGCAGCGTTTCCGCTTAGCGAATCAAATGGTAGAAGAACTTTTTGACACCATCGAGAAAGCTTTTGAATGAGGACTGTTCTTCTCACCCGCCGCACCAACAAAGCTCTATTCCAGCTCACGAAGCAGCGACTTATGCTGCTCGCTCACAGCGGTTCTTTCCGTCTCATCCCCCCATCTCTTTCACATCAGACATGCATCCCGCGCAATATCTACGCCCTACGCTCTAATGCAGCGAAACAACGGCCTATTCCGGCCGTTTCTCCCCAAATCTCATTCAGTTTGCGACTTCATATGGCTTTCATCGCCATTCAAAAACGACTCAACCGCGTCGGAAAACCGCTCAGGCTGATCAAGCATCACAAAGTGAAAACTGTCATCGATCCGTGTGAAGTGGATATCGGGTGCAGCAGCATAGGCTCGACGGTACATCGCATCCACGCTGGCTGCTGGTACGCCGAATAGCGTGTCATATGCGTATACAACCTCAATCGGCGCTCTGATGCGGCCAAGTTCGGGACGCAAATCGGTGATCATCACTTCATACACGGCATCGGCAATGGTTTTACGGTCGGAATGGATTCCTGCCGCCACCAGTGCTGGCCTCACCGCCTCGGTCTTGGCTAAGCGGGCTATGGATGCCTTCTGAAACTCTGCAAATTGCACCGGCGACTGCCCCAAAATCAAATTTCGCGTCGCAGTGGCCTGCGGGGCGACCGTTTCGCTGGTCGCCGCTGGATTGAACATCAATGAATAGAACGGCAACGCATCAACGATCATCACGCGCCCCACCAGGTCAGGATGACGAGCAGCCAGCATCAATGCCATTTCTCCCCCAAGGGAATGGCCAATGATCGTCGGGGCTTTGATGTGCTGGACGTGAATATATGCAGCGATGGCGTCAACTGCCGGTGCCATGATTTTCCCGTCCGGGTTGGCAATGGCAGCCGTATTCGCGAAGCCTGCAAGCTCGATAAGATGAATGCGATGGTTCTTGCGTAATTTTGCAGATAAATCGGCCCAAACGTCGCGCGATGACGCCAGCCCCGGAATCAATATGACATCTGTTCCCGTTCCTTGCGTCTCCACGGAGATTCGCTGTGAGTTCGGATGTTCTGGAGGTACAGGCAATGGCTGAGCGGCAGACGCCGATACTAAGCTCGACGCCATTAAAAGCGTTCCACCGATGACGGCACGGATAGTTGCGGCATTCATTAAACCTCCCTGTTTATGTTAAGCGGCGTTAGCAAATTGATAAATCAGTGATCAGACTAACGCTAACCCATCGTGCTGCCAACAATATCAGCGTTCGGCCCCCGTCATCCCATCACCAACCCACCATCAACATACAGCGTTTGCCCGGTGACAAACTCGCTCCATTCTGAGGCTAAAAACATCACCGGACCGGCGACATCCACTGGCTCGGCAATTCGGCGCAGCGGCGTTTGTGCGGTGATAAAATCGCGCACGTCTTCTCGCGTCGCACTGCTGGCATCCGTGGGATAGACCAGACCCGGCGCAACACAGTTCACGCGAATCCCCAGCGGCCCCAGTTCAGCGGCGAGTGAACGGCTAAAGCCTATTAATGCGGATTTCGCCGTGACGTAATCGTGGTAAGGAACAGAGGGACGGGCCACCAGATCGCTGGAAAGATTGATAATGCTGCCGCGTGTGCGTGAGCGCATCAGCGGCAACGCAGCCTGGCAGACGTTGTAGGCCGCGCCGACGGCACCGTCAAACTGGCTTTGGTAGCCCTGCCATGAGGTTTCCCAAAAGCGCTGTCGATTATCAGTATCGAAAACATAGGGTGCGAAAGCATTGTTCACCACCGCATCCAGACGACCCGTGGTGTTAGCGATCTGCTCCATCATCACCGCTACCTGCTCTGCTGAGGTGACATCGGCTCGAATGGCGATGGCCGAACCGCCCAGTGCTTCACAGCTTTTTACCACTTCCATCGCTGCAGCTTCACTGCGCAGGTAGTTCACCACCACCAGCGCACCCTCAGCGGCGAAAGCCTGCGCGATAGCTGCACCAATACCCCGGCTCGCCCCCGTCACCAGAATCGTTTGATCAGCAAATTTCATCTCTTACCTCCTGTAAAAACGTGGATTCAATCCGCATAGGGCGCGAAGCGCTCAGCTGCAGTTTCAGCAGATGCCTCTATTTCCGTAAAAGTGACCAGATCCAGCAGGCTAAAGCGGCCATCGTGATGCCATCCGGCGGCAGGCGATGTCATGCTGCCAAAGGCAGTAATACGGCTGATACCGGCTTGCCCTAGCCGCGCGGCGAGAACAAACAGCTCGCGCGGAGTGGCCGCCACCGCCGCCGTTTGCAGATAAATTTTCTGCTGCGAAATCAATGCAATCGCATTCTCAATCTGATCAACGGCCACCACTTTAAGCGTGCGTCCGAGTGCCGACGGCATCAGAGCTTCGGGGCCATCTACTACCACCACCGACCAGCTGTCCGTCGACTCGCCGAACAGGATGCGATCCTCCTGCAACGCGCGAATCTCTTCACGGCTGCGCCAGGTTGCCACGCTGTTCACTTCAGCCGAAGAGAGCGCGCGACGCGGGTATTTGCGCGCCAGCGCACAGAGTTCATGGGCGATGTACTCCGCGAATTCCTGCGGCGTAATGCGTCCGCCGCGTTCAACGAACAGCATTTGCGGTGAGTAACAGCCCGCCTGGTCATAGCGTATGACATCATAGGCCACGCGCTGCGCCAGATCGACGCCCTGCCTTGTATCCAGTGCCGAACGCCCCACCAGCCCCACGCTGATTTTATGGCCGTGCGGCAGAAAACGCGTGGTCACAGGCAGTTGCTGTTTGATTGCAGCCAGCGCGGCATTACCACCGTAAGCCATCACCACGTCAGGCTGGGTTAACCAGTGTTTTTCTGCTTCGGCTTCGCCGCCTTTCCACCACACTACCGCCAGGCATTCGCCAAGTTGGGGATCGATCTCAGCCAGCAGTTGTGCGAACCAGCCCGCCATCAGCGGTTCAGCACCGGGCAATTTGCCCACGCTGCCCGCTTTTACCAGTAATCCACAAATCAGACTCCACAGAGGTAGACCTGGCACATTTCCTGCCCAGATATGCATGAGCAGATCTGGGCCAAATGCCCGTGCGAAGCCGCCATTAGGTCGCGGCTGAAAATCATCCAACAGCTGTGGATCGTTAAAGTCCTCGGCTAAAAAGCGCTTGAGCTGCGGCTGTCGAAAAGTTTTGAGGTATCCGGTAAGCCCAAGGCGAATCATCTCAGCATCATAACCGGTGACAATCGGCAGCAGCATTTCGGCCTTGCGGCGCAGTGGATGGTTTCGATCCAGCAATCGCGCAATGGCCTCATCAATAATTGCGACGATCTTCGCCACGCTCAGCGTTGTGAGATAAGCGCGAGCGTGATCGCGCAGATGTGCGCTGAGAAGTGTAATTTGTGCCGGATTCAGATCGGGCACGTCGACATCCAGATGCTGGCCGTGATGGCTAAAACTCAGCGTGCGCCACTGCACCTCTTCAGGTGATAAACATCCCGGTAGATAACCCGCGACCTCTTTCACACTGCACCCTGCGCAGCAGCCAGGAACTCTTCCATCGACAGCGAACAGCCCTTCGCATCCGCTCCGGTGACCCGGCCCAGCAGATGGAAGCCGCCCGCCACTGCCCGGCCAGCATCCTCGGTCAGTAAGGCAGAAACTGAATTGAAGTGGGCCAGATCATGGTGCACCAGCACGCCCATCTCACCTTCCGGCACCTCTTCGCCCGTCAGCGGATTGACCACGCGGGTGCGGATCCAGTGCGGGCCGGATTTCACCGAGGGACAGGCAACGTTGCCATCGTCATAAAACTGGCTGCTCAGTTCGGTCATGCCGTACATGTTGATGCAGTGCGTGCGCGGCACGCCCAACGACGCACTGAATTCGGCGTAAAACTGCTCGGCCTCAATCTCACGGGATTGTCCCTTAAATCCACCGGTATCCAAAATTCGGCTGCCAGCGGGTAATGCAAAATGTCGCCCCTGGCGCTGCAGTTCGTCGAGCAGATGGACAAAGCTGTAGCTCGCGCCCAGCAGCGCATAAGGTTCGCCCTGCGCTTCAGCCTGCTCCAACGCAGCAAACAGGCGATCCATCGCGATACCGCGGTCATCCAGCAGCACTTCGCTCTCGGCGGTGCCAAATTTTTCCACCGCTAACGTCAGGTAATGGGCCAGCGAAGAGTTGGGCAGCGCCCGATTATCAGGGAACAAAATGCCCATGCGAATCCGCTCTTCGCCCGCCATAAAGCGCTGGCGGAAATTCTGCATCATTGAGCATTTCCAGACATCGAGTGTCGGATGATAGCTGCGACCTTTCACCGTGCCGGTCGTACCGCTGGTCATAAACATCGCTTCGACGTCATCGGTGGCATGGCAGCTCAGCGTCAGATCCTTAAACGCAGTAATGGGAATCGCCGGGATGGCGCGCCAGTTTTTCACCGTAAAGGGTGTGCGGCCGCGTTGCATGGCGAAGCGGCGATAAGGGGTATTGTGTTCGAATTGATAAGCGAAGATGGCGAGCGCCAGGCGGTTAAAATCGTCGTCGGTTGTGTCCTGACGCTGAAGAAAGGTCAGCAAAGCGTCGATCAAAGCAGCTTCAGTCATATGCGGGTCCACCAGTTGCGATTGCGCGAAATTTCTCAGGCCGGGCCTGATGAGTAGAGTCTGTCCGCTACAAGCACAAAGATGGGATCAGGACGCAGTGTCGCCCTGTGTTCCGCTCCCTACGCCGGTATTAGCCGGATCAGGTTCGTAGGGTCACCACGTTGCCAACGCGAAAACGCTGGCGGGTAGAATCTCAGCCCGCTAACCGGGCACCCCCTGGAACAGGTCGCAGTCAATCAAAAGGCCGCTCAATAAAACCTCAATCAACTCACTGATTTTATTAAGCTTACTTTAAATCTACTGCAGACGGTCGTTAAAGGTTAAACCATTTGCTGTTTTAACACACTGATCTTTTTATCTGACCAGATGCACGACGAGCGTTTCAGCTTCGCGGTGATTCATTGATTAATGTGAATAGTCCTGCTGAATGAGTGAGCTGTGAGTTTTTATCATCAGATACTTCTGACCTCAGCATTAATGTAGGAAAAAATGTCATGAGAATGCCATAACTCTACCATTAACAAGTTATTAACCAGGATATTTGATGTACTTTGGCTTTAATGCCCGTTTTATTTGTTCGAGTCCCTCTTCAATAAATCTCACAGGATTTTTTTGTGATACGTAATATTCAGATTTTATCCCAACCATTATCAGATAATGACCAGGCGACATCGGCAATACACATCAATTCATTTCATCAAATAAACCAAAAATACTATTGATTTTCCGCCAGTTAGACCGGAGACTGTTTGTGAAGCACTTAAGGGAATTTAAAATGAAGACTTCCGCTAAGGTTGGAGCACTCAGTGCCCTGGGGATTATTTTGTCTGCGTCGGGTTATGAGGTATATTTGCGGAGCGTAGAAAACCAAAAAAGATGAAATAGCCTGTGTGACCGTTCACAGTCGTGATGCGGTTATTGCCGTAGAAAAAGATCTCCTCAATAAATCCGATACCGAGATGTTTGGGAAAAATAGAATCACCCTGGGCTCTCTTCTGGTCCACAATGAAGGCGTAGCAAAAAAATGGTACACGTATTATCGTTCCGTTTACTTTGGCGAGCCATCGTGGGCAAACTGAGTTTCAGGCCGTAGTGAGATGTTCAAATTTACAAGATATTGAATACGATAAACTTTAATGAGTCCATTGACTCACGCAGCAAACGGATAAAAACCATGTATAAGGCAACGAAATATTACGTCTGCGATCACGCCCGCAGGGGCTTGCTGTTGCATACCGCAGGATGTGAACAATTACCCGGTATCGATTCACGGGCGTTTATTGGCAGTATGTATAACCACAGCCAGGCATTAACCGTCGCCGCAGCGCAATATACGAATGTTCATTACTGCTCGTGCTGTATCACTTTGAATAAGACTACCGAGCCAGAAAAATCCAAGGCAGCTATGCCAGCACTGTGCAGGGCGACAAAACCAAAGAGAAAGAAACCGGTGAAGATTGTCGAACCCGTGCGACACTTTCCTCTCTGACTTGATGACAGCAAATGTCCTGCAACGTTTAAATCCCATCTTTTGGCTCGAAATCTACATGTATCGTCTTAAACACCGCCCGCCTCGCTGACACCAGCGTGACGGGCGGCAGCAGACTCAAGCCGTTCTGAATCGCCGGGTAAGTGGTTTCTCGACTTCAACAATTAGGAACATCACGAAACCGATGATGAAGGTAATGACCCAATAACGGAATGGCAGTCCAGTGGTACCGAATAGCAGCTGCATAAATGGCGCATAGATGATCAGCAGTTGCAGCACCAGCAGCACCGCGCTAACGATCCAAATACCTTTGTTCATCAGCAGCCCTTTACTCAGAGAGAAGCCGTCCGACACACGGCAATTGAGCATATAGAACCACTGCGCGGTAACCAGCGTCTGTAACAGCACGGTGCGGATAAACTCAGGGGAATAGCCACGCGGCTGCAGCCAGGCTTCCAGCACAAACGCACTTATCGCAATCATTGAACCAACAAACACCACGCGCCAGATGGCGAATCCATCCATCACATGCAATTTGGGATCGCGCGGCGGTCGGCGCATGATGTTTTTTTCACCCTCTTCAAATGCCAGACCAAACGACAGCGTGGCCGACGTCGCCATGTTCATCCACAGAATCAGTACCGGCGTGAGCGGAATGAGATTCCCTGCCAGCAGCGCGATGATGATCAACAATCCCTGCGCGAGGTTGGTGGGCATAATAAACAAGATGGTTTTTTTCAGATTGTCATAAACCCGGCGCCCTTCCCTTACTGCGCTGGCAATGGTGGCGAAGTTGTCATCCGTGAGCACCATATCGGCGGCTTCCTTGGTCACTTCGGTGCCTTTAATACCCATCGCGATACCGACATCGGCGCGCTTCAGGGCGGGCGCATCGTTCACGCCGTCCCCGGTCATACCGACCACCTCTTGCTTACTCTGCAACGCCTGAACCAGACGGAATTTATCCTCCGGACTGGTGCGG
This sequence comes from Pantoea sp. GL120224-02, assembly GCF_900215395.1. NCBI lineage: Bacteria > Pseudomonadati > Pseudomonadota > Gammaproteobacteria > Enterobacterales > Erwiniaceae > Pantoea > Pantoea sp. GL120224-02. The sequence continues at coordinate 166,096 of NZ_OBEC01000003.1, read as the reverse complement.
GCAAAGATGTCGTAGGCCTGCGCGGCATCACTCAATTGGTGATCGTCCATCACTTCCAGTTCACGCCCGGTGATGGCTGAGCCTGCATTGCCAATCCCCAGCATCTGCCCAATGCTCATCGCGGTTTGCGGGTGGTCTCCGGTGATCATTTTGACGCGTATGCCGGCTTGCAGACAGTCACGAATCGCGGTGATGGCTTCAGGGCGCGGCGGGTCCATCATTCCGGCAATGCCGAGCAGAATCACGCCCTGTTGCAGATCCTGATGGGTGAGTTCAGTTTGTCCCGGTAACGCCGGTTTCCAGGCTGCCGCCACCATGCGCAGCCCTTCGCGCGCATACTCTTCAATCTTGCCTTCCCACCAGCTGATATCGAGCGGTTGCAGGCCGTGCTCGGTTTGCTGCTGCTGACAAAGCCGGAACAGCACATCCGGCGCGCCGGTGATCAGCACGCGCTCTTCGTCACCAATGCGGTACAACGTCGACATGTATTTGTATTGCGAATCAAACGGAATTTTACTGCGTAACTCGGTGGTGACCACCGGCAACTGCCCTTTGGCGGCCAGTACCTTGAGTGCGCCTTCTGTCGGCCCTCCGGTGATCTTCCAGAAGCCGCTCTCATCCTTAATCAACTGACTGTCATTACACAGATCGATGGTGCGCAGATATTGTTCAAGCAAGGACCCGCCCGTGACGGTAATCGGCACGGCGTCATCCGCTTTATGAATGGCACCAACCGGTTCATAGCTGTCACCGTCTACCCGATAGATATGGTCGGCGGTGATCACCGCTTTGACCGTCATCTCATTCATGGTCAACGTGCCGGTTTTATCTGAGCAGATCACCGTCATCGCACCCAGCGTTTCCACCGTCGGCAGCTTGCGAATGATCGCCTGCTGCTTCGCCATGGTCTGCACGCCAAGTGAGAGGATGATGGAGATGATGGCGGGTAAACCTTCGGGCACCGACGCCACCGCCAGACTGATCAATGACAGCATCAGTTCAGAGACCGGCATATCGCGGAACAGCAGGCTGAAGACGAACAGTGCCGCCATCATCGCGAGAATAATCAGGAAGATGGCTTTCCCTAACTTGTCCATTTGCACCAGCAACGGCGTGCGGTGTTTTTCGATATCGGACATCATCTGGTTGATGTGCCCCAGTTCGGTCTCTCCACCTGTAGCCACCACCAGCCCTTTACCGCCACCAGAACTGACCGTTGTTCCCGAAAACAGTAAATTGGTGCGGTCGCCTAACGGAAGTTCGCCCGCAAGCGCATCGGTGGTTTTCTCTACCACCGTGGATTCCCCGGTGAGTATCGCCTCTTCGACGCGAAGATTGTGGGCTTCGATCACGCGCAGGTCGGCAGGAATACGATCCCCGGCGCGGATCACCACCACATCACCCGGCACCAGCGCGGTGGTCGGCAGGGTTTCATGGTTACCGGCGCGGATCACAACCGTTTCACTGGAGAGCATATTGCGTATGCTTTGCAGGGATTTTTCCGCGTTACTCTCCTGGATATGACCAATCAACGCGTTGACCACTGCCACACCGAGAATGACCAGTGTATCGACCCAATGGCCCATCACTGCCGTCAGCAGCGCGGCAGCGAGTAACACGTAAATCAGTACATCGTTAAAATGGGCGAGGAAGCGCAGCCATGCTGGCTTGCCCGGTTTTTGTGGCAGGGCATTTTCACCGTACTGTTGTAAGCGTGCTGTTGCTTCACTACCCGAGATACCTTCGAGTGAACTCTCTGTCTGGCTCAAGGTTTCATCGACAGAAAGCTGATAGTACGACCTTTCCGATTTAGCAGTATTCATCGCTTTCTCCTCAAATCCTGTTTCGGAAATCAAGGCGGTGACATCGCGTTATTAACAGATCCACTTCAAATACAAATACAAAGACAAACATCTACGCACTGCCTGAGGTGAGTCCCGTTTATAACTGAAAGACATGTCATTAATGGCTGCCCAACGAAATTGAGCAGGGAAATAATCTATACGACAAACTTTTGACAAGAGAAATGAACGTTATAAACGTAGCACAGGCTATTCAACTCACTCTGCTTTTATGAGGAAAGTCATCCGTAATCAAAAAACAATTTTTAGCGTAAATTTAAACCAAAGATAAATAAGCCGTTTTTAACGAAAATAAATTAACCAACCCCTATGTTAATGAAATGGCGAGAAAAGCCACACTTTGTGTTTATGTTGTTAATGTGGTTTAAAGCTCTATTTAAATCAAACAAATTAGATTTAAATTCCATGAGTTGCGATAAAGTTATTGCGTTTATCAAACTTTACATTTTTGGATATCCCCAGCTATGCTCATCCTTAACAAATAAACCTTAACCGTCACTCCTATCCGTCCGCAGTGAGATGACTCTATTTCGCCCACTGTTAATGGAGGTAACGATGCCGGACTATAGTCTGCTGCGCCTGAGTCTTTATGTGGTTATCGCTATTGTAACCTGTTCTGCCGTGGGGTTATTTACCTACGCCGTCGTTTCAATGCTCGGCGAATAAGAACCTCGCTAATAATAACGCCAATAATTAATTCAATATTGCTGATTGAGGACAAACTCGTGACGCGTTATTTTCCGCTGATCGCCATTGTTATATTGATAACAACAGGTTGCGATCAAAAAAAAACGGAAGTTGTCCCTTTGCCGCGCATGGTGAAAGTGGTTGAGGTAGTGGCTTCCGGTGAGGCTCAGCAACGCATCTTCCCCGCACGCATTGAATCGGGGGATTCCACCGACCTCTCCTTTAAACGAGGTGGACAGATCGACGCCCTGGAAATTCGCCAGGGAAACAATGTGACGCAGGGACAAGTGATCGCCAGACTGGTGGCACGAGAGGCGCAGCAGCGCGTTAACGAACGACAGACCGCCGCCATCCTCGCTCAGCGACAGTTTGCACGCTTCCAGACGCTGGCCGGTCGCCAGGCAATCTCACAGGCTGAAATGGACGTGCAGCGCGCGAACCGCGATGCTGCCAACGCGGCCTTGCAAATTGCCCGTGAAGAGTTAAGCCAGATGACCTTAACCGCGCCTTTTAGCGGCACCGCGGCGACGGTCAATGTGCGTAATCATCAGGTGATTGCGGCGGGCCAGACCATCGCCACGTTAACGCGCACCGACCTGCTTGATGTGGTGTTTAACGTGCCGGAAAACCTGTTCACCGCGCTGGATATCCGCAACATGACGTATCGCCCGGTAGTGAGGATTAACACGCTGCCGGATCGCGAATTTCAGGCTGAATACAAAGAGCACACCGGCAGCAGTAGCAGTAACACTCTGACCTGGCAGGTGATCTTAACCATGCCGCGCCCTGCCGATTTTCCGGCCGTGGGCGGTGTCAGTGGTACTGTCACCATCAATCTGGCCAATCTTCCCGCCAACGTTAATCATGCTGCGCTGGTCGTTCCGGTCGAAGCGGTGTTTAACCCCGACAGCCACCAGCGCAATGAGCCTCATGTCTGGGTGGTGCAAGGCAGCAGCGATCAGCTGAAGCTGGAAGATCGTAAGGTCGTCGTCGGCGATGTCACAAACCAGGGCGTGGTGATCACCGGTGGACTGAAAGCCGGTGAACGCGTGGTCGCAGCAGGCGTCAATGAGTTACATGCGCAACAGCCGGTACGCATCTGGACGCGTGAGCGAGGGCTGTAATGGACATCTCCAAACAGTTTATTGATAACCCGATTCGCGTCTGGCTGGCGATTTTGCTATTAGGGCTAGGGGGTATTTTTGCCCTGCTGAATATTGGTCGCCTGGAAGACCCCGCTTTTACCATTAAAACCGCCGTGGTGGTCACACAATACCCCGGCGCATCTGCGCAGCAGGTGGAAGAAGAGGTGACGCTGCCGCTGGAAAATGCCCTGCAGCAGTTGCCCTATCTGGACAGCGTCAGTTCCATCTCCTCCAACGGCCTGTCACAAATTACGGTGAATATTGCGTCACGCTATCACTCTAACGAACTGCCACAAATCTGGGATGAGCTGCGGCGGCGCGTCGGTGATGCATCACGCTTCTTCCCGCCCGGCGTGGCGGCGCCTTTCGTTAACGATGATTTTGGCGACGTGTTCGGCTTTTTCTTCGCCATTTCCGGTGACAACTTCAGCAATCCTGAATTAGTGCAATACGCTGAACAGCTGCGGCGAGAACTGGTTCTGGTGCCCGGCGTGGGCAAGGTGGCGATTGGCGGCGCGATTCCGCAGCAAATCAACGTTGATGTTTCGCTGACCAAAATGGCCGCGCGTGGGATTACTCCTGCGCAACTCTCCGCCGCACTCAGCCGTCTGAACGTGGTTTCCAGCGCGGGAGAGATCAAATCCGGCTCCGAATCGATTCGTCTGCATCCTACCGGGGAATTTAAAAATATCGATGAGCTGAGCGATCTGCTTATCAGCCCCGTTGGCGACACTGCCACCACCCGCTTGCGCGACATCGCCACGCTGTCTCGCGGGTTGAGCGAATCCCCTTCCAGCATCTATCACGCCAACGGACGCCCGGCGGTCACCATGGGCGTCTCCTTTATCCCTGGCGTCAACGTGATTGACGTAGGTCGTGCACTGGAAGCCAAACTGCAGCAGATGTCGGCAGAAAAACCAGCCGGTATCCAAATCAATACGTTTTACGATCAGGCTGCGGAAGTGGCGCACTCCGTCAACGGCTTTATCACCAACTTCCTGATGGCGCTGGCGATTGTGGTGGGTGTACTGCTGATCTTTATGGGCGTACGCAGCGGCATCATTATTGCGCTCTCGCTGGCGCTGAACGTGCTGGGCACCCTGCTAATCATGTATTTGTGGGGCATTGAGCTACAGCGTATTTCACTTGGAGCGCTGATTATCGCCCTCAGTATGCTGGTGGATAACGCGATTGTGATCGTCGAAGGGGTACTGATTGCGCGTCAGCAAGGCTCATCGCGTACCTCGGCGATCAACTTTGTTATCCGGCGCTCGGCCTTCCCGCTTCTGGGAGCCACGGTAATCGCAATACTGGCGTTTGCACCGATTGGGTTGTCGCAGGATTCCACCGGTGAGTACTGCAAATCGCTGTTCCAGGTGTTGCTGATATCGCTGATGTTGAGTTGGTTCTCGGCGCTCACCATCACGCCGGTGTTGATCAAATGGTGGCTGTTTAAAACGAGTAGCACGGCAACACCCGCCGCTGAAGCCTCGCCCTATGATGGCGGTTTTTATCGACTCTACCAACGCACGCTCAACGCGCTGCTACAGCAGAAAACCCTCACGCTTTCAGTGATGGCCGTTCTGCTGGCACTGGCGATTTGGGGCTTTGGTGGCGTGCGGCAAAACTTCTTCCCCTCGTCTAATACGCCGATCTTCTTTGTCGATTTGTGGTTGCCATACGGCACGGACATCAAAGCCACCGAGCAAATGGCCAGCGATATTGAAAAGTCGATCACCGGGCAGCAAGGCGTGGTGTCTACGGTCACCACCGTCGGCCAGGGCAGCATGCGCTTTATCCTCACTTACAATGGACAGCGCCAATACAGCAACTATGCGCAAATCATGGTGCGCATGGACGATCAGCGCAATATCGCCGCGCTGTCACGCCGTGTGGATAACTATATTGCCCACCAGTATCCGCAGGTGAATGCCAGCACCAAACGGGTGATGTTTGGTCCTTCCGGCGGCAGCGCCATTGAAGTACGCATCAAAGGCCCCGATCCCGACCGCATGCGACTGATTGCCAGTGAAGTGGGTGATATCCTCGCGCAGGATCCCGCCACCGACAGCGTGCGCAATGACTGGCAAAACCGCAGCAAGGTTATCCGTCCACAGTTTAATCCGGCGCTGGGCCGCGAGCTGGGGGTGGATAAACAGGAAATCGATAACGCGCTGCAAATGAATTTCACCGGCAGCCGCGTGGGCTTATATCGTGAAGGTGCAGATTTGCTGCCGGTGGTGGTGCGTCCGCCCGCCAGTGAACGCCAGGATGCCAATCATCTGAACAACGTGCTGGTGTGGAGCCAAAGCCAGCAGCACTATATTCCACTCAGCAATGTGGTGAGTGGCTTCAATCTCGAATGGGAAGATCCATTAATTCTGCGGCGCGATCGCAGTCGCGTGCTGACGGTGATGACCGATCCCAGCCCGCTCAGCAGCGATACCTCCGGTGATATTCTGTCACGCGTGCGGCCGCAAATTGATCAGCTCCCACTGCCGCACGGCTACAGCATTGAATGGGGCGGCGATGCCGAAAACTCCAGCGAAGCGCAGCAAGGCGTGTTCACCACGTTGCCGTTGGGCTATCTGGTGATGTTTGTCATTACCGTGCTGATGTTTAGCTCCGTAAAAAATGCCGTGGCAATCTGGCTCACGGTGCCATTGGCGCTAATCGGCGTGACGCCGGGCTTTTTGCTCACCGGTATTCCGTTTGGCTTTATGGCACTGATCGGCTTGCTGAGCCTGAGCGGCATGCTGATCCGCAATGGCATTGTGTTGGTGGAAGAGATTGAACAGCAAAAACAGGACAAAACGCAGCACGACGCGATTCTGTATGCCGCGACGTCGCGCTTGCGCCCCATCCTGCTGACCGCGTTCACCACAGTGTTAGGCCTGGCACCGCTGCTGCGCGATGTGTTTTTCCAGAGCATGGCGGTGGTGATTATGTTTGGACTGGGCTTCGCAACGATACTGACGCTGCTGGTTCTGCCGGTGATTTATGCCTGCTTCCACCGCGCTGAGAAAGCGACGTCAACATGAACGCCACCGGGCTGAATGTCATTAAGACACTCGGCTGCATGGCGGCAGTGACCTTTTTTACGTTGTATAACACCTGGGATCGCTACGATTATGATTACCACTGGATTCTGGCGTTCCTGACGTTTATCTCCACCATCGCCACCCCACTGTTTTTTGTGGTGGCGGGCATTATGGATAGCCACGCCGAGCAGGATTTACGCTGGCAGCTCAACAAGATACGCAATGTGGTGATCGTGTTTCTGTTCTGGATGACGATTTACTATCTCTGGGAACCTTACCAGCGCGGCTATCTGATTCAGCCGTGGTTTGTGTTCTCGTTTATCGTGATCTACAGCTTCAATCCGCTGCTCAGCTGGCTCAGCCTTCATCGCCTGGCGTTTTGCGCGCTGGTCGGCGCCCTGTTGCTGTTTTCCTATGGCTACGATTTGCTGTCGGTGCTCTATCCCGAGGTGAGGGTGCTCAGTCTCGCGCCGCAATACCGTATCTGGACCTGGTTACTGTTTTACCTCACCGGCCAGCTATTGTGTGAACCGGTGATTGCCGACTGGCTGAGTCGGAGAAGAGTCGCCCTTTTCGCTACCTGCGCCCTGCCGTTTATTTATCTGTTCACCTGGTTGTACGAGCAGCACTTCTTCTTCGCGCTGTTTAAAGCCGATCGCAATGCTTTCCTCCTCACCGGCTCACAAATCTACCTGCTGGTGGTCGCACTGGTGTTAGCCGCCAGCGGCGTGCGCTTTCGCCGCCATGTCGCCCTCAAAGAGACGCTGCTGGCCACCGTGAGTAAAACCATGACCGGGGTGTACATCATGCACTACTCGGTGTTTCATATCGTCACCGCGTTGATCCCGATTAACTCGCTGGCCACTAAACTCACGCTGATTGTGCTGACCTTTGTGCTCTCAGTTTTGCTGGCCCGACTGATTCTTGCCAACGGGCTGCTGAAAAAAGTCATCACTCTTTAAGGCACTGTTGCAGATCCGACTGCTGGCCGCAGGCAATCCGTCCATTAATTTGCGCCATCATATAAGTGAAAAACGGATTGGAGGTATTACGCATCAGCGTGTCGAGCCCCACGGTGAGGCTGGAAGTTTCTCCGCGTAGTGAAATGGTGCCGAGGCTGATGCCATAACGATTTTTCTCGGTGGGTTCGCGACCATACAGCGAATCGGTGAGAGGGAATGGGACAGCGATATGCGACAAGGAATACATATCCTGCGGCCACGCCAGATGCAGCGGACGCGTCACTTCGTTGGTTTGATCGGCATGCGTGATGCGGGCAACCACCTCATAAGTGGTGGGCGACGCGTTAGTGATCACCGTTGTGGCGTAATGACGCGGCGCGGCAGGCAGTAAGTCGTTGACCGCTGAATACAGTGCAGGCCGGAACAGCGCGCGCAAATTGGCTGCCTGATTAATATCGAAAATCATTAACTGGCTGCCGTTGTCCGGCAGGTAACGGTACAGCGCATTGACCACTGCTCGAGTGCTGACCGTAGAATCGAGGATCGACTGGAAAGTCAGTACCGGTGGTAAGCCACGTATTTCGCCATCGCGGGCGAGTTGAACAATCTGTTCCTGCAACGCCTGGGTTAACAGCCAGGACTGGCGCGCCGCCCGCACCGGGAATGAATTGTATTTAAACGGGTTGTATTCCGGCACGATATTCAGCCACGCCGCTTTAGCAAACACCGGGAACACCGCTGGCCATCCCGCTAACCCCGCAAAACGGGCGTATGCCGTCACACCAATCATCGGTGACAACAACACCACCTGTTGTGGTTTGCGCAGATTTTGATTCTGCTGAGAATCGAGCACATATTTCATCGCCAGCGCGCCGCCGTTGGAGTAGCCCACCAGATGCAACGGGACCTGGGTTCCCGCTATCCGGGTGGCTTCACGCTCGGCCAGACGCGTCGCGGCCAGCCACATTTTCCAGTCAACTTTGGTTAACGATCCCGGCGCAGTGCCATGGCCGGGCAGCCTGGGTACTACCGCAACATAGCCTTGTTGCTGATAGGCCTGTGCCAGATAACGCATGCTGTAAGGTGAATCCGTTAAACCGTGCAACAGCACCACCGCGCCTTTAATTTCACCAGCGGGTTTGAGTACAAACGAACGGTTCCAGTCGGTGGCAAATCCTGCCGGATAGACCGGGCTTTGCGCATAATAGCGGTTAAGCGAGGTTTTCTCTTCAACGCTAAGTTGATCCGTGACGTTGTGTTTCATCTGCTTGAAGATCACATTTTCCTGCGCCAGATAATCGTCGAAGGTGGCGTGATCTATTTGCTCCACCGTCATTTCATCAGCCGCCCAGGTGTGCCAGCGATGCAGCGGCGGCCCCTGCTCAGACTGATATCCACGAATCAGCAAAAACATGATCAGCAAAGAAACCACGCCCAGGGCGATTATCTTCAGCCACTTAAGCACGGGAGAACGCTGCACCCTGTCAGAAACCATAGCGGAACCAGGCAAACAGCACGTTGCCGTTGTTGTAGCTACCCGGAATATAGGTGAACTGCACGTTAAGATTTTTATAACCTGCGGAGAACAGCGGCAGGACAATCGGCAGTGGCACATAGTTGGCAAAATCATCACGCGCGGTGATGCCAGCGGTTAACCCTAGCCCTAAGCGTACATCGCGTGCCTCATCGAGATACCAGCCTTTCTCCCAGCCGTAACCGATAATCGGCTGCCACATGTTGTGCGAATCCTTAAACGCCATCGCATACAGCGCGCTCCAGTCACCGTCCTCGTTGTAGCGCGACACACCAAAACCCCCGCCCCACGGCGATTCGTTGTAGTTGTCGGTTTTGTCTTTGTCGTAGGCGAAACGCGCATGCCAGCTGATAAACGGTAGGTAGATATCGTAATACTGAGGCTGTTCCCAGGTTTGCGAGACATCCTGCTTCAGCCATTCCCAGCCATCACTCAATGTGCCCGCCGCCAGAGCCGGGAAGGTCAGAACACTCAACGAGATGCACAACGCCACCAGAAAATTACGCATGGGTTATCCTTCTGCAAAAGCACCGATGATAGTGAGCAAGGGAAACATCCAGCATGATCTGTGTGCCCATACCGGGCAGACCATCAGGGAATATTATAGTTGTTGAGTCGGGGTTGAGGTGCTGCGCAAAGCATACTGTTGCGTGGCACCTTCCATAAGAACGAGGTCGATTTGACTGGCGGTGAAGACTTGCGCAAACTATGCTCTTTTGTATTAACAGTTAATACACGGTGAGTTCAATGAGAAAAATAACGTCGGTTAGCGTGGGTGAACAACTCGATAACTTCATCTCGCGCATGGTTGATTCAGGGCGATATGGATCAGCCAGTGAAGTGATGCGTTCGGCTTTACGCCTGCTGGAACAACAGGAATTACATGATCAAGTTGTCCGAAATGCCGTAGTTGATGGGTTGGAAAGTGGCGAAAGCCCGCGTTCACTGCGTGAAATCGCTGCTGAAAGGAAGAAGCTTAATCGTGTATAAACTGTCCGAACTTGCCGATAGTGACTTTGCCAATATCTATGATTATACCTTGCTCAAATTTGGTGAAGCCCAAGCCGATCGCTACACCGATGCATTGGATGAGTTCCTTGAAACATTGTCAAAGATGCCTGAGATGGGACAGGATTACCCGCGCGTGCAGGATGTGAAACGTATTGTTTTCCAGTCACATACCATTTTTTATACTGCCAATCCTTCCGGAATATTTATTGCCCGAATTTTACATCAACAGATGGATACGGCTCGTCACCTACCCGACTTTTAATTCCACACTCAGCACCCTATCGCGCCCAAAATCTTCCTCAACAACGCTTTTTTTACCTTTTCCAATCACCCCATCTTGATAACGATAACGATTTTCATTCAAATACAGCCTGCCACTCTTTTTTGTGCAGCACTGTGCGGTTGTTGGGAAGCTATCTTGCCAGCGTTACTATACGGAACTGTTCCGATATTTAAGCGGTAAACTGCGAGCTAAGCATCTCGCGAAAGAACTGACTCAGAAAACATTTAGCCGCGAGCATGGGAATTTCAACCAATATGTTTGCTGGCACCGCAATGCGCCAAAGCAATGGGCGCCAATCTACTAAGTCATCAACTGTGCGCCGCCGCGTTGATGGGAGGATTATTGATGGTGCTTGCCGACTGGTTGGGGCGCAACATCGCCTGGCCATGGCCGATCTCCGCTGGGCTGTTGACTGCATTTATCGGTGCACCGTGGTTTTTATGGCAGCTGCGCAGAACGTCAGGCTGAAGAACACTCAGCCCATCACAAACCGCTCATTGAACGCCTTGCGCCATTTGGTCGGCGTCGTGTTAAAGCGTTGTCTGAAGTGATGGCGCAACGCTTCGGGAGAACCAAACCCCGCCTGCTCGGCAACCTGATCAATACTGAGCGCGTTGTTTTCCAGCATCGCGCAGGCCTTTTCCAGCCGAATACCGAGCAACCATTCACCCGGCGAGGTACCAGTGGCATCATGAAAGCGACGAATAAAGGTCCGACGGCTCATGCCGACTTGTCGCGCCAACTGCTCGATCACCAACGGCGCGTTCAGATTATTGCGCAAATCGTCCAGCAAGGGCGCGAGGCTATTGCTGCGGCGTTGTGGAACAGGTTGTTGGATCAACTGCGCCTGGCTGCCTTCTCGTAGCGGCGGCGTCACCATTCTGCGTGCGGTGCGATTGGCGACATCAATGCCGTAATCGCGTCGAATCAGATGCAAACATAAATCGACGCCTGCTGCACCGCCCGCCGAAGTGATGATGCTGCCTTCATCCACGTAAATCATGCCGTGTTCCACCTGCACCTGCGGAAATCTTTCAGCCAGGATCTCGGTGCTGTTCCAGTGGGCGGTGGCACGTTTCCCGTTTAATAGCCCCGCTTCACCCAGTACAAAGCTTCCGGCACAAATGGAGACAATCCGTGTGCCATTTTGATGGGCTTTTTGTAACGCTGTGATTAACGCCTCAGAGGCCGGTGCGGTCACGCTGCGCCAGCCGGGGATGACGATGGTTCCGGCGTCTTCCAGTAACTCAAGCCCGCCATCCACCACCAGGCGCACACCGCCCTGCGCACCAAACACACCCTCTTCCACCGACGCCACGCTCAGGTCATACAGCGGATGGCCGAAGACGTCATCTGCTCGGCCAAACGCTTCAACGGCAGTACCAAATTCAAAGGTACAGAGGCATTCATACGCCAAAAGCACCAGCCGCCGATTTTTCGGCGCTGCAGGAGGGGAACGCAGAGAAGAAATGATTTGCATGTCAGCCTTATCCATGATGTTGGCACGATCTTGACGATATCTGGCATCGGCATGGATTTCCACCGTTGCGTCAATCTTCCATGCTGGCACGCTCTTAACGTTACGCAGGAATTCAGGATGAAGAACATGTTGGCGCTGATGGCGGTGTGCTTAGCCGCGTTGATGTCGGGGCTGGAAATCTCCAGCGTGCCGGTGATTTTGCCGGTACTGGAACAGGAGATGCAGGCGAATTTTCGCGATCTGCAGTGGATCATGAATGCCTATACGCTGGCCTGCACCGCCGTTTTAATGGCGACCGGCACGCTGGCGGATAACTATGGCCGCAAGCGCATCTTTCTCATCACCATTGTCGGTTTTGGTTTGACCTCGGTGATGTGCGGGCTGGTCGGGAGTGCACTCTGGCTCATCATCGGGCGCTTCCTGCAAGGGCTGAGCGGCGGTGCGATGTTAACCTGCCTGATCGCCATACTCTCGCACCAGTTCCCGCAGGGAAAACCCCGCAGCCAGGCCTTTGCCGCATGGGGGATAACCTTTGGCTTTGGTCTGGGTTTCGGTCCTATCATCGGCGGGATGCTGGTGGCGGTTTTAAGCTGGCAATGGGTGTTTCTGGTGCACGGCTTTATCGCGCTGCTGACATTCGTGCTCGCACTGAAAAATGTGGATGAATCCCACCCTGGACAGGGCAACAAACTCGATCGGGTTGGGTTGATCACCCTCACCCTATGCGTGGTTGGCGTGACCTATCTCATTACTCAGGGTGCCAGCATCGGTTGGCGAAGTCTTGAAGCCCGGCTAATTATGCTGGTGATCCTGATCAGCGCGGTGGTGTTTATTCGCACGGAGAAGCGCCATCCTCACCCGATGTTTGATTTCTCGGTGTTTCGCATTCGCTCCTTCTCGGGGGCTTTGATGGGTTCGATTGGCATGAACTTCAGTTTCTGGCCGCTGATGATCTACCTGCCGGTTTATTACCAGAGCGGGCTTGGGTTCAGCAGTATGGATACCGGTTTTGCCCTGCTTGCCTATACCTTGCCCACCTTATTGATGCCGCCGATAGGGGAAAAACTGGTGCTGCGTTTTGGCGCTGCCCGTGTCATTCCCCTCGGATTATTTTCGATCGGTGCTGGGTTCGTGCTGATGAAACTGGCCATCACCTACCAACTGAGTTTGCTGCCGGGTGCCCTGCTGGCGGGAACCGCGCTCGGACTCACCAATACGCCGGTGACCAACACCACCACCGGTTCCGTTGCCGCTAATCGGGTTGGCATGGCTTCCGGGATTGATATCAGTGCACGTTTAATCACGCTGGCGATCAACATCGCCTTGATGGGCAGCCTGCTGGTGGCAGTGATCGCCGCCAGTCTGCGGCAACGGCTTCCTGCCTCCAGCGATGTGGTTGCGCTCGCAGAACGCATAGCGGCTGGCGCTGAAGTTTCGCTTAGCCGCGCTATCGCCTCGCAAGTGCTGGCTGACGGTTTTTCCGCCGTGCTGACCTATGGCGCGCTGGGTGTAAGCGGTCTGGCACTGGCGAGTTATCTGCTGTTCAGGCCCAAAAGTCTCAGAGTGGCTGAGCGGACGACCCATCCCTGCCGACGAGAGTGAGGGTTATCGCGCCACGCAGCCAAAGCGGTCTTCCAGCAACGGATAGCGCTGCGCATCCGGTAACTCAAAATGCCACCACTCGGTTGGCATACCGACAAAACCGCCTGCCAGCATAATGGCATTGAGCATCAAACGATGGCGCTGTGCCTGTGGCGGTACAGCGGGATGGAACGGATGCGACAGATCTTCCATCGCATCAAAGGCCGTCCCCATATCCAGCAACTTGCCCGCGCCATCCATTAACGTCAGATCAATCGCCACGCCACGGCTGTGATTCGAACCCGTGGCGGGCGGCACCACGTAGTCGGCATCCGGGCAGGCATCCCATAGATGCCACTGCGCCTGCTGGGGGCGATAAGCATCAAAAATCAGTAAGGTGAAGCCAGCCAGTCGGGCGACCTCAACACTTTTTTGCAACGCGTGCGCCGCTGCTGGATGCAGCAGGGCCCGCGCTTCGCGATAAATGGCGTAACCGGTGATGTTATCGGTCGTGGCGTATTTCAGGTCGAAAGCCAACGTTGGAAAGCTAGCGGCTAAATCAGTGAGTAAAATGTCCTGCGTCATCCTTCATCCTGTTGATCAATGTTCCGGCAATGATAATAGCTGGCGCGGCAGCGTTGTCAGCCGCTCTGCACCCTGCGGCGTCACGCGAACGGTTTCGCTGAACGCCAGACTTTGCGCGGAAGTATACATATGGAACACCATATCCTCCTCCAGTAACCACTCCGCTTTGGCATGGAAGCTACAGGAAAAATCACTCGGGCGCGGCGTGCGCGTATACAGCCCCAGCGCATAGCCGGTGATGTTGGGATAATCCGCACGAAGTCCATTGCGCAATAACCCCTCGCGCACAATCGCATCCACTTCCCGTGCGCTGACGCCGGGTTTCATGGCCTTGAACTGTTCATCCTGTATTGCGATAAGTTGCAGCGCCAGCTCAGCGCGCTGGGTGGAGATCTCCCCCACAATAAACGGACGCATCAGACGCGCGCTGTAGTGTTTCACTTTAGGAATCAGCTCTACGTGCAGCACATCGCCACGCTGTAAACGCTGTTCGTGGCCGCTGGCATGGAGAAAACCGTTGTCGCCGCTGGCGATGACGATAGGCCCGGTTTCCCCGGTATCCGCACCCAGACGCAAAAATTCGCCTGCCGCCAGCGCAGCGACATCGCGTACACGCCAGCGGCCCTGCACGGCTTTGCCCATCGCGTCCAGCGTGGTATCGGCAATGGCGGAGGCCTGACGCAACGCCTCCAGCTCTGCCGGGAATTTCACGCTGCGCAGCCGATCGCTCACACCGGTTAAATCGCACCACTGCACGTCCGGCAAATGGCGCGACAGCTGCTGCCAGCTGTGCACCGTCATGCCATAAGAGGTGTAATCCGCGCCCAACCGCGCCCGTTGAAAACCGCGTCGGAGCAGACTGTGCGCCACCACAAACCACGGGTCCTGATCGTCACGATAGCTTTCTACTGTCAGCGCAGGAGATTGCGCCCGGCACGGCGCTTCATCTAACTGGCGCAGCACCATCCAGGGATCGCCGTTAAGCGGCACCAGGCAAGCGCGATACAAGGTTTCTGACACGGTATAACCGGTCAGCCAGGCCAGCAGTTCACCATGATCGATGATCATTACGTCCACATTGGCCCGCTGCATCGTGGCACGCAGGCGACTCAGCGCCGCAGCGTTCATTATGCGCCCTCGACCGGCTGGCAGATCTCCAGAATCGCGAGCAGATAAATGCGCACCATATCAAGGAATTCGGTTATCTCGACGCGCTCATCCGGCATGGTGTTGTATTTACCGCCCGGACCACACACGATGCCTTCCATGCCTGCATGCTGATACAGGTGTGCAGCATCCGTACCAAAGAAGGCTGGCGGCGTGATAACGCCAGTAGGTTGTTCAGTGCCACGCACGGTTTTCCAGCCGCGATTCACCGCTTTGACAATCGGTGACTCTGGCGACACTTCGAAAGGCAGCATGGTGGGCTTATCGCGGATACCGTCATCAAACAGCACGGCTTTCAGGCCGGGGAAGCGCTGGCACAGCGTATCGAGCAGCGCTTGCAGATCCGCTAACACGCCCTCGACAGTTTGGCCCGGCGCGAAGCGAGCCGATCCTTTCAGACGCACAAAGTCGGCCACCTGGGGCGGACGCCACTCTTCCAGATCGCGTCCCAGCGCACCGTGCACGGTGCCGATGTGCCCACGGTTAATTTTCAGATGTTCATCGCTTTTTGCGCCGCTGAACACCATGCCGTTAATCTGCGGAATCAGCTCCACGGCGGCGTTAATCGCATCCACGGCTTCTTCGCGTTTCGACAGATGGCGGGTATCTCCGGTGAGTTCAATGGTGAACATCAGCGAACCGGCGTGCATGGTCAGCGCCTGGAGATCAGTGGGTTCCGCATTGATAAAGTAATCGGCGCGCACGCCCTGTTCAATTGCCGCCAGCGTGCCGATACCGCCCTGCAATTCGCCCACCACGTAGGTCAGAATCACATCACCTTTCAGTTTCACACCGGCATCAATCAGCGTTTTCAGCGCACAGAAGTAGGCCGCATCGCCCGCTTTCATATTGGAGACGCCAATGCCGTAAATAAACTGATCGTCAATTTTTCCTGCCCAGGGATCCACCGTCCAGCCTTCGGTTACCGGATTGGTGTCCAGATGGCCGTTGAACAGCAGGCTGTTGCCGCAGCCGCTGCCCGCCAGGCGGCCGATGGCATTGAGACGGTCGCCCGGGACTTTTTGCAGTTCGGTTTCCAGGCCCAACTGTGCCATTTGTTCTGCCATATAGCGGGCTAACTCACGCTCGCCGTCGGTGGCGCTGTAGCTTTTGTGCTGCACCATTTTTGCCAGGAAAGAGAGACAAAACTCGCGATCGATATGATGAATTAACTGTTCAGGATTCATGCGTTTCTCGTTAAGCAACGGATTGGTTTAACTCGGGAACGTGCACCGCGTCAAGCAGTGCGCGGGTATAAGAATGCTGCGCTAGCGCGCTCATATTCTCGCCGGGCAGCACTTCCACCACATCGCCGCGATACATTACCGCCACGCGATGGGCGATTTGACGTATCAGGTTGAGATCGTGGGTAATAAACAGATAGGCCGTGCCGTAGCGGCGACGCAGTTCCAGCAAAAGCTCAATGATGGTGGCCTGCACGGACACATCCAGCGCAGCGGTGATTTCATCGCAAATCACTAAATCTGGTGGATTGGCAAAAGCACGTGCGATAGCAACACGCTGTTTCTGACCACCGGACAGCGCGTGCGGATAGCGCATGGCAAACTCTGCGGGCAACCGCACTTCCTCTAACAGGCGAGCCACGGCTTGCGCTTCCGTTTCTCCCGGCGGCAAACCGTATAAGCGCAGCGGACGCGCAATGATTTCACCGATGGTCATGCGTGGATTCAGCGAGGCGTCCGGATGCTGAAAGATCATCTGCACCCGGCGGCGATACTCTTTATCCATCTGCGCGCGGCCTTGCAGCGCATAGCCGCAGAAGTCGAGCTCACCGCTAAACGGCACCAGTCCGGTGATCGCTTTGCCCAGCGAGGATTTCCCCGAACCTGACTCGCCCACCACGCCAAGGATCTCGCCCTGATGCACGGTGAGCG
Source organism: Pantoea sp. GL120224-02 (assembly GCF_900215395.1). NCBI lineage: Bacteria > Pseudomonadati > Pseudomonadota > Gammaproteobacteria > Enterobacterales > Erwiniaceae > Pantoea > Pantoea sp. GL120224-02. Next base: position 148,863 of record NZ_OBEC01000003.1, on the reverse strand, counting down.
AAACCGCGTTGGCGGCACGCGTGGTATTGGCTTCACGTTTAAGCAAGCGGTCGACAAAACCTTGCTGGCCGTAATCGATGGTGAGCGCGTCCAGCGTCAGCAGCGGCTGCGATCCGGCGGCATCCTGTACCAGACGCTGCTGCGGATTTGGCACTGCTGAGATCAATTTGCGGGTATAGCTGTTCTGCGGTGCACTAAACAAATTCTGCGTATCGGCCTGTTCAACAATACGGCCCTTCTCCAGCACGCAAACGCGATCGGCGACTTTCGCCACCAGCGCCAGATCGTGGGAAATATACAGTGAGGCCACCCCCGTCTCTTCGCGCAGACGTTCATAGAGATCGAGGATCTGCGCCGAGCTGATCACATCCAGCGCGGTGGTCGGTTCATCGAAGATCATGCAGTCCGGCTGACAGGCGAACGCCGTGGCGATTAAGATGCGCTGCTTCTCACCTCCGGAAACCTGATGCGGATAACGGCGCATCATGCGTGCCGGATGTTTGAGCTCGACGTCATGTAACAGCGACTCGCCCAATTCCTGCGCTTCACGTGCCGTTAAGCCGCGATGGCGCCGCAGCACTTCTGTCACCTGCTCGCCCAGCGTGAGGGTGGGATTGAGCGAAGCGCTCGGATCCTGAAAAATCATCCCCAGCTTCGCGCCGCGCAAGGCCATCAGTTTTGGGGCGGGCAAACTCAGCAGGCTCTCTCCGTTGAGGCGGATGTCGCCCCACTTCTCGCGCGCATTGCCCGCCAGCCAACGCATGATCGCCCAGCCGAGCGTGGTTTTGCCGGACCCGGATTCCCCCACTAACCCCAGCACTTCGCCGGGCATCACGTTTAACGTAATATCGCGCAACACCGGCAGTGACTCACCGCTTTGTAACGCGTAATCAAGGCTGTAATTTTCCACCGACAGCACCGGTTCAGGCTTCACACTCATCAGTGGCTCCTTGGGTTGAGCACGTCTCGCAGCCCGTCACCCAGTAAGTTAAAACCAATCGCCACCAGCGCGATCGCCAGGCCCGGAATCATCATCATCCACGGCGCGGTGAAGAAATAGGTGCGGGCTTCGGAGACCATCAGCCCCCACTCTGGCTCGGGAGGCTGTGCGCCTAAACCGAGGAAACTCAGGGTGGCGAACAGCATGATGGCGAAGGCCACGCGGATGGTGGCTTCCACGATGATCGGTGCGAGGATGTTCGGCAGCATTTCACGCAGGATGATGTAGTGCCCGGCTTCACCACGGGCAATCGCCGCGTTGATGTAATCCTGCTGCCGCGCCGCCAGCGCCACGCTGCGTGAAATACGCACCATGCCCGGCACAAACGCAATGGTGATCGCCAGCACCGCATTCATGCTGCTCTGACCCAAAGTGCTGACAATCAGCAAAGCAAACAGCAGGCTGGGGATCGCCATCACGGCATCCATAGTGCGCATCATAAATTCATCGATCTTGCCGCCCAGATAGGCGCTGGCGGTGCCCAGTACTGAACCAATCACCATGGCTAACGCGGTTGCCAGCAGTGAAAGCACGATGGTAGAGCGTGCGCCCACCATTACCCGGCTGAAGATGTCTCGCCCCATTTGATCGGTGCCAAACCAGTGCTCGGCACTCGGCGGTTTGTAACGCGTCAGAATCGAGATCGACTCGGGATCAAAAGGTGCGACATGCGCGCCACCGACCACCATCAGCAGCGACAGCAGGATAATCAGTACCCCGACCGCGCCCTGCGGTGAACGCAGTAAACGTTTTAAAATATCAGGCATAGGAAATTCGCTTATCCAGAACCACATAGGCCAAATCGGCGAGGAAATTCACCACCGAATAGGTCGCGGCGAGAATCATCACACCGGCCTGAATGGTGGGCAGATCGCGTGCCTGCACGGCAACAATCAGCTCACGACCAATACCGGGAATGGCGAAGATCTCCTCGACTACCACAATGCCGCCCAGCAGGTAACCGACATCCAACGCCACAATGGTGATGGTCGGCAACAAGCCATTGCGCAGCGCGTGACGCCAGAGAATGCGGCGGCGCGACAGGCCTTTCAGCCAGGCGGCGCGGATGTAGTCGGTATGCAGCACATCCACCATCTCCGAACGCACCATGCGCGAGACGTGCGCCACCAGGATCAGCGCCACGGTGATTGACGGCAGGATCAGGTGCTGGACGCCGCTGATGAAGTTTTCACTCAACGGCACATAACCGGTGGCGGGCAGAATCTGCCAGACATCAGCAAACAGCAGCAGCACCAGCGTGGCGGTGACAAACTCCGGGAAAGAGATACCGATGTAGGAGATGACGCTGACCAGCACATCGGCGGTTTTACCGCGACGTACCGCCGCCCAGATACCGAGCGGAATAGCGATCACCAGCATCAGCAACAGTGCACACACCGCCAGCAACAGCGATCGCGACAGCGCGGTCAACAACGTCGGCCCCACTTCGAGCCCATTGCGCATCGACACACCAAAATTGCCCTGCAACGCCTGGCTTAACCAATGCCAATACTGCAACCAGGCGGGCGCATCCAATCCCAGTCTCTCACGCACCGCGGCGAGTGCCTCTGGCGTGGCATTTTGGCCCAGCAAGGTGACAGCGGCGTCCGCTGGCAACAGCTGCGTGATGCCAAAGACCAGCAATGACACCACCAGCAAGGTGTAGATCATTAGCAGCAGGCGTTTAAGCAGATAACTGGCTGTCACGGTCGCTCCTTACACTGCACGCTTAGGCGCTTTGTCAGTTAACCAGGTATGGTCGAGACGGAACACGGCACCACGCGGATGCAGATGATATCCGCCGACGTAATCACGGCTGGCAGCCAGCAAATCGAAGAAGGTCGGAATCAGCGAAGGCACTTCGTCATGCATCAGCTGTTGTGCTTTACCGTACAGCGTGGTGCGCTGCGCATCATCGTTGGTTTCACGGGCGGCATTGACCGCACTATCGAAATCGGCGTTGTTCCAGCGTGTTTCGTTCCATGACGCGGTCGAGGTGTAGAGCAGTGAGAACACCGCATCCGGCGTCGGTTGCATGTTGTAGAAACCGACGTAGAAATTGCCTTTTTTCCATACCTGATCGAGGTAAGTGCTGTGTGCCATGGTCTGCACGTCAATGCGGAAACCGCCCTGCTTAGCCATCTCACGCAGCGCGATACCCAACTGGGTGCGAGTCGCCGGTTTATCCGAGGCAATCAACGTTAAATCGAGGCCGTTGGGATAACCCGCGTCCGCCAATAAGGCTTTGGCTTTGCTGTAATCCACCGCTTTTTTCGCCAGGTTAGCGAAGTAAGGGTAAGAGGCGTTGATTGGCGTATCGTTGCCTGGCGAACCGAGGCCATCGGCAACAAAGTCCACCGATGCCGGGCGATCAACGCACAGTGCCAGCGCCTGACGCACGCGCACATCGTTAAACGGCTTTTGATCGCAGCCCATGTTCACATTGAGGAACTGACCGGATGCCACCCGCAGTGGCAGCACACCTGACGATTTGGAGAGACGCGCAAATTCGCTCGACTGCGCACTCAGCATCAAATCGGTATCACCGGAGATCAGCGCCGAGCTTTCTGCGATACCATCGGGATAGACCACCACTTCCACGCCATCCAGATAAGGACGCGCCGGGTCGTAATAATGCGGGTTGCGCTTTACCACGATTTTGCGTTCGGGATCGTAGGAAACCAGCTGGAACGGCCCCGCGCCCAGCGAGGCTTTGGTGAGCTTGTCGTACTGACCCTGCGCAATGCTGGCGGGAATGATTTTGGCATCGGGATAGGCCAGCATCACCGGCAGGTCAGCGTAAGGGGCATCGGTTTCGATCAACACGGTGTTGGCATCTTTGGCGCTCACCGCTTTGATCGGACCGATGTTGTGCAGTGCCGGAGAAGCATTTTTCGGATCCAGCAACGCCTGCAAACTGGCTACCACATCTGCCGAGGTCAATGCGCTGCCGTCACTGAACTTGAGGTTCGGACGCAGGGTGAAAGTCCACTGCTTGAGATCGGCACTCGCCTGCCAGGATTGGGCCAGGTCTGCTTCGGCTTTCATCTCCTGCGTCAGGCGCGTCAGGCCGCTGTAGAGCAACTCCGCGACCAGATATTCCGGGTTGACGCGCACCTGATGCGGATTCAGCACGCTGACCGCCTGATCGACACTAATACGCAGTACGCCGCCTTTACGTGGCGTACCGCCCGGCGTCGCGCTGGTTACCGCTGCGGCATGGGCCGAGAACGACCAGGGTAACATGGCTGCACCGGTCAGAGCGGTAGAGCTGGTGATAAACTGTCTGCGGTTTAACCCTTTCATCGCGCACATCTTCTCTTCCTCGTTAGTTTGTTAAATACCCTGGGTTGGCTGAAACTCATCGGCGAGATACGCCAGAATGGACTGCGAAAGTGCGATAACATCTGCCATCGTTGTGAACTCATCGGCGGCATGAATGCGGTTGTCGGGGCGGGCTAAACCACCCAGTAAAATTTCCTGCATACCGGCCTGCTGAACCCAACCCATATCCGAACTGGTTGAGGATCCCCAGGGTTTAAACTCCTCCGCTTTAAAACCAAACCCCTGACTCAGTGCGGCCTGCCAGCGTGGCCAGTGCGGGCCATCAGGATTGGCCACCGGGGCCAGATGACCAATCATTTGCACGCTGACATCAAGCGCTGGGCTGACTTGCATCGCTTGTTGGATGCAGTGGGTCAACTCCTGCCAGACGTTGTCAAACGCCTCTTCCGGGGCATAACGTCGATTGATCAGCAGTTCGAAACGTTCGGGGATGGTTGAGCCTTTGCTGCCACCCTGTGCGGCAGCCAGCGTCAACAGTGAGGTCAGCGGTTTGCCCTGATAATGCGGCGGCGCAGGCATTGCCGAGGTGCGCTGTTCCACTTCGCCTTTCAGTTGATAAAGCGCGTTCATCAGCGGCAGCGCGGCTTCGATGGCGTTGATGCCATGCAGCGGATCGCCAGAATGCGCGGAACGCCCGGTAATAATGATTTTGAGTTCGATACTGCCAAAGCAGCCCGCCCAGATGCGTGGCACTGCGCCACCGTTGAAGCTCAACAGATGCCCAGCGAAGCGCTGCTGTTCCGCGAGGTAACGAATACCGGGATACAACCCGCCCTCTTCATCGGTACAAAGCAGAAAGACCGGATTGAAACGCAGCGGCAGATTGCAGGCCTGCGCTGCACGGATCGCCGCCATCGCCGCCACGATCGTCCCTTTCATGTCCGCCGCGCCGCGCCCAAACAACTTACCTTCGGCCACCGTCAGTGCCAGCGGAGGAAATCGCCAGCCATCTCCCGCAGGCACCGTATCGGTGTGAAAGTAGAGATTGCAGTTTTCGGCCGCGCCACAGTTAAGCGTTGCCAGCAAATTCACTCGCTCGCCGTATGCGCTGCCATCGGGCGCTTGCCAGAGATCTTCCGGCACTGAAACGCGCTCAAAGCTGAAGTGCATTGGCGTTAACAGCTGCGTCATCAGGTCGGAAAATTGCGCATAGCCATTGCCTGGTGGAAAGCAAGTATCCACGGCCAGCATGCGCTGCATGTCGTCAGTAATCTGCGCGGTGTCATCCGCAATTTTCTCTAACGCACTGTTAAGGCGAGAATTCTGCAACATAGGATTATCGTCTGTTGTATTTCTATATAGTTTATAGATAATGCAATTCATGGATGCAGGTCAATCGGTAATCAGAAACATGCAAAAAAACTATGACGCAGACGACACGCCCCAATTCTCTCGTTTAAGTGAGGGAGAAGGCGCGCCGCTGTATGAAGTGGTGAAACGCCATATCAGCGAATCGATCCTGCAAGGTGAGCTGCCGGCGGGCACCATTTTGCCGAGCGAAAACAGCCTGGCGGCAAAGTTTGGCGTGTCGGTGGGAACAATACGTAAAGCGCTGGCGGCGTTGACCACCGAAGGGATGTTGATGCGCCGTCGCAAAACCGGCACGGTGGTGACCGGCTGGGCACCGCTGCACAACCTGAGCCACTTTTTCCAGTATTTTCGCCTGCACGATAAAAGCGGCGGATTGCTACATTCAGACACGACACTGCTGGATTATCAGTTGAGTCAAGCTAACGAGCGGGAAGCAGAAAAACTGCAGATCGCTGCCGGAGATGACGTGATACGCCTGAAGCGCACGCGTCGGGTGAAAGGCATTGCCGCCATGCATGAAACGCTGATATTGCCTGCTGCGCGTCTGCCTGATTTCCCTACGGCAGAACACTTGCCGCCGCTGCTCTATCGCTTTCTGTTCGAACATTACGATGTGCGAGTGGCAGCGGTACGTGAGCAGATCACGGCACAGTTGGCGAACGAAGAAGATGCGACGTTGCTGGAGCTGGCATTGCCGCACGCGGTGATGGTGATAGATGAAGTGTCTTTTGACCAGAGTGCGATCCCCGTGATCCTGGCGCATCATCGTTTCAGCACCGAGCACTTCATGTATGTGAATGAAGTACGGTAAAACGGTTTCCCGCCCTGCGATTCTGCAGGGCGGGAAGCGGATCCCTGGGGACGCTAACGCCGTTATTGCGCTGCGGCGGCGGCCTGCTTCACCCAGCCATCAAACGTGGCCTGGTGCGCATGAATCCAGCCATTCACGTGGCGCTGAATATCTTCGCTGGACGATTCTCCCTGATGCATCCGCTGGTTCTGCGCATTAACATCATTAAGCGGCAGTTTGACGATCTCGAACAGTTTCGCCGCGGCAGGATTCTTTTCTGCCCAGGCTTTATTTGCCACCACATGTTCATTGTTTGGTTTGAAGCCATAATTCTTGCCATTTGGCAGCGCGGTATCTTCATTCTTCTGCGAGCCCGGCGTGACAGAATGCGGCACCGTCAACCAGACCACATCTTTGCCCGGTTTTAATTCATCGCTCACCCAATAAGGTGTCCAGGTAAAATAGAGCACCGGATTACCCGCTTTATAGCGGGTCAACGTATCGGCAATAATCGCAGAATAATTACCCTGATTCTGCTGCACCGTATTACTCAGGCCATAAGCATCAATTTGTGCATTAATCACCTGACCACAGACCCAGCCCGGATTACATCCCGCCAGATCGGCTTTGCCATCTCCATTAGCATCAAAGAGTTTAGCCAGTTTCGGATCTTTCAGCTGAGAGAGATCGGTAATGTGATATTTGTCAGCGGTCTTTTTATCGATAAGATAACCCTGCGCGGCACCACTGATATAGGTGCCTTTGCGATAGAATTTTGTATCCCCGCCTGCGGCGTTGTACATATCCTTTTGCAGCGGTTCCCAGTTAACCGCCATGTAAGTGGCATCGCCCGCAGCAATCGCCGTGTAAGCCACGTTGTAGTCCACTTCTTCAGTGGGTTTGACCTCGTAGCCCAGTTTTTCCAGCGCTCTGTTAATCAGCTCCGTCTGGAATGACTCTTCCGGCAAGGTACTTTGCACCGGGGAGACCGTCACACCTTTGCCCGGCAAGTCGGCAGCAAACAGTGTCGGTGAACTGATTAACGCAGTGAGGGAAATCGCGAGTAGATTCTTCCTGGTCATAATTTAAAACCTTATTATTTTGGTCGATGCCAGCAAATGGCGTGAGAATATCCCTCTGCAGTGAAGAGAGATGAAATGCAGCTGTCAGTAAAAGTTTAAAAGCAGAATATTACTGTTGCAGATAGTGACGTGCGTAACGAAGGCGGGTGTTGTAGGTGGAGAAAAAAGATAAGTCAGAATTCATCATTATGATATCTGGTGACAGACCCTGGTTCCTGTTATCAGGTCCGCGACATTCACTCCGGTAAATTAATCGTGCAGTTACCATAACACATTATTTTCTCACTGCAACCGCTAATCATTTCCCCATTACCAGCAGAGAAATCAGGGCTGAAAAATATAGCGTTTTTTAACTACGCTAAAGCCATGAAATTTATCTCCACTCACCTCTCATCAAATAGACATCGGTAACCACGGGAAAACGGTTACCGATGCTCCGTGATGTAAAGCGTTTATCGGCGCAGGCGCGCCGCTATAGGATTGCCCTGCGCGGCGCTGCTCGCAAGCTGATAAGCGTTATGCGAGGCGCGCTGCGGATAGCGGAAAAACAGCGCAATCGAAATGAATGAGACGATAGCCACGGCGGCAACATAGTACACCAGCGTAAACGCACTGCCCGACCAGCCAATCAACGCCGCGCCAATCAGCGGTGCTGTGCCACCGAACAACGCGGTACCGGTGTTGTACGCCATTGCACCCGCAGAGGCACGCATCTCGGCCGGGAACATATCGACCAGACTGATGGTCATTCCACTGGTGACCATCGGGAAAACCATCACTGGCACAACCGCTGCGATAATGGCACTGCCTAACGTGCCATGCTCAGCATAGGTGAAAGCAAAAAACATCGCCGGGATCACCAGCACACACCCCAACAGTAACCAGCGTTTTCTGCCTACCACATCACTGAGATAGCCATGCAATAGCGTGCTAAAAATCAGTACAAACTGAGAAACTAACACCGCCATTGCCGCATCGGTTTTGGCTAGCCCGACAAACGTGGTGAGATACGTGGCGAAGAAGCCCAGAATCAGATAGTTGGGCAGCGTATGACTCATCAGTATCGACATGAACACCAGGATATTTTTCCACTGCGAGCGAATGACCTGAGTCACCGTTGGTGGATTCAAACGCTGCTCCACCCGCGCCCGTTCAACCGCGCGGAATTCCGGGCTCTCATCAAGTTTGCGGCGAATCAGCAACCCAACCAGCCCCAACGGAAGGCCGATGGCGAACAGTACACGCCAGCCCCACTCCTCCATTTGTGCCGCCGTGATCAACGAAGACAACAAGGTGTAGAGACCAATAGCGATCACCGTGCCGATATAGGCACCTATGGGTGAGAATGACGCACGAAAGGCGCGGCGTTTTTGATCGCTGTTCTCGACAATGTAATCCGTGGCTGTCGCGTATTCGCCGCCAGCAAAAAAGCCCTGAATCAGTCGGCAAATCACCAGCAATACGGTGGCGCTGGTGCCTGCCTGCGCGTAAGTGGGGAGAAGAGCGGTCAAACCGGTCACCACACTCATGCCGGTGATGGTGATCATCAACACCGAGCGCCTGCCCCAGCGATCGCCCGCCAATCCCAACACGATGCCACCAATCGGACGCACCAGAAAACTCGATGCATACAGCAGTAATACCGAGAGCAGTGCCGTCAATGGCGCATCCTGCGGGAAAAAGATCCGTGAAATCACACTGGCCAGTAGGCCGTAGAGGGCAAAGTCGAGAAACTCGACCAGGTTGCCGGCAACAGCACCGATCAGCGTTTTGCGCTGCATTTCAGGTGTCACCTGAGGAAGCGTGGCAGAAGTTGTCATGGTTAACCCCATCTTCACCGCATAACAGCACGGTCAGTGAACGTGACTCAGAATGAATTAATCATTCCACATTACGGCATGGCATTCCGTTAATTACGTTAGTTGAGTGAAAATTAGACGTCAATATGCGGGTGAGAGGATTTCGCTATAGGTCACACGGAGATTGAGCTGGAGGGCGCGAAGGGAGATGAGTCGATTAATGTCATACAAAAACAGGATCTTAGGATGAAATGACCACACCGCTGTGTGGCCATTACGTCATGCCGTTAACCTCTGGCATTTCTCTGGAAGCCGATTGCCTGGGCAGCCTGAACAGTTAGCGCGCCCCACTCAGCGATTTTTTCTTCATGGTAACGAGAGTCCGGCATCGAGATGCAGATACTGGCGACCGGCTGGTGGGCTGCATCAAAAATGGGTGCCCCGATGGCGAAAATACCAGAGCGATAATAGCCTCGGTTGATTGCGTACCCGCGCTCACGCACCTGCTTCAGTTCTGCGCGAAGTTTATCGGCATCGGTGATGGTGGCCGGGTTAAAGGCACTCAGCTCGCCGGTAAGGATATTTTCAAGCTGACTTTCCGGTAAGAACGCCAAAATCGCCATGCCATTTGCCGTGGAGTGAATGGGCGCAATATCCCCAATCGGACTAACCGCGCGCACGGGATGCGGACTTTCCAGCCTGTCGATCACCACCACCGCGCCATTGCCGTCATACACCGACACATACACCGTCTCCTGTGTGCTATTGCGCAACTCTGCCATCGGATCCTGGACGGCAGCAGACAGTCCGCCGCCCGCCAGCTCGATCGGCCGCACGCTGAGCACACGAGGGCTGACGGTCCAGCGCGGCATGTCGCCTTCAATCAATCGTAACCAGCCCGCCTCATGAAAGGTCCAGAGAATGCGCTGCACGGTGGTTTTTGGCATCGACATCATCTTAGCCAACTCGCCCACGCTGATTGGCTGTTTCTCGGCTACCCTCTCCAGCACTTTCAGGCTTTTAATCAGGCTCTGCATCGCTCCAATCTCCCTACTTTCTGACGTCATTGTCTCCACTTGCTGTGCCGTAATATGGCACAGCCTGCCCTCTGCCGCTCGGCGTTTTGCCCGTAAGCCGATCACAATTTCCTCCGAATGCTTAATTTTTGTGCTTGCAGGAAAGATAAAATCATGTCACGTTAAATTTATGGAATGGCATTCCTTATTGTGGAACGGCTAGGTTTCAGCCGCTGGATTTCATGAATGATGTTTAGCGAGGCAGAGTGATGAGAAGTCATCAGTCGATATTTACCGAAGATTATAAGGCGGCGCCCTATTGGTGGGAGCATTGGCAGCCGCAGGATGCGTCGCCCAGTGACGTTCCGCCCGAAACGGAATACGTGATTATTGGCGCTGGCTATGCCGGGCTGTGCTGTGCATTGACGCTGGCGCAACACGGTAATCAGGTGGTGATTCTGGAAGCCGGCTTACCGGGCAGTGGCGCGAGTACGTTGAGCGGTGGTCAGGTCACTGGCGGCATCAACGTGGGCAAAACCATGTCGGCCAAAAAGGGGCTGCGGCAGAGCGATGAGCAGCTAAAACGCGACCTGCTGCTGGAGGCGGCTGACGGCTATCGCTATCTGGAAAGCCTGATCGCACAGCACGCTATCAATTGCGATTATCGACAAACCGGTCGCCTCGCCGCCGCGTGGATCCCGGAACATCTGGAGAACTGGAAAAAGCGGTTGCCACTTCTCAATAGCGTGAGTCAGGTGCAGGCGCGCATGCTAACGCGCGATGAACTGCGCGTCGAACTGGATAGCCCGGCTTATCACGGCGGCGTACTGATTGAGCGTGCTGGTCTGCTCAATCCCGCGCTTTATTATGCAGGTTTGCTGGATACGGTGCGCAAAGCTGGCGTGCTCGTGTGCAGTGGTTCTGCGGTGAGTCGCATTGAGAAACATGCGGCGCATTACCAGGTTGATTCTCTGCGCGGCACGCTCAATGCGCGTCAGGTGATTATCGCCACCAATGGCTATACCGGGCCAGAAATGGCCCATTTGCGCGCACGTGTGGTACCAGTCACCAGCCATCAGATTGCCACTGAACCGTTATCCGCAGATCTGCGACGCACGCTGATTCCGCACCAGCGCGGCATCGCGGAAACCCAGCGCGTCACGCACTATTTTCGTTATTCGCCCGATGGCTCTCGTCTGCTCTTTGGGGGCCGCGCACGCTTCTACGCCCTTGATCGCCAGCAGTCTGCGCGTGTGCTGCATCAACATCTGACGCAACGTTTTCCTCAGTTACGTGACATCAAAATCAGCCATAGCTGGGGCGGTAAAGTCGCCGTCACGCTCGACTACCTGCCGCATATCGGCCAGACACCGCAAGGCTGTTTTTATGCCGTGGGCTGTAACGGCAGCGGTGTCACCATGATGAGTTGGCTCGGCCATCGTTTAGCCCGTCACCTGATCGAAAATACACCGCTCAACGCAAGTCCTTATGGGGTATCGCCGCTGCCCGGCCACCCGCTCTACACCGGCAACACCTGGTTTATGCCGCTGCTTGGCAGCTATTACCAGGTGCGCGACCGCCTGGATAAATCCGCTCATTCGCAAACCAATTAGGGGGAAGTATGGGATTACGCATTGGTGTCGATATCGGCGGCTCGTTTACTGACTTCGCCGTTTTCAACGAAGCATCGGGGCAGTTGCACAGCCTGAAAGTGTTTTCTCGTCCCGATGATCCGGGCCAGGAAGTGCTGCACGGCGTTCAGGAGTTAGTGAAGCGCTATGGGATCGATCCCGCCGATATTGAATATTTTACCCACGGCACCACCGTTGGCGTGAATGCCGTGGTGCAGAAAAAAGGGGCGAAGCTGGGGCTGATCACCAATCGCTATTTTGAGGATGTCCTGGCACTTGGCAGGCTGAAGACGCCGGATATGTACAGCCTGCATTCGCTGCGTCCGGAACCCCTGGTGTCGCGCGAAAATGTGTTTGGCATCGACGGTCGAATGGATGCGACCGGAAAAGAACTTACGCCGATTGCAGAACAGAGTGTGCTGGCCGCTGTCGCGGGCTTGCGCGATGCGGGCTGTGAAGGAGTCGTGATTGCCCTGCTGCATGCCTATCGCAATCCCCAACATGAGAAGCAGGTCCAGGCCCTGATTGAAGCGGCCGTGCCAGGCTTTTTTGTCTGCTGCTCTAGCGATGTCTGGCCGACTATTCGCGAATTCGAGCGTACGCAAACCGCCGTGATTGGTGCCTATGTTCAGCCACGCGTCGCGCATTATCTCGGTGCTTTGCAGCAGGCACTGACGCAAGCGGGCGTAACGGCTGAGCTGAAAGTCACCAAGTCCAATGGCGGCGTGATGAGCGCAGAGCGCGGCAAAGCCGAGTGCGTGCAGATGATCTTGTCGGGAACCGCATCAGGTGTGATGGGCGCAGCCTGGGTGGCACGCCAGTGCGGTCGTGAGAACGTCATGAGTCTGGATATTGGCGGCACCACCGCCGATGTGGCGCTGATCGTCAACGGAGAAGCGCAATATGACACCGGTGAGTATATCGGTGACTACCAGATTCACATTCCGTCCGTGTCCGTCACATCGATTGGTGATGGCGGCGGTTCTGTGGCGCGCGTTGATGAGTTTGGCGTGCTCAAAGTCGGGCCAGAAAGCGCAGGCTCAACGCCTGGGCCAGTGTGTTATGGACGTGGCGGCACGCAGCCCACGATTACCGATGCTTTCGTGTCATTGGGCATTCTTGGCCAGGCAACGTTGGGCTACAACGCGGTGAATGTGGATGTCGCCGCCGCGAAAGCCGCCATAGGATCGCTGGCCGATCGGCTGGGTCAATCCATCGAAGCCACGGCGGAAGCGATCATTAACGTTTCCGTGTCCGGCATGTACGCAGGGATTAGCCGACTGGTTTCCCGTTTCGGTATCGACCCGCGCGCCTTTTCCCTGATGCCTTTTGGCGGTGCAGGCCCGATGATGGCCTGTTATCTGGCGCGCGCCATGCACATGCGTGAAGTGCTGGTGCCGCTGACGCCCGGCGTGCTGAGCGCATTAGGCGGTCTGGTTGCCGATGTGAAAAACGATTTTGTTCGCATCATTTATGGTGATTTAAGCGCAGATAGCTTGCCACACCTCGAAGCTGAATATCAGCAACTCGAACAGCAAGCCCGCGAATGGCTGAGCCACGAAGTCAGTGATGCCAGCCAGGGCCAGTTTAGCCTCTCGGCAGAGATGCGTTACAAGGGGCAGTCGTTTGAGATCGCCACACCGTTACAGCGTGAGGATTTGGCGAGCGGCAATCTCTCAACGCTGCGTGAAGCCTTCCATGCGCAACACCATCATTTATATGCTTACAGCGACCGTGATGCACAGATTCAGGTGGTGTCGCTACGTCTGGTGGTCAGCATGCCCACGCCGAAGCCGCAACTCGAACCTTTGCCGCACTCTGACGCAGCACCGATCCCCGCCGAACATATTGATGTGTGGATGTCGGGCCGTTACCTCACCGTGCCACTTTACCAGCGCGAGCAGCTTGCGGGTGGTCAGTCATTTACCGGACCCGCGGTGATTACCCAGTCCGACACCACTGTCGCCGTATTACCCGATTTCCGCGCCCGGGTGGATGCGCTCGGCAATCTGATCCTCACTGACCTCACCCACACGGCTTAATAAAGGAGTCGCGATATGGCTTTTGATACTTCAGGTCTGCAGATTCTGGCTAACTACTGTGTGGCGGCAGCAGAAAGCATGGCCCATACGCTGGTGCGTACCGCCCATTCGACTTTTGTCAAAGAGACGGAAGACTTCTCATGCGCCCTGCTCACCCCCGAAGGTCTGGCATTTGCTTCGCCGAAAACCTTAGGCGCCACCTGGTATATCGGTCTCGATTACGGGCCGGTACTCGGCATGATCGCGGACTATCGCCCCGGCGATGTGGCGATGACCAACGATGCTTACAGCGGTAACGTTGCGACACACAGCCCGGATATGGTGATGTGGAAACCGGTGTTCTGGCAAGGCAAGCTGGTGTGTTTTGTTGGCGGGCATATTCATAACACCGATGTGGGCGGGGCCGTGCCCGCCTCGCTGTCGCGCACGCTGACAGAGATCCATCAGGAAGGAATACGTATCCCGCCGACTAAGATCGTGCGTGAAGGCGTGCTGGATGAAGCGTTGCTCACGTTGATCAAAACCAATGTGCGTGCGCCGGAACAGAATATGGGTGACCTGCATGCCCAACTGGCGATGCTGGCCAATGGCGAAAAACGCGTGCTGGAGATGATCGCGCATTTTGGTGTGGAAGATTTTCAGCAAGGTATGGTGGCCCTGCTCGATTATGCGGCGCAGCAGGCACAACGCATCCTCGAGAGCGTGCCGGATGGCGATTATTTCTTTGCGGAATACGCTGACGAAGACAGCGTGAACGGCAAACCGATGCGCGTGGCGATGACGCTGAAAATTCGCGGCGGCCGCGCCATCCTTGATTACACCGGCAGCGATCCGCAATTGCTTTCATCATTGAATATGCCGACCGGCGGCATGACGCGTCACGCGCTGGCGCTGGTCGGCTATCACTATGTGCTCTATACCCTGAATCCCGATATTTTGCTCAACGCGGGACTGGATCGCGTCGTCGAATGTGTGTTGCCCGAAGGCAGCGTGATGAATGCCGTTTACCCAGCTGCCGTCGGCATGCGCAGTCTGACCTGTAAGTTAACGCATGTATTGACCTTTGGCGCGTTTTCACAAGCGATCCCTGACCGTTTGCCTGCCTGCGCGGCCTGTGGACTGGCGATTTTGAACGTGAAAACCACCAACACCTCGGGTCGCCCGGTGATTGCTTCCATCGGCCCGGTGGGCGGCGGGGCGGGCGGCATGCCATTCGGTGACGGAGAAGAAGGATCGGGCGCTAACGTGGCATTTCTTCGCAATACGCCAGTGGAGATTAACGAAGCGGAAGTGCCGATTCGTATCACACGCTATTGTCTGGTACCCGACTCCGGCGGTGCAGGAAAATATCGCGGTGGTTCCGGTCTAATGATGGAATTTCAGGTGTTTGCACCTGATACCACCGTCACGGCGCGCAATCGCGATCGCACCCATTTCGCTTCCTGGGGTGTCCTTGGCGGGAAAGCGGGCAGCAATGCCATTTTTGTGAAAAACCCGGAGAGTGAAGCACCTGAAATGCTCGGCAATAGCGATGTGATCCGTTGCCAGGCAGGAGATGTGATTCGATTAACCGGGGCCGGTGGAGGCGGATATGGTTCACCGCTGGAGCGTGATCCCCAGCAGGTGTTATCAGACGTGAAAAGAGGCTACGTTTCTTCGGCGCGTGCCGAGCAGGATTATGGTGTGGTGATCCGCGAGGGTGAGCTGGATGTGGAAGCCACGCAGATGAAACGCAATCAACGCTCTGCGACAGCCGCCAGCGTGGCACATTTTGACTTTGGCCCATGGCGCACTCGCTTTGAGCAAAGCTGGACGCCGGAGCGCTATCGGGCATTGACTGATATCTTATCTCGCGTGCCGGTCATATGGCGTTTTCATATCAAACATCGCCTGTTTGATGCGCTTGCCGCTGCGGAAGCCCGGGGGCAAACCGCTCAGGGGGGGCAGGTGATCTATCAACTCTTTGACGAATTGAGTGAGGAGTTCCGGGATTTCCTGCAGGCGTAACGTTGCCCTGAAGCAGCTATAAAAAAGGGATGCTATCGTCAGCATCCCTTCTCATTTTCACTGGGTCAGAACGGACCCCAGTTTATCGCCACGCCAATCAGCAGCGTCACCACGCAAATCGCAAACCAGATGGCGACGACCGGTGCCACGAATTTGAGCCATTTGCCGAACGAGATATTGGCGGTGGCCAGCGCGGCCATCAGCACGCCCGAGGTTGGGCTGATGGAATTCACTATCCCTTCGCCCAGCAGCACGGTTTGCACCGTGACCTGACGTGTCAGGCCGAGGTTATCGCCCAGCGGGGAGAAAATCGGGATCAACAACGCTGACTCGCCCGAACCGGATGAAATGCCGAAGTGCATCAGTGCGGCGCTGATAAACATGCCCACAGCGGCAATCGCAGGCGGAACCGGTGCCAGCAAGTCTGACAGGAAGCCAACAATCGGATCGAGGATATTGCCCTGCTGCAGCACCACCGAAATCGCACCTGCCATCCCGACGATAAATCCGCCTTTGACCAGTTGAGAACAGCCGCTCAGGAAGGTGTTAGCAATAGCAGAACCGGAAAGGCCACCAATCAAACCGACCATGATCGACAGGATGATAAACATCGCCGACATCTCATTGGTGGCCCAATGCAGCTGCACCGTGCCGACCATAAACAGAATCAGCGTCACCGCGCAGGTCAGCAGAATCAGTTTATGACGGCCGGTAATCGCCAGCGGTTCAGCGCTTTCCACCGCAGTGTCCACACGCACCTGACCATTTTTGCGCATGCGCTTCACGGTAATAATCAGGTAAATCGCCACCGTTAACACAAACAGCAGGTTGGTGATGCCGCGCAGTAACATGCCCGAGAACAGCGGCAACTGCGCCAGATGCTGTGTCAGACCGGTGGTGGCTGGGCCGAGGAATGCTACGTTGAAGCCTGCCGCGCAGGTTAGATAGATCAGCGCCATGCCGATCACCGGCGGCAAGCCTAACGAACGTGCCACCAGCAGACCAATCGGCACAAAGGCCACCACCGAGTTTTGCACCACGCCGGTACTGCCGAGGATGGCGAAGATCACCGCGAAAATCAGGATCAGACGGGTATCGCTGATTTTGGTGCTGCGTGACAGCGAATTCAGCGCGGTGGCAATCGCGCCTGTGGCTTCAATTACCGCCAGCAATCCGCCGGTAAACAGAATCAGGAAAATGATCGGTGCCGCTTTGATCACGCCCTGCACGATCGCCATGAAAATCTCGCCGGGATAGACGCCCGAGCGCGCCACTTCATGCAGACTGCCTTTGATGGCAAAGGTCACGCCATTACGGGTTTCGTGATCAAATTTACCCGCCGGAATAATCCAGGTGGCGACCGCTGCCAGCACCAGGATGATAAACAGCAGCAGATAAGGGCTCTGCTCACTCTTCTTGCCTGCGGGCTGCATCGCACTATTTTTTTCAACATTAACCTGCGACATGGTTTTCCCCCAGCATCAAACCCGCTACCAGCGCGGTGCGTGAGGCAATATCGGCAATGATGATATGTTCATGACGCGCATGAATACCTGCGCCGGTCGCGCCCAATCCATCTAAGGTTGGGATACCCAACGCTGCAGTGAAGTTACCATCGCTGCCGCCGCCAACCGATTGCCCTTCCACGCTGAAACCGATCTGTTGTGCCACCGCTTGCGCACGCTGCATGATCACCAAAGACTCTGCGCTCTGGCGCATCGGCGGACGTGATTGTGCACCGGTAATCTTCAGCTTAATGCCCGGTAAGTGCGGCTGAATCTGGGTGATTTCGGCGTGAATGCGCTGGGCTTCCTCTTCGCTGGTGACGCGCGTGTCGATGCCCAGCACCGCTTTATCCGCCACCACGTTGATGCGATTACCGCCCTGCGCAATCCCGACGTTGACGGTGGTGCCACGATCCGGTGCGTTCAACCCATGCAGGAACAGCACCTGATGTGCCATCTCCTGCACCGCGCTGATACCTTCTTCAGGGTTGTTACCTGCATGCGCGGCCTGGCCGGTGATCACGATTTGATATTGGCCCGTGCCTTTGCGCGCAACCTTCAGCGCACCGGTGCCAGCCACGGCGGGTTCCACCACCAGCACTTGCGATGACCCTAACGCATGGCGGGAGAGCCACTCGCTGGAGCTTGGGCTGCCCACCTCTTCGTCGCTGCCACAGAGGAAAACGATGCGTTTCCCTGCCAGCAAGTCGTGTTCTTTTAACGCGCGCGCCGCCCAAATCGACTGCACCAGGCCCGCTTTCATGTCCAGAATGCCGGGGCCATAAAACTTGCCGTCTTCCTCGCCCATCGGCAGTTCGCCTTCATCCCAGACTGTGTCAAAATGGCCGAGCACCACGGTTTGATCGTCGCCTGAGCCCAGCGTGAACTTGAGGTGGTTCCCATAGTGTTCCTGTACATCGATTTCAGCATCAATACCCAGACGCTCGGCGAACAGGGCTTGCAGCACGTTGCCACAGCGATCCACCGCTGCCTTGTTCATGGAGGGTGACTCTGCTGCCACCAGGGTTTTGATATCTGAGAGAATGTCGTCTGAATGCTGTTGCAAATAACTTATTATATTTTTCATTACTTCTGTCCTCACCAAGTGAATCCCGAGTATGAGGATAAAATTGCGCTTAAAAAATGGGTATAAAACGTTATTATTGTTGACCTGAGAACAACAGATAATGAAAACCTATGGCAATGCTGCTCTATCCTGACAAGTCCATAAGATACTTGTATGAAGTCGGTGTCCATGGCGGCATTCGTCGTGCGGCGGAAGCACTGGATGTCGATCCCGCGGCCATCAGTCGTCAGCTTTCGCAGCTGGCGCGTGATATGCAACTGCCACTGCTGGAGCGGCGCGGACGCAATGTGGTGCTCACCGAAGCGGGGAAATTGCTGGCTGAGGATTACGCGCAAACGCATCAACGCAGAAGCCACCTGGAAAGACGTCTGCGCGATTTGCGCCATAAACGCGGCGGCTCGATCCGTATGCGTGTCGGCCAGGGGATGGTCGATGAGGTGGTGAAGTATGTCTTGCGACCTTTTTCGCAAAGCTATCCTGAAGTGTTCATCGATATTTTATCGGGCGATATGCAAACCACGGTGAGCCTGATCACTCGTGGCGAAGTGGATATGGCCGTGGGTTTTGGCCCCCTGGGTCCGCCCGGCGTGAAGTGTCACAGTTATCTGCGCGGCCCCATCTGCGCCATTGTGCATCGTGATCACCCCATCGGATTGTATCAGCAGGTAGATGTCAGCGATCTCGCCGCTTATCCGCTGATTGGCATGGATAAAGACTTTGGTATTCAAAGCTATATGAACGTCATGTTTAATCAGGAAGGATTGGTGTTCACGCCCGCCTACAGCTGCAACCTGTTTTCCAGTGCGATTGCGCTGAGCCAGGCGGGAATGGGCATTGCGTTTATGACCACCAAAGTCGTTGAAGACGCGTTGACGTCGCGTAATCTGATCGCGGTGCCGATCAATCATCGCATCGCCCGCGAGAGCCAATGCCATCTGTTACGCAGCGCCGACCACCGCTTTACCCCAGCGGCACAGCACCTTTGGCAGCTGCTGTGCCAGTTTTTTGAGGGCAGTTCACATGCTGCATCATAACGGATTTCACGTTGTCGGCGACTTAGATGCAGCTGACCGCAGCGTGTAGTCGGCCATGATCGACCAGTCACGATCGCCGCCTCCGGCGTTTACCGCCCGATGCATTTGCTGATGCACCGCCTGCAACATCGGCAGTTCGGCTTTAGCGTGGGCGGCAGCGGCCTGCGCCAAACGAAGATCTTTTAACCCGAGGCTGGCCTTGAAGCCGGGTTCATACACCTCCTGCATGATGTTGGCGGAATAGACCTGATAGCTCCGGCTACCAAATAAGGTATTGAGGATCAGATCAAAGAAGCGTTCACGTTCCAGCCCGTTGGCTTCGGTGAGCACCACGGCTTCCGCCATTGCTTCAATCGCCATGGTGATCATCATGTTACAAGCAATTTTCGCCGCATGAGCCGCGGCCGGTGTTTCGCCCATATTCCAGATGCGTTTACCAATCAATGCTAATACCGGTTCCACTCGGCTAAGCGCTGACGATTCTCCGGCTACCAGCACATTTAACTCGCCGCGCGCGGCAACGTCCGGCCTTCCCAACACCGGTGCTGCGATATAAGCAATACTCGCCGCCTGATGGCGCTGCGCCAGCTCATGAGAATAAGCCACCGAAATCGTCGACATCACGATGTGCACCAGATGCGGGTTGGCCTGGCTGAGCAGATCATCATTGATGATCACATCCTCAATCGCCCCATCATCAGAGAGCAACGTGAGCACTATATCAGCCTGAAAAGCTTCAACGGCGGTGGTGAGTGCTGTGACTCCCGGCACTTCACGAGCGGATCGACTCCATCCTGAAACCTGATGCCCTGCGGCGATAAAATGTTGTGCGATAGCACTGCCCATCGCACCAAGACCGATAATTGCAATATTCATCTTGTTACCCTGTTGATAGCGCTGAACGCAGCCAGCGCAGGAGGCGTGATTAATGGCCGGTGCGCGCGCCGGAACTGAAGCCGTGATTGCGAGCCCGCAAAGTGATGAGAAAAGCGATTGCCAGCAGCACAAGCAAAACAGGTGGGAATGATTGTGCGCCCCAGTGATTCAACAAAATACCGCCCGTGATGCCACCCGCTGCAATTGCGCCGTTCCACGCCACCACGTTCATGGAAAGTGCGATATCTGCGCCCTCTCCAGCGGTATCCGCGAGCGCCGTTTGCAACAGCGTTGCTGCCCCGCCGAAGGTCAATCCCCACACGGCCACGCCGAGATACAGCACAGCTGGAATGTGCGAAAAGCCCATAAATCCCAATGAAACCAGGGCAAAAACCGCCAGACTCACCAAAACGCTGTTGCGTAAGTGGTGATCGATCAGCCGCCCGATCACAGCAATCGCCAGCAGCGCGGAAAGCCCGAACACCAGCAGCACGACATCCACTTGTGAACCCAATCCGGCCAACTGCAGAAACGGAGCGATATAGGTATAGAGAATGTTGTGAGCCAGCATCCAGGCGATCACCACACTGAGCACGGGTCTCACGCCTGGCGTGGTGAGCACCTTTAACAGCGGCATGCGTTCATGGCGCGATTGCCCCGGATAATCAGGCACTTTGGTCAGCACCCATACCACCAGCACAAGGGTTAAGGCAGAGATAACCGCGAAGGCGCTGCGCCAACCCAGCAGGCCACCCAGCCAGGTGCCGAGCGGCAAGCCCAGTGACAAGGCGATAGGCGTGCCCACCATGGCGATGGCCATCGCTTTGCCCTGCTGGTGAATCGCCACCATCCTGCGGGCATAGCCCGCCAGCAGACTCCATGACAATCCCGCGGCTACGCCAGCAAAAAAGCGTGCCGTTAGCGTGAGCCAGTAGTTCGCGGACAGCGCCGTAATAGAATTGAAAATCAGGAACCCGGCGATAGCCAGTAGCAATACGTTTCTGCGCCGCCAACCCTGTGTCGCGATGGTCAATGGGATCGCGGCGATCAGCGAGCCCAGCGCATAAGCCGTGACCGTCTGCCCCGCCAGCGCATTAGAGATGTTCAGTCCCGCCGCCATTTGCGGCAACAGCCCGGCAGGCAAGGTCTCGGTGATGATGCAAATAAAGCCCGTCATCGCCAGCGCCAGCAGAGCAGATATCGGCAGCGATTCTGTTGCTGCATCTTCCCCGGTGAGTGCGAGTTCTTTTTCCATAATTCCTTCTGAAATCATTTATGTATCGATTGGTATATAATTAGGCGTGCAATCTCGCCTTGTTAAAGTTAAAGAGAGCGACCTGAACTAATGTAACGATCGATACACTAGTAAGGCAGGTTCGCTTTGTCAATGAGTTATGTATCGTTTAGTATAGTAATCCACTGCACGCATTAAACAGGAGGACGCGATGGCAACGATGGGACGCCCGAGAACATTTGATCGAGACCAGGCGATCGAACAGGCGATGTATCTGTTTTGGCAGCAGGGCTACGAATCGACTTCGCTTACCCAGCTCAAAGCCAGCATCAACAACGGCATTTCCGCACCCAGTTTTTATGCCGCATTCGGTTCGAAAGAGGCATTATTCCGTGAGTGCGTGCAGCGCTATCTCGCGACCTTTGGTCAGGTAACGGAATTCCTGTGGGATACCAATCTGACGGGACGCGAAGCCGTGGAAACCTCATTGCGTCGTTCTGCGCAGATGCAGTGCGAGTCAGGCCATCCCACCGGATGTATGGTGGGGCTTGGTGCCATGAGCGCCACCTCCACCGAACATGCAGCCGTGACCGAACCGCTGACACGTTCACGCGATCGTACCCGAGCCGGAATCAAGGCCTCGATCGCGCGTGCTGTGGCCGCGGGCGAACTGAAGCAGGATGTTGATGTCCGCGCGCTGGCGGCATCCTTCAGCACTTTTATGTTTGGTTTATCGATTCAGGCACGCGACGGCGCCAGCATTGAGGAACTCAACAAGGCGATTTCGCAGATGATGTGGATGTGGGATGCGAATAGATAAGGTGAGATCAGAGTGTTCTGCTTAAACAAACGGATTCGGTGCGACCAACATACGGGCCATAGTTTTCAATCTGCTTAAAGCCGTGTTTAAGATAAAAATCCACGGCGCGAGTGTTGATGGCGCGTGTTGAAAGCTGAATTTCTTCGAAGCCTACACTCACGGCCCACCGCTGCAAATGTTCTAACAGCGCCGCCCCCACGCCGTATACGCTGCGATCCGAATACATGCGTTTTAGTTCTGCGATGTCATGCGATAGCGGCCGCAGTGAAGCACATCCTACCGCTCTCCCCTGCTGATCTTTTGCTAACACCCAGATGGAGCGTCTTTCATTCAAGGCTTCAGCATTAAAGTGGCTCTTTCCGTTGTTCCCGGTGATGGCCGCCAACTCTGTGGAGAGTTGTTCAATCAGACGTTGGGATTCAGGGGCGAGGGGGTCAGCGGACTCGATAGTGATCATAATGGGGGATCTATTCCTGATGTGCGGCGATGATGCTCATCGCCTCCGGATTAATCTGCAGTCAGCACGTTAAACCGGAAGCGCTTATCTGCCAATTACTTTTGTTGCTGCTGTTTGGCCTCAGCTTCCTTTTGCTTCTTACTGGCCATGTGGTGACCCACGACACAGCCCCCTACCGCGCCCATCACGGCATGGTGCGCAACATGCCCCGCTGCGGCACCAATCATCGCGCCTTTCAGGCATCCTTGTGCTTCAGCCTGAGCGCTGACGGCTAAAAACAGGCCTAAAGTGATAACTAGCTTTGACAAAGTTTTCATACAACTGTGGTTCCGAAAAGGGATGAAGCTGAGTACGTTACCGATAAATTTGTTTGAATTCGTGCACTATTCGCTGAGGCGCACCACTGATTAAGGGCTGTTGATGAATGGTTGTTGATTGGGTGCTGCTATGGGGTTTCGTCAATCACCCATTCATCAACCACACACGGCACATCGTCATGCTGTTCGATGCCTGGAAGGGCTCTGATTAAGACTGTGAGTACTGCTACAGCAGATGATAGCGCCGCGCGAAGTCAATGAGTTCCACTAATGAGGTGATGTTCAGCTTTGTTTTGAGGCGATGTTTATAGGTGCTGACGGTTTTTTCACTGAGCGACAGTTGCGCACCAATCTGTTTATTGCCCATGCCTTTTGCCAGCAAAATCAACACCGTCATTTCGCGCGCGGAGAGCATGCGTAGGCGTTGCTCATCACTGGCCCCATGGCGACGATGGGCTGCCGTCGGAAAATCCTGCGCTGGGGCGAAACTGTAACCACGCATCACCATGCGCACCGCCTCTTTGAATTCGCTGAGTTGATCCGAGGCGATGACATAACCATCGGCGCCCGCTTCCAGACAACGCTGCGCGAAATGCCCACTGTGCGGTGCCGCTATCACCAAAATTTTCATGGCACCACTCAGTGCGCGAAATGCGGACAGCAGCGTTAATCCTTCAAGGTTGTTGATGAGATTAACCACCAGCAAGTCCGGACACAGTCGTTGAACCTGATCCAGCGCTTCAACCACAGGCAAGCATTCAGCTAAGACGGCGATGCCGCTGTTTTTCAGCACCATCACGCGTTCGCGGCAGTGGTCTGGGTGGTTCATCGATGATAATGGCGGTTTTCATGGCGTTCTGATGTTCCTTTCAGAGGATGAATAAACGTCCTTGCATGCTTATCACCTTAGCCCGCGAACGCTGTATCGGCTGTAGGAGATTACTTATTTGTTGAGTAAAATTCCGGCGACAAGATGCCGCCGGATATCTGTGATTACCAGCTCCAGCGCACACCGAAAGCCGCATTCCACGGGCTGTCCATATGCCGTCCTTTGCTGGTCGCTGCTTCGGTATAAAGCTGTAGATCAGGTTGAAGCTGAGCAGACATCCCCAATGTCATCTCTGCGCGCGTACCGGCCAGATCATTGCTGAAACGCTGATCGTTAAGGGTCATGCGATTGTTGTTTTCCAGCTCCTGAATCGCTGATAACCGTACCCACGGCGTTAACTGCGCCCCCTGGGATAAGGTCAGTGACTTGCCCACGACGCCGTGCAGCGCAACTTGTTGCGAGCGAGCCGAACCGCTACGGGCAGCCAAACTATCACTCTTCGTCCACAGCGTGCTCAACTGTGCCGACGCCTCAACGAACCCGCCACCGCTGCCATCAATACTGAAGCTGTCTAAACCGGTCATCGTACCTGCAAGCGAGGAACCACTGTTCAATGCCAGTGCGATGCGGCTAGTGGTGTCAGTGCGGTTGTTACCGGTGAGTACCGAGTCATGGCTGGCGGTGACTGCGGCTAAGGCATTGCTGTTGCCCTGTAATACATTGCCACTGCTTTGACATACGCACTTGATTCTCACCTTTGTTTTGCGGCGGTACACCTTTAAAGGTGACGCGCCCAAGGTGTTCATAAGGTGTATACTTCCTGATTGACGTAAAACCATCCAGTCTCTGCTGAATGGAATAAAAAATTGAATGTTAGAAAAGATGGTCGCGGTATTTAAACAATTCTAAATCGGTGGTCAGCCCCAGTTTTTTCATCCCCGATTGCTTGTGCCCGCTGATGGTTTTACGGCTGCGTTTTAATTTTTCTGCGATCTCAATTACCTGCATGCCATCAAGGAAACAACGGATCACTTCCGCTTCACGCGGCGATAACAGCGTATCCAGTCGCGAAAGCTTCTCGCCGTTGGCGTGATACAGCGGCCCATCTAATACCGCGCCATCGCGCTTTCGCACCGGTATTTTGCTTAATTCACTTTCAATGTTATCTGGAATAAAGCGCAGCCCTCTGTCAATCACACGGATGGCTTCAAAATACGTCTGCGCCTCTTCACGTTTAGAAATATAGCCTTTGATTCCACTCATAAAGGCGGCACGTATTACCGCCAGGCTTTCCATGGAGGACGAGAGTAAAATCTTTAATGTTGGATGGCGTGATAAGATCTGTTTTATTAACGACAAACCATCAAGCTCATCGCCACCCAAAATATAATCCAGCACCAGCACATCAGCAGCGTTCTTTTGCAACCATGATAAGAGTTCGTGGCTATGGGAAAAGCTGCCGGTGATCTGCATATCGGGATAGTGGCTGGCTGCCATTTCCAGTGATAATCGAATCATCGGGTGGTCATCCAGTAATACTACCGTTATCTTTTCACCCGCGTAACGAATCATCAATGTCAACCTCATCAGTCAGCCAGAATAAACAACAAAATACGTTTTATTGCGTGCTGATCGAAACGCAAGGTGAGACCATTCTGAGTCAACAGTTACTGATTAAACGGTAGGGATTTACTTACACAGCCATGGCAAATAGTAGTGCCATCAAACTTCTCTGACAGGCGTTACATCAGGGTGACATCGACATGCTGGCCATCTGGCGTCCCGCTCTGGAGAACAACCGTACCGTTGCCGCCTCCTTGCCCTGGCTGCACGGTCAGGCCGTGGTGTTACATTCCGATCAGCCTCTACTTCAGCAAACGGAAATTGAGAACGGGTTATTGGCGTTAATGCAGGACAAACAGCATCAATGGGACCCCTATGGTGCCTCACCAAATAGTTTTTTGGATTGTTACCATGCAGTACAGCGACTGGCTACCGCTAAACGTCAAACGGCATCCGCTTATTTGAAACAGCTTGTGGGAATCGGCGTATTAGAAGAGAAAAGTTATGGGCGCGAGAAGCTGTACATGAATACACGCCTGTTGCAGGAACTGAATCAATAAATGAAAAGGGATTGAGTGCTTCATTATGCCGCCCTCAATCCCCGAACCGCTATTCATCAACTGCCAGAGTTAACTCTACTCTGTCTGGGGCGCTCCATGCACACCAATCACAACCTCAGTTGCCCACCCAAAATGGCATCCGCTTCCTGAAGGGAGACATCCAGACCTGCTGAAGGCGTAAATGTCAGTTCACCAAAAATGACTTCGCCATTGAGAAGATAGAAATCAGCGCGCACGAATTTAAAATCGCTCGCCAGTTTCATTGCATACTGCTTCATTTTCACAAAGCCATCAGGCATCTCTGGCAGGTCATACTTATTAATCAACTTCACCGTATCCTCAAAGGGTAGCGGATTCCAGTTCATGTCAAAGTAATAGAATTTAGGTGTGCCTTTTTCGCGACCGACACAAACCATGACGGCGTAGGGTTTACCGTTAAAGCAGTAGAACTTATAGTCGTCTGGAAAACCACCGCGTTCATTCTCGATGAATTTTTCGCAGAGAATCTTTCTCTCAATCTTTCGGTACTGTGGCTCAATAAAATGTGATGAGAAATCCTCACTTAACCACTTGCTCAATTGCCGGTTGGTTTTATCAACATCTAGTGAAGATTTATCACTACAAATGATGTTGTAGCCTGCACCATGATTGCACTTGAGCGCAAACCTTTCAGGCAGTGCAGCATAGTCAATGTCTTGAGGACTATCGTAGACGCCATAAAGCTCATTCAGAATTTCACCGCAGCCTTTGGATGAAATATATTCTCTGACTTTATACTTATCAGCGCAACGGGTGTAAATATCATTGCTTAGCTCATTGAACTTGAGCCACTGAATCTTTTCATTAAAATTGGTAGGATTGGTTAAATTAAGTTTCTTCTTGAATTTTATGTAGTAGTGGGCTTTAGCACAGAATTCTGGTGAAATATTAGCGCTAATTTTCAGAGCTGACTTAACTGTGTGTTTTATCATTCTCATTGAAATTATCTCGTTTTAAAAATGTTGAGGTGCATTTTGATGATTGTTCTATTCTTGAAAAAGTAATTCAGTAACGTGCAAGACAAAATTTCAACAATCAAAAAACAGTATGCAGCGCCATTAATTCCGAAGGAACGGATCATGACCCAGGAAAATGGCACGGTTAATACACAACATAAAAACATCTTCTTAGCCAGGTAGTTGTATCCGGACTCTTTAATCATATACCGGTAGCAGATCGTTCCCAGTGACGAGAACATCGTGCCAATAATGATGATGGGTATAATTTCGGCAGATTCCATATACTTATTGCCATAAAGCAAATGGATAAAGTCATCACCAAACAGATAGAACCCACCTAGCACAACTAAAGACAGCAGGATAACAATCCTGTTGATTTTACTTAGTAATTCATCTACAGCAGGTTGATTCTTTTCATTGTAAATCTTTGAGAAGAAACTCGTTATTAATGCCAATACGATAAATGACCAGGCGCCTCCTATGGTTAATGCAACGCTATAGATTCCCAGATTTGAGTAAGAGATCATTTTAGCCAGAAAAATACTCGAAATCTGCGTGTAGATATCCGCTGATATGCTCGACAGAATTAAGGCTCCGCCGGTATACAACATATGACGGTTATACATCACAGCACCTTTACTACTTTCATTGACTGCTGTGGTCTGCCTAAAGTACACAAGGCGCATGACGTAAGGGACCAGAGGGATAATGATGATAGGTATCGTGAAATAGTAAATCGGCAGTTCAAAGTGAGATATGTAAAATCTGGCCATCAGTGCCAAAGACAATCCGATGACATTGGTAATCGTATTGATCTTTGATTTTAATTGAGTGTTGTTATAGATCGAAAAGAAGTCCATCACGATGTAATACGTCGCGATGCAGTTGGCAACGCCAAAGATAAAGACCGTGAGATCCGTAAAGAAGTAGAGATACGTGAGTACTGCACTTGAGGAGATGAGAAAGAAAAAACGTCTTTGATTCTGCGTATGCATCGCCAAAGAGATACCTGAACGGGCTCTCTCACTCATGCGTTTAAAAATAATATTCTGGCCACCAAACCATGACAACGTCTGTACAAAGATAAACAGCGAGGTGGCGATGTTTATCTTGCCAAAGTTATCCGGGCCAATGTATTTAGCCATTAATGAATTGATATATATCAGCCCGGTGATATTGACTGACTTCTCCAGCATGATCCATATCGCGTTAGAATACATGTCACGTCTCACATACACTTATGTTGAGTTGCAGTTGTTTATGCTTGATTGATGTTCTACGCTCAAAAGCAACGGGGTTTATATGCATTACTGGTATATTTATTTGTCAAAAGGTTATATAGTCAAATAACCTTCATATTCTCTCTTTACTTTACGCTTTCATTTTAATTGGTCGATACTGTGACTGTTTACACAAAAATAGTGAAGGGTTTTCTGTTCGAATCAGATTAATAGCAGTCATTTATAAATATTAGTGCCAGACATTAATAAAGCGTTGTATTGAGGGAGTTAATTAAATAGGAGAGTAATAATCAGGAAGATAGGGGAATTAACTCGCGGTTTTGAGGCGACGTGCGCGCCTTACATGCCGCATAGCAGGTTTGAGTGATATGCCGATATAACCCTCTTACATAAAGAGTTCTGGGCATTCCGGCTGAAAAATCCCAATTACACGACCACCCTCTTCTTCATGACTGTGCCTCGTACCACTGCCAGCAATATCCCTCCTACAATCAGCAGCGTGCCGATCACTTTGCTGTGATCCAGCGATTCATGCAGAATTGCCACGCCCATCAGTAATGCCAGCGCCGGGCTGAGCAGTGACCAGGGCAGAATCTGGCTGGCGGGATAGCGTTTCAGCAGGCCGTACCACAATGAATAAGCGAGGATGGACGAACCCAGCGCGCTGTAGATGACCCCGAGCCAACCGCGCCAACCCGCTGCGAGTAGTAAAGTGAACTGGTGCTGCTCGGTGAGTAGCGAACTCACCCCCACCAATGGAATGGCAAACAGTGACAGCCATCCCGTCATCGCCAGCGGTGCAATCGGCGGCAAACGCTTGATCAGCACCGTGCTGCATGCCCAACCACAGGCGCTCATCAATAACCACATAATGCTTTGCCAGTGCGACAGCGCCGGACTGCCCGCAAGAATCATCACGCCCAAAAACGCCACCACTACGCCGCCGATTTGCTGATAGCGCAGCCGCTCTTTGAGCCAGAATGCTGCCAGCAGCATGGCGATCGGCGTGCCCATCTGGATAAATACGGCGGTGGTGCCCGCATCGGTGGTTTGCATGCCAATCACCATTAACCCGAAATGCACAAAGCCAAAGGTGAATCCCAGCAGCATCATGCCAGGTAACTGACGCCACGTCAGGCGATGAAACGGCAGCAGCAGGGCCGCCACCAACACAAAACGCAGCGTCAGCATGAAAAGCGGCGGCAGTTCCATCAGGCCAAACTTCATGGCGATAACGTTAAAAGCCCAGCCGTTGACCACCAGCAGCAGGATTAACAGGTCGCGCAGCGGAATGGGTTTCACGCACGTAGCCGGGTTGGCGTTTGCAGATGATAATCGTGCTCCTGTTGGAATCGACGCGCGAAAGCGAGCAGTTTGCGCTCAGCGCCATCACGTCCGATGAGCTGCATGCCAATGGGCATCCCTGCATGATCAAACCCGGCCGGCAGACTGATAGCGGGCAGTGCTGACAGACTTGCCAGCGCGTTGTAACGCATGTTGCCGGTCAACACGCTCTCTTCGCGGTCTCCCATTTGAATCGCTTCCAGTCCTTTATGCGGTGCGGTAAACGGCAGCGTCGGCACCAGAATCACATCCACCTGATTCAAATGCTGCAACAACTGCTGGCGTAACCCGGTGCGGAAACGTTGTGCCTGCAGATACTCCACTGCGGTAATGGCGAGTCCCGCTTGCAGCAGCTTACGCACATCCGCACCGTATTCTTGCGGACGGTCAGCAAGCCAGGCGGCGTGCAATGAAGCCGGTTCCGCAAGGTTGATTAGCACCAGCGCATTCACCGCCTGCTCAAGCCCGGTCAAACTCAGCGTCTGGCAGCGTGCACCCGCCGCACTCAACCACTGCACCATTTGATCATAGGCAGTCGCGACATCAGGCTGCACCTGCTGTTGCACATCCGGCAGTAAGCCAATACGCAATCCGGCCAGTTCCGGTAATGCTGTCAGCGGCTGTGTTTTGCCGTCGAGCACATTAAACAGCACTTCACACTCTTCGGCATAACGAGCCAGCGGCCCAACGGTATCAAGACTGGTGGCGAGAGGAAAAATGCCCTCCGTGGAGAGTCGCCCCACGCCCGGGCGCAAGCCGGTGATCCCGTTCATCGAAGCCGGTAAACGAATCGATCCCCCGGTATCGGTGCCCAACGTTGCCAGCGCACTGCGCACCGAGGCGGCGACACCCGAACCCCCGCTGGAACCGGCAGGAATGAGGGCATCATCCCAGGGATTGCTGCTGGCACCGTAGTGCGGATTGTTGGTGGTGCCGCCCCATGCGAATTCATGCATGTTGGTGCTGCCGATGATTAACGCGCCCGCCTGCTTCAGACGTTGCACCACCACCGCATCACGCTGGGCGATATTGCCACTGAGTATCTGACTGCCCGCGTGCATCTCCTCACCGGCCAAATCGATATTGGCTTTGATGGCAATCGGCATGCCATGCAGCGGGCCCAAATCATAACCCTGTTCCAGCAAGCGCTGGCTGGCTTTGGCTGCCTGGCGTACCTGATACACATAGACTTCATTGAACGCATTGAGATCGCGCGTGGTTTCTTCACGCGCCAGACAGGCTTCGACCAGCTCTGGCACGCTGGTCTGCCGTGTGCGCAACTGCTGTGCCAGCGTCAGCATTGAGGCATCGATTAACTCACTCATGAGGCAACTCCAGCGGCGGATGCAGCGATGAAACCCACGCGTTTGCCGGCAGCAGCGTTGGCGCGAAATGTTGCGCAGCAAAGGCGCTAACGCCCGCCGCACGCGCTTCACAATCGGTAAGCAGGTGTTCCAGCTCAACCGCATCAGCCGCGCAATGGCGCTGTATCAATGCCAGTCGAAGTGTCAGTGCATCCATAATCAATCCTCTTTTATTGCGGGCGCACAGCGGTGCGCCCATCACTTTTCGAAGGTAGGTGAGGACTTACTTATCGCCCATCGCATCGACCGCTTCTTTGGCCTTAGTCGCCAGCGTCGTGTTCACGTTGTTCTGATATGACGTGGCTTCAGAGGGATAGGCTTTGATGTTTTTGGCATACAGCGCGATGTTCATGTTGTTATCCCAGGCCTTCTGCGACACCAGCACGTTCTCCGGATAGCCTTTGGCATCGATTTCACGCTGCACTGCGGTTTTCACCACCTCCTCGGGCAACGCCGGGAAGTATTTACGTGCAATGGTCACCGACTCAGCCGGATGCTTGTAGATAAAGCGTGAGGCCTGTTCAAAGGCGGTCACGACGGCCTGCGCGGCCTGTGGATTCTTATCAATATATTGTTGTGTGGTCGTCAGGCTAGAGAAGGCAAACGGATACCAGGATTGCGCGGCTGAGAACGAGTAAGCCACATGCAAGCCGTTCTGCTTTTCGGCCATGGTGACCTGTGGCTCCGCCGCTAACGCGTAATCTGCGCGACCTGCCGCCACCGCCGGGATCTCATTGCCAATCGCCACATGCACCAGCTTCACGTCTTTGAGGTTGTTCTGTTTGATCAGATAACTCATAAACGCCCAGGTGGTATCAGGTTGCGGGCTGGTCACCACACGTTTGCCCGCGAGCAGTGACAAATTGTCCTGCAAAGAAGCCGCTTCTTTGCCGAAGATGAAGATGGTTGGCGCGTTCTGTACCCCGGCCACCACCACCCCCTTGCCGCCGTTTTCACGGGTTTTCGGCACAAACACCGGATCCTGAATCGAGAAATCTGCCGAGCCGCCAATCACCGCCGCCCAGGATTGCGCCCCGCCGCCACCGGTGCTGATTTTCACATCAACGCCCTGCTGTTTAAAAAAGCCCTGCTCTTGTGCCACATACAGCGGCAGATAGAGCAGCGATTGAAACGCCTGGTTGATGCGCACTGGCGTGTCAGCCGCGTGCGCACTCACCAGAGAAGCCAGACAAACTGCGGCAGAGATCGTAGCTAAACGGAATTTTTTCATGATTATTTCCTGTCCCAGGAGAGAATGAGGCGTTCAATAAATGCCACCAGCGCGTTGAAACACAGCATCATCAGCATGACCAGCACGATGCCAGCCAGCACAATGTTCATACCGAAATTGGAACTCCCCAGCAGGATCATGTGACCCACGCCGCTATCCGAAGAGATGTATTCACCGACGATGGCACCGACCAGCGCGAAGCCAACGTTAAGCCTTAAGCCTGACAGCACCCACAACATCGCGGATGGCACCACCAGCTTGAAGAAAATGGTGCCGCGTCCGGCATTGAAGGATCGCAGGAGGTTGATGAGATCGGGATCGGTGCGCATCGCGCCTTTATATGAGGTGGTCAGTGACACCACCACGCAGGAAAACGCCACAATCACCACTTTGGAAAGCATCTCCGTGCCGAACCAGATGATGGTCATCGGCGCAATCGCCAGCACCGGGATTGAGCCAATCGCGGCGATAAACGGCGCGGCAAGGTCAGAGATAAAGCGCGAGTACCACAGCAGCAACCCCAGGATAGAGCCGCCAATCGCGCCCACGGCAAACCCCACCAGGGTTTCAACGGCGGTGACGCGCACATCAGTCACCATTTCACCGGACTGAAAGCGCTGGACCAGCACCTCCCATACCTGCGAGGGGCTGGAGAACAGGAAGGCGTTGATGTTGCCACTGCGCACACCGAGCTCCCACCCTCCCAACAGCAGCACCACAATCGCCATCTGTAAGAACAGCAGCGTGTAGCGACGTGCGTTAGCTGAGCGGAAAAAGGTTTCTCGCGAACTGCGATTTGCCGTCGCCGCAACCGTAGGGCGTGTAGACACTGAGTTCATTGTCATGTCGTCCTCTCGTTAGTTAACCGGCTCAGGCTGAATGCCGATGCTGCGCCAGATATGCTCGTAATACTCATTGAAACGCGGCGACAGGCGGCGTTCGGGTATCGACAGGCTATCCGTGCCGAGATCGACCTCAATCTCCTGCACAATTTCACCGGGGCGCGCTTTCATCACATAAACACGATCCGACAGCGTGACCGCCTCTTCGATATCATGCGTAATGAAGATCACCGTCTTGTGCTGCTCTTTCACCACACTCAGCAATTCACTTTCCAGCGAGATTTTGAGCGGGTAGTCCAGCGCCTTATAAGCCTCATCCATCAGGATGATTTCCGGGTTGGTGACCATGGTGCGCATCAATGCCACACGCTGTTTCATGCCGCCGGAAAGCTGCGACGGATACTTCTGCTCGTAACCGGTCATTTTGTAGAGTTCGAACAGTTCACGCGCTTTGGCTCGCGCCTGTGCTTTGGGCATGCCGCGCACTTCCAGACCGAGGATCACGTTGTCGATCACCGTACGCCACGGGAACAGCAGGTCTTTTTGCAGCACATAACCGAGTTCCGGTGACGGCGTGCCGGTGGTTTCGCGATTCTTCAGCAAAATGCTGCCGCTGTCGGGCATCAGCAGCCCGGTGATGATGTTGAACAGCGTCGATTTTCCGCAGCCGCTGGGCCCGACAAATGAGACGAATTCATTGCGATTGGCATGGAAGTTGAGGTTGCGCAGCACCGTCACCTCACCCTCCGGCGTGGGATAGCTTTTGTGGATGCCAGCGGCTTCCAGAACTTTACTCATGGTTTTCCCCCAAAGGTCGCGCGTGGCGATTGTGAACCGTCAACGGCGAAGGCGGGGCCTGCACCGCAACGTAATCTTTCAGGAAGTGATAGCCGAGATAGTCGCTGCTGCGGGCGCGCAGGATGGCGGACTGCACCTCGACGCGGGCAATCGCCATGCCTTCCGTGGTGCCACTGTCAGCCACGATATTTCCCAGCGGATCGATAATGCGGCTGTGGCCGTGATAGTGAAGATTGCCGTGCTGGCCGCACAGATTGGATTCGATCATCCAGCATTGATTTTCCAGTGCGCGCACACGGCCAAACAGCGTGTAGCTGTCCACCATCGGATCGGCATCGCCTGCACTGCCGTCTCCGGCATAGCCCCATGCGGTGGGCATGATCATGATGTCCGCGCCTTTCAGCGCCAGCTCGCGAGTGCTTTCCGGGAACACTTTGTCGTAGCAGATCAACATACCAATACGACCAATTGGCGTGCTGAACACCGGAAAATCGCTACCGGGATAGTAGACGTGCTTCTCATCGCCCGGCTGATGCACTTTGCGATACACGCCGAGCAAACCGTCTGGCCCCAACAGCACCGCGCTGTTAAACAGCACTTCGGCACGTTCAGGATGGCGCTCGGTCATGCCGAAAACCACATGCAAGCCCAGTTGCGTGGCGAGCTTTTGCATGGCCTGCACGCTCTCACCTTCGGTCACCACTTCGGCTTGCGCCATTTGCCACGCCACCGCTTCGCCGTTCCAGTTGAGCGTATCCGGCAGATAGCCTTGTAAAACCTGCTCCGGAAACACCACCAGGTCGGCACCTTCCTGTGCTGCCTGTTCCATCCAACTCAGCAGGTTGTTGAGGTTGCGGGCTTTATCGTAAAACGCGGGCAGTGTAATGCTGGCGATGGTGGTTATGTTCATAGCAGCTCCCAGAAGTTTTCTTTTAAACTGCTACTCTGCTCACATTTAGACCAATACAATTTTCTTATGTGATAATTTTTATCATATGTGAGAAATTAACTGTCCAGTTCACTTAGCAGAAGAATCATTGCCAATGAAAACCACCCGACAGCATGAAGCCTCCGGGCTGGGCGCCGCCTTAACCGGCGAACAAGATTTTGGACTGCGAATCAAAACGATACGTCAGGCGCGAGAATTGACGCTGGAGCAGGTCGCCGAGTTGAGTGGCGTGTCGATTTCGACACTTTCGAAGATTGAAAAAGGCCAGGTGTCCGCTTCATTCGATACCATTGCCAAGATTGCCAGCGCGTTTGATTACTCTCTGGCCGAACTGTTCGCCGAAGAGTTGCCCCTGCCTTCGGTGGCGAGCACCGCCATTCAGGGCCGCCGCACTTACACACTGGCCGGTAAAGGATTGGCCTTTACCAACCCCTATTTTCGTTATGAAGTGCATGCCGCTGAACTGCTGGTGAAAGGGATGATTCCGGTGGTGATGGGAATTGAGACGCGCGAGTTGCCGCCGCCGGAAGCCTGGTCTCAGCATGCCGGTGAAGAGTTCATTTATGTTTTGTCAGGCGAAGTGATGTTGCATACGCAGCTCTATGCACCGCTGCGGCTGGCACAAGGTGACAGCGCTTACATCGACAGTACGATGCGCCATACCTTTGTACGGCTAAGTGATGAAGCCGCCAGCCTGATCTCTATTTGTCAGACTGAAACGCTGGATATTGAGGATTTGACGCGCGGTGGCTGATCAGAGCCTTCCCGCCACGCCAGCAAACACAGTAAACTGACCGCCGATTACCCCACAAAAGGAACTTCAGCTATGGCACGGGAACACCACTATCAGGTCACGGTCCGCTGGACCGGCAATCGCGGCACCGGCACCTCCTCTTACACCGCTTACGATCGTAACAGTGAGATGCTGGCAGACGGCAAACCCATAATGCCTTTGAGCGCCGATCCGGCATTTCGTGGCGATGCCACGCGCTGGAATCCTGAAGAGTTATTGCTGGCTTCGGCCTCCGCCTGTCACAAACTGTGGTATTTGCACCTGTGCGCGGACGCGGGAATTGTGGTGGAAGCTTATGAGGATGCCGCGGAAGGCACCATGGTAGAAGGGGCTCGGGGTCGTTTTACGCAAATCACGCTGAAACCGCGCATTACGCTGCGCGATCCGGCAGATGCGGATCGCGCGCTTGAGTTACATCACCAGGCACATGAGGCCTGTTATGTGGCCAATTCACTCAACTTCCCGGTGAACTGCGAACCGACGTTTGCCTGATCAGGCGGCGCCGGCCAACGGTGGTTGCGGCGGGACCCACAGCCGCACACCATTTCGTCCGGCGCGTTTTACCTCGTATAACGCTTCATCTGCATGGCGTAACCAATGGCGCAAGGACTCGGCGTTGGCGGCTGAAGCAATGCCGATACTCACCGAGCAGCGAAACTCCGCCGACGCTGGCAGGCGCACCTGAGCGATTTTTTCCTTTAAGCGATTTGCCAATGCGACCACCGTCTCATCGGTCGCATGGTGCACGATCACGCCCAGCTCATCACCGCCGAACCGCGCGGGAATATCCTGCAATCCCACATGATTACGAAGCAGTGCCGAAATCTCTGCCAGTAAAAAATCCCCGGCTTCGTGGCCCCAGGTATCATTCACCGACTTGAAGTAATCAAGATCCATCAGCAGCAGATAGCCCGCGCTGTCGCCACGACGCGTACTCAGGAATTCGCTCTCAAGACGACGTTCAAACAGACGCCGGTTAGGGATCTCCAGACCGGGGTCCATCAGCGCAATACGCTCCAGTTCCCGGTTGCGTTTACGCAGTTGCCAGGTGAGGTTGTAAGAGGTCACGCTCAATACCAGCATGTAGCAGGTTGCCAGCGGCAATGTCAGCCAGACGGTTTGCGGGCTGAATGTGAGATTGACACCCGCGCCATCCACCAGCCAGACCATAACGAAAGCGCAGAGGAAAGCCTGCATGGCAGCGATTAACTGCGCTGCGCCTCCTGCCGCATAACGATCCGAGGCCAGCACCGCCATAATGATAAATGACGGCAATGGGCTAAGCGCCATCAGCGCTACCCAAATACCGCCAAATGCCGCGTCCAGCGTTAAGTTATGCCGTTCGGTGCCGGTGGCGTCTTCGGCACGCAATGCCCGGCGATAAGCAACCCACGGCCAGATAAATGCATTGGTAAATAACAGGGCGCTGAACGCCAGACCGCGATCCATCTCCATCAATACCGAGAGAATCGGGAAGAAACATAAAATTGTGCCAAGCTGGCGCATGATAAACATACGACGAACGAAGCGCTGTGAACGCCGCTTCAGATGGCTATCATCAGGTGAGTAATAATTCATTCACTGGAAAAGTCTGATCGACAAGAAAAGCAGTTTAACGGGAAAAGGGGATAGCAGGTCGGAATATTTTAAGAATATTTACCTTGTGCTGAGGCAATAGTGCAAAAACCCTTCGTTATGCTGAAAAGTCCGGCAAACATCAGCATGGAATAGCGCCCTTTCACATCAAAACTTTGAACCCACAGCGATTTTCAGCAGCAGATTAGCGCCAGCGGTTGTCACACCAACGGCTTGCCCGCAGGATGTTCACTGCCCCTCTGTTCATAGGAAAACGTCATGTCTCTTTCTGCGGCACACAAGCGCGTGCTCATTGCCGGATCCGTTGGCAATTTTATTGAGTGGTATGAATTCGCCGTTTACGGTTTTATGGCCACGCTGATGGCTAAAAACTTCTTCCAGCTTGAGGGCGAAAGTGCCCTCACCAGTCTCATCCTGACCTATGCGGCATTTGCCGTGGCCTTCTTTTTCCGTCCTTTAGGCGCGGTAGTGTTCGGCAGGCTGGGCGATCGTTATGGGCGCAAACCGGTATTGATCGCTGTGTTGATATTGATGACGCTCGCCACCGCTGTGATCGGTCTGGTGCCGGTTTATGCCTCCATTGGCGTTGCTGCACCGCTGCTGATTACCGCGTTACGCATCCTGCAAGGGTTGTTTGCCGGGGGAGAGTACGGCGGCGCAGTGTCACTGATGACGGAATTTGCACCTCCGGGCAAGCGCGGCTTTTACGGAGCATGGCAGTCTCTGACCGTGGCGTTTGGATTACTGGCGGGCGTGGCCGTGGTGGCGGTTTTGCCGTTGCTCATCGGAGACGCAGCGATGATGGCCTGGGGCTGGCGTATCCCTTTCCTGCTCGCACTGCCACTAGGCGCTATCGCACTTTGGCTACGGTCGGGCTTAGAAGAGTCTCCACAGTTTGAGCAAGCAACAAATGCAGAAAGCGCGTCGGTCAGTGCCACTGTACGCGCCATTGTGCTGGGGATCGGACGACTGATGGTGTGGTCCGCAGCGGGCTATACCTATCTGGTGATCATGCCTACCTATTTGCAGGCAGCGCTGCATACCGGCTTCAATCAGGCGCTGCTGATTGCGGTGATCTCGAATCTCGGCTTTGCGGCGACTATCCTGCCTGCGGGTATCCTGAGCGATCGCGTAGGACGACGCACAGTGATGTTACTGGCGACCTTCTTGCTGCTGGTGCTGGCATTTCCGCTGCTGAAAGTATTGCAGGACCCACTAAACGGTTTGCTGATCAAAGCGGCGGTGGTGTTTGTGGCCGGGGCATTGGTCGGCATGCTTGCAGGGCCGGGGCCCGCGATGCTGGCGGAGATGTTCCCGACGCGCGTGCGCTACACCGGGCTTGGGTTAGCCTACTCGCTGTCGAATGCGCTGTTTTCTGGCTGTGCGGGGCTGATTATTACCGGTTTGATGAAACAGACCGGTAATGCGGATATTCCGGCCTGGTATGTGATGGGCACAGCGCTGGTGAGCTTTGCCGCACTGTGGACATTGAATAAAGACGATCACCGCAGGCCGTTATAAAAAGAAGGCGGCCATCAGGCCGCCCCATCCTTGAACAAACTTAACGCCCCGCTCCCTGCAAGCGGAACTGCGCGACCAACCGCTCTAACATCATCGCTTGTTCTTCCAGCGAGTTTGCCGAATGCGAGGATGCGCTCACCAGCGTGGCGTTTTGCTGGGTAGTGGTATCAAGTTCACCTACCGCGCGAGCAATTTGCTCAATGCCACGGCTCTGCTCATCGGAAGCAGCAGAAATTTCCTCCATGATCTCATTCACGCGCGCAATGCTACCGAGAATTTGATCCATGGTTTCGCCAGCACGCGCTACCTGCTGATGCCCGTTGCTGATGCGGCTCACCGACTCACTGATCAACTGTTCGATGTCTTTCGCTGCACCGGCGCTACGCTGTGCCAGGTTGCGCACTTCACTGGCGACCACGGCAAAACCACGCCCCTGCTCACCGGCTCGGGCCGCTTCGACCGCCGCGTTCAATGCGAGAATATTGGTCTGGAAAGCGATGCTGTTAATGACGGCAGTAATGTCGGCAATTTTCTTCGAGCTGTCGGAGATTTCCCCCATGGTGCTGACCACATCGCGCACCGCTTTACCGCCCTGATTCGCATTGTGTGAAGCTTCTGCGGCAATCTGGCTGGCCTGCCGCGCGTTCTCGGCGTTATTTTTAACGGTAGCCGTTAACTGCTCCATGCTGGCAGCCGTTTCCACCACCGCCGCCGCCTGCTGCTCGGTACGTGATGACAAATCGAGGTTGCCCTGATTGATCTCGCTAGCGGCTTGCGACACGCTGCTGACGCTATGCAACACATCGCCAATCATACTGCGCAGACGGTCGTTCATCCGCCCCATCGCCGAGGTCAGCTTGCCGAGTTCATCATGACGATCGGTGGTAAACTGCGAGCTTAAATCGCCGCTGGCAATGCGCTCCGCCAGCTCAAGATTGTGGAATACCGGACGCGTAATCTGACGGATGATGTACCACGCTACCAGTACGCCAAACAGAATCGCCAGCCCCCCAATCAACAGGGATAGCGTTGCTGAACCGTTCGCCAGTTCATCATTGCGCTCCTTGACGATAGCAATGATCTTTTTGATCGCCGCACTGCTCTTATCACCCGCGACTTTTACCGTGTCTTCTGACGCACGCAGCTGACCATAGCTGTCCGCCGCTTGCAGGCTGAGATCTTTAAAGCGTTCGGTATCCTGCCACAGCGCGGTAAATCCGCCCTGCTGTTCTGGTGGCAGCTGAGCCAACAAGGCTTTCATACCCTGATCGGCCTGCTGGAAATGAGTTTGCAAGGTATTGCGCAGGGTATCGGAGACATTGAAGCGCAGCGCCCAGGCTTCTTCACGCACGTTGCTGATGGCGAAGAGCTGTTCATAGATCTGATTGGTCAGTTCTGGATTGGTCACTGGCGTGCGGATCAACTGCATATAGCGCGAAGTCATGTCTTGCTGGCTCAGGGAATCGAGCTGTGCTCGCTGGCTATTTAGCTGCTGCGTGGCTTGCGTCATCGCGCCAATACTGTTTTGGAAGCTGGCGAGATGAGTATCCAGTTCATCCACCAGCGCGCGGGCATTGTCTGTCCAGGAGAGTTGTTTAGCCTCGCGATTCAGTTGCTGTGCATGAGCGACGTATTCGGCCATCACCTTGCCGGATTTATCATCACCATACAGGTATTTGAGGCGGTTAATTTTGGCCTGGAACACCTCAATGTTGATGTCGTAGATCAGATTGGTTTTCTGATAGATGTCATGAATCGCATTGAAACGCTGCACGCTGATGCCGGTGGCTAATGCCACTAACAGCAACACGATGCCAAATCCTGCTGACAATTTTCGGGTGATGCGTACATTACGTAAACGGGATACCAGCCCCATGTTCCCTCTCCTGCGAATGTTGTTTTTGTAAATTCTGGTAAGGGAGTTATCGGAGCGAGGCGGGATTTGTTTATCGCGGAGATCACAAATAAACGATTACAGGATGTTATGCGCCGCCGGGCAGCGGCGCGAGCAGGTTATCGCGCGGATTGCGGGGCTAACTGGCTGATAAACAGGCCTGCCGCACTCACCGCATCCACCGCCACTTTCCCTAACTGCTGGCGAATGCTGTCGCCTAGCGCGATGGTGGAAAAACCGGTGCATGAGAAGGCGATGACTTCAATGCCATCGCGATAAAGACTATCCGCACAGGCCAGGGCGCTGGCGCGACCTTCTGCGCTCAGCAAGTCCGTGGTGTTCAGCACCCCTTCCGGACGCGCGTAGCGCACGGATTCACCCAGCAACTGACGGAAAGGCGCCGGGGCCGCCGCGCCAATCCCCATCACCGCGACAGGACGCTTGAGCATACGCGCAATGCTTGCCGATGCCGAACCGGCGCTGATGACGGGAATCGATACGGCATCGCGCAATGCCGCAAGGCCAGGATCGGCGGCGCAGCTGAGAAACAGCGCATTGCAGCCGTCGGACTCTAATTGCCGCCCGAGCGTAACGATCTTAGGCACCGCCAGCGCTTCACTGGCATCATCAAAAATCCCTTTGTGCTGATCGGGGATCGCCCGGCTAATTGAGTTGATAGCGTACTCCTGATAAATCAGCCGACCATGTTCTTCGACAAAGTGCTGATCTGGATGGGTTAATACGCGGATTATCCCCAGCATGGCTGTTACTCCTGGTCTGATGTTAAACAGGTTTGCAAAGTGGCCTGGTTTTTATTGTGTCGAGTAACATGGCAGGTTTATGCAAAAGCGGCAACACGTACCCGCCGCTGGTTTGATCTACAATGCTGCTCCTACTTCCGCGATCACACCGCGTAACCACTGATGCGCCGCACTGTCCTGCGTCCTGCGATGCCAAAGCAGATCAAATGGAATCGAGGGCAGCGCCAACGGCGGTTCAAACATGATGATGTCGCCCTGGCTGGCTGAAGTGGTGCCCACGCGGCGCAGTACCGTTGCCACATAATCCGTTCCCGGCAAGAGCGCGGGCACGGTAAACATGGTGGGCAGCGTCAGACTGATGGTGCGAGCCAGACCTTGCTCACGCAATTGTTGGTCCACCAAGCCGTAATGGTTGCCTTCCGGTGACACCAGGATGTGGCGCATTGAGAGAAACGCTTGCAGGTTCATGCCTTTACGCGCGGCTTCGTGGTCGCGCCCGACTAAGGTGACAAAGTCATCACGTAGCAATGGCTCGGAAAGAATTCGGTTTTCTGCTTTGGTTGGCGGTACGCCTACGGCAATATCAATCTTGCCCGCATCGAGTAGCGCCACAACCTCATCACGATCAATAAAATACCGCACATGAATCGTGCAATGAGGTGCCACTGCCGCCAGCTTTTTGGTTAACGCGGGCAGCAGCACATGCATCGGATACTCCGTCAATCCCAGGGTAAAACTGCGCTGTTTGGCTGTGGGATCAAAGACCTCTGCGGGCTTCATTAAATGACGCACCTGCCCTAACGCATCGGCCACCGGTATCGCAATCTCCTGCGCTTTCGCCGTGGGCAACAAGCCTTCTGCGCTGCGGATAAAAAGCGGATCGTCAAAGACACGGCGCAAGCGAGAAAGCGCGGCACTCATCGCCGGTTGGCTTACGCCAGCCAGTGCCGCCGCTTTAGTGACGTTGCGCTCCAGCATTAAGGCATTGAATGCCACCAGCAAGTTGAGATCGAATCCTTCAAAATTCATATTTTGTATAATGCTCTATATCAATCATTTGTTAGATGGATAGTGTCAGATTCAGGAATACTGCACAAGCCGGTGAGATGCACCGCTAACTAATCCAATAAGGTTTCCAACATGTCTGCGACACAACCACTGAACCAACGCCTGCAAGCTGAACGTACTGCGGTAGAAAACCTCTATCGCGCTTTTAGTGACAAAAATCCCGATCTGCTGGATCTGGCGGTCACACAAGATTGGGATGACATCCCACTGGCGCCAGGTCAGGGGCCGGGACCAGAAGGATTTAAGCCACTGCTGGCAGGTTTTATCGCCGCGTTCCCGGATATCAACATCACCGTGCACGACATGCTTCAGGAGCCTGGAAAGATTGCTGTGCGTGCAGAAATTACCGGTACGCACCAGGGTGAGTTTATGGGCATTGCGCCAACCGGTCGTCGCATTAGCGTGCGCCTGCACGAATTCCACTTGCTTAACGGCGAGCGCGTGACCACCACCTGGCATATGGAAGATTGGTTTGCCATGTTCCAGCAGATTGGGCAATTCCCAACTCCCTAAAAGAAGCACTGCAGATAGCGTATAACTCATGGCAGAAGTCCTCGGCATTGTTAGTCACTAATGACGCAGCGGAGAGTTAAGGACATAAACAAGCCTTTGACGAATTAACAGCGATCAACTGCATGGTTTAAGCCAGGCATAATCTTCCCCTACTATGCTAAGCACCAAACGTTAATCAGTGTTCACAGGCGGAAGAATGAAAGTCGTGTTATGTGCGTATCATGAGATGGGATGCGCGGCGCTGGAAAGTTTGCAGGAAGTGGGATTTGAAGTGGTGTGCGTGTTCACCCACGCGGGAGCCCATCAGGAAAATAGCTTCTTTGACTCGGTTGAAGCCATGGCGCTGCAGCAACAGATCCCGGTGTTTTGTCCGGACGATATCAATACGCCAGAATGGATTGCCAAAGTAGCGTCGCTGCAACCCGATGCGATTTTGACCCTGTCTTATCGACAAGCGCTCTCTCCTGCCATGA
The DNA here is from genome assembly GCF_900215395.1 of Pantoea sp. GL120224-02. Taxonomy (NCBI): domain Bacteria; kingdom Pseudomonadati; phylum Pseudomonadota; class Gammaproteobacteria; order Enterobacterales; family Erwiniaceae; genus Pantoea; species Pantoea sp. GL120224-02. The sequence goes on along the minus strand of NZ_OBEC01000003.1, from coordinate 105,172 downwards.
TTGCCACCGCCAAAAAAGGCGCATTCAATGTGCATGCTTCGCTGCTGCCCGCCTATCGCGGACGTGCGCATCTCAACTGGGTGATTATCCGCAATGAGCGTGAAACCGGGGTGACGCTACATCGCATTAATGACGTGCCAGACGGCGGGCCAATTTTGGCGCAAAGCCGTGTCGCTATCACTGATGAAGATGAGGCGCTTTCATTACATCGCAAACTGGTACGCACCACGCGTGAACAGTTGCCAAACTGGCTGCGCGCTCTGCGGGCGGGTAGTTTGATTGAACGCGTGCAGGATGAAAGTCTCGCCAGCGAACCGGGACAACGAAAGCCTGAGGATGGGCAGATTCACTGGCATCAGTCTGCCGATGAGATTCATGCTCTGATTCGCGGCGTCGCTTATCCGTGGCCAGGGGCGTATAGCCTGATGGGAGAACAGCGTTTTATCGTGTGGAAAAGCCGCGTGATTACCCAGTCGCATCAGCACGCAGCGGGCAGCATTATTTCCATCGATCCGCTGTATATCGCCTGTGGCGAAAATGTGCTGGAAATTGTCGCAGCGGGGTTATCGCATCACGACAATCTTAGTGCGGCGCAGCTCGTGCAGCACTTCTCACTGTGCGTGGGGATGCAACTGAAGTCATGTTGAGCTGGCGATTTCAGGCTGAAATCGCCAACTTTTATCACCAGCGGGTCGCTGCCATATCAATCACAAAGCGATATTTCACATCACCTTTCAGCATGCGCGCGAATGCATCTTCGACTGCTTCACCCGCAATCAATTCGATATCTGCCGTGATGTTGTGTTCGCCGCAGAAATCCAGCATCTCCTGCGTCTCTTTGATGCTGCCGATGGATGAGCCGCTGATGCTCAGGCGACGGAAGACCATCGGCGTGACGTCAGGTGCCTGATGCGGTTGTTCCGGAATGCCTACCAGCACCAAACGACCATTGGTTTTGAGCGTGGCGAGGTAGGGATCGAGATCGTGAGGCGCGGACACGCAGTCGATAATGAAATCGAGAGAGGTTCGCGCCGCTGCCATCTGTTCCGCATCGCGTGAGACCACCACGCGACTGGCCCCCAGGCGTCGCGCATCGGCACCTTTTTCCGGAGAGGTAGTGAACAGCGTCACTTCCGCACCCATCGCACTCGCCAGTTTTACCGCCATATGCCCAAGCCCGCCTAAGCCCACTACGCCGACTTTGTCGCCGGCCTGCACCTTGAAGTGACGCAGCGGTGACCAAACGGTGACGCCCGCACACAGCAACGGCGCAACGCCTGCCAGCGGCAGGTTCTGCGGCACTGACACCACAAAATGCTGATCGACCACCACATTCTGTGCATAGCCGCCCCAGGTGCTGTCGCCTGTGTGTTTGTCGATACCGTTATAGGTCGCGGTAAATCCGGCTTCGCAGTACTGCTCTTCCTGCTGCTGGCAGAAATGGCATTCACGACAGGAATCGACCATCACGCCGACACCCACCACATCACCGACCTTGAAGTTTGTGACCGCTGCGCCGGTTTCCCGCACGCGACCGATGATTTCGTGGCCCGGCACCAGCGGATAACGACTCACCGCCCATTCGTTACGTGCCATATGCAGATCGGAGTGGCACACGCCGCAGTACAGAATATCGATTTTAACGTCCTGCGGTTGCAGTGGACGCAGCGCGATCTGGCTGGATACTAAAGGTTTTGCCGCGTCGTGTGCGACTAATGCGTTGATTTTCATGGTGCCTCCGCAAGGTGCTGGCGTTATTGAGTTGAAGGCGGCAGACTATAGTCAACGTGGTGCAGAAATGATAGTAGTTACCTTTTGGTGACCATAGAGGAGTGACACTGATGCCAGCCTGGGTTGACGGCAAGCTGTTTTTTTATGCGGATTCCCCGCCGCGTCGCTTGATGGATTTGTTCTCGCTGAAGTGGAGCAGCATGGTGCTGCACGCGCTTTATCACTGGCCGGGACAGCGTGCGCGCACCGGCGAGTTGCAGCGCAGCCTGCAGGGAATTTCGAAGAAGATGCTGTTTCAAACATTAAAAGAGCTGGAGCAGCGCGGATTGATTGCCCGCCATGTGTATGACGTGATTCCACCGAAAGTGGATTACCGTTTGACGCCGCTGGGACAGACCTTTGCAGCCCCAATCGAACAGATGTACCAGTGGGGACTGGAGAATCAGGCGGCGCTGGATGCAATGGACGCCAACCTGCGCGCGGCTACGGACGTGCCATCAGACGCGCCACCGTCTCACGACCTCTCGGCAAGCGAGGATTAAACACCACCAGGCTCAGGCCGGGCTTACCCTCAACGGCGAAGGTGCTGTATTCGAGTTCCAGCACGCCTTCGTCCGGTAGCCACAGTTGCTTTATCCCTTCGCCATGCTGGCTCACTTCCTGCGATTGCCACAGTTGACGGAAGGTTTCGCTCATCGCGCTGAGTTCTTCCACCAGCGTGCGCACATGCTCGCTGGCACCGGTACGTGCTACGTCGGCACGGAAATTCGCCACCATGTTACGCGTGACCTGATGCCAATCCGGCAGGCGTTTTTTCATCTCTTCGTTGCTGAACATCATTAATAGAATATTGCGCTGTTCCGGCGGCAGTTGGGCGTAATCCACAAATACTTTGGTCGCCGCATGGTTCCACGCCACCACCTGCCATTCAGCGGTTTTCACCAGCGCGGGCGTGTGCGTCATGCTATCCAGGACGCGTTGCAACGAGGGTGAAACATCCACGCCCGCCTGCCAGGTGACGCCCGGCAAACGATTCTGCGCCAGCAGAAAAAGGTGGTCGCGCTCGGCGGCACTTAGCTCCAACGCTTTGGATAACCGTTCCAATACCTCTTCGGAGGGCGCACCACCTCTGCCCTGCTCCAGCCAGGTGTACCAGGTGGTGCTGACGCAGGCGCGCACCGCCACTTCTTCCCGACGCAATCCGGGCGTACGACGCCGCAGCAACGGATAGCCGAGTTTGCCAGCATCCAGTCGCTGACGTCGTTCACGCAGGTAGTTGCCGAGCAGATTGTCGTCTTGTTGGGTCATGGCGTTATCCTGTTAGTGCCTATACCTGTATAAGCTCACGACTTTTCGCCGCGCCGCAGACTTTTATCATAGTGCTTCAACAGCCAGAAATAGGAGTACGAATATGCGACTTTTTGTGACCGGCGCAAGCGGCTTTATCGGTTCGGCCATTGTGAAAAAACTGCAGGCACGCGGCGTGGACGTGCTTGGACTGGCACGCAGTGACGCGTCAGCAGAGAAACTGCACCAGCAGGGAGTCCAGGTGATGCGCGGCGATTTAGAAGATATTGCCAGCCTGCGTAGCGCCGTTGAACAGAGTGACGGTGTGATCCATGCCGGCTATATCCATGATTTCAGCCGCATGGATCACGCAACGACTATCGATCAGCAGGCAATTCTGGCGATGGGTGAAGTACTTGCCGGGTCAAACCGTCCGCTAGTGGTGACCACCGGTACTGCATTGGTCTCGCCAGGACGTCTCGCGGTTGAGCAGACTCAACCGGTTTCCGGCGGCCATCCTCGTTCCGACTCCAACATCGCCGCACTCGCGCTGGCGGATAAAGGGGTGCGCGTCTCGCTAGTGCGTCTTCCGCCCACGGTACACGGCGCAGGCGACCACGGCTTTGTGCCGATGATCATTAATATGGCGAAAGAGAAGGGTGCGGCGGTGTATATCGGGGATGGTGCGAATCGCTGGCCTGCGGTGCATCGTGATGATGCGGCGGAGTTATTCTGCCTCGCCGCAGAGCACGCCGAAGCCGGCACGATTTTGCATGCGATTCAGGAAGGAGGCATCCCATTTCGTCAGATCGCCGAAACCATTGGTGCAGGTTTGTCTCTGCCGGTAAAAAGCCTGAGCATGGAAGAAGCGAAAGAGTGGCTGGGCTGGATGGCGTTCTTTGCTTCCATTGATAATCCGGCTTCCAGTGAATGGACACGTCAAACATTTAACTGGCAGCTCACCGGACCGGGACTGCTGCAGGATATGCGTGAGGCGGGCTATTTTTCGCGTTGATTCCGCACCGCCTCTTGCAGGAAATCAATAAACGCGCGGCTTCTTGCGGGAAGAAAACTCCGTTCCTGGTAGAGCAGCGCAATCTCAAGGGGTGCGGGAGCGAGTTCAAGCTCAATCACTTCTAACTGCCCACTTCGAATATAAGGCTCACAAGCCTGCGCTGAAAGGATGGCAAACCCGATGCCTTTCAGTGCAGCTTGCATCGCCATCTCACCACTGTCGACACGGAAAGGACTCAGCACATTGATGTGTCGAAATCCTTTGCCAGTGGTTATAAATTGCCACGCTTGCCCCTGAAGTGCACTTACGGTGGTGATGCAGGGCAGAGCCAGCAATTGTTCTGTATGCGTTGGTCTGGTGTATTTTTGCAGTAAAGTCGGCGCCGCAACAATCTGGCAGGGCAATGAAGCCAGCGGCCGGGCTATGACATCACTGCTGGCGCGCGTGCCGCGACTGATATCAATGACAACATCGCAGTCATCCCACAGTGCCTCTGCTCCCTGCAGGCTGGTAGTACAATGGAGTTCAATTCTGGGATATCGCAGTGCAAAGTCAGCCAAAAGATTGCCGAAAATCACCGGCCCGACTCCATTTGGTAAACATACGCGTAGCAGCCCTTCCGGCTCAGTTTGTGCGTGGCTTAATCTGGCTTCCGTCTCATTCACCGAGTCCAGCAGTGGTCGCATGCTGTCAAAAAACATCTGCCCTGCTTCAGTAAGCTTCATTTGACGCGTACTTCGCTGTATGAGTCGCATCCCTAATCGTTCTTCCAGCTGCGAAATCTGGCGACTCACATTCGATGCAGGCATTTTCAAGGCACGCGCGCCGCCGATAAAACTGCCCTTCTCTGCAACGGTGACGAATACCCGCAAAACATTTAAATCGATTCTACTGCGCATCGATTATCCCATTTTTGATAATTAATCCTCTCACTTTATCGCTCTAATCATAATGATGCACGGGCAATAGACTAGGCCTCCTGTAACTTAATGGAGCAAACTATGCCTGTCCTCACTCCGCAATCAGGTTCATTCGCTGTGATCCGCATCGCTGTGATTATCGCTTTTGTTCAATTCACGAATGCCCTCGAATACATGATGTTTAATCCGCTGTTTGCCTACATGGCGTCTCAATTTTCAGTGCCTGTCACTTATGCAGGTTATGTCACGGGGACTTACACCCTGGGTTCAGTGCTATCCGGGTTATGTATTTGGAAATGGATTGACCGCGTTAACGCCAAACGGTTTTTACTGTGGAATATGGCGCTTTTAGGCGCTCTGACGGTGCTGATCACCTTCACGAGCGATTATACCCTGCTGCTGGTTCTACGATTTATGGCGGGCTTAGTGGGAGGAACAACCATGGGTGTGGGGATGAGTTTATTAATCAGCCTCGCGCCAGCGGCATTACGAGCACGGATGATTGCCACCGTCATTGCCGCTTTCTCTGTGGTCAGCATTGCAGGGATGCCGACCATGCTGTTTTTGAGCACACATTTCGGCTGGTATAGCGCAACGAGACTCATTGGTTTGCTGTGCCTGATAGCTTTGCTTCTTATTGCCGGGTTTATTCCTGATGCCCCGCGCAAAATCGCCCCTAAATCATCGATAACAATGACGCCAGAATGGTTGTTTTTCGCCAGCGGGAACGCCATCGCGCAATTCACTCCTATGCTCATCATTCCTGCTTTAGTGCCTTTATTGACCCAACACATGCAGGCTGTGAGCGCCTCGCTGCCCATGCTGTTCTTCATCGGTGGCATCGCTGGGTTGATGGCGACAAAGCTTACCGGAAAACTATTGGCTCACTGGTCCAGCTACACCTTAGCCGTTGTCTCAACGCTGATATTACTGGTCAGCATGCTGCTTCCCATGACAGGTTTGCATGCCAGCGCATTATTCATGGGGCTGTTTCTGAGCGGGGCTTACGGACGATTGGTGGTGGTGTCGTGTGTGACGACGAGATTTCCAAATGAGGCCAGTCGGGCTGGTTTCCTGTCCCTGCAAACGGCGCTGATGTCATTGAGTACCACCCTCGCCTTTTTTGTTTCGGCCATGACTTTTGAGATAGCAGCCCCACTACCCATCATATTCTGGGTGCTGGTTGCCGGCAGCGCATTACTCTTGCCACCGCTGATTAAGAGGATGGAAAAAAGGTTAGCGAGACGTGAGGCCTGAGGTGATAAAGGTAGCGGCAGAATCGATCGCCCAGCTAAAAGTTTAGCTCTGGCTCGATAAACTCTGCCGCGAGGGATTAGCCAAACGGCTCTTCGCGTGCCAGCAAGCGTGCTATCACGTTAAGCGCACCTTCGTCGTTATTGCTGTCGGTTTTATAACGCGCAACAGCGGCCACGGGCGCGGCGGCATTGGCCATCGCAAAGCTGTAGCAGGCCTGACGCAGCATTTCGAGGTCGTTAGCGCTGTCGCCAATGGCCAGCACTTCGCAATCGTCGATGCCCCATTTTTCCTGCAGCAGCGCGATGCCGTGCGCTTTGTGGCAGCCAGGAATGATCAGATCGACAAAACCAAAGCCGCTGGAGACCGGATGCATAATGTTTTCAATCGCGCCCAGTTCTTTGTGCAGACGATCCATCAGGGCATCCACCCCTTCGTGGGCCAGATTCAGCGAAAACTTAAAGATGGTGTCATCGATATCGTACAGATTGTCGCGCTTTTCCAGCCGATGATAGTGATTCGCCAGCATCGCAATCACTTCCTCCGGCATTGAGGTGTGCACATAAGCGCCATTGCGACCGCACACCACGGTGCTGATATCCGGCTCTTTAGCCAGAATATCCAAAATTTGATGGACGCGTTCTGGTGCCAGTTCGCCGCAGAAGATCTCTTCATTGCTGTCTGACACCCAGGCACCGTTCTCGGCGACAAAGGCGATTTCATCTTTGATATCCGGGAAGTAGCGTTGTAACTGGTAATACTGATTGCCACTGGCGACCACAAAACGAACGCCTTTCTCTTTCAACAAGGCGTACTGGCGCGCGAATCGTTGAGCGTTGTACTGTTTGTTGTCATCGAGAAAAGTCCCATCCATATCCACCGCAATCATTTTTACTGCCATCTTACTCTCCCGTATCGTTTCACCAGCATTCCATCCAGCTGTGAAAAGGTTTTCATAGAGCTTACTCGCGGTGTGGATTAATGAGAATGGTAATAATGAGATTGTTAACCGCTTTCAGAGATTTCCAGTGCCATCTTTTACTGCAAATCCGCCCCTTTTTCCCTGATCCAGACACAGAACATCTCTGCCATGTCCTTTGCGTAGTCGAGAATCTCCGCCTCAGTGCGCGGCGTTTCGGAAAAATGTTTGCCCACGTTACCCAGTGTGCTGTTGATCAGGTCCGCAGCGCGCAGACGTTGATTCTCTTCCAACTGGGGCAATAACTCATACAGGAAGTCACTCATCACGTTTTCACCCGCCGCGCGCGCGGCTGCCACTTCCGGTGCATCACGGTATAACGGCGCTGCATCGTTAAGTGCGGTCCGCATTGCCGCTTCTTCACACTCTGAGTGCAAGAAAGCCAGCGTGAGTTGGTGCAGACGTTCACCCGCAGGCACATCCTGATTGCGCAGGATCGATCCTAAAAGATCGCCGGTACGTTGCCATTCCTCACTTTGTAAGCGGAAAAGGATAGCCGCTTTATTGGGAAAGTATTGATACAGCGATCCAATACTGACACCCGCCCGTTCCGCCACACGTGCGGTGGTAAACCGCGTGGCGCCTTCCTGTTCCAAAACCTGAGTAGCCGCTTGCAATATCGCGGAAACCAGCTCGCTGGAGCGGGCTTGCTTCGGCCTTTTTCTCTCTGAAATCTTAGCGTTACGGGGTTCAGCCACCTGATGCTCCTGAACACGAATAGTGAAATGCGAATGATTCATCGTATTCTGTTCGCACAGATTAATCCACGGAGAATCATCATGACGACCTTAACTTCCGCGCCATTGGCGCCGCTGCTTAACTACCTGTTCGAACTGGCCGACAATATGGCGCATCCGACCAATGAAGCCTTCCGCGTGATGTCCGATGAAGAGCAAAATCGCCTGTTGCAGAGCAAAACAGATTATCTCGAACTCTATGGTCATCTGAAAAATGTGCCACTAGCGGTGTCGCGTGAAACCGGCAAGTTGCTGTACATGCTGGCACGCAGCAGCAAGGCGCAGTCGATAGTGGAGTTTGGCACCTCCTTTGGGATTTCAACGCTGCATCTCGCGGCAGCGTTACGCGATAACGGCGGCGGAAAGATCATCACCAGTGAATTTGAGCCGGGAAAGGTGGCGCTGGCGCGCAATCATTTTGCCGATGCGGGCGTAAGTGATTTGATTGAAGTGCGCGTGGGTGACGCGCTGCATACGTTGAGCCGCGACCTGCCTGCTGCCATCGATATGCTGGTGCTCGATGGCGCCAAGGCAATTTACCCTGAGATACTGGCGCTGGTTGAACCACATTTGCGCCCTGGTGCGCTGATCGTCGCCGATGATGCGGATTTCAGCCCCGAATATCTCGAACATGTGCACAGCGGGCGTGGCTATCTGTCGCTGCCTTTTAACGACGGCGTTGAAGTGTCAATGTGGCTCGGACGTTCACAGTAATCAGCACCCAGAGCCTGTGCTCTGGGTGATTTTTATTTCCGATACTGCGCTTCGACCCGTTCCTGCTTGATCTTGGCATCAATGGAGAGTTCTGCGGTGGGGCGGAGCAACAGACGAGCCAGGCCAATGGGATCGCCCGTATCACGACAGTAGCCATATTCGCCTTGATGGATGCGCTGCACTGCCGCATCAATTTTTGGTAGCAGCCGACTTTCACGATCGATCTGGCGAAACAACAAGCGCAGTTCTTCTTCGCGTATCGCTTTGTCCGCTTCATCCCCTTGCTGTTCACTGCGTTGCAGCTGCGTTTTCAGGTAGTCGATATGTTCGAGCAGTTCCTGCCGCTCAAAACGCAATAAGCGCAAAAAATACTCACTCTGGTGAGGATTCATATACTCTTCTGGCGGCATACTGAGAAGGTTTTGCTGCTCGGCTGCTGTGGGTTTGGTCATGTTGAAATTCCTTAACAGCTTCGTGTTAATGTTATATCGTCACATTTCAAATCATTCATTGAGGTTGCTGCGATGAAGACTACTGTTCCTCTGTTGCTTATCGCCATAGCATCGGCAAAAGCAGGTGCCTTTCAGGCAAAGATTGATACGTTAAAACTGGCGCAAAAGCCGGATACCGCAGTGGCCAACGTCGATTTGACGCAGCCTCTGGCGACGGCGGAAGTGCATGCGGCGCTGTTAAAGCCCGTATTCGGCTGCCAGTGTCCGTTCTGTACGCAAATGCGTGCGCTGGCGGGCTAACTCAGGCGGATACGCGCGCCACGCGCTGCGGCCAGGGATCGGCAAATTCGCCGCCACTTTGCCACCATGCAAGCTCCTCTTCATTAAGAAAGCAGCGTTTCAGGGCGACGGTAAAGGCTTTCACTTCATCCGGTTCACCAATTACCGTTAAACTGCAGCGCCGATCGCCAAATCGCCCCGGCATTTTTGCCACTGCCTGTTCGACCGCCGCGCGCTCCTCTGCAGTGAGCGGACTATCACGATGATTCAGAATTCCCGCTTTCCAGTAACTGATAAATTCCAGACTGATGCTGCCCGTGGCCTGATTCCACAACAGCGCTAGATCATCGCGCGTCGGCAACCAGAAAAAGCCTTTACTGCGATAGATGCCCGCGCCCATAAAGTGGTGGCAGGTATCCCACAATCGCTGCGGATGGAATGGACGATCGTCGTGAATCACTTCGGAAGTCATTTGCCACGCACCGGGATCAATGGCATCCACCTCATCCGCTAATTCTTCAATTAACTGCGCGACCCGCCCGAAATCGTAGGACGGCATCGCCATGAGTTCACTCAGAGAGAGATTTCCCCGCGATACCGCCATCACTGCCACATAGGGATTGAGTGGATGAATGGCCTGGGCAATGCGGGTAATGCTGGAAGACGGCAGCCGATCATTTTTAGTGAGCAGCAGATGGCTGCAAAACATGATTTGTTCTGCCAGCAGATTCTCGATGCGCCGCTCGTGACGAGTCAGATTGGCCTGCAAACGAGGAATCAGCGCTTCGCCCTGCTGGTAATCATCATTCAGCATCACGCTGTCGACCAGCGATAAGAATCCATTGAGTTGCACTTCAGCATGGTCGCGGAAATAACGCACCAGCGGCAACGGATGGCTGCTGCCCGAGGTTTCCAGCAGGATCAGATCCGGACGATGTGCGTTGAGCATCGACTCAAGTGCGGCATCGAGTTTTTCGATACCCGTTCGGCTGCTAATACTGTCGGCCGAGAGCGTAATGAAATTGTGTTTACTGGCGTTGACGATTTCAGTGTTGGCAATCAGCACGCCATCGACGTCCAGTTCGCTCATATCATTGACGATGACGCAGACTGCAAGTTGCTGTTTATGCGCCTGAACCAACAGACTTTTTAATAGCGTTGTTTTGCCTGCACCAAGAAAACCGTTGAGAATGGTGAGGGGGATTTTTTGCATCGTGACCTCTTGCTGCCGCACGTTGCGGCTGGGTTTGCCATCCATGGCGTCATGCCGTTCCGTTAAACCAGGTTCTGCCTAAGTACCCGCTGGGGAACTGCGCTTCGCTCAGGCAGAAATATGTGGCCGGGCGCTCAGTTCATTGCACCGTCAACGATCTGCCTGGTTCCTCGCGTTTATCTTCCTCAGTGAAACCAGGGTTCAAACGGGTCCGGATATTCGGCCCAGTTTTCCGGGCCCTGCGCCATCTCTTCGTCAGTCAGCAGCGCATTTTCCAGCTGGCTGCGCAGACGGGCTTCATCCATCTCAATACCAATAAACACGATTTCCTGACGCGCATCGCCAGTGCCCTCGACCCAGTTCTGCATGATGTATTCCAGCGTCTCGGGATCTTCCGGCCAGCGCTCTTTTGGCGCGCTTGCCCACCACATGCCTGCTAAGCCCTGACGCGTCACGCCACCGGCCTGTGACCAGGAACCGGCATAGCGTGGGCGGCTGGCGAGCCAGAAGAAGCCCTTAGACCGCACCACGCCTTTAAGATCGCCTTCAATGACGCTGGCGAAGCGGGTGGGATGGAAAGGACGGCGCGCGCGGAACACAAAGTTGCGGATGCCATACTCTTCGGTTTCTGGCGTATGTGAGCCGCGCAGTTCTTGCAACCAGCCGGGGGCTTGTGAGGCCGCATCAAAATCAAATAAACCGGTATTCAGCACTTCCTTCAGTGCAACCTTGCCAAACTCAGAGGTCACCACGCGTGCGCGCGGGTTGAGAGAATGCAATATCGCCAGCAAGCGGGCTTTTTCCGCTTCATCAATCAAATCGGTTTTGTTCAGAATCAGCACGTCGCAGAACTCAATCTGATCCACCAGCAGATCCACTACCGTGCGTTCATCTTCTTCACCCAGCGATTCACCGCGGGATTTGATGCTCTCGTTGGATTCGTAATCGCGCAGGAAATTGAAGCCGTCCACGACGGTCACCATGGTGTCCAGCGCAGCGACTTCTGACAGGCTCTGACCATCTTCATCGGCAAAGGTAAAGGTTTCCGCCACCGGCAGCGGTTCGGAAATACCGGTAGACTCGATCACCAGGTTATCGAAACGGCCATCTTTTGCGAGGCGATCAACCTCCAGCAGCAGATCTTCACGCAGCGTGCAGCAGATGCAGCCGTTACTCATCTCGACTAACTTCTCATCGGTGCGCGACAACTCCGCCCCGCCCTCACGCACCAGAGCGGCATCGATATTCACTTCCGACATATCGTTGACGATCACTGCCACGCGGCGACCTTCACGATTGTTGAGAATATGGTTAAGCAGCGTGGTTTTGCCCGCGCCGAGAAAGCCGGAGAGGACAGTAACCGGCAACTTTTTAAAATTCGGGGATAATGATGACATTGCAACTCCTTCAACATGACAAGTGCAGGTGCGGTGACATGCCACACCAAACGTTATAATTGATATGTTATAACATAACAATTACGGTTGTCATTGCGTCGAAGAAAGATTGTTGTTTAAGGCAAATAAAAAGCGGGCCGTTTCGGCCCGCTACAAAGCATTACTTGTTATCGGGATAGCTTAGATTGATCGCTTCATCCGGTAACTTAGTGAATTTTTGCACGATGGTGCGGAAGTCGGCGTTAGGCGTCAAATCGGCAAACTGTTGCGGATAAAGGTCTTTTGCCAAAATTTCCATCCCCACGATGTTGTAAGGGTGGTTATAGAAATGATGGTAAACGCCATAAACACGGCCATTTTTCACCGGCTCGATCTGTGCCAGACCGGTACGTTTCAACAGTGTCTGGAAAGTGGCATTCACCTCTTTCGGCTGCACGCCGTAGCCGAATGGCAGCACGTTGGTGTTAGGCCGCTTTGAACCGGTCATGATGTAAACGTCCGGTTTCATCGCAATAATTTTTTCCAGCGCGATAAAGCCCACGTTGCCCGGCAACAGCTCGGAACCAATATTCTTACCCCCTACGGCTTCGACTAGTCCGCCCCAGCCATTGTGACTGTGAGTGAAGCAGCAGTTATCGCTGTTACCGGCAATCGGCTCAATAAACACAGTCGGTTTGTTCTTCACCTCAGCCACGCCTTTGGTGATGCGATCAAACCTCTGCTGATAGAAGTCGGTATAGGCCTTAGCCTGGCTCTCACGGTTCAACACTTTGCCCAACAGCGTGACGCTGGGTGCCGTGTTTTGCGCGGGGTGCAGTTCATAATCTACAAACACCACGGGAATATGCAGATTATTCAGCGTACTCAATACACCTGACTGTTGCAGCGCCGGTTTCGCGCGCAGTTGGGCAATCATCATGTCGGGCTTTTGCGCCAGCACGCTTTCCAGATTGACCTGGCCCTGGTCGCTGAAGCCCATATCGACAATTTTGGTCGCTTCAGGCCATTTGCCTTTCAGCAGATCCCAGGTTTGGGTGTCTTGTTTCTTCGGCAGGTTATTCCACGCCACCACACGCTTGAACGGGTCATCACGATCCAGCAGCGCCAGCGTCAAAATATCGCGGCCATCCTGCAGGATGATGTGTTGTGGTTCTTTAGTGATGGTTTGCGTGTTGCCGTCCATATCGGTGACGGTTAACGGGTAAGTGGTAGCCGAAGCCGCCGTGGAAGCCAGTAATCCCATTGCCAGTAGCAGGCGCGTTTTCATCCTAAAACTCCGTGGTAAAAAGAATAGTTATTATTATCAATTACCTTAACACAACCTTAAGGGCCGAAAATAAACGCCAGGACAATGGGTTGTAACCGAGTGTTAATGTTGAATGATGAAGGTTGGATGGCAGATGGCAGATGGCAGATGGCAGATGGCAGATGGCAGATGGCAGATGGCAGATGGCAGATGGCAGATGGATTATCCGTTCCCTGCAGGCAGCCCGCAAGCCGCCGCAGCAGGGAAATGCGCGTCAGGTGAAATCGGACAGCTTCTGCCCGGAGGTAATCAACTCCTGCAACAGCATCTGCCGACGCTCTTGCGACGTATCACGGCTGACCATAAAGCAGATCGCCGCCACCGCCTGGCCGCTGCGTGAGCGAATCGGCGCGGCCATACAGCAGGTAAAGCTTTCGGAGAGCCCTTCCGTCATGCAATAGCCCAGCCTACCGGCATGATGGATTTCATCGAGAAACGCCTGCTTATCGAGAATCTGCCCGCTGGCCAGACGGTAATCTTCTTCTGGAATCAAATCGAGGATCGCGCTATCAGACCAGTTACTCAGCAGTAAACGCCCGGTAGCGGTCCAGGTGATGGGCACGCGTACGCCGATATCTGAGGTGATCTTGAAGGGGTGCGCGTTGCTGCTCTCGGACAGCACCACCGTGTACTTGTTGCCCTCCAGCATACAAAGCTGCACTGTTTCGCCATGGCGCGCCACAATCTCGACCATCAACTGATGCGCGCGCCGGATCAGATCGTTGTGCGCCATGTAATCCGCACCGTAATAGTGCATCTCGCGACCGAAAAACACCGCACCATCTGCATCTAATTCCACCAGCCCGGCTTCACTGAGCAAACTGACCAACTCATAAACGCTGGATCGGGGTGCGCCAGTGGCATCGATCAAATCGCGCATCGCCATCGGCTGACGGGCAATATGCAACTGACGGAAAATATCAATAACCCGGTCAACACCGCGCGCCCGTGACGGTTTTTCATCCGGCATACGCTTACTCCCCTGTTGCATTGGTGCGATTGGAATACATGAAAAAAGAAAAGCATCATACACCCCAACGCAACAATTACCCATCCCCGTAAAAATAAAAATTAGTCACTGACGTTATATTATGGCGATCTATTTTGGGGCCTCATTTTGGCGCAACGATTTTTTGCTGACATTAAAAATGTTCGACGAAGGTCACATTCTTATTAAACGAACAACTCCGCAGTAAATTTATTTTGCGATCCCGACTACATCACAAAAAATTAAATAGCCGCTCACATATTGCAAAAGCAAATCCACTGTGCAAATCTTGCCCTATCCGGTATTGCAGATTTGAGTCTGATATACCGGACATGCTAACAACTCCAGAAATGAGGCAATTTGCATGACGATAAAACGTTATGGCATTGAAGGCGGGACCGGCACTGGCGGGCAAATGTTGCCCTTCGCCCGTGCGGTAGAGGCCGATGGCTGGCTGTATATCTCAGGCCAGACGCCGATGCGCGACGGTGAAGTGGTGGAAGGCGGTATCATTGAACAGACCCAGTTAGCATTTGATAACTGCCTGACCATCATGCGCGAGGCAGGTTATCGCGTGGAAGATGTGGTACACGTCACAGCCGTGCTGACCGACGCACGCTACTTCAGTTCCTTTAATAAAGTATTCAGTGAGATATTCAGTGGAAATCCACCGGCACGCATTTGCAGCGTGCAGGATTTAGTGGTCGACTGCAAAGTGGAAGTGGATATGAAATGCTTCCGCGCCGATCGTAAATAATTATTACGGTTAAAACAGGCTGACGATTTATTATTTTCTTCGCCAACACCAGGACAGCCTGTTATTAATTGATGCTTTTCATTTTGCTGTGAAATATCGGTGTTACGCCGACTCATAACCATTTTATAGAGAGCATAAAATGAACACAACATCGCTTAAGTTCGGCGCCGCTGCGCTGGCGTTACTGGTTTTAGCTGGCTGCACACCCACCGAAGAAAAAAAAGAGGCTGGCGCCGCACCGCAATCGGCCCTGCAGAACGTACTGCAACGCGGCACGCTGCGTGTCGGTGACTGCCTGAGCTTTGCCCCCTTTGGTTTTTATGACAAAGACGGCAACCCGGATGGTTATGACGTTGATTTGGCTAAAGCACTGGCCAAGGAGATGGGCGTGAAACTGGAGATGGTGAATACCACCAGCGCCAACCGTATTCCTAACCTGCAAACCAATAAAGTGGATGTGGTGTTCTGTAACTTTACTCGCAATCTGGAACGTGCCAAAGAGATTGGCTTCACCAACCCGTATGTGGTGGCCAGTGAAGCGATGCTGGTGCGCAAGAACAGCGGTATCCAATCTGCGCATGATATGGCAGGCAAAACCATCGCCACAGTGAAGGGTTCAACCAATGGGGATGAAGTCCGTAACCTCGGTATTGATGTGAAAATTCAGGAATACGACTCATCGCAAGCCGCGATCCTCGCCGTGAAGCAAGGTCAGGCCGATGCGATGATCGAAGACAACAACTTCCTCGCCTATCAGGCCAAGCTCGATCCGACGTTGACCGTGACCAACGAAGCGCTTGTACCACTGGAATATAACGCCTTCGGTGTGAAACAGGGGGATCAGGTGTGGACCAACTATCTGAATGAATTCCTGTTTGAGATTAATGCATCGGGTGAAAACGCCCAGCTGTATCAGAAATGGTTCGGTAGCAAGCCACGTTACCCGCTGAATCCGCAATATTGATTGATGTGCGGCGCGGCAGTTGATGCCGCGCCGTTCGAAGGAGTCAAACCATGAGTTATCAATGGCTAACCCTCTGGCGCTATGCCGACACCTTTCTTGAGGCCGCATGGCTGACACTGCAGGTGACATTGCTGGCCTTCGTGCTGGCGGTAGCATTGGGTTTATTGTCGGCATTAGCGAAATCATCGCCTGTTGCTCCCCTGCGCTGGATCAGTCACTGCTACGTCGAGTTTATTCGCAACACGCCGGTGCTGCTGCAAATTTTCATCATCTTCTTTGGCCTGCCCTCGCTGGGCATCACCATGAGTGCCTTTACCGCCGGTGTGCTGGCGCTGGGCATCAACGTTGGCGCTTACTTGTCTGAAACCTTTCGTGCCGGGATTCAATCGGTGCCAAAAGGTCAGCTCGAAGCCGCTTATATTCTCGGCATCCCGCGTCGGCAAATCTTTCTCAGCGTGGTGCTGCCGCAGGCGGCACGCGCCGTATGGCCGGCGATCATCAACAACCTGATTCAGCTGCTGCTCGGTACTTCGCTGCTTTCTGCGATTGCCCTGCCAGAACTGACCGGTACCGCCACGGTGATTAACGCCCGCACTCTGCTGTATATCCAGACCTTTAGCGTGGTCGCGCTGGTCTATCTGGTGTTGAGCAATCTGTTCTCCTGGCTGGGCACGGTGGCAGGACGGCGCATGTTCCACCCGCCGCTGGTGACCCCGGTAAAAAAGTCCGCCTGGTGGTGGGCAAAAAAATGGCTGACTAATCCAGTGAAACAGGAGAATGCGCTATGAGCGAGCTTATCATTAGCTCTTTCCCCATCCTGCTGAAAGGACTGGGTATCACGCTGTTGCTGTCCATCGCCGCCATTATCGGCAGCACGTTACTGGGCTTACTGGCGGCCGTGTTGCGCACCAGCCGATTGCCGGTCGCCAAACAGATCGCCGTACTCTATACCGAGCTGTTTCGCGGTACGCCGGTGCTGATCACGCTGATGTTCATCTACTTCGGCGTGGCCTACTTCGGTTATGAGATCAACCTGTTTGCCGCCGGGATCCTCGGTTTGAGCATCTATCAAGGTGCCTATATCGCCGAAGTGTTCCGCGCCGGGATTGAAGCGGTACCGAAAGGACAGTGGGAAGTGTCCTGGATTCTCGGCCTTTCCAAACGTCAAACCTTCATGAGCGTGGTATTGCCCCAAACCCGTGGCATCGTGTTGCCGCCGCTGGCCGGTCAGTATCTTTCGCTGATTAAAGACACCTCGATCGTCAGCATGATCGGCATGTCCGAACTGATGCATCAGGGCCAGGCGATTGTCGATCGCATCGGCCAACCGGTGGTGATTTACGGCCTGGTTGCCCTGCTCTACTTCGCCATCTGCTTCCCACTTTCACGTTGGGTTCAACATCATCAAACCAGGAGCCAGATATCATGAGCCAATCTGCGATTACGCTGAGCCGCATTACTAAATCCTTTGGCTCCACTCAGGTGCTGAAAGAGATCAGTCTGGATGTTTCACCCGGCGAAGTGCTGGTGTTAATTGGTGCATCCGGCTCAGGAAAAAGCACTGTGCTGCGCATCATGAGCGGCCTGGAAACCGCTGATGGCGGCGAAATATGGGTTAACAAAGTGCCATTGCACGACCGTAAGCGCAGCAGCGAAATTTGCGGCCATGTCGGCATGGTGTTCCAGCAGTTCAACCTGTTCCCGCACAAAACCGCGCTGGGTAACGTCACCCTGGCGCTGATTAAAGCGCAAAAACTGTCGGAAGCGGAAGCCAACAAACGCGGCATGGCGGCACTGACCCGTGTTGGGCTGGCGGAGCGCGCGCATCACTATCCGGCACAGCTTTCCGGTGGTCAGCAGCAGCGTGTCGCCATTGCGCGCGCGCTGGCGGTGGAACCGAAAATTATGTTCTTTGATGAAGCCACCTCCGCACTTGACCCAGAGCTGGTTGGCGAAGTGATGGAAGTGATGCGCAGCCTGGCACGTGAAGGGATGACCATGGTGGTGGTGACGCACGAAATGGGCTTTGCCCGTAAAACGGCCGATCGCGTGGTGTTTATGGATCAGGGCGTTATCGCTGAGCAGGGTTCGCCGGAGCAAATCTTTGTTAATCCGCAGAACCCGCGCACTCAACAATTCTTATCGCGCGTGCTTGAGCACTAACAGGAGCCACTATGTCGATTCGTTTTCCACTGCAGGCAGACGGTTTGCTGGATGCCCAACAACCTGCGCCACGGTTTAAATCGGTAGCGGGATCTGGCGATCAACCGTTAACGCCGGGCAGTAACGTTTTTACCAGTGATGAAGTGTTCTCGCCGTTGATGGTGATGAAGCAATCAGCGCTGCAGAACAACCTCCACCAGCTTGCCACGTTTTGCCAGGAGAACGGCATCATGCTGGCAGCACACGGGAAAACCTCAATGTCGCCCGCGATCTTGCGCCGCGCCATTAGCGAAGGTGGCGCGTGGGGATTGGGTGCTGCCACGCCAGCACAGGTGCGTGCGCTGCGTCAGTTTGGCATCCGCAATGTGTTTCTCGCCAATCAGCTAGTCGATCCGGCGGGCATTCGCTGGATTGGCCAATGGCAGCAGCAGCATCCCGACCACGGTTTCCTCTGCTATGTGGATTCACTGCAGGGCGTAAAATTGCTGGAACAGCATCTCGGCGATGCACAGATTTCTGTACTGCTGGAGATGTCGGTGAGTGGCGGTCGTACCGGCTGCCGTTCACAACAGGAAGCGCTAAAGATTGCCGAAGCGATTAAAGACAGCCCTTCACTGCAGCTGGTGGGCGTGGCCGGTTATGAAGGTGCGCTGGGGGCGGGTCGCGATGAAGCCGGTATTCAGCGCGTGAAAGCGTATTGTCAGATGATGATCAGCACCACTGCACTGCTGGCAGATCATCAACTCTTCAGCAGCGATCACATCATCCTCAGCGCTGGCGGTGGCGCCTGGTTTGACGTGGTGACCGAATGCTTTACTGCCGCGACGTTACCGCTGCCGATGACACCCTTGATTCGGTCCGGTGCCTATATGGCGCATGACAGCGGCTTGTATGCGCGCATTGCACCCTTCGCGCAACCGGGTTCGAGCCATCACTTCGATGCAGCGCTGGAGATTTGGGGGCGGGTATTGTCTCGCCCTGAACCGGGATTGGCCTTTGTCGATTTTGGTCGGCGTGATGTGCCGTTCGACCAGGATCTGCCCAATCCATTGTGGATCCGCAACGCAGATGGCAGTGAACCGCGCGCGGCAACCCATCTGCGTATCAGTGACGTCAACGATCAACATGCGTATCTGCTGCTGCCCGATGATGAAACGTTGCAGCCGGGTGATTGGGTAGGATGCGGTATCTCTCATCCCTGCACCGCTTTTGATAAATGGCGCTATCTGCCACTGGTGGACGACGATTATTGCGTCACAGATTCACTGGAAACAGCATTCTGACCACAAAAAAGGCTGCCAACGTATTGGCAGCCAGTTCTGGCACATCCCTGTACGACCATGTGGGGTCAGACGTTGTGCCTTCAATGAGCATATAATAACACACAAAATAATTAGCAGGATAATTATTTTATTGCCAGAGCCAGTTTCACCGCATCCTCGGCATGAATCAACGTGGTATCAAACAGCGGCACGCTGGCATCTTCGGGCTTCACCAGCAGGGTAATTTCGGTGCAACCCAAAATGATCGCTTCGGCGCCCTGCGCCACCAGCTCAGCAATCACCTCACGATAACGCGCTCGCGACGACTCACGAATAATGCCAAGACACAACTCCTGATAGATGATGTCATGCACCGTCTTCCGGCCCGATGCATCCGGTACCAGCACATCAATGCCGGACTGCGCCAGACGGCCTTTGTAGAATTCCTGCTCCATGGTAAATGCCGTCGCCAGTAAGCCCACACGCTTCACGCCAGCGGATTGAATACGCTGAGCTGTCGCATCAGCGATATGGAGCAGCGGGATAGCCACGGCACCGGTAATCTGGTCAGCGACTTTGTGCATGGTATTAGTACAGAGCACAATGAAGTCCGCCCCGCCCTTTTCCAGACTGTGCGCGGCTTCTGCCAGAATCTCGCCAGCTCGCTGCCATTCCCCCGCCACTTGCAGCTTCTCAATTTCCTGAAAGTCGACGCTATACATCAGGCTGCGAGCTGAGTGCAATCCGCCAAGTTGCTGCTTCACCTGTTCATTGATGATGCGGTAGTAGAGCGCCGTCGATTCCCAACTCATTCCACCGATCAAACCGATCATCTTCATCTGCGATTTTCCTTTATCAAGCCTGTTCAGCACTGTACGGGATTTGTCAGTCTGGTGCATGCCCCCCAGCTTAAATACAGGGTTTGCGGCACACTTATGCGCGATCAACCTCAAGTGACGCGTTTTCCGGCCAGCGCGCTGAGGGAAACAGCGATAAGCGGATATTGAACAGATGGAACATCGGCGTAAACAACGCCTGTTCCTGTAATGTTCGCGCTTCTAAACCCAACAGCAGGCGATTAAGTTCATGCAACAACGCCGAATGAGGCTGTGTCTGCAGGGATTTCAGCCTGCGTTTGAGGAACACACTCAGCTCATGGAACATCGCCGCACTCTCAATGCCATTCTCGGTCAGCAGCGCTTTGTGCCGCGTGTAATAGTCGTAACAGTTGGCACCAAGCCAGGCCTCGGCAATCAGATTGCCGCCGGAAACCAGATCGGGCGAGGGATCGACGCGCTTACGTGGCAAGATAATGTTCACCTTATCCAGCGTACGCGCCACAAATTGCTGGCGCGCCGTCATCGTTACCGTGTTGAGACGCAGCGCAGCGATAAACTGCAGCAAATCGCGAATCCCTTTACGCACCGCGCGTTTCGCCGTCCACGATGGACGCTTGTTGCGAATAAGCAATGTCAGCACCAGGGCGATGACAATGCCCACCAGCGTCGAAATCATGGCGTTCACTATAAGCAGAAGATCGGGCTTGAAATGGTGGCTCATACCAATCAAGCCCGGAATCTGCGTGGCGACAATCAGGCCAATCAAATTGGTTGCCGGGTTGGCAATCACCAATCCCAGCGCAAATAATCCGGGCGCAAGGCAGATGATCATCGCTTCAAACGTTACCGCTTGTGGTATCAACACGGTGACGTAGAGCAGACTGATCGCCATTGAGATCAATACGCCCTTCAGGAATAGCTTCATTGGCGCGATGGGGCTATCCAACCCGGCAAAGAATGAGCAGAGTACCGCCGCCATCATCGGCGCAGTCGAGCCATCTTTCCAGCCGCTGCCGATCCAGAACAAGCAGGTGGCGAAGGTGGCAAGAAACGCAGTAAAGCAGGAAAGCAACAGCAAACCTTTATCGACATGCTTATGCGCACGCACGGTTTTTCCCGGCTTGACGGTCGGTGTCCACTCACTCACGCGCTCGCTGACACTGTGATAGGCATTAGCGATACGCACGAAGTTGAGCAGGCGCTCCAGCAATCCAATCAACAAAATACTCTCTTCACTGTTGAGCCGCCCCTCCTGCCAGGCCTGCTTCAACTGCGCCTGTGCAACGGTCAAAACATCGTGAATCTGAACCTGATCATCGCCGTTCAGCCATAACAAAAACTGCTGGAATGCCTCTGCAACATAGTCCGGAAAACGGATTTCCTGCTGCGCCAGCAAATTAAGCCGCGACTCAATCGCTGTCAGCGTCGGAATCAAATAGGAAAGATGTTGATACTGCACGCTAACCAACCGCACCAGACGTCGCGCGGCATCGCCTTCATAAACACAGTGCGTAATCAGGGTTTCGACGTTGAGAGGATAGTTCGCCATCTGCACCAGAATATCTTCTCGTTCCACCGATTTATCAGCTGGCATCACCGTGACTAACTCGCTGCACAGCTTGCGCGCATTCTGGTACCACAGGCTGACGCTTTGCTCCAACAGACTGCGCATTGACACCGGCATGATTAAGCGGTGCACCAGGCTGCTGCAGATTATCGCCACCGTGATCTCTTCAATACGCGAAATCACCGTGTAGGTGATGGCCGAGGGTGACGTGACGTCGGGAAAGCCCATGATCGCCGCACTGTAACCAGCGAGCATAAACACATAGCTTTTCGGCGTGCGGTCATGCAGCGACAGATAGAGACATACCGCCACCCATAAAGAGATGCACAGGCTGAACAGCATCGGTGACTCTACGGTAGTGGGATAGATTAGCAGCGTAAACAGCCCACCCAGCAAGGTGCCGAAAAAGCGAAACACCGATTTCGATACGGTCGAACCCGAATAGAGTTGTGAGGCAACGTACACTGTAGTCAGTGACCAGGCCGGTTTATCGAGATTGAGTTCCAGAGCAATATAAAAAGCCAGAAAGGCGGCAAGACAAGTTTTGGCAGAAAACAGCACTGCGCTTTGTGAAAACCACTTCATAGAGCGAAGGAAACCCATAGCAGGCAACGTAAGCGTCTATCCTGACAGAAGCATATCGAGATGACATTTTGATTTGTTATACAAATTATTACCGTGCTAATTATCTGGGCATCTATGCAAATCAAGATGACATGCTGATTACAGTGAATGATCTTGATCACAAAAAATTAGGTTATAAGCGATCGAAATTCGTTATTTATTGGTTATATAAGCGCTTTGCTATGGTGAGAAAAAATCCACGAGAGACTCATCATGCAAACAAAAATTCCTGCTCTGAGCGCGTTGGCGCTTAGCTTTGGCCTGCTCTCTGCGCACGCCTTTGCCGCTAAACCAGAAACCGTGACCATCGGCTATCAGAAAGCCAATATTTTTGCACTGCTGAAGTATCGCGGCACGCTGGATGAAACCTTCAAGAAGGAAGGCATCAATGTCCGCTGGGTAGAATTTCCGGCCGGGCCGCAGATGCTGGAAGGGCTAAACGTGGGCAGCATCGATTTAGCCGCCACCGGCGATGCTCCACCCGCTTTCGCGCAGGCTGCCAAAGCGGATTTGATTTACCTCGGTCACTCCCCTGCTAACCCCAAAACCGAAGCCATCGTGGTACCTAAAGATTCGCCGATCAAAAGCGTGGCGGATTTGAAAGGTAAGCGCATTGGATTGAACAAGGGTTCTGACGTGAATTATTTGCTGGTGAAAGCGCTGGAAGATGCCGGACTGAATTATAAGGACGTGAAACCCGTTTACCTGCCACCAGCTGATGCGCGCGCCGCCTTCCAGAAAGGCGCGATTGATGCGTGGGTGATTTGGGATCCGTTCCTCGCAGAAGTGGAAGCGAACGCCGACGCGCGTGAAATCCGTAATGCAGAAGGTTTGGTGCCGCATTACACCTTCTATCTCGCCAGCCGCCCCTTTGCCGAAGGCCATCCTGACACCGCGAAACAGGTGGTGGATGAATTGAGCAAATTGAGTGACTGGGCGAACGCCAATCAGGATGAGGCTGCCGCGATTCTGTCCAAATCGACCGGGTTAGATAAGGCAATCTGGCAGACCACGTTGAAACGCCTGCCGTATGGCGCTACGCGTATGACGCCGCAGGTGTTCGATGAACAGCAGGCGTTAGCGGATACGTTTACCCGTGTCGGACTGCTGCCGGTGAAAGTGGATGTGCGCAGTGCGACCTGGTCACTGGATACGCAGTGAGCAGATAGTGTGCGGCCTTACGGCCGCACACTGTTAAACAGTCATAAACACTCTGCCTAAACGCCCACGCGTTTCTGCTCGTTTATGCGCTTCAACCACCTTTTCCAGCGGGAAAGTACTATCGATAGGCACGATCAGTTCGCCTTTCGCCGCCATCACCATCAGTTCATTCACCAAATCGCGGGCAATCTGTTTTTCACCCCATTCTGGTCCCAGCAAGCATCCGATCAACGTAATACGGTGCAACAGCAGATATTCCGCATCGACCATCTGATTACGTCCAGCGAGAATGCCGATCAGAACCGCCGACCCGCCGTCTTTTAATACTTCAATGCCATCTGACAATGCTGCGCCGCCGATGGTATCGATCAGCAAATCCACTTTATTGCCGCCCAGCAATTCCCGCACCTGCTCGCCAGCCTGCTTGTCACCCACCACAATGGCGTCATTGAGGCCAAATTCACGTAATTTTTCCAGTGATTCGGGACGCGTACCGGTTCCGATCACCCGGGCACCCATGCGGGATGCCAGTTGGACGGCAGCCATGCCCACCCCGCCCGCCGCGCCGAGAATGAGTACGGTTTGGCCTGGCTGCAGCTGACCTAAATGAAACGCCCATGCAGCGGTGCCTGGCCCCACCGGAATGGCGGCAGCAATGCGCGCATCCAGGCCATCTGGAACAGGAAAACAGTTATAGGCAGCGACAGCGCGACGTTCTGCATAGGCACCTCGCCAGTTAAACGTTGCCACTTTCTGACCGATCTTAAATCCCGTCACGTTTGAACCGATGGCAAGAATGGTTCCTGCCGCCGCATAACCAAGTGACTCGCCCGCTTGTAAGTGCTGACTATTGCGCGAAATGATATCGCCACCCTCAACACTAATGGCTTCCACCGCCACCAGCAGCTCATCCTGAGTAATCGAAGGTTCAACGACATCCACCAGTTGTAAAACCTCTGGACCTCCTGGTTGGGGGTAAGTGACTGCTTTCATCTCTGGTCTCCACAATGCTGAATACGAATAATGATCGGTAGATAAAGCGTAGCGAAGCTGATGATATGTTGGTAGGCTGCATTCACATGTATCAGACATAACCCCATCATGATATCGGACAATTTTGAACCCGCGCTGCTTCGTACTTTCGTTGCCGTTTGTCATCACCGCAGCCTGACACGCGCCGCCGAACAGGCCGGACGCGCCCAATCCGCACTCAGTGCACAGATTCGTCGACTAGAGGAACATACAGGCCAGCGTTTGCTGCGTCGTACAGGACGCGGCGTCGTCCCCACCAAAGAGGGAGAAGTGCTGCTCAGTTTTGCGGTGCGAATTCTCGCGTTGGGGGAAATGGCGGTCGCGCAACTGAGTGAAAGTACGCCCGCCGGCACGCTTCGCATCGGTATGTCCGAAGATGTGGCATCGAGTTTGCTCCCCTTTGCACTTGGCAGGCTGAGAAGATTGTGTCCGGGTCTGCACATCGAGCTTTCCATTGAGAGCGATCACATCCTCGCCAGACGTTGGCAGGAGAGCGCGTTTGATATGGTCTTGGGTCTGACCGCCGGTTTCAGTGAAGACCCGTTAACCAGTTGGGAGATCGACCTGCATTGGGTGTGCGGAATTGACTATCCCTGGGATAGCGCGCTGACGGTCGATGCTATTGTTTGCGGTGAACCTTGTTCATGGCGACGCTTGATGTTTGATGCGCTGATTGAAGCAGGCAAGGAGTTTAGGATCGCGGTAACCAGCTCTAACCTGGGTGCGATCATCCCCGCTGTTGAAGGCGGATTGGGTGTGGCCATGCTGCCAGCGGAACTCATTCGTCATGACAGTATGCGTCTGGTGAATGTCGCGCAGGCTCCGGTAAAAGTGACATATGGTTTGTTTGTCACGCGGCGGCCAAATTCCAATGTCACCACGGCGCTGAATGTGATTCAGGACAGTTTAAAAACGTTGTATTAGAAGTGGGCGGCTCAAGCCGCCCGGCATGAAATGTTTTACCCTTCCCCGCGCCCAATTTGCCAGATCCCTGTCGGCGGCGTCCCGTTAACCTTCCAGCCACCTATGTCACGTGCTTTATAGATCACCGGATTATGTGACGACACCGTGCGCGCATTGCGCCAGTGACGATCCAGCGCTTTACTGATGCGCGTATCCGATGCGCCGAGCGCATTAAACAACTCGGTGGCGGCACGTGGTACCAGCTCACTGGCAATCACCTGCGCCTGACCCGCTTCAGCTTCGGCCAGCGCATTCACTGCCAGAAGTTGCGCTTCGTCGCTGCTTAAGTGCGCTTCATACGCTGATTGCAGTGAATGTGCGGCGCGGATCACCGTCGCTTCGACGGCAAACGCCAGGCTGGTGATCTCACCGATGACCTGTAGCACCTGCACATCCTGACGTGATGAATCGCCGTTGCTGTGGCTGTAAATACGATTGCGAGCGGCCACCGCTTTTGCACCATCGCGTGCGACTGCCCTCCCAATCCCGGCTAGTGTTGCCAATAGCACATGTTGATAGAACGCGGTTTGATAGCGGAAACGCGTGGCGAAATCGAAGACGTGTTGCTGCTCGACGTGCGCATTTTCAAAGCGTGTGGTGCCGCTACCCGTTAAGCGTTGGCCAAAACCATCCCAATCGTCATCACGCGTTACACCGGGTTGGTGAGTGCTTACCAGAGCGATGACATCGCCCTGATTGTCATTGCGTCGAGCATACACATCAATCCAGTCTGCAAATAACGTGCCCGTGCTGTAAAACTTCTCGCCGTTGAGCGTCCAGCCATTTGCGACGGGCGTGACACGGGTAATCACATCGCCGAGTTTCACCGCGCCAATTTCAGTCCAGCCGCTGCCCACCAGCTCGCCGTCGATAAAACGGCGGAACCAGCGATCGCGCTCAGCGCTGTTGGGCTGGTTGAGGCGGTCCTCGACAAAGGCAAAGTGCGCACGTAATGCCTGCGGCAGATTGGAATCCGCTTCCGCCAGTTCGGTGAGCAATTGGAACAGCTGCGGTAGCGATGCGCCCCACCCGCCCTGCTCTTTCGGGATGCGTACCGTGCCGAAGCCCGCCTCTTTTAACCAGGTGATTGCTTCATGGGGCAAGGTGCGGCTGCGTTCGCGCTCCACTGCGCCCTCAGCAATACGATCAAACAGAGGACGGAATTGCGCCGCCAGCGCAGCGTAATCGGTGCCTGTAGAAAGTTGGCTCATAATCACTCCTGATGAGAAAGATCGTCGATGTCGTGGCGCGTCGGTTCGTGGCGCACCGCGAGCAGGAAAAAGATCGGGATGATGGCGGCAAGCGACACCACCCAGAACATATTGGTGCCCAGCGCCGCTTGCAGAATCGGCAGAATAAACAGCGCCAGCGCGCTGCCAATCCCTGACAGCGCACGACTGAAGCCCACGCCAGTAGCGCGAATGGAAGTTGGATAAGAGAGCGCCGGATAGACCATCAGCTGCGCACCCGGACCAAAGCCTTCAGCAAACAACCACAAGCCAAGCATCAGCACCGCAAACACAATCCCCGTAATCGCTTCAGGGTGCCCAATCAATGCCAATGCAATCAGTGCGAAGAATTGCAGTGCAAATCCGGCCATTGCCACATGGCGAGACGGATATTTCCAGGCCAGACGCATGCCCAGCAGACCGCCGGTGAAAGCAAACAGCGCGTTCAGGCCGAGCGATGCGGAGATCGTTTCAAACACGCCCGCGCCGAGGAACTGCGCGAGGATCGAAGGCAGGAAGAAGGCGATCGCGGTGTATTCAAACGAGATGCAGATGTTCATCACGCCTGCCACGATGGTGCGTTCACGCCAGGGTTTCTGGAACAGCACGCGGAAACTTACTTTGGGTGCCGCTTCTGCTGGTGGTGCTTCGGGTTCCGCTTCATGCGCATGAATACCGTAAGAGTCACGCAAAATGCGCACCGCAGACTTCAGATCGCCCTGATTGGCTGCCCACAGCGGTGATTCGTTCATAAATTTGCTGCGCACTGCGATGATCAACAACGCGGGAACGGCCCCGAACAGCAGCGATGCGCGCCACAACCAGTCAAGATGCTCTTCCGGTAACAGGAAGTAGAGCGCGAAGATCAGCAGGAAACACACCGTTGACGCGGCGTACCACATCGGGCACCAGGCGGCGAGTCGCGCGGCTTTGTTGCCTTTGCCTGCGAATTTAGAAAATTCCGCCAGGTAGGACATCGCCACGGGTAAATCGATACCCACGCCAATCCCCATCAGGAAACGTGCGCCAATCAGTACCCAGACATTGGGCGCTAATCCCGCTGCGATGGCCGAGACCACGAAGAACAGCATATCGGCCATAAACACCGAGTAACGGCCATATTTGTCGGTCAGCCAGCCACCAATGAGATTACCGACGATGGTGCCGACCATGATTGAGGACGTCACCAATCCGGTGAGAAGAGGAGAAAGCTGGAATTCGCGTACCACATCGTCAATTCCATAAGAGAGCGTGGTGAGATCGTAGGCATCGAGGAAGACGCCGCCGAGCGCGAGGAACACAATCATGCGCGCATAATTGTTTTTGTCACTGCGGGTGTTGATCAGCCTTGCCACATCACTGACCGAACGAACCGGCTCAGACGTCGGTAAGGTGTTTTCGAAAGAAACGGTACTCATAATGCCTCACGTTGTTTTTAGTTGTGCAGGTGAGGTTGTTATAAGCGCTTACCCTTCAGGTCCAAAGCAACAAATAGTGATATTAAATTGTTTAAAATCAATAATATAAAAAACTTTCAAACACAAAATCCCGGACGCGCATCGCGAGCCCGGGTGAAGGATAACACCAGCAAATTAGTCTGCAGAGACCGGCACTAATACGCCTTTAACTAACGGATCATCCGTCGTTTTCAGCCACTGCTGAACGCGAGGATCGGAGAACGCCTGTTTTAGCTTTACGATGTTCTCCTGCTCCAGATAGGGCGTACCAATCACCAGCTGCGAGGCAAAAGTACGCGGTGCCGGAGGGAACAGAATGCCTTTATCACGCGGCACTTTTCCGGCATCAAACTGAGAAACATAGCCAATCGCCGCATCCACCGAATTCAACGCGCGTGGCATGGTTAGCAAATCGAGTTCTTTGAAGACGAAGCCATGCGGATTACCGATAATGTTTTTTAATTTGGCGGTACGCGGTTCAACGTTGGAATCGAGTGTGATCAAACCCTGACGTGCCAGCAGCCACAAGGCCTGGCCCTGGTTGGCTCCATCATCCGGCACCACAATGGTGGCCCCCTGCGGCAGGTCGGCTATGGATTTATAGCGATCGGAGTAGACGCCAAATGCCCACTGGAACAGCGGTAAGGCAGAGGTGAGCTGGAAACCGTTGGCATCCACCACCTGCTTCAACCACCACTGGTGCTGATAGACGGTTGCCGCATATTGTCCTTGCGCCACGGCGCGATCCGCCTGCACCGGATCCTGCACGCCCACCGCTTCCAGCTTCAGACCATAATCCGGCGCGATGTGCTCGCCAACATACTCAATCAACTTCTGTTCTCCCGCCATTGCCGGTTCAAAGTGGATTTGTAGCGTGGTGCCAAAGACCACCGCTTGCGGTTGCTGACTGCGCCAGAACCCTGCGGCGGCGGCCAATGCAATGACCACTATAATCAGTAGCAGCCACGGCCAGCGGCGCGTCTTACGTAACTCAAATTCTTGTGTTGTCATCGTGATATCCCCTGAGGATGCCGTAGAATTGCGACTAAACGGTCACCGATAAATTGAATGGTTTGTATCAAAGCGATCAGCACCACAATGGTGGCGATCATGATGTGGTTGTCGAAGCGCTGATAGCCGTACACCACGGCTAAATAACCGATACCGCCCGCGCCGATGGTGCCGGCGATGGCGGAGTACTCGATCATGGAAATCAGGTTGAGGGTGATGGCGGCAACAACAGCAGGTAATGCCTCACTGAGCTGCGCCGAACGGATGATCTGCCAGCGCGACCCGCCGCATACCAAACCCACCGAGGTCACTTCGCCTGGCAGTTCACGCAACGCGTTATCCACCAGACGACCAAAGAACGGAATGCCCGCCGCAATCATCGGCACCACCGCCGCAGGGATACCGATGGTGGTGCCGGTCAGCCAGAAGGTGAACGGGATGATCGCCGCCATTAACACCAGAAACGGCAACGAGCGTCCCATATTCACTATCCAGCTCAGCACCCGATGCACGCCGCGATGGGGAAACAGTCCACGTGCTGAGGTGTTAAACAACACCACGCCAACGATACCGCCGAGGCTCACCACGAACAGCATCACGATGCCGACCATCAGCGCGGTCTCACCTATCGCAGGTAACATCAATGCCGGAATTTCCAGCCACGGCGTGTCCTGACTTATCACGGAAACGCTCATACCGCCTCCCGCAGCTGATGTACGCTGCCCGAGACGCTGGCAACCAGTCCAAACTGTTCGAGCTGCGCCAGCAATCGCGCCAGTGGCACACGCTCTTGCTGGAAGTGAATGCCCACCTGCAAGCGTCCGGCTTGGATACCATTGACCTGCTCAACGTGCGCGCCAAGCAGATCGATGCGCAGATTGAACTGCACACTCAGACGCGAGATCCAGTCGCTGATGACCGGTACATCTGTGCGATAACTCAGTTGCAGAATCAATTCCGCCACGCCAGGTTGCGCCACCAGTGGGAATAGACGTTGCCCCAGCGAGGAATCGGGCTGCGCCAGTAACTGTTTCAGCACGCCATACTGCACAATCTGCCCATCGCGAATTTCGGCAACCGCATCCGCCGCCTGACGCACTGCATCCATCTCGTGGGTAATCAGCACGATTGCCAGCTTATAGTCGTCACGCAGTTTCTTTAGCAAATCCAGCACCGCAACCGTGGCTTCAGGATCGAGACCAGAAGTCGCTTCGTCGGCCAGCAGCACGGAAGGCTTTAGTGCCAAGGCTCGCGCGATGCCAATCCGTTGACGCTGTCCCCCCGAAAGCTGGTCGGGATACGCTTTGGCTTTATGGCTCAGACCAACACTCTCCAGCAACTCACCCACGCGTGCGGAAATATCCCGCTCGACCACGCCGAGATAACGCAACGGCAGCGCGATGTTTTCCCAGGCGCTTTTGCGCTGCAATAGGGCAGAAGATTGAAAAACGGTGCCAATCGAACGGCGCGCGCGACGCAGTGCTTCGCCATTCAGCCGCGAGAGATCGCTGCCATTGATGCGAATACTGCCCGCGCTGGGCTGCTCCAGTAAACTGATGCACTTCGCCAGCGTGGATTTGCCCGCGCCGCTGGGCCCAACGACAGCAGTGATGTTGGCCTGTGGTACCTGCAAGTTGATGGCTTTCAGCACCTCGGTGATGCGTCCATCCGCGGTGCGGTAATGCTTACTCAACTGGTCAATTTCAATCATATGACCTCCGGCAGTACCGAATTTTTCACCCGATAGCCCACGCCGGGATGCGGTGCGGTTAACTGTGGTCCGGCGTTAAACAGCTTCTCGCGCAGCGTACCTTCCGCATACGCCTTCTTATAAACACCGCGCTTTTGCAGCTCTGGGATCAGCAGTTCAACCACATCTTGAAAGGTTTCATGCGTTAAAGCGTAGGCGAGGTTGAAACCATCAACGTCAGTGTCTTCCACCCAGCTTTGCAGTTCGTCGGCCACAGTTGCTGCACTGCCGACAATCAGCGGGCCAAAGCCGCCAATGCCCACCCAATCCGCCAGCGCTTTTACCGTCCACTGACGATCAGGGTCGGCGGTGGAGAAGGTTTCGACGGCTGATTGGATGGCATTGGTGTGAAGGTACTTCAGCACCTGGTCAGGTTGATATTGACCGAAGTCGATACCGGTCCAGCCGGATACCAGTGCCAGCGCCCCCTCGTAACTGACATAGCTTTGGTATTCTTTCCACTTCGCCTGCGCGGCGGCATCGGTCTCCCCGATGATCACCGTTTGCAGATTGAAGATCAGGATGCTGCGCGGATCGCGCCCTGCTTCTGCTGCACGACGACGGATATCCGCGACGGTTTTCTTCAGCAGCACTTTCGACGGCGCAGCAACAAACACGCATTCCGCGTGCTCAGCGGCAAACTGTTTGCCGCGACTCGATGCACCCGCCTGATACAACACCGGCGTGCGCTGCGGTGACGGCTCACACAGGTGAATGCCCGGTACGTTGAAGAAGGTGCCCTGGTGATTGATGGGGTGAATTTTGCGGGGATCGCTGAAGATACGCCGTTCACGATCGCGCAATACCGCATCCTGTTCCCAACTGCCTTCCAGCAGCTTGTACACCACCTGCAAATATTCATCGGCATAGTCGTAGCGGCTGTCGTGATCGCTCTGCGCCTGATGACCAATATTGCGCGCCCCGCTCTCCAGATACGAGGTCACAATATTCCAGCCGATGCGCCCTTTGGTCAGGTGATCGAGCGTCGATAAACGGCGCGCAAAGGGATAAGGATGCTCAAACGATAGCGATGCGGTGAGACCAAAGCCGAGATGCTCGGTCACCAGCGCCATTGGGGTAATCAACGCCAGCGGATCGTTGACCGGTACCTGCGTCGCCTGACGAATCGCGGCATCGCCATTCCCGTTCAGCACATCGTAAATACCCAACACATCGGCGATAAACAAACCGTCAAATTTGCCACGCTCCAGCAGGCGCGCCAAATCGACCCAGTACTCCAGATCTTTGTATTGCCAGGAACGGTCGCGCGGGTGCGCCCACAGGCCCGGTGATTGATGTCCGACACAGTTCATATCAAAAGCATTCAGGCGAATTTCACGTTGCGATGGCATAGCAATCTCCATAGCGAGGCCGTGATCGTGCGACGACCCGGCGTTCGTTAGTGTGTTTTTAGGATGTTTGAGAGATTAAGAAGCGTAAGGGGGACATCGCTCGTCTTGAGCGATGTGAAGTTCTCTGAGAATTTGCTGAGCAACGGCAGCGGCGTGATCGGCAACCTGTGGCAGGCCCATCAACTCACCGAAACGCGCGCGGGCGGCGGGTCCGACTACGAGCAGGCGGGCGTTGGGCAACCCTTGGTGATTCAGTGCGTGTGACTGCGCATCAACGTCGAGGCCAAAGCCAAGCTGATCACCGCGAATCAGGCCTTGATCACTCAGCGAACGTAGCAGCGGCTGGCTTTGTGTCAGCGCATCATGGCCCGGTCCGGTGGTGACGATCAGATGGTCGAACACGCGAGTTTCAATTTCACCGTTGCGCGTGTGCAGAGTGATTGCCAGCTGGTGGCCCTGCGCTGTAATGGCCTGCAGTCTGGCTGCAAGCACCTGCAAACTCCCCTGCTGCTGTCGTCTGATGATTTCCGCTGACACCTGCGGCGCGATACGATAACGATGTACATCCCACCACGCGCGCAGATGGCGTACAAAGCGCTTTTGCTCGCGTAGCGGCAAAGTTTGCCAGATGGTTTGGCCCTGTGCGCGTACATCGTCTAGCACGCGTTGCCAGGGTAATTGCTGCCGTGCCGCTCGGGCAACCTCAACCCTGATGTGATGCAGCCACAGACGCGCGCTGGGGACGTTCTGAGGTGCTATCGTCCATTCAGGCCACTCACCCTGCAGATTGGCGCGTGAGAGTTGTCCACGGCGTGAGAAAGCGGTTAACGGGCCTCGATGATGCCGAGTGCCTAATGAAGCAACCACATCCGCCATACTCAGGCCGGTTCCGATAATGGCCACGGTGGCGTCAGGATCTATCGCATCCAGCACGCCGGCTTGCCATGGATTGGCAATGAGCGCTGGGTGATGGGCAAAGGGCTGCAGCGAGCGAGGCAAGGATGGCGGTGGGTGACTGATCGCTAACGCCAGCACATCGCCCTGTAGCGTCACGCCATTGCTGAGTAACAGTTGCTGCCCTTCCCATGCCATGGCACTGGCCTGAACGTGCCGTAACTCAATCTGCGGATGCCGTTCTGCCGCAAGGGCAAACTGCTCTGCCAGATAGCGACCAAACATCGCGCGCTGCGGATAGACTGATCCGTCATCACAATGGGCTACTGAATCCAGTGAACACTCAGGCTGCTGACGATACCAGCGGTCAAAGGCGCCCTGCTCATCGCCGCTGAGTTGCATGCGCGAGGCAGGTACATTGATGCGATGCGCCGGTTCCTGCGTGGAGTAGGCCACCCCACCGCCCAGTTGCTCACGCGGTTCGACCACTGTAATCAGTAACGGAGAGGACGATTGCCGCGCGAGATGAATCGCCAGCGCCGTTCCGCTGAACCCGCCACCTGTGATGATAATGTGAGGTCGTGCCATCGTCTTCTCCTGCATTAGCTGGCGCTCGCCTGTTTTGAAGGACGTTTATCGCCACCAATGGTTTCGCCAAACGGGCCGGTGTTAATGGTGCGCGCACGCTGCTGCTGACCATTTGCCAGCGGTAATAGCGGCAGCAGCAATTCTGCCACACGATGCGCCTCTTCAAGATGCGGATATCCCGACAGGATGAAGTTGGTCACACCCAGTGCCTGATATTCCCGTATGCGTTCGGCAACCTGCTCAGGACTTCCTACCAATGCCGTTCCGGCTCCGCCGCGCACCAGACCAACGCCTGCCCATAAGTTTGGTGAGATGTAGAGATTATCGCGCGAGCCTTTGTGCAGCGCGCTCATCCGTGCCTGACCTGCAGAGTCCATACGCGCAAAAATCTTCTGCGCCTGCGCGATGGTGTCTTCATCCAAATGACCGATTAATTTCTCTGCCGCCGCTTTCGCTTCCTGTTCCGTTTCACGCACGATGACATGCAGGCGGATGCCGTATTCCAGTTTGCGCCCGCGCGCTGTAGCACGTTCACGGACGACTGCCAGCTTTTCTGCGACCTGCTCCGGGGGCTCACCCCAGGTCAGATAGGTATCGATTTGCTCAGCGGCGACATCAATCGCGGCCTCCGACGAGCCGCCAAAATAGAGTGGTGGGCCATTTTCCTGCACTGGCGGGAACAACACCTCTGCTCCTTCAACGTGAATATGCTGCCCTTCATAGTCAACCTTCTCTCCACGCATTAAACGGCTATACACATCGAGAAACTCTTTGGTGACTTCATAGCGTTCACTGTGATTGAGAAAGATGCCGTCGCCTTTGTTCTCAACCGGGTCACCGCCCGTCACCACGTTAATCAGCAAACGTCCTTCAGAGAGGCGATCCAGGGTTGTGGCCATACGCGCGGCCAGTGTCGGCGGTTGAAGTCCAGGGCGAACGGCAACCAGGTAACGCAGTCTTTTAGTGATGGGTGCCAGTGCAGAAGCAACCAGCCATGAATCTTCGCAACTTTTGCCGGTGGGAATCAGCACACCGTAGTAACCGAGATTGTCGGCGGCCAATGCCACCTGCTGTAAGTAAGCTAAATCAACCGGGCGCCCACCTTCTGTGGTGCCGAGATAGCGACCGTCACCGTGCGTCGGGAGAAACCAGAAGACATTGATGTTCTTGTTTGCGGATTCGGCCATTATGCTTTTCCTATATAACTTTATTAAAAAATGATCATTTTGAGATGTTTTTTTAGTTATATAGCTGTTAGCGAAAAACGTGCCAGCTTTGATTCTCCTGATAATGACGCTATTTCAGCGGGTTAGGCCCCTACTGCTGTTTGTGTTTGTTGCATCGGCAACTTACCGCCTACAGCTATTGCTGCATATGCAACTGCTTATGCTTTTTTCCTGCTGTTCACAGTGAATAGCAACGATTAGCGTGTGCTGATACTCCTTAATGGACATCAAAAGATGCTGACCAACTATAGCAATTACGCTGATTCACCGCGTTTAGTCGACCCGGCTTCTCTCGCTTTTCAATCATTGCTCGACAAATTCGCCCCCACTGACGCCACGGTATTGATTGTCGGCGAGACCGGCACGGGTAAGGAAGTTGTCGCACGCTATCTCCATCATCATAGCCAACGCCGCCATGGCCCCTTTCTCGCCGTTAACTGCGGTGCTTTAACTGAAAGTCTTGCCGAAGCCGAACTCTTTGGTCATGAGAAAGGGGCATTTACCGGCGCGACCCAGGCGCATCCCGGTTGGTTTGAATCTGCGCAGGGCGGCACTCTGCTGCTGGATGAGATTGGAGAGCTGAGTTTGTCGCTACAGGTCAAGTTACTACGCGTATTACAGGAGCGCGAGATTACGCGCGTGGGTTCGCGCAAGCCGATTAAAGTCGATGTGCGTGTTATTGCGGCCACCCATGTTGATTTGGCACAGGCGATCCGCGAACGGCGATTTAGGGAAGACCTTTACTATCGCCTCAATATTGCGGTGGTGCCGCTGCCTCCGTTGCGACAGCGTCGTGATGATATCCCGCTGCTGGCGCAGCATTTCCTTTCGCTGTATGCACGTCGTTTAGGTCGACCGGTGCGTCGTTTGTCACCGGATGCTTTAGAAGTGCTACTGGAGTACAGTTGGCCGGGCAATATTCGCGAGCTGGAAAATACGCTTCACAACGCAGTACTTTTGAGTCGGGAGGAGACGCTAACGCCAGCTCATTTGCGACTGACAAGATACAATGAACAGGGATTTAACAACGCGGAAGCATCAACGCTTGATAACTTCCTGCGTCAACAACTCTCCACTAAGCCCAATCAACTGTTTGATCGCGTCATCACCAGCCTGATTACTCACGCGCTGGATTTCACTGAACACAATCAGACACAGGCCGCGGCGTTGCTTGGCATCAGCCGCCACACGCTGCGTACTCATCTTGCTCACCAGGGAATGATAAAAGGACGGCGTAAGGCGGCGAGTTGCATTGCAACTGCCTCTGCTGATGAGCCTCATCAGGAACGCGAATTACGTATCGGTTATCAAAAATTCGGTAATCTTGGGGTATTAAAAGCACGGCAAAGTCTTGAGCAGTGCTTTGCACAGCAGGGCGTCAGCGTGTTGTGGAGCGAATTTCCTGCCGGGCCTCAACTGCTTTATGCCTTACAAAATAACGAGATCGATTTCGGTACCACCGGCGAGGTGCCGCCTATTTTCGCCCAGGCGAATGGCAATGCAGTGACCTACATCGCCTGGGAACCCCCTGCGCCCAGTAGCGTGGGGATAGTTGTCCCAATCGATAGCGATATCCGTAGCATTGCTGATTTACGTGGTAAACGTATTTCGGTCAATAAAGGTTCTAACGTTCACTGGTTATTGCTGCAGCTGCTGGAAGAAGCAGGTATCGCCCTTGATGAACTCAAAGTGGTGTATGCGCCGCCGAAATATCCTCTGACGGCCAGTGATTATCTGGCGGTCGATGCATGGATGATGTGGGACCCCTTACTCAGTGCGGCGGAGAGCAATCCTGAGTTGCGCGTGCTGGCCAACGGTGAGGGGCGTGTGCGCAACCACCAATTTTATCTGGCACGTCGCGATTATGTGGAAAAACATCACGACGTGGCCCATCAGCTAGTGGAGAGTTTACAGCAGACCGGCATTTTTATTGATAATCATCGGCAGGAAGCTGCTGGTCTGCTTGCGCAGGAATTGGGTCTTGACCTTTTGGCCGTTGAAAGAGCTTTAACACGACGCAGTCATAGAACCCGTTCAATGGTATTTGAAGTGATTAAAGAGCAACAAATCATCGCCGATCGTTTTTATGCATTGGGTCTGATAAACAAGCCTGTACGTGTTCGGGAAGCGGTTTGGCAATCGCCCAGCGTTTTGTAACTTACAGCCTAACGGCCCGAATAAAGTTATCCACCTTTTCTGTGGATAAATCATTGAATATCATCTGGCTAAACCGGGTTAGTACCCTCGATGCAGCGCTGAAATTTGCTGAAATGCTGGCGATTTCAGCCTGAAATTAAATTAAAAAACACTTTTAATTCAATTCATTAGATGTGAAATCCTGATGGCGAATGAAGAAAATTTCAGGGCATTCGCCATCTGAGTTCCTCTCCTGGATAGCCTTTGTTGCTTTCCTATCCAGCTGGTTATTTTGCCTTCACCACAGATTCACTAAACTCTACGGCGCAAGATTGTTATGCATATAGACGGTGAAAAAGTTGGCGATTTCAGCCTGAAATTTCTACACAGGTTAGTTATTTTTCATACAGTTAGCGATGAAATAGCACTGGCGAAAAGCTGAAATTCAGGCAAAAAAAAACCGCCCGAAGGCGGCATTTCGCTACTGATTGAGATATTTATTGAGTGTCTCGTTTATCACCCGATCCAGCTCATCTTGTAATTCTTTCGACTGGCGATTGAATTCGTAGCTGAACATGCGGCCGCGTGTCTTCTTGCGGGCATAACGATCTTTATCAGCAAACGTCCAGAGAGGCGTGGCGACCGCTTTTTCCTTTGCTGGCGACTGGATTAGTGTTTGGCTCCCATTACGCACCAGACGCAAAATCCCATTTTTTACTTCATCTTCAGCCAGACCATCACGTGCGCAGACCGTATCGACATCCATGCCAATGGTATCAATTAAGGCTTCAACCGACTGACCAATCTCCTGAAGCTTCTCATACGCCTGCAGCAGCGTTTTGTAATCCGGGTATGTTAACTCCGAATGATTTGGGAACAGGGTAACCAACTCCAGTGGTACGCTCGCGGCTTGCAACGCACGCGTAACTTTTGCCTGCGAGAGGCCTTCGCTCTGAGCAATCTCTTTCTGTGACAGGCCGCTCTCTTTTAATGACAGCAGGCGCATCCCCACTTCACGCAGATTATGTTCGCGTGCGGTTTGGATGTCCTGCGCCAGGCGACGTGCTTCATCTGCCGTGATGGCAACCTCAGTGACCAGCACATCCAGCCCAGTTTTGCAGTGCAGAGCGGCGGCACGGCGGCGGGAACCATCCAAAATTTCGATACGGTCGCCGCGTTTCACACCAATAGCAGGGAAGAACTGCTGCAATTTAATGGTGCGGATAATGTCGCGCAGCGATTCAGGCGTCAAGCCTGACTGGTCGCGGCCATTCGTTTCCATTACCACATAGGTTTTTTCTTCAATTTCCTTCGCCGTAATGTGTTCAAGCGTGAACAGGGCACGTTTACCGGTCGAAAGGATAAAGGTTTGAGAATGTCCGTCTGAGGCATCCTCAGTCTGCAAAGGTGTCTGGCTGAAGGTACGGCCAATCGTAATTCGTTTTGCGCTCATAGTAACCTCAGTTCAGGCGAATAAATTCAATGCGATCAAATACGGCTTTAGCGAAATCTTCCGCTGCCGAACGCGCATTCTTTAAGGCTTCGGTGCTGCCCACATAGGTCGATGGGTTCGCAGAGATCACCGTATCAAACGACTCTCCACAGCGCTCAAAGCCGTCCAGGCGCGGTAAAGCAGCATCCAGCATGTCGCCGCCAAAGATCTCCTTCGCCAGGCTGTGACAAAGCTTGTGGTCCGCTTTATTCGATAGCTTGGACATAAAGCCGATGTTGCCTTGCAAGCGGCAGGATGCGCCTGATTCCTCAATGATGCCAATCAGTTCCGGCAGGCGCGTCAAATACTTCAACGTCGAGTGGAAATCAACTTGTGCTGGTGGAACTGGCGTCATCAGTAAATCAGATGCGGCGATAGCGTTCTTCAGGAAGGCATCCAGATGTGGGCCACTGTCGATGAAAATGAAGTCATAGTCTTTCTTCAGTTTTGCTACGACGTTGTCATACAGAACCGCATGCACATTCTGCGTAGGCAGATGCTCAGCACACAGTTCTTCCCAACGTGATGCAATGAAGGCGTCGTCAATGGAGGCCGGCAGTACGTCGACACCAGGAATAATCGATGGCACGATGAATTCATTAAGCAACTCTTCGCGGCCCACGTTTTGCAGCATCGCTTGCGCAGCTGTGGCTTCTACCAGTCCGACCGAACGCTCATGATTGAGGAACATGGTGGCAGAGGATTGCGGATCGAGGTCGATAACCAGAATGCGCAGATCTTCATACAACAGATGTGGGTGCGCACGCAGCGCATGGGCCAGTGAGACCGTTGAGACGGTTTTCGATACGCCACCTTTGAGATTACCAACAAACAGCGTGAATGCCTCTGCGTGACGATCGCGATACTTTGGCACGCCGCGATGATGGTAGATATCAATGATGTTTTGGATGGACATTGCGTACTTGGTAGAGCTGCCCGCCGCGCGTTTATCGAATGGATAGCCGTTCTCTTCCATTTCATTTACGGCGTAATCAACGCTCGCACGCGTTAATTTAGGGAGTTTGGCTAACGCCGCTTTGGCGTAAACCTGATAAAAAGTGTTTTCCTGCAACTCTTCTTTCTGCGCCTGAATCTGTTCCGTCAGGCTCATTAGCATTTTTTCTGAACGTTGTGCGACTTTCAGAACTTGCTTCTCATCGTTAGCCATACTTGCTCCACACATGTAGGATTTATGACTTTATACCGAAATCCTGCACATGAGGCAAATCTATCTCATCTAATGCGAAACATTTAGCGCTGTGAAAATACCTTGAGTAAGAGCGTGTTAGTGCAAACGTTCACTGTAATCAGCGGAGATGTTTTAATCAGGGCGGAATAATGGATGAAAGTGTGAGCAACGCCTCATTCGCGTATTTGTTCCAGCATTCACTGTAATCAGAGATTTGATCGTCCGTTGCACGAGATTTGCGGGCAGGGTGATATGGCCGAAATCACAGCCTGTATTCACTATATTCGGCATAAGATTCACTGTAATCAGTAAACGTTCACTGTAAGTGGCAATAGGTTCACTGTAATCAGTAAACAATTGCGCTACGTTCACTGTAATCAGTGATATTGATTTTCACGCTGAGCAGTTGAAAGCCAGGGCTCTCCATGACGAAATCGGCTGCAGGCGTTTTCGGTTAGTAGAGACAGCTTAGTCCTAATATAAGCATTCACTATAATCAGTAGACTGCATGTGGGGAGCATTGATTTAATCCGAGTGTTCACTGTAATCAGTAATTAACAGCTCGT
Source organism: Pantoea sp. GL120224-02 (assembly GCF_900215395.1). Classification (NCBI taxonomy): domain Bacteria; kingdom Pseudomonadati; phylum Pseudomonadota; class Gammaproteobacteria; order Enterobacterales; family Erwiniaceae; genus Pantoea; species Pantoea sp. GL120224-02. The sequence continues at coordinate 64,678 of NZ_OBEC01000003.1, read as the reverse complement.
ATGGCTAGCTGGCATTCACTGTAATCAGCAATTTGTCTAAGCCTCATTCAGACGTTCACTGTAATCAGTAACCCAAATCGTTCTCTCAGCGTAGCGTTCACTATAATCAGCAGTTTTGTCTTAAATGGATACGCCATAATCGGCGGAAAGGGTAGGGCGTACGTGAGAACGTTCACTGTAATCAGTAAAGGAGTCAGGAGTCAGGAGTCAGGAGTCAGGAGTCAGGAGTCAGGAGTCAGGAGTCAGGAGTCAGGAGTCAGGGATGTGAATACGGGCTAAAATGACTGTCAACATTCACTGTAATCAGTAACCCAATTTGCGTTTTCAGTTGTGATTCGTGGTTCGCGAATGCGGGTTTGTTGTGAGTGAGTGAGTGAGTGAGTGAGTGAGTGAAGCTAAATCATCGGTGGCTTATGGCTGCCTGTACGTGAGTGAAATGGGTAGATGCTCAGCGTTGAGCCATTGCAAGTGCGGGATAGCGGGTAAGCTATAACTGGCGGGTCCTGACCGGTTCACCATGCTCTACTGGCGATATTGAAGATAAGCAATGGCCAGAGAATGAACGACTGAAGAGGCATGCCCGGTGGGATATGACCGATGGCAAATGACCGATTAAAGAGAAGAGAGAAGAGAGAAGAGATAAGAGAGAAGAGAGAAGAGAGAAGAGCATTTTAGCTGCTCTTTCTGGTGAAGTATCCGTTTTAACCGGTGGCTATTACATGCACCCATTGCCGGATCAACCAGAAACGGAATGTTTGTCTTTGTACTCCAACGTTCACTGTAATCAGCAAAACAGGTGAAGACCGTTTTTTCCTACCTCCCGAATCCCTGGTTGTAACATTCACTGTAATCAGTAATTGCTCCTCGCTGGCAAAGTTATTTACGTTCACTGTAATCAGTAAAGCGATCTTCTGAGGCCACAACGATAAGGTATAAAAATGTTTCGGAAGAGGGAAGGGCTGCAGAGCATTCACTGAAATCAGTGACAGCGTGACGCGCACGATTGAGGCCTTAAATCCAATCCCGACCGCACTGGCATAACGTTCACTGCAATCTGCAATAAAGGGAAAAATTCACTGTAATCAGTGAAGGTGTCCAACCCTGTCACTTTTACTGTTTATTTGTACAGACAATAAGCTGATTACAATGAATGAATGCCAACAATTCAATATTACATAGAATATTCAAACACTTAAATTTAATCATTCACTATAATCTGTTTTCACTACATCACCACCATTCACTGTAATCAGCAACCAAATACGCTATGGCTGATGTTCACTGTAATCAGCAAACCCGCTGCAAAAGAGGGCGCTCGAGTGTTGAAAACCCACCTAGTAAGTACTCACTATCACAATTAAACCCAATGATTCGTCGATTTTGATAACTCTGCAGGAGGATGTAAGACTAACGTGTCGCTGAATACTGTTTACAGTGAACGTTACTGATTACAGTGAACGAATGAAGGGATGCTGATTACAGTGAACAGTGCGTAGAAGAAGTGTGTCACTTTTGGCGATTAAGTGACACACTCAAGGGCAGGGAGCTGATTACAGTGAACGTAAAAAAAATCAGTCTTCAAACTCAATATCATCGAGGGAATCAATGCTCTCAAGATTGCTGATACCGTCCAGCTTCGGCGTTCTGCTATGGATAATAAAGAACACAGAACGTCCACGCTTCACCTCTGAATAGTCGAGGTAACCAATCTCCTTAAGCTGCTCCATCGCGCGTCGAACCACGTGGTTTTGCGTGGTCGTCTTAGAGCCTAAGTTTAAACGCATGCGCAGACGCGCCAGCGATATCGGTGCAGGATTGGTTGGCAAACTTTCCAGGTAGGTATATAACGCCTGAGCCGATTCCTTACGTTTGAGCCGTGAAATAGCACGCAGCTGCAGCAAGACTTTATGGTCAAAGTTATACAGCTCAAACAGTTTGGGATCGGCCTGAATGCGCACCAGATCCTTTTCACGATCGTAATACGCCGACTGCACAAGGTGGGTATGATACGCTTTGCCATTACCTTCAAAGGACAACGTATTGGTTGCGATGCGTCGTAAAGAGGCATCTAAACGCTTACGTAAGGCCGCTGAAGAGTTTGCCGATGGGATCCCGCACATTTTCACGAAATCAATAAACGGCAGCGTCACGGTGTCGCCCTTTGAGGGATAACGCGAAAAAGACTGAATGATGCCAGCCCAGGTTTTGAAATCATTATCCATGTCCAGCCTTGCGCCAGTAATGGTAATCTTTTCATAGCCTTCCGCTTTAACTAACGAAAGGTTCTTGAGCTCTTTGGTGGCGTCCGTTGAAGCCATCGCGCCCGATTTCCCACGCGCAGTAGACTTTAGTGTCGGAACGAACAGACCCAGGCGCATCAACGCGACCGGTTGTACGGTGTTATTTTTATTAGGATGAAGCTGGATAACCTCACCGCTGTTTTTTGTCACCGACAGAAAAGGTTCTAGTAACGCTTTGTTTTCACTCTCTTTATCTGCCATAGCCTGAGATCTTCATTCTGTGGATGAAAAGGATCGATTTCTGATTACAGTGAACATTAACACTGTTTATAGTGAACATTCTACAGTCTATAGTGAATATTATGCTGATTGTAGTGAACGTTTTTCTGATTATAGTGAACGCGATCACCTTCTCAGGCCTTGTGGGGTGCGGCTTGCAGCGATCAGGGATCTCTTAGGATCTCTTTTAGATCTCTCTATGATCTTTCTTTAAGATCTATTCACTGTATAACTGCATAACCCTATGAAGAATCAGCCTCTAACATCAAAAACTGTCAGAATATGCAGGTCAGTAAGATTGATCCCACCAATGGCGAAAAAACATTAATTCTCTGTAAAGAAGATCCGCTTCTTTCATCAGAAGAGAACAACTTCCTCATTATTATTCATTTTTCATCAATCTTCACCGAGCGTAAGGTGAAACTCATATTCATCCCCTACAACTCATGACGAAGGCATCTTATGACTGACAACGTTATTTCACGTAACCCTACCACTGGCGAAATCATCGCATCATATCCATTGCAGAATGCCGCTGAACTCGAAGCTGCGTTGCAGACCAGCGCGGATGCTTTTGCACAATGGCGAGCCACCAGCATGGCACAGCGTGTCATCGTGTTACGCCAGTTAGCAGAACAGATCCGCCAGCGTCAGGATCAACTCGCTACCATGGCAACCCTGGAGATGGGTAAACCCATTGCACAGGCTCGTGCTGAAGTCCTCAAATGTGCAAATCTCTGCGACTGGTATGCAGAACAGGGCCCAGCGATGCTGGCTGACAAGCCAACGCTGGTAGAAAATCAGCAAGCCTGGCAATCGTTTCGTCCATTAGGCGTGATTCTTGCGGTAATGCCGTGGAACTTTCCTTACTGGCAGGTGCTGCGCGGTGCAGTCAGCATGTTGCTGGCAGGCAACACGTATGTGCTCAAACACGCGCCAAGCGTAATGGGTGCAGCCAATCTGATGACAGAACTGTTTGACGCGACAGATCTGCCAAAAGGTGGCTTCACCGTGATTAACGTGGATAACGATGGCGTTTCGGCTGCAATTAAAGATCCGCGTATTGCGGCAGTTGCGGTGACAGGAAGTGTGCGGGCGGGCGGTGCTATTGCAGCACAAGCCGGTGCCGTATTGAAGAAAACGGTACTGGAGCTGGGTGGTGCAGATCCGTTTATCGTACTTGCCGATGCGGATCTGGATGCGGCAGTGGCTTCTGCGGTCACAGGACGCTACCAGAACACCGGACAGGTGTGCATGGCAGCCAAACGGTTCATCATTGAGGAAAGTGTTGCAGAAGCGTTTGAGGCGCGTTTTAGCGCGGCTGTGCAGGCATTGAAAATTGGCGATCCGCTGAATGAAGAAACTTATATCGGACCGATGGCGCGTTATGATCTGCGTGATGAGTTAGACCAGCAGGTACAGCAGACCCTGAAACAAGGTGCGCGCCTGGTTATCGGTGGTCATAAGATCGATGGCGTTGGCAACTACTACGCACCAACGATCCTTGCTGATGTGACACCCGACATGATCGCCTTCCAGCAGGAGATCTTTGGCCCCGTGGCAGCGATTACCGTGGCACGCAATGCACAGCATGCTTTAGAGCTGGCGAATAACAGCGAATTTGGTTTGAGCGCTACCGTGTGGAGCGGTAATGAAGCGATAGCCAATGAGCTGGCAGAGAAACTGGAAACCGGCGCCGTGTTCATCAATGGCAACGGTGCTTCCGATCCCCGCGTGGCGATTGGTGGTGTGAAGAAGAGCGGCTATGGTCGTGAACTTTCCAGTTTTGGCGTTCACGAATTCTGTAATATCCAGACCGTCTGGAAAAACCGTCGTTAAGACTTTCAGGGCGTGCACTGCACGCCCTTATTCCTCGCTCTATCTCCTGCCTTACTGTTAATCCTCGGTTAAAATTGTTGTGGAGTAGCTCAAAGAATCCGCTAATGGTATTACAAAGGTATTGTTATTGGTGTTAGATTGGCCTCACCTACACCGGGGAGTCCTATTTTAATGAAAACAACAATCCCAAAATTATCCTTCATGATGTTTCTCGAGTGGTTTATCTGGGGGGCATGGTTTGTGCCGCTCTGGGCTTTCCTCAGCAAAAACGGCTTTTCGCCGGTTGAGATTGCCTGGTGCTATGCCTGTACTTCGATTGCCGCTATCCTGTCGCCGATCCTCGTTGGATCGTTGGCAGACCGCTTCTTCCAGGCACAGAAAGTGTTGTCGCTGCTGATGATCGTCGGTTCCATTCTGATGTATTTCGCGGCCCAGCAGACGCACTTCAGTGGTTTCTTCCCACTGCTGCTGTTGTATGCGCTCACTTACATGCCGACCATTGCGCTGACTAACAGTATTGCTTTCTCGCATGTCAAAGATGTCGAACGCGATTATCCACGCGTGCGGGTCATGGGCACTTTAGGCTGGATTGCGTCAGGCATTGCCTGTGGTTTCCTGCCGCCGCTGATGGGCTATGGCGACATTTCAGCCAGTAATGTGCCGCTGCTGATCACTGCTGCCAGTTCACTGGTGTTGGGGATCTTTTCGCTGATGCTGCCGGCAACCGAGCCGAAAAGCACCGGCAAATTCAGCCTGCGTGTGGCACTGGGTCTGGATGCGCTGCATCTCCTGAAAGATCGCAGTTTCCTTGTGTTCTTCGTCTGCTCATTCCTGTTCAGCATGCCGCTGGCTTTTTACTACATCTTTGCCGAAGGCTACCTGACGGAGGTGGGCCTGCCGCACGCCACCGGTTGGATGACGCTGGGTCAGGTATCGGAGATCTTCTTCCTGCTGGCACTGCCGTTCTTTATCAAGCGCTTTGGCATTGGCAAAGTGTTGCTGCTTGGCTTAACCACCGCAGCGCTGCGCTACATATTCTTCGTGTTCGGCGGCGATCAAAATGCCCTGACGATTGGCCTGTTGTTTATGGGCATCCTGCTGCACGGCGTCAGCTATGACTTCTACTTCATCACGGCTTACATCTACGTTGATAAAAAAGCACCGGTCGCGATGCGCAACGCAGCACAGGGCCTGATCACGCTCGCATGCCAGGGGATTGGCAGCTTGCTGGGCTATCGTCTCGGCGGATATTTGATGCAAGAGATGTTCGCTTACGACCAGCCTCGCAATGGCCAAACGTTCAACTGGGCGGGCATGTGGATGTTTGGCAGCGTGATGATCATCATTATCACCATCGCCTTCATCGTGCTGTTCCGCGATGGCAAAAAACGCAGTGAAGAATTAACTGCTTTCGAGCAATCAGCCACCGCTGATAGCCATAAATAAGAGATGTAATGATGACAATGACACTCCAGGAAAAACGGATTTTGGGCGCTTTCTATGGTCAGGCGCTGGGCGATGCGATGGGCATGCCATCGGAATTGTGGCCGCGCAGTCGCGTTAAGCAGCATTTTGGCTGGATTGATGGTTTTCTGCCGGGGCCTGCTGAAAACAATGCCGCCTGTTATTTTGGCCGCGCGGCATTTACTGACGACACTTCGATGGCGCTGGCTTTGGCAGATGCGATAGTCACGCATGGTGGCGATATCAACGCGGAGACCATTGGTGCCAATATCCTGCACTGGGCAGAGGAGTTTGATGCCTTCAACAAAAACGTATTGGGACCCACATCCAAAATAGCCCTGAATGCACTGAAAACGGGAACGCCAGTGGCGCAGCTGGAGAACAACGGCATGACCAATGGCGCGGCGATGCGCGTTTCACCGCTTGGTTGTCTGTTGCCAGCCAAAGATCTGGATGCCTTTATTGACGCTGTCGCACTGGCATCCAGTCCTACGCATAAATCTGATGTCGCCATCGCGGGGGCAACGGTGATTGCCTGGGCAGTGTCACGTGCCATTGACGGCGCAAGCTGGGCATACATCCGCGATGAGCTGCCTGCGATTGCGCGCGCTGCGCAGGAAAAACGCGTCACGACCTTTAGCGCGTCCATGGCCGCGCGTGTTGAGCTGGCGTTGAGCGTTGTGGCGCAGGGCAGAGGTGTGGAGTCAACGATGCAACAGATTTATGATTTGGTGGGGACCGGGACGGCCACTATCGAATCGGTTCCAGCTGCTATTGCAATGGTTGAGTTGGCCAACACCGATCCGAATCGCTGCGCTATTCTTTGTGCCAATCTGGGTGGCGATACCGATACCATCGGCGCGATGGCGGTGGCCATTTGCGGAGCGCTGCATGGCATTGATGGGATTGATTCACAGTTAAAAGCCGAACTGGATGCTGCCAACGCGCTGGATTTCACTCGCTATAGCAACGCATTCATGCGTTTCCGTCAGCAGCGTGAGGCCGTTTATGCTGACGCCTGATGACCTGAACCGGCTGGAAGGACGTCTGCCGGTGTGCGTGATTGGTGCCGCTGTGGTGGACGTGATTGCCGATGCCTATTCGTTACCGCATCGGGGAAGTGATATTGAACTCCACCAGCAGGGCGTCAACGTGGGCGGTTGTGCGTTGAATGTAGCGATCGCGTTGCATCGGTTGGGCATTCCATCCATCAACGCGCTGCCGCTGGGTAACGGCATTTGGGCCAGTATTCTGCGGCAGAAGCTGATGGAATATGGCATTCAAAGCGTGCTGGAAACCAGTAAAGGAGACAATGGCTGGTGTCTGGCACTGGTGGAGCCGGATGGTGAGCGCACGTTTCTGTCGGTTAGCGGTGTCGAAAATCTGTGGGATGCTGAACTGCTGCGCACATTGCCACAACCCCCACACCGTTGGATCTACCTGTCTGGCTATCAACTGACCAGCAAAAGCGGCGATGTGCTGATCGACTGGCTCGAACAGCAGGCGCATAACTATCAATTGCTGGTGGATTTCGGTCCGCGTTTGGCTGACATCGGGGAGCGTCAATTTGCCCGTATTATGGCGCTAAAACCACTGATTACAGTGAACAGACAGGAAGCAGAGTTACTGTGGCTGGAGCGTTTGAACCAGCATCAAGCCTTTGATGCCCGTCAGTTAATGGCTCAATGGCAACAACACTATGGCGCTGCGTTGGTGGTGCGTCTAGACAGTGATGGCGCAGGTTATATCGATGCAGAGTCGCAGGGTTGGATCCCTGCTCTGGGAACGCAAGTAGTCGATACGATTGGCGCCGGTGACAGCCATGCGGGGGGAGTGTTAGCCGGGCTCGCGTCAGGTTGGTCGCTGGCGGAAAGTGTGGCATTGGGTAATGCCGTGGCGTCTTATGTGGTGTCACAACGCGGTGGTGATTGTGCACCTGATCGCGCCACGCTGCAGAGCTATTGGCAGCAAAGACTTACTCAGCAATAAACACGTACATGTCGCTGCGGCAGTAGCTGATGCTGTACTCCAGAGGATTGCCTTGCGCGTCAAGTGCCAGCTGTTTAATCACTAACACAGGGACATTGGCGGGCAGGGCAATCTGCTGCTGGAGCGCTTCATCAGGCATGCGGGCACTCACTCTGCTTTGGGACTTAACCGGCAAAATCTGTTGCTTGTTAAAGTAATCATACAAAGAAATTCCAATGTCATCGGCATCTGCAATAAAGTGTGCCGGCACCCAGGATTCTTCAACTGACACCGCTTGCTGATCGACATAACGAATACGCTTCAGCAAGTAGACTTCGCTACCTTTGCTTAATCCCAGTTTTTCACCGATTTCCGCACTGCACTGAATTTTGCTCTTATTGATCCACACCGTATCAGGTTTTTTACCGCGTAAAACCGCCTGATGCGACAAACCTTTGGGCTCTTTCAGCGAATACTCAAACTGGCTGCAAATCTGTGTGCCGTAACCGCGCGAACGAAACACCACCCCCTCTTTTTCCAGCTCATCCATCGCTTTACGCACCGTAATACGCGAGATGCTGAGCGACTGGCTGAATTCTCGCTCACCGGGCAGGATCTCTTCATGCATCAGGATGCCATCGCGCACCGCCTCTTTGATGGCGGCGGCAAAGCGCTTGTACAACGGCGTACGGCTCTCTTCAGCCAGCGTGGTGGTAAGCCGCGAAAACAGCGGATTCTGTTCAGTCATAGCGGGCTGAGCACTCAATTGGGTTAGCCAGGGGTGAGATATGATACTGAATTTTCACCGTTCGCGTAGCGACTTTAACCACATGTTATTGCGGTTATTAGCGCTTAGATTCAACCAATCCTTTCGCTTGTAATTTGACCTAACCCGTAACGAAGACTATAGTTACGCTTACGGATATTTTAAGGCAAGGAGGGGTAAATGGGCATTTACCTGACGCCAGAATTTCAGGAAGAGAAATGTAATGCACGCATCAATGATAAAATTTTGTGTAAAGCTGCAAAGTCGATTTTTGCGGGATTACATGGAGACCCATTAGGACGTTACACGTTCAAAAAACGACTCGGGTTGCCTGGTGTGGGGGCATCTGACGGCGCGCGTAGCATTGTTTTCTTCAATTATGGCAACAACATTTATTTCTTTGATATGTACTTGAAAAGTCAGCTATCAAAGAAGAAAGGCAAAGAACTTGAAGATGATGAAATTGATGCTTATTGCCGTATCGCTCGGGATTTTATTGCGATGTCAGATGAGAAGGTCCGGGAGTTGATTAAGTTAAAAGAACTAATCGAGGTAACTTGTGATGACTGAACGCTTAAAGAAAATCCACGATATGGCGCAGCGCTATAACCAATTGGGCGTTGTTCAGGGCGAGACGGTTGCGGAAATCAGTGCGGCGATCGAAGCTCGTAATATCCCTCCAGTACGCGCTATGTCTGGGATTGAGATTAAAGCGGTACGCTTAAGATGGAAGATGTCGCAGGCGGCGCTGGCAATGACTACAGGCATGTCAGTTGAGAGTGTTTCAAAGTGGGAACGTAACGAGAGTAAACCCAATAAAGCGGCTTTGCGTATCCTCAACACCATTGAAGACAAAGGCCCAGCGGTTTTCATTCTATAAAACATAAAAGCCCTGTTGGGCTTTTATGCATCAAATAACCTATCACCGCTCATCAAACGGCACGCCGCCTTTAGATTTATGATGCTTAGGCGTTTCAATGATTGAGACCGTCACCGAATTGGCATCAATCTCAAACGAGTCCGCGACTGCGGCAGTCACCGCTTTCAGCAACTTCTTCTTCTGCTCAACCGTGCGGCCTTCCGCAGCATAGACAACGATTTCTGGCATTTCCGTTTCTCCTTGAGGGTTCAGATTCGGTTTCAGCATAACCCAGTCATGCCCGAGCATGCAGTGTCAATTTGTCATAAACACCCGCGCAAACCGTTTATACCCGCAGGCGATCTGTGTTTAAATGTGTATTGTTATGTTATAACATAATTTCTCTGGGATTTTTGTAGCGGTATTTTTCGGAAACCATAATGAAATCAATGAAAAAATTGCTGATCGCCACGGCGCTCGGCCTGGCTTCGTGCGCCTCATTCGCGGCGCAGCATCAGGAAAACACGGTGCGCATTGCCGCTCCGTTTGAAATTAAAGGTGCCGATCCGGCGCTTTCCGGTGACATCCTTCTGCGCATGGATGTGGTGGAAACGCTGGTGGAAGTGAACCAACGCGGTGAACCGATCCCGGCTTTGGCGAAGAGTTGGCAGGTCTCGGAAAACGGTTTGCGCTGGCAATTACAGCTGCGCGATAACGTGCATTTCCATGATGGTTCGCCACTGGATGCGGCAGCGGTAGTGAAATCACTCAATACTGCGCGGAGTAAAGCGGGATTACTGGATAAAACACCGATCACTGAGATCAGCGGAGAAGGGCTGGTGGTGACCATTACGCTGCGCGAGCCTTTCACACCTCTGCTTTCCGTCCTGGCGGAAAGTCGCTCGCAAATTCTGGCGTTATCCAGCTGGGATGCACAGGGCAACATCACGCGCATCATCGGCTCCGGGCCGTTTATGCTGACCGCCTTTAAGCCGCCGCAGTCGTTAGCGGTAAAACGCTTTGAAGGTTACTGGGGAGAAAAACCATACATCGCCGCAGCCAGCTATCTCTCTTCTGGCCGGGCAGAGACCCGCGCGCTATTAGCAGAAAGCGGTGATGCGGATTATGTGTTCAATCTGGATGCCGCCAGCCGTCAGCGTCTGGCACACAAACCTGCGCTGCAACTTCCCGCAATCCCCGTGCCGCGCACGCTTATGCTGAAGCTCAATCTGGGCGATCCGCTGTTAGCGGAACAGCCGGTGCGTGAAGCGATCAGCATGGCCATTGATCGCAATGCGCTAGCGATGGCGGTGTTGCGCTATCCGGGTGCTGCCAGCCAGTTGTTCCCGCCGAACATGGGCGAGTGGCACAATGCGGCGCTGCCTCCACTCTCCTATCAGCCCGATTCGGCGGTCACGCTGTTGCAGAAAGCCGGCTGGCAACCGGGATCAGATGGTGTGCTGACCCGCAACGGCCAGCGATTCAGCCTGACGCTGCTGACCTTCCCGGATCGCCCTGAACTGCCGTTGATGGCGATGGTTATCCAGCAGCAACTGCGTAAAATCGGTATTGAAGTGAAGATTAACTCAACCAATGCCAGTGAAATTCCTGCCCAGCACCACAGCGGGAGACTGCAACTGGCGCTGTTCTCACGCAACTTTGCACTCACGCCCGATCCAACCGGCACCTTATTGCAGGATTATGCCGAGAAAGGTGGCGACTGGGGGGCGATGAACTGGCATCCGACAGGATTCAGTGGCGCACTGCATACCCTGACGCAATCCACCGATGCCTCCGCGCGTGCCAAAGCTCGAACACTCATCACTTCGGCACTGCAACAGGATCTCCCGATGATTCCAATCGCCTGGTATCAACAATCTGCAGCGATCAACAGTAAGTTGCAAAACGTCGCGCTCGATCCGTTTGAGCGTCACTTCGGCCTGCGCCAACTGCGTTGGGAGCCGTGATGATCAAACAACTTTGCTGGCGGCTGATGCAGGCATTTTTTGTCGTGCTCTCGGTGGGATTACTCACCTGGTTTTTGGTCCGGTCGCTGCCGGGCGATATGGCGTGGCGCATTGCCAGCGGTCGCTACGGCTATGATCGGGTTGATGCGGATGCCGTCGCGCGCGTGCAGCAGGAGTTAAGTGGGGCTGCTGAGCAAGGCAGTGCGTTACTGCACTGGTTGTTGGACCTGCTGCAATTTAACTTTGGCCGTTCACTGGTCTCCGGCGAACCGGTGATGGATGAATTGCGCTGGCAACTGAGTCAGACGCTGGCGTTAGCCGGGGTATCTTTACTGCTGGCGCTGGCTATCACGCTGCCGTTGGGTATCTGGGCCGGTTGCCATGCCAATGGCAAACTGGATCGGCTGCTGTTTTGGCTGACATCGATGCTTAAGTCTGTGCCGCATTTTGCACTGGGTATGCTGCTGATCGTGCTGTTCGCGCTGCAACTCGACTGGCTGCCGAGTGCGGGACACGGTGAGCTGCGTCATTTCCTGTTACCCGCTTTGACGCTGGCCTTGTCGCTAAGCGCGGTGGGCGTGCGTGTGGTGCGCGAAGCCACCTGGCAGGTAGTGAACGCGGGTTATTACCAATGGGGGGAGCAAAAAGGTCTGGCGACCGTCACTTTGCTGCGTCGTCATGGTTTACGCAATCTGGGAACACCGGTACTCACCTGGTTCGGCATGCAGTTTGTCTGGCTGGTGGAAGGCGTGGTGGTAGTGGAAACGTTGTTTGCCTGGCCGGGCATTGGGCATGCGTTGGTTCATGCCATTTTCGCCCGCGATGTGCCAGTAATTCAGGCCAGTGCCATGACGCTCGGCCTGCTGTTTGTCCTGCTAAATATGCTGGTGGATGCGGGTTGCCATCTGCTTGATCCGCGAGGGACGCGCCCATGAAATTAACTTCACGTCATGTCGGTTTACTGCTGCTAGCTCTGCTACTGAGCTACGCCTTTATACTGCCTCTGTTTCATCATGGTGATCCTCTGCAACAAGAACTGCTCAACATGTTGCAGCCGCCCAGCCAGGCCAATCTGTTAGGTTTTGATCACCTGGGACGTGACATGCTGCCGCGCCTGAGTGCGGCGCTGCGCCTGTCACTGGGTCTGGCTGCACTGTGCGTGATCAGTGCGATGCTGGTCGGTGTGCTGGCTGGCGTACTCAGCGCGCTTTATGGTGGAGTGCTCGACCGTGTGGTCAGCATGCTGGGGGATATGTGCCTCGCGCTGCCCGGCCTGCTGCTGGTGCTGTTACTGGCGGCGATTGCCCCGGACTCACCGGAGATGCTGTGGTTAGGCATTTCGTTGGTGCTGTGGGTGGAATTCTTCCGTGTGACACGCGCCACCTTACGTCCGATTGTGCATTCGCCGGGTATGCAGGCGTCGAAACTGCTGGGTTTTAACGCGATCTACCGCTTTCATCGTCACCTTTGGCCGGCACTCGCACCTGTTTTGCTTACCGTTGCACTGTTCTCGTTTAGCAGCGCCATCATGGCGGTATCGGCACTAGGATTTATCAGCGTCGGTGTCCGTCCACCGACACCGGAATTGGGCTTGATGATGACCGAACTGCTGCCCTTTGCCTGGGAAGCCCCCTGGTTGCTGCTACAGCCTGTGGTCGCACTGTTTTTATTGCTGATTAGCCTTAACCTGATGATGAAAAAGGAGCGTGCATGAAAGGATTACAGGCCATCGGCATAACCATCGCAACAGCAGAAGCCACGCTGGTGGAGCCGGTTGATTTCCACCCGCAACCTGGCCAACCGCTCACTTTATTGGGTGAGACTGGCTCCGGAAAAAGCCTGTTGGCGCAGGCGGTAATGGGAATTTTGCCGGAGACACTTCAGGCCAGCGGAACCCTGATCATCAACGGTCAACGCTATCAGTTACCGCAGGATCGTGATGCGTTACGCAGCTTGTGGGGAAGGACTATGGCCTCGCTGCCACAAGAACCCTGGCTGGCGCTCGATCCCACCATGGCGATTCAGCAGCAGGTCGCGGAAGGCTATCGCTATATTCGAGGGCATTCCGCGCCGCGAAGCGTGGCGGCTGCGCAGGATGACCTTGCGCAACTGGGCTTACAGGCAGCGGCACAAAAATTCCCGTGGCAACTGTCCGGTGGCATGGCGCAGCGTGCGGCATTTGCGGCGGCGCGCGCGGGCGGTGCGGAGATTTTGATAGCAGATGAACCGACTAAGGGTTTGGATGTGTCCCGACGCGATGACGTTGCTACTTTGCTGGGTCGTGAAGTGGCTGAAGGTGGGACTTTAATGACCATCACGCACGATATTGCGCTGGCGCGTCAGTTGGGCGGAGACGTTATCGTCATGCATAAGGGCAAAGTGATCGAGCAAGGCGCAGCGCAGCAAGTGTTATACACCCCGCGGCAGGGTTATACGCGTGAATTGCTGGCCGCCGATCCCGTTGCCTGGCCGCAACGGCAAAGCACGGTGATCCGCAGCAAACCCGTGGTAAGTGCGCAAGGATTAAAACTGCAGCGCGGCGGAAATACGTTGGGTGTACCAGAAAATTTCACCCTGCATGCTGGGGAAATTGTCGGCTTACATGGCGCCAGCGGCAGTGGAAAAAGCAGCTTTGGCGACGTATTGCTGGGATTACTCGCGCCACAGCAGGGCAGCATTACACGTCACGTCGCGGCGAGCGCGCTGAAGTATCAGAAGATCTATCAGGATCCCTCGGCATTGTTTCCCCCCACGCGCACACTGTCACAAAGCCTGGAGGAGGTGCTGCGTCGTCATCGCATTGAACGGTCAAAACGCGACTCGCTAATGGAGCAATTAGCGTTAGATCCTTCATTACTCACGCGCTGCCCCGATTCGCTCTCGGGCGGCGAGTTACAGCGCTTCTCTCTGTTACGCGTCATGCTGCTTGAGCCGGTTTTCCTGTTCGCCGATGAGCCTACATCGCGACTCGATCCGCTGGTACAGCAGCAAACTCTGCAGCTGATAACGCAGATGGCGCGTCAGCTGCAGTGCGGCGTGCTGCTGGTGAGCCACGATCGCGAACTGCTGGACAAGGGGACAGATCGCGTGATTGCGATGCAGGCGGCTTAACGTTCTGGCGGCTGGCTATCACCGACACCCAGTGAGCGCTGCATCACGACGGTGTCGAGCCAGCGGCCATGTTTGAATCCCACCGATTTCATCACACCGGTGTGCTCGAAGCCGAGCGCCCGGTGTAATCCCAGCGAACCCTGATTGGCGCTATCTCCCACGATGGCGATGATCTGGCGAAAGCCTGATGCTTCTGCCAGCGCAATCGCTTTTTGCAATAACGCCCGCCCGACGCCACGCCCGGTCTGTTCATGATCGAGATAAATCGAATCTTCCAGCGTGAAGCGATAGGCATAGCGCGGTCGATAAGGTGCCAGATAACAATAACCCAATACCTGTTCATCCTCTTGCGCCACCAGCCAGAAGCCTCCGCGCTGCTGCACATCTTTGACGCGGTTGAGCATTTCGCTTTCGCTGGGCGGTTCGGTTTCAAAGGTGGCGGTGCCGTGGAGGACGTGCCACGCATAGATTTTCTGAATGGCAGCGGCGTGATGGGGTCGGGCGGGAATAATATCCATATGTTCCTGATAATCGGCTAGCGAAAAACACAGGATGCCACTGTGTCACGCGCCAATCATCGGGTTTGAACATAGGAAATTATTATGACTAATTTTGCTCCGACAGCTGCACTGCCATGGTATTCGCTTCCAGCGCTTCGAAGATGTGCGGTTCGTCGGCGGGGTAGCAGATGTAGTCACCGGGATGAAGTTCGACCGGGGCATCGGTAGGCCCAACAAGTGCGCGACCCTGCGCAATAATAATGTGTTCTACGGAACCGGGCGGATGCGGATGAGAGGCGCGCGGTGCGCCCGGCTGGCTGGTGATTAGATATAAATCACGACGTCCGCCCGGCGGACAGCTGGCCAGTAGCGCGGCCTGGTAATCCGCGAGTTCAGCCGACACCATCATGCCCTCACCACGACGGATCACCTGCAAACGCTTCACTTCCGGCTCCATCAGGCGGGCAAACGGAATATTGAGTGCCACGCACAGTGACCATAACGTCTCAATGCTGGGATTGCCGTTGCCCGCTTCCAGTTGTGAAAGCGTAGATTTCGCAATGCCAGCGCGGCGGGCGACTTCGGTTAACGAGAGTCCGGCACGCTGGCGTTCGCGCACTAATCCAGCAGAGATAAGATCGATCGGTGGTGTCACAATTACTCCTGTTCTTTATATCGAACGTTTTGTTCATCTTGTAAAACAATTCGGGCGCGTTCATTATAACGGCTTTCCTGTTCGATATGAGATCAAATTGTGATGCGTCTGGGTGCAGTTCCGCTTGATCGCGGCGTATTAAAAGCGATTTTCCTGGTTTGTCTGGCCGACGGTATTGTCGGGCTCTCTTACGGTTCGCTGGCGGCGGCGGATGGTTTTCCACTGTGGGTGCCCATCGCGCTTTCGACGATGGTGCTGGCAGGCGCATCCGAGTTTCTGTTCATCGGCATTGTGGCCGGTGGTGGCAGCCCATTAACAGCAGCGGCGGCGGGTTTGCTGGTCAACGCGCGCCACTTGCCCTTTGGTATTGCAGTGAAAGATCTGGTCGGCCAGGGCGGACGCAGTTTGCTGGGTTGCCATATCATGAATGACGAAAGCGTGGTGTTTGGCATTTCGCAAAAGACGCTTTCCCAGCGACGCGCCGCATATTGGGTATGTGGTTTGGGCATTTTTGCTATCTGGCCACTCAGTGTGGTGTGCGGCGCATTTATCGGGCGCTTCATTCCCGATGTCTCGGCGATTGGTCTCGATGCGGTTTTCCCTGCCATCTTGATCGCGCTGATATTTCCCGCTTTGCGTCAACGTCGCACGCGGATTCCGGCCACGCTCGGTACGGCATTGTCAGTACTCGCCACGCCGTTTGTTCCGGCGGGAATGCCAGTATTGTTTTCATTGTTGGGCTTATTAAGCTGGCGGGAGCGCAAAAATGCACAATAACCTCGTGATTGCCGGGATCGCGCTGCTCGCCGTCGGCACTTATGTGATGCGCTTCGCGGGTTACCGACTAGGAAGCCGTATGCCGATGTCGGAATCGGTGCGCAATATGCTCTCGGATGCTGCTACGGTGCTGTTACTGGCGGTTGCCGTCACCACCGCACTATTTGAAGGCAGCCACTTCGCAGGTGTCGCGCGGATAGCGGGCGTGTTGTTTGCCGTGTTTCTCGCCTGGCGCCGTACGCCATTGATTTTAGTGATTGTTGGCGCGGCCGTGATGACGGCATTGCTGCGTTATTTTGGGGTGCCTTAAGCCAAAAAGAACAAACTTGCGGCAAGGGTTTTGCTACTGTGGGACTTCCGTATTCATCGCACAGAGAAGAATCCATGACACCGCGCTTAGCGCTTCCACATGAAGCCGCCAACTTGTGGCGTATTCGCAATCTCGCGATTCGCGATGGCTGCCAGTCAGTTTATCCGCCTGAAGTGATTGCCGCATGGACGCCTGACGCGTTGCCGTCAGGTTACTTTGAGGCGATTAAGGGCAATCCTTTCTACGTGATCGACGATCCTGAGTTGGGCGCTGCCGCTACGGGCTTTCTCGATCTCGAAAGCGGCAGTGTGGAAGCGATATTTACCCTGCCAGCGTGTAACGGCAAAGGCTATGCCAGCGCCATTATGAACGCGATTATCGCGGAAGCCCGCCAGCGCGGTTTTCGGCAGTTGACCCTGGCCGCAACACCCAATGCCAGCGGTTTCTATCTGCGCCATGGCTTTAGCACTGTGCGTGAAGCCTTGTATCCTTCCGCTCTGGCCAAAGCCGATCTCCCCTGCGTCGAAATGATACTGACACTATGATTGAGTAAGTGAAAACAACATGGACAGCGCCAAAATGGTGATTAACTGTGTGGCTTATCGCCACGGCAAACGTGAAGAGCATGTCGATGTCGCCGACATCAGCGAAGTACTCAAAGACGAAAGTGCGTTTATCTGGCTGGGTTTGAATCAGCCTGAACCGGCTTTTATGCAGACGTTGCAGGAAGAATTTGGCCTGCATGAGTTAGCAATTGAGGATGCGCTGGTGGCCCATCAGCGCCCGAAGATTGAGCAATATGGCGAGTCGGTATTTATCGTGGTGAAAACGGCACATCTCGACGATCAGCAGCGCATCAGCTTTGGTGAAACCCACTTTTTCCTCGGTAAAAACTTCCTGATCACCGTCCGCCACGGTTCATCGGAGGGCTATGCGGCAATTCGCGCCAGGGCAGAAAAAAACCACACTATGTTGTGTCAGGGACCGGGTTACGCGTTTTACTGCATCCTCGATTTTATCGTTGACCACTACAGTAAAATAATCGAATCACTCAGTGAACGTATCGGTACGCTGGAAGAGGGCATGTTTACCACCCGCTTTGACAGCAAAACGCTGGAGGATGTCTATCATCTGCGGCGCGAACTGCTGGCGCTGCGCAATGCCGCGATGCCGGTGACTGAAATTTGCGCCCAGCTGGCGCGTTTTCACGAAGACATTATTCCGAAGAACCTGCGTGCCTACCTGCGTGACGTTCAGGATCATGCTCATCACGTGATGATCGATGCCGAGGATATGCGTGAAATGCTCACCAGCGCGATGCAGGTCAATCTGGCGCTGGTGTCGGTTCAGCAGAGCGAAGTGAATAAAAAGTTGGCGGGCTGGGGTGCGGTGCTGATCGTCCCGACCATTGTCTTCAGTATGTACGGCATGAACTTCTCTGATATGCCCGAACTGAAAACCCACTTTGGTTATCCCGCGGTACTGGTGGTGACGCTGGCGATCTGTGGTGTGATGTGGTCACGACTGAAAAAAGCAGGCTGGTTGTAATCTTTTTATCAGATGACTTTATTATCACTGTGCTGATGATAGCGGCGCAGTGAATTAATATCTCCATCCACACATTTCCCTGAACGATTTAACTGCAACTGAGTGATTGAGCGGCCTGTCGCGCAAAACCTTCATCCAATTGCCACGGTTTTGTCATTTCGCTGTTTTTTTCATCATCATCTTTTCCTATAACAACGCCAGATTAAATACAACATATCCCACATTAACCACATGACCCGGTCTTGCTTCATTCGCCAACTGTTGCCACTATCGCTACATAGTGATGCCAGAAATGCAGGGTGTAACCATGGCGGTGGACCAGAATTTATTTAACTCGATGCCTGATGTTATTGGCGCGGCGCAGCAGATTCGTCGCGGTGATATCAGCAGTGAAAAGCTGGTGGGGAATTGCCTTCAGCAAATAAAATCCCACAATCCCACATTGAATGCCTTTGGTGATGTTTACGATGAGCAGGCGATGGAAGAGGCTAAAAGCTGCGATCGCGAACGTCAGTCGGGCAAGAGTCGGGGTCCATTGCACGGTGTGCCATTCGGCGTCAAAGATCTGTTCTCAACGGCTGGGTTGCGCACCACCAAAGGTTCACTCACCTCACTGGATAACGTACCAGAACATGACGCGCCGATTATTGAGCGACTGAAGGCGGCGGGAGCGATCATTGTCGGCAAAACCGCGACCACCGAGTTTGGCTGGACCGGATCAAGCTATTCACGGGTATTTGGTCATGGGCGCAATCCGTGGGATCCGGCGTTAACCAGCGGCGGTTCCAGTTCGGGATCGGCAATCAGCGTGGCGGCGCGCATGGTGCCCGCCGCGCTGGGCTCCGACGGTGGCGGATCGGTGCGTATCCCCGGTGCTTTTTGTGGCATTTTCGCCCTTAAAGCCTCGCTGGGACGCATCCCAACCTGGCCGTGGTCTGCCACTGAAATGCTCAGTCATGCCGGGCCGATGACGCGCACGGTTCGTGATAGCGCACTGCTGTTTGATCTGCTTTCTGGACCGGATGCGCGCGACCATCAGGCGCTACCAGCGAAAAATGAATCCTGGCTGGCACGCTGCGACCAGCCATTGCCCGCGCTGCGTGTGCATTACAGTCCCACGCTGTTTAACACACCGGTCGACGAGCAGATTGCGCGTTGCGTCGAACAGGCGGTGGAGCAGATTGCCCATACGTTACCGGTGACGCTCACGGCACGCCCGCTGGATTGGTCATCACCGTTTGAGACATTTGACACTTTATGGAGCGGCGGGCGCGGTGTGGCGTATGGTGCCGCACTGCAGCAGCAGCTCGACCAGCTCGATCCGGGCTTTGCCGCGCTGATTGAACACGCGCAGCGCCTGAATCTGGCCGACTACCTGGCGGCGCAAAAACAACGAGCGGCGTTTGCCGGACAAGTGCACGCCTTGTTTGACAGCGTGGATTTACTGATCACGCCTACGCTGCCAGTGCTGCCGTTCTCGGCCGATCGCCATGTGCCGGAAAATCAGTCGCCGGGCGACAGCGGAGTAGAGTGGGCGCGCTGGACACCTTTCACCTGGCCATTCAATTTGAGTGGTAATCCGGCGGCGACGATTCCCTGTGGTTTTACCGCGCAAGGTTTACCGGTGGGTTTGCAGGTGATCGGCCGACGTTATGCGGAAGGCGACGTATTGCAGTTCTGCGCGGCGCTCGAAGCCCTGATGCCGTGGGATCAACATCAACCTTCTCTGTAAGGCGCGGCCTTGAGACCGCCCGATAGGTATACTGCGGTTTTGGCCACTAAAAACAGAAGGTAAGCATGATTAATCAGCCACGTCTGGATGAGATAAAACGGATTTTACACCACGACAAACGGGTGCGCGTCACGGAACTGGCGCAGAAATTCGTGGTGTCAGAAGAGACGATTCGCCGCGATCTTAAATATCTGGAAGAGCAGAGCGTATTACGACGCGTGCACGGCGGTGCCATTTTACCGGTGCCCAGCGAAGAGCAGCCGTTACAGATACGCAGCCGTATCAAGCCGCGTGCTAAAGCGCGTATTGGTCAGCTGGCAAGCGAATTAGTGGAAGAGGGGATGGCGCTGTTTCTGGATACCGGCACTTCAACGCTGGCACTGGCGCAGCAGTTGACCCGCTTCTCGCGTTTGAAGGTTATCACGAACTCAATGGATATCGCCGCGCTGCTCACGCAGCAAAGCGACAACGCTGTCACGCTAACACCAGGGCGCGTTCGGCGAAATGATAACGCACTCATTGGCCCCCATACGCTGGAGTTCGCGCGTCAATTCCACTACGACATTGCCTTTATGGGCATTGGTGCAGTGGATCGGGACAACGGTTTTATGGATTACGAAGAGCCTGAGGCGTTATTAAGGCGCGTGCTGAGCACGCACTGTCGCCAGAGTGTGATTCTGGCAGATGAAGGCAAATTTGGACTGCGAACCTTTGTGAATACGCTGCCGTTTAGCGCGGTTGACACCTTAGTGACCAATGCGCGACCCGCGGCAGCTTTTGTAGCGAGTCTGGAGAGTGCCCATGTCAACATCCTCCATCCCGGCAATGCCGAGGATGACACCGCAAGATTATCAGGCGTTTGATGCGCTGTTCGCCCTCAGCAGCAGCATTGGTGCGACACCCGCAGGCGGCTTACATCGCCTGACGGCATCCGCTGCGGATAAGCAAATGCGCGATGCCTTTTGTACCTGGCTGACGCAACAGGGTTTTCACGTTCACGTGGATGAAATTGGCAACATCTTTGGCTTGATGACGCTTTGCGAAGGCGCGCCGTGGGTGCTGTGCGGTTCGCACCTGGACAGCCAACCGCTGGGTGGACGTTTCGACGGTGCCTACGGCGTCACCGGCGCTGCAGTGACCATGGCAACATTGGCTCGCCAGCTGCGCGACCATTCGCAAACCGCGCAACGTAATCTGGCGGTGGTGAACTGGACCAATGAAGAGGGTGCGCGCTTTCAACCCAGCCTGACCGGCAGTTCAGTGTTCACAGGCGCACTCTCGCTGGAGCAGGCTCTGGCGTGTTGTGATGGCGAAGGTATCTCGTTGCAAACAGCTTTGCAAAATATTGGTTATCGCGGAACGGCGTTACCCGATCTGACGGTGGCGGCCTACTGCGAACTGCACGTTGAGCAGGGTCCACATCTTGAATTGCAGCAGAAACAGATAGGCGTAGTGACGGAAACCTGGGCGGCACTGAAATGGCAGGTGACGTTTCGCGGAGAGCAAAACCATACCGGCCCGGCATTGATGGATCGCCGGCGGGATGCGCTGCTGGCAGCCGCGCACACCATTGTGGCGGTGCGTGCAGAGGCTGAACGCTATGGCGAAGCACTGCATACCTCGGTGGGCCGTCTGGAAACCGTGCCTAATTCGCCGAACGTAGTGACTTCTGAAGCCACGTTATTTATTGAGTTTCGTTCTGCTGATGAAGCGCTATTGCGCCAGTTGCGCGACAGCTTCGGCCAGCAGATGCAATCGATTGCGCAGAACACGGCCACCGATGTCAGTCTCGACCGTGCACAGTATCGTCCACGACAGCAGTTACATTCGGCATTGAGTGATCTGGCTTTAGCGCAGGCGGAAAAATTGGGGCTGAAAGCGATGCCGATGCGTTCAGTAGCAGGTCACGATGCGATAAGCATGAGCTATCACTGCCCGAGTGCATTGCTGTTTGTGCCCAGCGTAGACGGCCTTTCGCACAATGAACGTGAATACACCGCCACCGCCGAATTGCATCGCGGTCTCGACATGTTGATGGCGATGCTCACTGAGCTCTGCCTGAAAGGGGAGGACGCCTTATGTTGATGCGTTTACAGCAAGCGCTGGCGAGTTGGCAACCCGCGCAATCCTTTGATATTCAGCCAGGCACGGCAGGTGTGGCGTCACCGCATCGTTTAGCGACGGAATGGGCCGGATTTCGCCTGCAGTCAGCGGGGCAAGGCTATTATGCCAAGGTGCTGTTCGATGATCAGAAAGCGTTGATTGATTTCCAGCGCAGCGCCGAAATTAGCCGCCAGGCGGGCGAGTTGGGCATCGCCCCGGCGCTATGCCACGCCGATCCTCGCAATGGCGTTCTGATCTTCGCGGCGCTGGATGACAGCTTCCGCTGGGCGCGACTAGATGCGTTACGCGATCCGCATCACTTTGCCAGCCTGACGCGTACGCTGGATAAATTACATCACTCAGGATTGCCGCTTCCCTTACACAGCCGCCAGCAGGATATGTTGCGGCTACGTCTTCAACTGGAAACACAGGGTGTGCAACAGCCAGATGAGCTGCAATGGATGGGGGAATGTGTCGATTTGGCGTGGGAAGCACTCAACGCCGTGTCCTATACACCCGTTTTGATCCACGGCGATAACATCGCCAGCAACTGGATGGTCAACCCTCAGGGTGAATGGCGCTTGCTGGACTTTGACTATGCCGCGCGCGGGGATGCCTGGCACGATATCGCGACGCTTATCCACGAACAACTGCCTACTGACGATCGCTGGCGTGATGCGATTCGTGCGTGCCGTGGTGACAGCAGCGAGGCTGATGTAGCGCGTTGTCGCTTATATGCGCTGGTGGATGATTATCACTGGACGCTATGGGGCATGCTGAACGGTGTCACCAGCACGCGCGGTCTGGAGTTTGCCAAGCTCGGCCAGTGGATGCTGTTGCGCTGCCGTCAGAGCCTGAGCGATCCCCGTTTTGAACGTTGGTTAAACCTGACAGCGGAGCAGGCAAAATGAGCAAATCTCTGGGTGAAGCGCAAAGCTGGCAGGAACAGCGGGTGGAACAAGCCATTACGGCGATGCCGGAATGGCAGGGCAGGGCGGTGCAGTATCGTCCGGTAAGCGGCGGTATTTCCAACGCCAACTGGCACGTGGCAGTCGAGGGCGCGCCTTGTGCTTATTTCGTCAAAATTCCCGGCGAAGGCACCGAGCGCTTTATTAATCGTGACACCGCACATGAAGCGAGCCTGAAAGCCGCGCAAACCGGCTATGGCGTGCCGGTGGTGGCCTATCTGCGCGATCTTGGCGTGGAAGTGTTTGAGTTCATCGATGGCTGGCGCGCCTCGTCAAACCTCGATTTCCAGCAATCCGCGATTCGTCATCGTGCGTTGCAGGGCTTGAAAAGTTTCAACGATCAGCCGTTGCTCAGGCAGAACAAAACCGTATTCGACATGCTTAATGAGCATATTGAGCAGGTCAGTGCACTCAATGTCGCGCTCTCTGCTGATGCTGCCTGGTTGCACAAACAGGCACAGCGCGCGCAGCAGGCGTTAGAAGCGGCGGGATTAGATTTGGTGCCGTGCATGAATGACACGCTGGCGGGTAACTTCATGCTCAATGCGCAGAACGATATTCGCCTGGTCGATTTTGAATATGCATCAAATAACGATCGCTGTTATGAACTGGCGCTGTGGTTTGGCGAAATGTTTTTCACACCGAAAATAGAACAGGAATTGCTGGAGGACTATTTCGGTAAAGTGGATGCAGCATTATTCGCTCGCGTGCAAATTCATAAGTATCTGGCGGATATGAAGTGGTCAACCTGGGCCATTATTCAACATCATGTGGCCGATATTGATTTTGATTTTTCAAAATATGGTGCCTGGAAGCATTTGCGGGCGCGCAGCGTGTTAAATCATCCCGACTGGGAAAACTGGCTACGCGCGGTGTAAGCGGAACGCGCCGGGATTAAGTCCTTGTAAGATCGTCTGTAACATTATCCGTCCGTCGTATTTTCGGACAGCGCTCTTTGCTGTCTGATGTTGAGGTTACACCAAAGGGGAAATGCTGATATTCAGCAGGTAAAGGAGTGCGCACACCGTCAATTAATATTGAGGAGGTTATTATGAGTTCGATGGTCATGGCGCAGCAATTACGCGCCCGCATAAGTATTAAAAATAAAATCTTCGCCCTATACCTGTTGGCATTATTACTGCTGGCACTTTGCCCACCGCTTTATTTAAGCGTCAGCGGAAGTAGTGCGTTATTACTGGGGATACCTCTGCCGATCGTTTATTGGCTCGCGATTGCGGTATTCCTGGGTGTGGGATTATGGGTTATGTATCTGGCGGAATGCGCGTTTGGTGAAATTCCGGATGATGAGGAAGTCGCATGAAAATCACTGCAGCAGAACCCCATTATTTAATTACCTTTGGCATGATTGGCCTGTTTCTGGCGATCATGATTGCCGTGCTGTATGCCACCAACCGTAAAAGCACCTCCTTTTCTGATTACGCCGTCGGCGGCCGATCGTATGGGCCGTGGTATATCGCCATGAGCTATACCAACTCGTGGTGGCCGGGAGCGACTTTTACCGCTTTCTTCTCACTATCGGTGAGCGGAGTGATCGGCTTCTATGGCGCGGTCTACTCAACGCTCGGCGTGACAGCCATGTATCTGATGGCGCGCCGCGCGTGGAAATGGGGCCAGCACTTCAATCTGACGACACAACCCGATCTGCTCGGCATGCGTTTCAACAGCCCGGCGGTGAAGCGAGTGGCGTCGATTATCGGCATCATCTGCGTCTTCCCGTGGGTGGTGATGGGGATACAGGCACTGGCGTTGTTGGTGGAGTTTGCCAGTTTTGGCCGTTGGGGTGTCACCACCTGCCTGATTGCTGGCGTGTTGCTGATTCTGGTGCGTCAGTACTGGACCGTCAGCATGGGCATGCGTGGGTTGATCATGACGGATATGTATCAAGGCATCATCGCCTATGGGTTGGGTGCGCTGGTGTGCGTGGTGCTGTTGTTTGGTGGCGATCATGGCTTCGGCCAACTGGCAACGTTACCACCCGCAATGCTGCAGATTCCGGGCGCGGAGGGTTCGCACTATGGTCCCTGGTATATGTTCAGCCTGATTTTCACCGGTGTGATTGGGTCAATGTGCTGGCCGATGAGCTTCCAGCGCATTTATACCGCCAGCGGCATCCGTGCCGTCAAGAAAGGCACTTTGCTGACGATTCTGCTGGTGGGCGGTTTTTACGCCATCCTGATGCTGTTCGCCACGGCGGTCAGTCAGGATCCTAACGTGCAGGCCAATCCACAAAATGGCTTCTTCACGGCGCTGTTTGATCAGGGCGGTCCGTGGTTACTGGCACTGGCGCTGGTGATTGTTCTTGCTGCCAGTATTGGTCACGTTGATGGATGCGTGCAGGTATGTGGTACGCAGTTTGCCAACGATCTGGCGACCTGGAATAAACCGCGTAGCGATCGTCAACTGACGGTGCTGGCGAAGTCGGGCATGGTGGTATTTATTGTCGCTGCCGCGCTGTTGGCCTACTTCACCTTCAACTATTCCCGTTTGCAGCTGCTGGCGCAGATCTCCTATCAGGGGATTATTCAGCTGGCGGTGCCGTTGTTCTTTGGTATCTTTAGCCGCTTTGGTAACAAACAGGGTGCGCTACTGGGCATGATGACCGGGATTATTATCGCTATCGTGCTCACCGTGTTCTTCCCGGATGACATCCCGGCGCTTGGCTCGCTGACCAGCGGCATCGTTGGCCTGGCGGGTAACGTGGCGGTGTTTATGGTGTGTGGCTTGCTGATCCCAGTTGACGACAAAGAGAAAGCCCGTGTCGAAGCTTTGTTCGCGCTGGCTGATGGCGTGAAAGCACCGGTGGCAAAACCGCTGATGAATTAACCCGTTGCAATCCTTTTCGTATCAAGGCCATGATAACGCTCTGACCCCTTATCGGAGCCTATCATGGCCGCCTCTTCGCCGTTCAATATTGGTCTGCTGCTGTTCCCGCATCTCACTCAACTCGATCTCACTGGCCCGTGGGAAGTCTTTGCTCGCATGCCCGGCGTGAACAATTATCTCATCTGGAAGGATCGGCAACCGGTGATGTCCGATCGTGGTTTAGCCATCGTGCCGACGACAACGTTTTCTGAGTGTCCGCCCCTCGATCTAATCTGCATTCCTGGCGGTCCGGGACAAATTGCGCTGATGGAGGATGAAGAGACGCTGGATTTTGTGCGGCAAAAGGCCGAACAAGCCCAATGGGTGACATCGGTATGTACCGGTTCACTGGTGCTGGGGGCCGCCGGTTTGTTGCAGGGATATCGTGCCACTTCGCATTGGGGGTCATTGGATCAGCTCAGCCTGCTGGGCGCCACGCCGGTAGCCGAACGTGTGGTGCGCGATGGTAATCGGATTACCGGCGCGGGTGTTACGTCAGGTATCGATTTTGCACTCACTGTGGCAGAAGAACTGTTTGGCCGCGACGTGGCGGAAAACATTCAACTGCAGATGGAGTACGATCCCGCGCCACCGTTTCATGCAGGTTCACCACGCAGCGCCTCGCCGGAACGACTGGCGCAGGCGCAAAACCAGATGCATGACTTTATTGCTCGCCGCCGCGAGGCCACAGAAGCTGCCGCCGCCAGGCTCAAGCGCTAACTAACTGGCCCAGCTCCAGCTTCAAACAGCGATCGGCGAGGTGGAAATAGCGATCGTCATGGGTGATCACCAGAACGGTTTTCCCTCGTGCTTTCAGCGCGGGGAGCAGTTGGTGGTAAAACACCTCGCGAAACGTCGGATCCTGATCGGCTGCCCATTCATCAAACAGATAGAACGGGCGGTCTTCCAGCCAGGCCACCAGCAGCGCCAGGCGCTTACGCTGTCCGGTGGAGAGCGCCAGCGTCGAGAAAGTGCCCTCCACCAGCGTGACTTTTCGGGTTAATTGCAGGGCATCCAGCAGGGCGTGCGCTTCGTCATTCCAGCGTGTGCTGTCGATGCCTTGCAAATCCTCAAACAGATGAAAATCATTAAACACGGCAGAAAACAGCTGACGATAACCGGCGCGGTTGCTCTCATTGATGACTTCACCGTCCAGCAGCAGTTGACCACTATCCGCCTGATATAAGCCGGTAAGCAGTCGAGCCAGCGTGGTTTTACCGCTACCGTTGCCGCCCGTCAGATACACCAACTCACCGGGACGAAACTGCAATGAGAGTGGGCCGAGCTGAAATGCCTCATGCTGATAGGTGATGTCGCGCAGTGCCAGCTGATGGAAACTGAGCGGCGGTGCACCAAAGGTTGTTTGCTCAGGTGGCAGCTGCTGCTGCATGGCTTGAATGCGTTTGAGTGCAACCTGCGTGAGTGTCAGGCCGGGCAGGGCGGCGAGCGCTGTCTCAATCGGCACGATCATATAAAGAAACACCATCGCGAAACCAGACATCACCGCGCCGTGCAGATCCAGCATGTTGGCGAGTAAAAACATCACCACGCCGATAAAGGCAAAAAAGAAGACGCTGGCCCAAATGTTGGCCAGAGCATACAGCACATAACCGCGCGTACGTTCCACACGCACCTGCTCGATGGTATTGAAAAGTTTGTTATGCAGAAACGCCTGTTTGCGCGGGGCGTGTAAGCGCAGTTCTTTCGCACCGCTGAACAGCGCGCTCACTTCACCAGTCAGCGTCTCTTCACGCTGACGTGACTGGCGCATCAGTTGTAAGGCGCGCCGATGCACGCCACTGTAGCCGAGTGAGCCTATCAACACTGTGCTAAGCGCAATCATCATCACGGTCAGCGACAGATAACCGAGATAGCCCATGCAGCCGATGATCACTGCCAGCGACATCACGAAACCCGGCAAGGCAATAAAGAACACCACCACCTGGTCGAGGTCCTGCGTCAAAACGCTAAGGGCACGCGGCATGCCGTGCTGTTCAAGATCGGCATAACCGGCATCCGCTACCTGCTGGACCAGCTTACGGCGCAACTCGGCTTTGCAGCGCTGACCCATTGCCATAAACAGGGACTGACTCAGGGTGCGCGTGCCCAGCATCAGCAGTGCCAGCAGGGCAAACTGCCACGCCAGTTGCCAGCGCTGTGCCTCCGTGGCGCTCAATCCCTGATTGATGAGTGCCAGCAGCGCCGCGTTGCTTAAGCCACCGATCACGCTGCAGGCCAGCGCGACGAAAAACAGCACACCGGTGGTGCGCAGTAACATCAAATAAATCGACACCTCATCTCCTATGAGTTTGTACTATCCAACGGCCGCCACAGCAGCAATGCCAGCCATGGTCCGCCCATCAGGGTTGCCATCAGGCCCGCAGGAATTTGCCGTGGATACAGCAGGTTGCTGCCGGCCCAATCAGCCAGCATCATTAAAATGGCGGCGATCACGGCGGCAAACAGCATCTGTTCCATGGGTTTACGCGCGCCCAGCTGGCGGGCCAGTTGCGGGCCAAGTAAGCCGATAAATGACAGCGGCCCAACAATTAAGGTGGCAACGCCTGTCATCGCCGCAGCCAGCAGCATCAGCAAAAGCCGGGATTGAGTCACGTTCAGCCCAAGCGAGGAGGGAATTCCCTGCAGTGGCAAAAGCAACATCGCTCGCCGCAGCAGGGGAGTGAGTGCCAGCAGTAACAGGGCCAGGGTGAAAGCTATCACGGCGATGGGTGTGCTGACGTAATAGGTGGATCCGGTCATCAACTGGCGCAGCATCGCGGCGGCCATACCGTTGTTGCTGATAACAATGGCGGCAACCGACTGGAACAGTGCAGTAATGGCCAGACCGCTCAGCAACATGCGTTGTGGATTTAGGGCATAGTGGCGCGCCTGCCACAACGTTATCCCCAGTGTGATCAGCGCACCTGCCGCACTACTGGCAATCATCACCGGCATCGCTGCCATCGGCCAAAGTAACAGTTGCACCGTAATACCCAATGAGGCACCGGCACCGATGCCGAGCAACTCTGGGCTGGCCATCGGATTGCGGCTGATGCGTTGCAAAATAACGCCCGCAGCTGCCAGCAGCACGCCGGCGGCGATGGCGGCCAGTAAGCGTGGCAGACGAAATGGCAACATCACCTGAATCTCAGCAAAGGAGTTCCAGCGCCAGCCGTTGACCCCATGAGCAAAGGCAAGCGCGACAACCAGCATTACCACAAAGAGAGCAAGTACCGGCAGGCGTGTAAAGCGTCGCGCCGGGCAGGGAGCAGGTTGAGGCTCGTTCACATCGGGCTGAAAAAGATGGCGCAGGCGCGGCAAAAACCACAGTAACAGCGGCGCACCTGCCAGCGCGGTCATCATGCCGGTGGGGAGCAGCAAGCCATCAATACCATTGAGGCGACTGACCCACTGATCGGTGAGCCACAGTAAACCGGCGGCCAGCAGCGGTGACCAGAGAAGCTTCTGGCGCAGGCTTTTCGCGCCCGCCAGTGCGGCCAGGTGTGGCGCAGCAAGCGCGATAAAACCGATGACGCCCACCACACTGATCACCAGGCTGCTTATCAGCAACGCGGAACTTATCGCAATCCCTCGCACCCATCCAGCAGGCAAACCGATTGAGTGAGCAACCCGTTCATCCAGCGCCAGCAGGCGTAAAGGGCGTAAAATCAGCAGCACGGGGAATGCCGCGATGAGCAAGCGCGGTAGTAACCACCACAATGCATGCGCATTCTCCTGCGCCAGCGAGCCGCCACACCAGATAAACACGGCGGACAGCGAACGATCGTAAATGATCGACAACAGCAGATTGGCGGCACCGCAATACAGGTTCACCAGCATACCCGCGAGCGTTAACGCCAGCGGGGTAAACCCCTGACGTACACTAAGCAGAAAGACCAGCGCAAAGGCGACGATCGCTCCACTGAGCGCAATCCATTCTCGCCCCAGCAGCAGCCATGCAGGTGCCATCAAGGTGGTGAGGGAAAGCGCTAAGGTTGCGCCGGAAGCAATGCCCAGCGTCATCGGTTCGGCTAACGGATTGCGCAGCGCCTGCTGCATTACCACGCCGGTAAAGCCCAACGCCAGACCACATAAAATCGCCATACCCTGACGAGGTAACCACATCAGCGTGAAGACCTGTTGTGCCAGCGTGGGCATTGCGGTGTGGTGCAGCGCTTGCCAGGCATCGTGCCACGGCAATTGGTGCGCCAGCTGCTCAAGACATAGCATCAGCGCAACTGCAAACAGTAAAAGCGTCAGTGAGGCGGGATGGCGATTCATGGATTTGCCTCGTTTAACGCCTTGACCAGCGCTTCGGCGAAACGCACGGCGGTGAGCACGCCTCCTTCCGTTGAAAGTCCATCCGGTAACTCCAGCAACCGATGCCCATCCGATCGCGTCAGGGTATGCCACAACGGAGATTGCAATACGGGTTTGAGATCAATTTCCGGCCTGGAAGGCAGCAGCGCCAGCCAGCCGGGCGGCAACTGCGTGAGTTGCTCCAGTTCCAGCGTGGCATAGCCCTGAGCGCCCACCGCAAACGGCGTGTGGTGGGGCAGGTCAAGTAAACCCAGCACGTCAGTAAACAGACTTCCCGCGCCCAAAGCCAGCACATGCAGGGTATCCAGTGGATGCAGTAAATAGATGGGTTTGTCTTTGAAGTGAACGGCTTGCTGTCGCGCTTTTTCCAGGCGTTGCAGCAAACCTGCCATGACTTGGTCAGCGCGTGTGCGGAGACCGGCCAGCTGTGCCAGCGCATGCAGATTCTGCTGCGCCTGTTGCCACGGATGGGGGCCACTTGTCGAAAAGTAGGATAACGGGGCAATGCGGGATAGTTGTGCTTCAGCCATACGGTGTGCTGGCGTGACTAGCAATGTGTCAGGTCGCAATTCAAACAAGGTTTCGTAATTGGGTTGAAATAACAAACCCACGTCGGCGACCTGCTCGGGGAGCGGAGGCTGGCTAAACAGGCGGCGATACCAGTCGGGGGCGGCAATGCCAACCGGCGTGATGCCCAACAGCAGAGCCATTTCGGTGATCCCCCAATCGAGGATCACCCAGCGCGGCGTCGTTTTTGCCTGCAGCGGAAACGAAAAAAGGGCCGTGCCTGCCAGCGCGCCCTTAATCAGTGTTCGACGTCGGATTACCACTGATAACTCACCGTGGCGATCAATTGACGGCGTAAGCCAAAGTGACAACCCAGATCGTTACAGTTGCTGAGGTACTGTTTATCGGTCAGGTTTTGCAGATTCAGACCAAGCTGCCAATCCTGCCAGCGATAGCGCATCATCGCGTCGTAGATCATCGCAGCCGGCACTTTCAGGCTGTTGTCGCTGGTGGCATAGCTGGTGCCCACGTATCGACCGCCGCCGCCAATCGTCAGGCCATCCAATACACCCGGCAGAGCATATTCGGTCCAGAGCGCAGCAGTCTGGCGGGCAATCGATACCGGTTGCTTACCTTGCGTATCATCATTGGCTGACAACACTTTCGGGTTGGTCAGCGCATAAGAGGCATTCACCAGCCAGCGAGAGGTGATATTGGCTTTCGCTTCCAGTTCTAATCCCTGTGAACGAATTTCGCCGGTCTGTACCGAGTAGTTGGCGTGATCCGGATCGGCGGTCAACACGTTGGCTTGGCGCAGGTCATACAGGGCCGCACTGAACAGCGCATTAAAGCCGTTTGGCTGATACTTAATCCCGACTTCCGACTGTTTGCCTTTGGTCGGTTTAAACGGATCGCCGCCAAACGAGGTACCCGCCTGCGGCTGGAACGACGTACCGTAGCTGATGTAAGGCGCAATGCCGTTATTAAAGTGATACAGCAAACCGGCACGGCCGGTGGTGGCGTAATCATTCAGCTCAGTGCGCGTGCCACTGACCCAGTTCTGGCTTCGCGTTTGCGCTTTGTCATAACGGCCACCCAGATTTAGCACCCAGTTGTTCCACTTCATGCTGTCCTGCAGATAGATACCTTGCTGGGTCATGAAAGAGCGACTGTGATAATCGATCGATGGCGATTCTACTGGGGTACTGTAGTCCGGATTGAGATAGCTGATATCTGACGCGCTGCCGTAACCGCTGTTCTGCCGCAAATCGTCATGCACAAAATCGACACCCAACGTCAGCGCGTGATTGATGGCGCCGGTAGCGAGATTGCCTTGCAGGTTGGTATCCACATCAAAGGCGTTAAATGACTCGATCACCCGCATGCTGTCGCGACTCACCGTGGCTGATCCATCGGTGATGGTCGCGGTGGGATAGACCATCTGATAATCGCTGCTGGTATGCAGATAGCGCAGGTTTTGATGTACGCTCCAGACGTCATCGAACTTGTGCATGAAGTCATAGCCGATGCTGGCCTGCTCACGACGGTAATAGTCGAAGCCGGGCTGACCGCCGTAGAATTTGTCAGAGAAATTGCCCTGCGCAAGTTTTACAAGGCTGCCTTCCAGTGGCAGCTGATTGTAAAAACCGGTGTAAGGATCTTTGCGGAATTGGCCAAGTAACGTCAGGCGCGTGTCGTCATTCGGCTGCCAGGTCAACGCGGGCGCGATATCGTAATGCTTGTATTTGGTGTAATCGACTTGCGTGTCATTACGCGTCCAGGTCCCGGTGATGCGGCCCAGCCAGTGTTCATCGTTATCCAGTGCGCCAGAGAGATCGAGTCCCGTTTCGAACAGATTATGACTGCCGGTGCTGACAAAAATCTGGTGAATGGGCTCCGCGGTCGGGCGCTTACTCATCAGATTAATCACGCCGCCGGGACTCGCCTGGCCGAATGTCACTGAACTCGGGCCTTTGACCACCTCAACGCGATCCAGCAGGAAAGTGTCGTAATTCGGACGCGACCAGTAAGTCACCGTTGGCAGGCGTAAGCCATCCAGGTATTCATCGGCGGCAAAACCACGGATATAGATGTCGTCAAAACGATAATCAGCACCGCCGCCTTCGGCACCAATTCCCGCGTTGTAACGCAGTGCTTGTGGCACATTCAATGCCGCCTGCGAAGCCATTTGCGCCTGGGTGATCACCGAGATGCTTTGTGGCGTTTCGATAATCGGCCGCGTGCTTTTTGTGACAGAATCTGCTTTCTTCGCCACCTGATTCCAGCTGTCGGCATCTGCGCTATCGCTATCGACACTGTTGGCTGTCACGGTGAGTGTGGCGTTCGAATTGTTATTATTATCAGCAGCCCAACCTGATGTGCTGCTGATCAGCATCAGCAGTAATACGCTCAGTGGCTTGCGCTTAAAGGTGCAATGACCCGGCATTTATTTTCCCCGATATGTTCCAATGGCCCCAAATAGTGATACAAATGATAATCATTACTATCTTATTTGATAGCGTCCTGCTGGCGGGTTTGCACCTTCTCAATTGCAAATAACGCAGAGCAGACATCAATCGGCAATTTAACGGGATTGGGTGAAAGGGTGTTGCAGAAACCACTTGCGGCGGAAATGACGCCAGCACTGCCATTACTCGCCACGCGCGAAATGCATTATCAGGCTGGTCGTGAAGAGCGCTGGCACGCGCATGGAGTGGCGCAACTGGTGCTCTGTTTGCAGGGTGTGATGCGCGTGCAGACGCAAACCGCTTCCTGGACATTGACACCCGGTCGTGCGCTTTGGCTGCCAGGCAGTGTACCGCACGCGTTGACCGCGCTGAGCGATATCCGCAGTGCGAGTTTGTATCTCGATCCCAAACTGGCGCGGGCGTTTTGGCCGCAGGCGCGTAGCATGTTGATCTCGCCGCTATTACAGGTGTTGATGCAAACGCTGGTGGAGATCGAGTTGCAACCGCAGACCGACCTCGCGCGTGTAGATCTGATCTCACCGCTGTTACTGGATGAGATTCGCCGTGCCTCGGACGGTCCGGTGTGTAATTTGCCGTTGCCCAGCGACCGCCGTTTACTCAACATTTGCCAGCAGCTACTGGCGACCCCGGCCAGCGGCGATACGCTGGAAGAGTGGGGCCAGCGCGTCGGCGCCAGTTCGCGCACGCTGGCCCGCTTGTTCCGCGAGCAAACCGGTATCACCTTTACTCAATGGCGCCAGCAGTTACGTCTCTCAGAGGCACTGGTGCAATTGGCGCAAGGGCAGACGGTTTTGCGCACCGCCAACCAACTTGGCTACCAAAGCCCCAGCGCCTTTATCTCGATGTTCCGCCGTTTGATGGGTGAAACACCACAGCGATTTCTGCGAATTTCAGCCTGAAATCGCCAGGGATATTTTACCTCAATGTCCACTGGCAGTAGGGCGCACGGTGATTTCGTTAACGTCGACTTCGCCAGGCTGATCGATGGCCCAACTGACTGCTCTGGCGATAGCCTCGGGCTTGAGTGCAATCTGTCGATAGCTTTTCATCGCCTCGCGCGCCACGTTGTCGCTGATGCTGTCTGCCAGTTCAGATTCCACCACCCCGGGGTTGATTACCGTGACGCGCAGCTCACGCGATTCCTGGCGCAAACCATCGGAAATGGCGCGAACTGCATATTTGGTTGCGCAGTAAACGGCGGCGGTGGGGGAAACCGTCAATGCACCCACGGATGCGATATTAATTATGTGCCCCATGCGCTGTGCCTGCATGGTGGGTAGCACCGCAGCGATCCCGTACAACACGCCGCGAACATTGACGTCCAGCATTAAATCCCACTCTTCAACTTTCATTGAACTCATAGGGGAGAGTGGCATAACGCCAGCGTTGTTGATCATCACATCAATGCGTCCGTATTTTTCCAGCGCGAAATCCGCCAGTTTTTGTGTGTCACTTCGCTGTGTCACATCCGTTGCGAGAAAATCCATGCTGGCACCTTCACGGCGTAATTCATCGCACAAGTTTGCCAGTCGATCGGTACGGCGCGCACCCAGCACCAGTTTATGCCCTTGCTCGGCCAGATGACGGGCAATGCCTTCACCGATCCCGCTGCTGGCACCGGTCAACAAAATAACTTTTTGATTGGAGTTCATGGTGAGTTCCTCGTGTAATTGACGAGGCTATTGTTGAAAAATTCAGCCGGGCGCAACAGACCGGATTGTGGCGAATATTTGCCTGATTCTCTCGCCGCCATTGTGCATCACTGAATGAAATGGCTATGCTTTGCCTGAACCTCTCTCTGGAACGCTATCTATGTCGAACACGGTAAAACAGCAAACCTGCCACCTGTTACGTCAGTTGGCACGTCAGGAAGGCTATACCGAATCCTTACTGGAGAGCGTGCGCTTTATGCGTGCGGACCAACAGTGGGCGCGCACGCCGGTGCTGTATGAGCCCAGCATCATCATTATTTGCCAGGGATCGAAACGCGCCTTTCTCGCCGATAAAATGTATCGCTATGACGCACAGCATTATCTGGTGCTGTCAGTGCCGTTGCCCTTTTCCGCCGAAACTGAAGCAACTTCTGAAGAGCCACTGCTAGGTATAGCAATCCGTCTGGATGCTACGATGGTCGCGCGGTTAGTGGCACAACTTGCCGAAG
Organism: Pantoea sp. GL120224-02; assembly: GCF_900215395.1. NCBI lineage: Bacteria > Pseudomonadati > Pseudomonadota > Gammaproteobacteria > Enterobacterales > Erwiniaceae > Pantoea > Pantoea sp. GL120224-02. The sequence continues at coordinate 29,232 of NZ_OBEC01000003.1, read as the reverse complement.
CTGAGACGGCGGTCACGGTACCACCAGCAGGGATTATCTCTACGCCGATTAATGATGTGCTGGCAGAAAGCACGTTGCGATTACTGGAGGCGCTCAGTGATCCTCTGGAGGCTAAAGTGCTGGGACCCGCGCGCGTAGAGGAGGTCTGCTTTCGTATATTAATGGGCGAACAAGGCGGGGCGGTGCGCGCGGCGCTGACCTGTCAGGGCCATTTTGGCCGTATAGCCCGTGCACTGCAGCGTATTCATGCTGACTGGCAGCAGCCATTGGATGTACCGCACCTGGCGAACGAAGCGGGGATGAGCGTGCCGCGTTTCCATCTGCATTTTAAAACGGTGACGCAAACGTCTCCGATTCAATACCTTAAATCGCTACGTTTGCATCAGGCTCGTTTGATGATGATTCGCGATAATCTGACCGCTGCCGGTGCGGCAGCGCGAGTGGGATATGAAAGTGATTCCCAGTTTAATCGCGAGTTTAAACGCCTGTTTGGTCGCAGCCCGGCAGAAGAAGCGAGGGTGATGAAAAGGGCATTTGAACTGCTGCCCCCTGAGCAATTAACCGGGAGACTACAGGCACATTAATTTAACGAATGCCCATCACGGCAATCACCGCCACAATCCAAAACATCGCACAGCCTGCCAGCATCCACTGCCAGATCTGATGGCGTTCAGGATTGATAAGCGCATTGATGCGCGCACGTAAAATCGTTTGCATAGAAACCTCGGGTCAGAATGTTTAATCGGATATGGAGTGGCTGCGTTCAGAAAGGTCTGGCAGCGGATAGGAATATTCTGACTATTTCTTACACAACGATCGACGAGACCAGTCTTGTTTGTGCGAGGGACGAAAGTGGGAGAGGGGCCTCCAGCCGCGAAGATTGGAACTTCACGCGGCTGGAGACAACGGTTTTACACGCTGTGGGTGACGCCTCCATCAACACGAATGTTCTGAGCGGTGATGTAGGCCGCGCCGGGTGAGGCGAGGAACGCGATGGTGGCGGCGACTTCTTCTGCCGTGCCATAGCGTTTAAGTGGCACACTCTCACGACGCTCATCACTTTTCGGCAGACTGTCGATCCAGCCCGGTAACACGTTGTTGATGCGAATGTTATCCGCTGCGTAAGCGTCAGCGAAAATTTTGGTGAATGAGGCGAGTCCGGCGCGGAAAACCGCTGAGGTTGGGAACATGTCTGTGGGTTCGAACGTCCAGGCCGAAGAGATATTGATAATGCTGCCGCCGCCCTGTTTCTGCATGATAGGCGTCACCAGACGTGATGCGCGCACAACGTTCAGGAAATAAGTCTCCATGCCGCGCTGCCAGTCATCATCACTCAGTTCCAGTATCGGCGCACGTGGCCCATGTCCGGCGCTATTGACCAGCACATCAATGCGACCCCACCGCGCCATCGTCGCCTCAACCAGTTTTTGTAAGTCATCTACTGACTGGTTGGATCCGGTGATACCTAATCCGCCTAAACGGTCAGCCAGCGCTTCCCCTTTGCCAGAGGAGGAAAGGATCGCAACCTTATAGCCATCCGCTGCCAGTTTTTCTGCTGCTGCGGCACCCATGCCACTACCGCCTGCCACAATCACTGCGACTTTTTCTACTGTCATAATTCGTATCCTTTTTAAGATTAGAAGTCGATTTATTGCAGTATAGGGGCTAAATTCGGTTGCAGAGAGTCAGTCTGATTCGCAATTGATGATAGGAAAACTACAGGATGGGTCAGGGGTTTCCCACGCTACCGCCGCTTAATGCGTTGAAAGTATTCGAAGCGGTGACACGTCATCTCAATTTTCGCCTCGCTGCTGAAGAGCTTGGCGTCACTCAGGGCGCGGTGGCACAGCAAATTCGTGGGCTGGAGAGCAGCCTGGGGCTGAAACTGTTCGAACGGCTGCCACGGACTTTGGCGTTAACCGCAGCGGGTGCAGGTTATGCGGTGAGTGTCCGCCAGGCGTTTGAGTTGATCGATGAGGCCACACGTGCTTTGCGACCCGAACCGGATCATCTGACCTTGAGTGTCACGCCAACTTTTGCCAGCCGCTGGATGCTGCCTCGCTTACCGGCCTTTACCGCCGCGTGGCCGGATATTGACCTTCGTGTACTGGCCTCAGAAAGATTGGTGCAGTTTCATCACGAAGGGGTTGATCTGGCGGTGCGTTATGGTCGTCCTCCCTTTGGGGCAGGACTGGATGCCACGCTGCTGTTCAGTCAAAGCGTATTGGCAGTGGTGAGTCCGGATTTATTGGCTGGGTTGGGCGATCCGCAGGATCGGGATAGCTTTGAGCGCTATGCTTTGCTGCATGACGGGCACCATCTTTGGCCAGTGTTTCTCTCTTATCTTTTCCCGCACAACAGGCTACACCATCAGCATCATTTGCGTTTTAACCAGACTGCACTGGCCTTAGAGGCGGCGGTCAGCGGGCAGGGCATTGCCCTTACCAGTCCGCACTTTGTCGAAAACGATCTTGCTCGCGGTCGTCTGGTGCCCGCGTTTCCTCAGCAAATGAACGTTGACGCGGGCTGGTATCTGGTCTCTCCCCATCGTCCACGTGAACACACGAGCGTACAGGCCGTGCGTGCGTGGTTGCTTGAGCAAATAAAATAGCTGTATGTGGCCGAAAAATTGCTCCGTTTTTGTTCAATCACAAAATCAGTAATTCTGATGATCTCATGTGGATTATGAATGTTATAACTGACTGAAGATGCAAATCCGGGCTTTTATCCTGCAAACGCAGTGGATTAGCAAAATATCACGATATTTCAGCAAGTAACCATTAGCAATGCGCGTTGCAATCCTGCTATGGCTGTGAATAAATACAAGGTCAATCATCATAAAAATGCCATAAAGGCCAGGTATCAGCCTGAAAAGATCAATGCAATTATGACCGACCTTAAAGATGTTTTAGCCAGGGACATCAGCGCCAAAAGCGAAAGTATGGAAGCGCACCTGATTGCCATCCGCCGTGATATTCACGCGCACCCCGAACTCGGATTTGACACAATTCGTACCGCGCATATCGTCGAGCATGAACTGCTGCGCCTGGGGCTTTCGCCACAAACAGGCGTCGGACAAACCGGCGTGGTGGTGGATATTGTGGGCGAACAGCCCGGCAAAACCATCCTCATCCGCGCCGATATGGACGCGCTGCCGATTCAGGAACAGACCGGTTTACCTTTTAGCAGCACCTACCCCGGTAAAATGCATGCCTGCGGCCACGATATCCACACGGCGACGCTGCTGGGTGTGGCGGCGATTGTTGCGCAATACCGCAGCCAGTTAAAAGGCACGGCGCGGCTGATTTTCCAGCCAGCCGAAGAGACGCCTGAGAGTGGCGCCGAGGCGATGATTGCTGATGGCGTGGCTGAGGGCGTGGATCTGGCGATCACTCTGCATAATAAGCCCGAGCTGGCGGCAGGTGAAATTGCGCTGACGCGCGGTGCCAGTACGGCTTCCAGCGACGAATTTGATGTCGTCGTCCACGGCAAATCCACTCATGCTGCGCGCCCACATATGGGAACCGACCCGATTATTGCGGCGGCGAACCTCATCAGCCAACTGCAAACCATCATTTCACGTGAACTCGATCCGGCGCATTCTGCGGTGTTAACCATTGGCCATATTCATGGTGGCTCGACGCACAACATCATTTCCGATAGCTGCCTGATTCAGGGCACTGTGCGGGCGAAATCACCTGAGTCACGCGCGCACATTGAGCACGCTTTTAAGCGTATCTGTGCCGGTGTGGCGCTTTCGCTGAATACACGCATTGATGTCAACTATCAGCGCGGCGTGCCCCCGTTAATGAATGATGATGCGCTGATCGATGTGCTCGAACCCATTTTGTCGCACCAGTTTGGTAAGCCGATTGTGGCGAAACCAAGTGCCAGTTTTGGCGCGGAGGACTTCTCCCTGTTTACCGAGCGGGCGCCAGGTTGCCAGATTCATATTGGATCCGGTGCGCCGGGACGCGACGATCATCTGCATAATTCGGATTATCAACCCGACGAACGCAGCATTCATGCAGGCACTCAGGCATTAGCCCGTTTAGCCATCGATTTACTCTCCTAAAATAATGAACTCAGAGGTTTTATGATGATGCGTAAAGGGCTGTTTACCGCTTCCGCTGGCCTGTTGCTGCTGGCAACTTCTGCACTGGTGCAGGCAAAAGATTTTGGCACACTGAAATTCGCAACCGAAGCGGCTTATCCTCCGTTCAACCAGTCTACGCCGAGCGGCAAGATTGTTGGCTATGAGCCCGATATGGTGGCGGAACTGGCGAAACGTGCCGGTTTTAAATATGAAATCGTGGCGCAGAAATGGTCCGGCATGATCCCGGGCCTGGTCGATGGCAAATATGATGCTGTCATTGATGCGGTTACCGTGACACCTAAACGTGAAGAAGTGGTGGATTTCACCCATCAGTACACCGTGAGCGTGTCTGGTTTTGTGACCCTGAAAGGTAGCGCTGTAGATACTTTGCCGGGTAACGGTGAAGTCGTTCAGGCGGGTGATGAGGCGGGCATGACGAAAGCCATCGATGCGCTGAAAGCGAAATTCAAAGGTAAAACCATCGCGGTGCAGGTCGCGACTATTCAGGCTGATTTCCTCAACAAATATCTGGCTGACGTTGCCACCATCCGCACCTATCAGGCTGGCCCGGAAACTTTTGCTGACCTGCTTAACGGTCGCGTTGATGCGGTAATGGCGTCACGCACCAACCTTAATGCCTATGTGAAAAAACACACCGATACCGTGAACAGCACCGGTTACGGCTTCTCCGGCGGCGTGTTAGGGCAGGGTTCAGCGATTGCCATTCAGAAGAACAACCCGGAGCTCAAAGCGGCGCTGGATACGGCTTTAGTTTCAATGATCAAAGATGGCACGCTGAAACAGCTATCAGAAAAATGGTTCGGCGAGAACGTCGCGCCTGCGGAGTAATGCTAAGCGCTTATGACTATTGACTGGCAATTGTTAGGTTTTGGTGACGAAGGCTGGGGCGGCGTGTTGCTTGACGCCGCCACGGTGACCGTCACCGTTTCTTTGTGTGCATGGCTGCTGGGCGCAGTGCTCGGCAGCCTACTCTGTTGGATGCAAATTGGTGGTGCGCGCTGGCAACAGCGCCTCGCTAATGGCTATATCACGCTGTTTCGCGGCGTCCCTGAGCTGCTGGTGATCTATTTGTTTTACTTCGGCGGACGTCAGGTGGTCTCCTTCGTCGGGAAAACATTAGGCATGCAGGGGCCGTTTGATGTTAACGGTTTTGTCGCCGGGGCTATCGCCATCGGATTGATCTCTGGTGCTTACCAGAGTGGTGTGTTTCGTGGCGCATTTTACGCCATCCCGAAAGGCACGCTGGAAGCGGCTACGGTGACAGGTATGGGACGACTGATGTTGTTTCGCCGCATGATTGTGCCGCAGGCGTTGCGCACGGCTCTTCCGGGAATGGGCAATCAGTGGCAGTCGGTGATTAAAGAATCGGCTTTGGTTTCCGTGACGGGCTTGGTGGAAACCATGAACCAGATTTCCACCGCATCCAACTCCACGCAAATGCCATTTTTCTTTTACAGCGTCGGCGCGGTGATCTACCTGATCATCACCACCTGTTCCGATTTTGTTTTCCGCTATGTGGAAAAAGTGGCCATGCGCGGGCAACAACGCGCGCGGTTGTAAGGAGCCACGATGGATTTCACGTTCTTACAGCATACGCTTGCCGCGTTGCTACGCGGTTTACCACTGACCCTTAATCTGGCCGTTTTATCACTGCTGGGTGGGGGGATTTTAGCGTTATTGCTCAACCTGTTGCGCCAGAATCGCTATGGTAGCGTCTTTGCCCGCTTTTACGTTTGGCTGTTCCGCGGCACACCCTTGTTAATCCAGATTTTTATGATCTATTACGGATTGGGGAGTTTACCGGCAGTGCGCGAGAGCGTGCTGTGGCCGCTGTTGCGCGATCCCTACTGGTGCGGGTTGATTGCGCTGGTGCTCAACGATGCGGCTTACACCTCGGAGATTCTTCGTGGTGGTCTTAATGCCGTTAGCGTGCAGTCGCTTGAGGCAGCCAAAGTCAGCGGTATGTCGCGCTTCACGACGTTGCGCCGCATCACCTTGCCGCTCGCCGTGCGTCAGGCGTTGCCTGCTTACAGCAATGAAATTATCTCGATGATCAAATCCACTTCACTGGTCAGCACTATCAGCCTGATGGAAATGACCGGTATCGCGGACTCGATTGTGTCAGAGACATTCCGCGCGCTGGAGGTGTTTATCAGTGCGGCGATCATTTATCTGCTGCTGACTGTGCTGGTCAGTAAAGCGGTGGCGCTGCTGGAGCGCCGTTTGTCACCTTATCATGTTGGAGCACGTCAATGAGTAAACCCACTATCGCCCTGAGTCATCTCAGAAAAAGTTATAGCGGGCATGAGGTGCTTCATGACATCAGCCTGACGGCGCAGGATGGCGACGTGATATCACTGATTGGCGCCAGTGGTTCCGGAAAAAGTACGCTATTACGCTGTATTCCGTTTCTTGAAGTGCCGCAAGGCGGGGAAATCGCGGTCGGGGATGAGGTGGTCACCATTGACAATCCCCACGAGAAACTCAGCCGTGAGCAGCAGCGTCGTATCAAACTGATGCGCATGCAACTGGGTTTTGTCTTCCAGAGTTTCAATCTGTGGCCGCACAAAACGGTGCTGCAGAACATTATTGAAGCGCCGGTACATGTGCAGAAACGCAGTCAAAAAGAGGTGATTGAAGAAGCCGAAGCTCTGTTGCATAAAGTCGGGCTGTATGAAAAGCGCAACGCGTGGCCATCGCAGCTGTCAGGTGGGCAGCAGCAGCGTGTGGCGATAGCGCGTGCGTTGGCACAGCAGCCCAAAGCGCTTCTTTTCGATGAGCCCACCTCCGCTCTCGACCCTGAACTGGTGGGCGAAGTGTTACGGGTGATCCGCAGCCTGGCTGAAGAGGGACGCACGATGATCATCGTCACCCACGAAATGGGCTTCGCGCGTGATGTCTCCAACAAAGCGGTGTTTCTGCATCAGGGCAAAATCGAAGAGTCGGGGCCGCCACAGCAAGTGTTTAGCGATCCGCTCTCTGATCGCTGCCGGGCTTTTGTCAGTAGTCACTTGCAGCGTAATAGTTAACCTCCTTTCAAACCCGCTTCGGCGGGTTTTTTCATATCCAAACCCGCCAATAAGTAATTTTTTTGGTTAACAATCACACCCTGAAATACATTAATTTTTAGGATATTTCTTGCGATTTATCTTAACGATTTCAGTTAATAAAACAGTGTATATACCATAAATTTTCAGACCCTTCCTGGGCCTTAACCACGCTCAACTTCAACGACTTACAATAAAAAGCAAGAAATTTCCTATATAAATCAGATCACAAAGATCATCTTACCCTGTTGCTATCCGCATTGAGCCTAAGATATATTCGCGCAGAATCACACAAGGAAAGTGTGCTTAAAGCGTGCTTTCCGCGCTTCACTTACAGGAGTAAATATGAGTAATTCTTATCAAAATGAAATACCCAAAGCGCGCGTTAACATCAAACTCGACGTTCATACAGGCGGCGCTGCACGCAAAATGGAGCTGCCGCTCAAACTGCTGGTGACCGGTGATTTCAGTAATGGTCAGGAAGATCGCGTGCTGAGCGAACGCGAAAAGGTCAACGTCAATAAAAACAACTTCGACAGCGTGCTCGCTGACTTCTCGCCATCAGTACGGCTCACCGTACCGGATACCTTGTCAGCGGATGGCAGTGAACAGGCCATCAATCTGACCTTCAGCAACATCAAAGACTTCGAACCTGAACAGGTCGCTCGTCAGATCCCGCAACTCAAAGCGATGCTCGCGATGCGTAATCTGCTGCGCGATCTCAAATCCAATCTGCTTGATAACGTCACTTTCCGCAAAGAGCTGGAGATCATCCTGAAAGACCCGGCACTGAGTGACGAACTGCGTGCGGAACTTTCTGCGCTTGCCAGCGATAACGGCTGAACCCCTTTTAACGGACTAAATGAGAGACGATGCTGATGTCAGTTCAGAATGAAACCCTGTCTTCCGGTGGCACCACCGTGCTTGAAAACTCTGCAGCGGAAGGTGTGTACGCCTCGCTGTTCGACAAAATTAATCTCCATCCGGTTAGCTCACTGAGTGACCTGAATGTCTGGCAAGACAATCAGGCGATGTCAGATGCCACTGCTGACGAGCGCGTCACGGCGGCGATGCAGGTGTTTCTTCATCGCTTAAAAATCAGCGGTGAGAAAGTCGAAAAACTGGATAAAAACCTTCTGGATCAACACATTGCCGAGCTGGATTATCAGATCAGCCGCCAGTTAGATGCGGTGATGCACCATGACGAATTCCAGAAGGTGGAATCGGTGTGGCGTGGATTGAAATCACTGGTGGATAAAACTGATTTCCGTCAGAACGTGAAGTTGGAAGTGCTTGATGTGTCGAAAGAGGATCTGCGTCAGGACTTCGAAGACGCACCGGAAATTATCCAGAGCGGCCTGTACCTGCAGACTTACGTTGCCGAGTACGACACGCCGGGCGGCGAACCGATTGGCGCGGTGATCTCTGCCTATGAATTCGATGCCTCTGCGCAGGATATCGCGCTGCTGCGTAATATCTCGAAAGTTGCTGCATCGGCCCATATGCCGTTTATCGGTTCTGCAGGGCCGGCATTCTTCCTCAAAGAAACCATGGAAGAAGTGGCTGCCATCAAGGACATCGGCAACTACTTCGATCGTGCGGAATACATCAAGTGGAAATCCTTCCGCGACACCGATGATTCTCGCTATATCGGCCTGACCATGCCGCGTGTGCTGGGCCGTTTGCCGTACGGACCAGATACTGTGCCGGTGCGCAGTTTTAACTATGTTGAAGAGGTGAAAGGGCCGGACCACGATAAGTATCTCTGGACCAATTCGTCTTTCGCTTTCGCCGCCAACATGGTGAAAAGCTTTATCAACAACGGCTGGTGCGTGCAGATTCGTGGCCCACAGGCGGGTGGTGCGGTGCAGGATCTGCCGATTCACCTCTATGACCTCGGCACCGGCAATCAGGTAAAAATCCCTTCTGAAGTGATGATCCCTGAAACCCGCGAGTTTGAATTTGCGAACCTCGGTTTTATCCCGCTTTCGTACTACAAGAACCGTGATTACGCCTGCTTCTTCTCCGCAAACTCCGCGCAAAAACCGGCGCTGTATGACACCGCAGATGCCACCGCCAACAGTCGCATCAATGCGCGCCTGCCTTACATCTTCCTGCTATCACGCATCGCGCATTATCTGAAGCTGATTCAGCGCGAAAACATCGGCACCACCAAAGATCGCCGCTTGCTGGAACTGGAGCTGAATACCTGGGTGCGTGGATTGGTGACTGAAATGACCGATCCGGGTGATGAGTTGCAGGCTTCACATCCGCTGCGCGATGCCAAAGTGATTGTGGAAGATATCGAAGATAACCCGGGCTTCTTCCGCGTGAAACTCTTCGCAGTGCCGCATTTCCAGGTGGAAGGCATGGACGTCAATCTGTCGCTGGTATCTCAGATGCCAAAAGCGAAAGCGTAAGGCGGCTATCCGGAATGAAAATTTACCGTCCGTTATGGGAAGACGGCGCGTTTCTGACGCCGCAACAGTTCCAGCAGCAGGCTATGTGGGACGCGCATGTGGCAGGTACTGTCGCTGGCATGACGCTGGCACACCCCTGGGGCGTTCTATGTGCGGAGTTCGATGATAGCGCGCTGGCGCTGTCAAAACTGAATGCAACGCACATTGCCGTCCGCTTTGCGGATGGCTCACTGGTCGATACCCATCTGGCTGACACACTGCCACCGGTGTGTGAGCTGACTGATGTGATGGATCGGGACAGCGTAGAGGTGGTACTGGCGCTGCCGCTGATCAATGCCAACGGCGGTAATCTGGAGAACGGGGCGGACAGCGAACGTCCGCGCCGCTGGGTCGCCACCCGGGAGCGCGTGCAGGAGCTGGCCGGTCACGAGCGTACCGAGATTGCGGTACAGCGTTATGCGCTGCGCCTGCGGCTGGCGCATCAGGAAAACGTGTCGTACCTGACTTGTCCGGTTGCCCGTCTGGTGCGCAACGCTCAGGGGCAGTGGATGCGCGACACCACGTTTATTCCCCCCATGTTGTCACTGGCTGCGAGCCCGGGGCTGGTCGCGGCGCTGGGTGACCTGCTTCATCGCCTGCAGGCACGCCGTCAACGTCTGATGCAACTGCGCCGCGAAAGTAACGAACGCATGGCGGATTTTGCCGTGTCCGACGTTTCCCTGTTCTGGCTGCTCAATGCGCTGAACAGCGCTGAGCCGGTGCTGACTGAGCTGTACCAGTCACCGTCGCGCCATCCTGAACTGCTTTATCGTGAGCTGGTGCGCCTTGCGGGGAGTCTGCTGACGTTTTCCCTCGAGAACGCGCCGGACGATATCCCAGCCTACCGACACAACGCGCCAGAGCAGGTTTTCCCGCCGCTGTTCACGCTGCTGGATACGCTGCTGGAGGCAAGCCTGCCTTCCCGCGTGATCGCCATCGACCTGGAAAAACAGGGGGTGCTGTGGAAGGGCAGGCTGCACGATGCGCGCCTGCGCGAAGGGGCGGATTTCTATCTGTCCGTGCGCTCTTCGCTGCCAAATCATGAACTTCAGGCGCGTTTCCCGCTGCTGTGCAAGGCAGGCAGCCAGGACGATGTGTCAGAGGTAGTGAATATCGCGCTGAGCGGTATGGTCATCCGCCCGCTGCCGCATGTCCCGGCGGCCATCCCGTTACGCCTGGAAAATCAGTATTTCGCGCTGGATCTCTCAACGGACGCGGCCCGGGCAATGCTGTCCTCCGGTGGCTGTACCTTCTACACGCCGGAATCGCTCGGTGAGCTGAAACTGGAACTCTACGCGGTGCTGCGCTCATGAATAATCCCAACAAACTGACAGAGCGTCTTTTTTTTCAGGGCTGGCTGATGGTCAGCCAGCTGCGCTGCGGACAGCAAATTGAAAACGGCGACGCGCTATACCGACGCGCGGCGGGCTGGGTGAAATCAGCCCGCGAGGCGCTGACTGAGGCCGGGTTCAGCGAGGCCAGCCGTGACCACATGCTTTATGCCTTCTGCGTGCTGCTGGATGAGGCAGTGCTAAACAGAGGGAGTCAGGACGATGGCTGGCTGCGCTGGACCCGTGATCCGTTGCAGGTGCGCTTTTTTGGTTCACTGAACGGCGGTGAAGCGCTCTGGGATCGTATCCGCACCGTGCTGAACGAACCCGCAGCGGACATTACGGTGCTGACCTGCTTTTACCGCACCCTGCAGCTGGGGTTCGTCGGGCATTACCGTGCGCAGGATGACGAACGTCGTGAAGACGTGGTGAGTGCGCTGGCTGCCCGCGTGCCGCCTTTTGCGCTGCCGGAAGATGCGCCGCTGGTGGTACGCCCCGCAGGTCTGCGCAGCGGACGCCGCTTTTACTGGCTGAGCTGGGCGATGGCCGTCGTGCTGCTTGGCGGGCTCTGGTTCGTGCTGGAGTCAAGGCTGGCAGAGATGGTGTCGCGCATGGCAGGTGCACAGTAATGGTCCGACCCGATTCACGTCAGGGCCTGACGCTGCTGGCAGCCGTGCTCGCTATCCTGCTGGTAGTGGGCTTTTCGGGACTGAAGCCGTTGAACACGGTGGCGCTCTGTGTGCTGGTGCTGCTAGTGGCCGGTTTTCTTCTGTGGCATTTGCAGCGTAATGCCACTGATCACCAACCGGACATTGATGCCAGCCTGCCGCCGGAAACCTATTGCGGGCCGGTAATTCTGGTTATCGGGGATACGGCACCGTTGTTTGGTGATCTGACACACCGGGAGACCCGGCTGGGGTGGTATCTGAACGTGCGCAAGCCTGGCGAACTGCCCGCGCTGGCGGAGCGGCTGGCACAGCAGTATTCGGCGCTGCTACCTCAGCTTTCAGTGATGCTGGCGATCATCCCCGGGCAGCACACCTCCGCTGACATATTGACACAGCAGCAGAGTGGATGGCTGCGGGCCTATTCACAGTGCCGGGTTGTGCTGAAAGGGTTGCCGCCATTGTGGGCCGTGATATGGGGCTCGTCAGTGGATGAGCGCACGCACTGGTTCAGCTATACGCCAGAACAATTACAGTTTCATCCTGAAAATGACGCCCGCCTTTCGCTGGCGGAGTGGATCACCCGGGATCCCCTGCATTTTCATCACGCACTCAGACTGCAAAGCCTGATGCAATGGTATGCGGGGCAGTTCGCGGCTTCGCGCACCGCGAGCCCCTGCCAGATCGGCGTTTGCCTGACACCAGTGCCGTCGCTGTCGGGCAACCTGTGGCAGCAGCATACCGTCGGGCTGACCACACTGTCGCCTGAAAACTATGCGTCTCCGCCTTCACTGCCGCTGCCGGATGTGCTGCTGTCCGGTATGCCGCAGCGGCAGGGTATCAGCCGCTCGCTGCGAACGGCGCGCAGGGTCGGAATGATGCTGGGCCTGTTTCTGGCGCTGGCCATGCTTGCTTCCTTTATTCATAACCAGCGCCTTGTGCGCAGCGTGGCCGATCACCTTGCGCTGTGGCACAGCCTGCCGGAGGGGGCTGTTGCAGCGAAAACACTTGCGCGCGATGTGCTTATCCATGACCGCACGCAGCTGGATGCCTGGCAGCGCAGCGGTGAACCACTGCGATATGGCGTGGGACTTTATCAGGGCCTGCGGCTCATTGCGCCGGCAAACGCAGCCATCCATCGCTGGGCACCGCCCCCCGCGCCAGCACCCGTGATTCAGCAGGTAGTGGAGGGACCGCAGACGGTGCTGCTTGACAGCTTGTCGCTGTTTGAATCGGGCAAAGCGGCGCTGAGGGCGGGGTCCGACAAAGTACTCATCAATGCACTGGTGGGCATCAAGGCACGACCCGGCTGGCTGATTGTCGTCGCTGGCCATACCGACAGCACCGGCAATCCCCGGCTCAACCAGGCGCTTTCACTACAGCGCGCCGGAGCGGTGCGCGACTGGATGCGTGACACCGGCGATGTGCCGGAGAGCTGCTTCGCGGTACAGGGCTACGGTCAGGATCGTCCGGTTGCAACAAACGAGTCGGCGGAGGGGCGTGCGCTCAACCGCCGGGTCGAAATCAGTCTGGTGCCACAGGCGGACGCCTGCCGCGTGCCGGACGCACACACCCGGTCATCACAGGATGATGGCCATTCTCAGTCTGAAAAGGAGTAACAACATGGCAATTCCAGTTTATCTGTGGCTGAAGGACGACGGCGGCGCGGACATCAAGGGTTCAGTAGACGTGCAGGACCGCGAGGGCAGCATTGAGGTGGTGGCACAGGAGCATAACCTGTACATCCCGACCGACAACAACACCGGCAAGCTGACCGGCACCCGCATTCACACGCCGTTCCTGTTCACCAAGGAAATCGACTCGTCGAGCCCGTACCTCTACAAGGCCGTGACTACCGGTCAGACCTTAAAGTCGGCGGAGTTCAAGTGGTATCGCATCAGCGATGCAGGACAGGAAGTCGAGTACTTCAACACCAGGCTTGAGAACGTGAAGGTGGTGAAGGTGAATCCTGTCATGCACGACATTAAAGATCCTTCCAAAGAGAAGCACAACCATCTGGAGATGATTGAGCTGCGCTACGAAAAAATCACCTGGACCTACAAGGACGGCAACATCATTCATTCCGATTCCTGGAACGAACGCGCCACCGCGTAAGTCCGTGCGGACGGTTCGCCGTCCGCTTTTTCAGGCGTGCGCCTGCGCGCGGGTGCACGCCTGAAAAACACACAGATGTGCAGATACTACAGACCTTATGGGCCTCGGTTTACGGCCAGGGGCGGTAGCGTGCCAGCAACGGAGAGAATACCAATGGAACACCAGTCTGCAGCGCTGCTGCGCCGTCTTAACCCCTTCTGCGCCCGCGCGCTGGAGGCCGCCGCCTCACTGTGCCAGACCCGCGTGCACGCGGAAATCTTCCCCGAGCACTGGCTGCTGAAGCTGCTGGAGCAGGGTGAGGGCGATATCACAGTCATGGCCAGGCGCTATGAGTGGGACATGGACGGCGTCTGGCAGGGGCTGCTGAGCTTTCTGGATGGTCAGCCTCGCCTGGTGCGCAGCCGCCCGGATCTTTCGGCTCGCCTGCACCACCTGCTGAAGGAGGCCTGGCTGGCGGCCTCGGTGGACGGTGAGGAGCGCATCCGTAGCGTACACCTGCTGACAGCCATCATTGGCAACCACTCGCTGACTCGCTGTGACGCACTCTGGCCAATCCTCACGCTGAGCCCGCGCCAGATGACGGCGCTGCGCCCGCTGCTGGACGAGCAGTCGGACGAACGCCCGGACGCGCTGCAGCCGAACGAACCTCTGGGGAGCCTGAACGCAGAGGAGGGCGAGCCACCTGCGCTGGCGGGCGCTGCGCCTGCTACCACCGCTGAGGCGCTGTCCCGCTTCACCCGCGACGTTACCGCCGACGCGCGGGGCGGGAAGATTGACCCGGTGTATGGGCGCGATAATGAAATCCGCCAGATGGTGGACATCCTCTCGCGTCGCCGCAAGAACAACCCGATTCTGGTGGGCGAACCAGGCGTGGGCAAAACCGCGCTGGTCGAGGGGCTGGCGCTGCGCATTGCGGAAGGCAACGTGCCAGCCAGCCTGAGCACGGTCAGCGTGCGCACCCTGGAGCTTGGCATGTTGCAGGCGGGCGCGGGCGTGAAGGGTGAGTTTGAGCAGCGCCTGAAGAAAATTATTACGGAGGTGCAGCAGGCTGAGCAGCCGGTGCTGCTGTTCATCGACGAGGCGCACACTATCATCGGTGCGGGCAATCAGGCAGGCGGCGCGGATGCAGCTAACCTGCTGAAGCCCGTACTGGCGCGCGGTGAACTGCGCACCATCGCCGCCACGACCTGGAGCGAGTACAAGCAGTACTTCGAGAAGGATGCCGCACTTGAGCGCCGTTTCCAGATGGTGAAAGTCGATGAGCCGGACGACGAGACCGCCTGCCTGATGCTGCGTGGCCTGAAGTCTCGCTACGCGCAGCACCACGGCGTGCACATCACCGATGAAGCCGTGCGCGCCGCCGTGACGCTGTCCCGTCGCTACCTGACCGGACGCCAGCTGCCGGACAAGGCGGTAGACCTGCTCGACACCGCGAGCGCGCGCGTTCGCATGAGCCAGGACACGGTGCCGGAAGCAATCACGCAGCTGCGTGCCCGCACCGATGCTCTGAATATTGAGAAGCACGCCATCCTGGATGATGAAGCGCTGGGCGGCACCGTTCAGGAGGCGCGCATGCATGACATTCTGAAAGAACTGGCCAGCGCTGATGAACGTCTCGAACAGCTGGAGCTGAGCTGGGTGGCCGAGCGCGAGCTGACGGAAACGCTGCTGCTCAGCCGGCAGGATGCTTCTCAGCAGGCGCGCCGCGCTGAACTTCAGTCTGCCCTGCACGCGCTGCAGCAGGGCGAGCCGCTGATGACGCTGGACGTGGACGCGCGCACGGTGGCGGGGGTTATTGCCGACTGGACCGGCGTGCCGCTCTCCTCATTGATGAAGGACGAGCAGACGGAACTGCTGACGCTGGAGAAGGCGCTGGAAGCGCGTGTGGTCGGCCAGCCGGTGGCGCTGAACGCCATTGCACAGCGCCTGCGAGCGTCGAAAACCGGCCTGACTGCGGAAAACGGGCCACAGGGTGTGTTCCTGCTGGTGGGCACCAGCGGTACGGGTAAAACGGAAACCGCGCTGGCACTGGCCGACACTCTGTACGGCGGCGAGAAATCGCTGATTACCATCAACCTCTCTGAGTATCAGGAGGCGCATACCGTGAGCCAGCTGAAGGGATCGCCGCCGGGATACGTGGGCTACGGGCAGGGCGGCGTGCTGACCGAAGCGGTGCGTAAACGCCCGTACAGCGTGGTACTGCTTGACGAGGTGGAGAAGGCGCACCGCGACGTGATTAACCTGTTTTATCAGGTTTTTGACCGGGGCCTCATGCGCGACGGCGAGGGGCGGGAGATTGACTTCCGCAACACCGTTATCCTGATGACCTCTAACCTCGGCAGCGACGCGTTGATGCAGAAACTGGACGAACAGCCGGACGCCAGTGAAGCTGACCTGCAGGAACTGCTGCGCCCGGTTATCCGCGACCATTTCCAGCCCGCACTCCTGGCGCGCTTCCAGACGGTGATTTACCGCCCACTGGCTGCTGAGGCGATGCGCACCATCGTCGAAATGAAGCTCGGCCAGGTCAGCCAGCGGCTACAACGCCACTACGGTCTGCGCACGGAGATTTCGGACGCGCTGTACGATGCTCTGACCGTCGCATGCCTGCTGCCAGACACTGGCGCACGCAACGTCGATAACCTGCTCAACCAGCAGATTCTACCGGTGCTGAGTCAGCAGCTTTTGCAGTCTCAGGCCAGCGGGCAGTTGCCTGGCACTCTCAGCCTGGACTGGAACGATGAGGACGGTGTGCTGATGACATTTGAGAATCTCATTCATGAACAAAACTGAAAGAGATGCGGCAGCCAAAGAAGGTAGCCTGCGGCTGATGAGTAAAGGGGAAATCGTGCTTGCCAGGACGGTGTTCCGGGACAAAATTGATTATCACAAGGTATGGATCCATAAAGACAGCTATCTCCCGTTTGGTTTGCAAAATGAAGCTGTTGCCATGACGCCAACGGGAGAAATATATTACCGTCCGCCACTTTACCGGAACGATTTTGCTGACCTGGCTCAGAGCGACCTTGCGGACAGACATACTTTTATACACGAGCTCAGCCATATATGGCAGCGCCAAAAGGGAATGTGCGTAATATGCAGGGGGCTCATAAGCTGGCTGGCGAGCTATCGCTATGAACTGGATGGACGGCTACTGAGTGAGTATCAGATGGAGCAACAGGCACAAATTATTGCAGATAATTTTCTACTGGCGAGTGAGGGGTATAATACATTTCTGGAGTATCGGCGTCGAAGTTATGTCACGCTGGACGGCAACCTGGATGAGTCTCTTATTTCGCAGAAATATAAACATGCGTTGAGAGGATTCCCTTGGTGAATATACCTCAGAGAAGAATTAGTTGCAGGTTGGATTTGTTAGTAATCGTATTTCTCCTGGCAGGATGTCTAGGAGACAGGTTCACGCTTTCAGATACTGCTCCTCTCAGCATAGATGCTGACCGCATCTGCTTCACTGTATTAAAACCTGATGACTATTCACTTTCATATTTTGACCTCTTTGAAAGAGGAAATCGGAACTCTGTTAAGCAGCCAGAAATAGTAGAATACAGAACAGATAACAGCCTGCTTCTCTGCTTGGCTGAGGACACAGCAAGCGATTCAGAAATTGTTTATGTTGCGCAGTTTGGTCTGACGACACAGACCAAACATAAACCGATTCGGAAATTCTCTGTGGCTTTCAAAGCTGACAAAACGGGATTTGTCAGTGTTCAGCTGCTGCAAAACGAAATCAGTTATTACATGGGGCGGGGATATTAGCGGTTCAGTTTATCAACGGACTGACCAGCACTAATTTCATACATAGGGCGTTTCTTCGTCTTATGAGTAATCAGGCTATGTGCGTTATCTATCGCGGTATGCTCAGTTGTATGGCTACTTATGCTTATGATCTTGACGGCCGACTATTGAGTGAATACTCGCTGGAGCAACAGGCTCAAATAATTGCTGATAACTATATTCTTACTGAGTGGGGATTTGGTCGATGGAATGAGTTAAGGTTGTATGACCATGTCAAATCTGTTAGAGCATTGAGTGAGCCTGAAGCCTGTTTAGCTTATATGAAAGCATTAAGAGGTTTTCCATGGTGAAATCTATGAAATTATATTTCATTGTCATATTCACATGCTTCGCTATAGTCGGGTGTACTTTGGGAGAAGATCCTGTCGGGTTTGAACGCGATGCCGATATGAGCGTTATTGATGATATGCTATGTATGAATATAGCCCAGAACAAAGCGTATTATTTCAGTATTTTTTCAATAAAAAATAAAGATGGCTCAGGGCTTAGGAAAACAATCGATGGCAGCGAGTTAATAGCATTAAATAATAAACGTTGCATGCCATTATCCTGGTTGCCTGCATCAGAAAAAAAGAGTATATTATTCATTATGGTCTATTGTACAGACTGGAAACACTTCCATCCTTTAGAAAAGTAGCGGCCATAAGGTTGAAGAATAGTCGGGTCTATAATTTCCCATTAAAAAGAGAAGATTATTTCCCTAGCTTCATCTCTGAGTGAGATTATGTTGACGGAAAAACGGAATTTTAAATATCGTTAGCAAACGAACGTAACCAGCTTGTTCTCGATGAAAGGTATAGATGTGTTCTCTGAGGTTTTCCATGTTGAAGGATTATTTCATCCCAAAAGTAAATTGGTTGCCTGTGATTGTTGCATTTATCACAACTGGTTGTGTTGGAGACAAGGTTACGTTTTCTGAAGTCGCTGAAGTTGAAGGTAAAGGAAATAAAGTATGTTTTAAAGTCAGGCGCGCCGATGATGTTACTGTAGGAAATGTAACAATTTTTAAGCGGGGGCAAAGCGAAAATAGAGAGTTTGTGGGGAGGGATGCTGTGGAGGTGGTCAATAATGAGTGTATATGCTTAAGCGATTTTACTTCCATGAATTTAATTAAGGGGAAATATATTGTAAGGTTTGTTCTAAAACCGAGTAAAAATCGTCAGAACCTAAGGGTTTTCTCCACTGCGATGGAATTTAAAGATGGAGATTTTGTGAATATTCCATTGCAACAGGATGAGGTTGTACATTATCTTGGTAGAAGAATTTGATTTATTGTAAATACTTAACCCCATCAAGTTTCTATAATGCATTAAGAGAAAGGCAATTATTTTCAGGTGTGTCATCGATATTAAAAAACGCCCCTTTACTCATGGTGTTTGTATTGTCAGGTTGTATTGGCGATAAATTTACACCTTCTCAGCAAACGTTGGTCAGCAAAGTTGATGGCCGCATATGCTTCACTGTATTAAAACCTGATAATTATTCATTTTCATATTTTTACCTCTTTGAAAGAGAAAATCGGAACTCTGTTAAGCAGCCAGGAATAGCAGAATATAGAACCGATAACAGTCTGCTTCTCTGCCTGACTGAGGACATTATCAACAGTTCAGAAATTGTTTATGTTGCTCAGTTTGGTCTGACAACTCAGACCAAGCGTAAACCGATCAGGAACTTTTCCGTGGCTTTTAAAGTTTACAACACGGGCGTTATCAGCGTTCCCCTTCAGCGAAACGAAATCACCTATTACATAGGCCGCGGATATTAGCGTTTAATTTTATTAAATGCCTGACCGTTTCAACTCAATACACTGAATTCTTATCTAACCCGCATTCCTGAAAGGGATTGAACCATCCGTCATCACGGAGCGAATGACAATGACCCCAAGTGAAATGTTACTTAGCGCAGCATCGGTTTTATCGTCTACCCAGAATCGCTACTCTCTTCACATTCCCGCCTGCAATGCTGTTATTGATGTTGAGAGTCTGAACGGTACGGAAGTGCTGAGCGCGAATTACCAATATGACGTGCTTTTCACCAGCCCCGATAAAGACATCTCGCCAGAGAAGATGCTGCGCAAAGCGGTAACGCTGATTATGGGCATTGGACCTCTGCAGAAATTCGAATCGCAGAAGATTGTTCACGGTTATATCACCGATTTCCGCCGTCTGACGGGTTCCGCAGACCAGGTTAGTTATCTCATTATTATTGAACCCCGCTTTGCGCTTCTGGATAAACAATTCCGCTCACACCGTTTCTTTGTGAATAAATCCGTTCCGGAAGTCGTCAGTCAGATACTGGATGAGCATGGTTTTCAGGGGTGGGAATATGAATTCAGCCTGAAGCATGACTACCCCAAAAGAGAGCAGATTAACCAGTATCAGGAGAGTGACCTGAAGTTTGTACAGCGTCTGTTGTCTGAAATCGGCATTTTCTATTACTTCACACTTCAGCCAGACACTCAGACTGAGGTCATCCGTTTTGGTGACGCGCAGAGCGCTTATTCCGATCAGAAGTCGCTGCCGCTGAACAGTCCCTCGGGTCTGGAAGACAATGCTCAGGAATCCGTCTGGAACCTGAATCTGACCCATAACGTAGTTGAAGCGGGTGTGACAGCAAAGGATTACAACCATCGCGAGGCACAGCGCGTGCTGCGGTCGGTGAAGGCCGATATGACGCGGGGTGATGGCGACAACATCTCTTACGGGGAGGTTTATCACTATCGTCCCCGCCATCCTTACAGCGGCGATAAGTTTGCTCCGGAGAGCGAGACAGCAAACTTTTATGCCCGTCTCGATCATGAACGTTTTCTTGCCCGGCAGACGCTGATATCCGGTATTTGCAACGATGCTTTCATCAGCCCCGGACATGTTTTATCTGTTACCGAAACAGGCATACCCACGCTGCCTGCACAGCTGCAGAGTCCCGTTTTAATCACCCAGATCAATGTGAGTGCGAGCCGACGTTCAGCCTTCCAGGCCACGCTGAATGCCGTGCCTTACAGTGAGACGCTTTGCTGGCGTCCCGCACTGCCTGCCCGTCCTAAAGTCAGCGGCACCATGACGGCGCGCGTGACCAGTGCGAAAGACAACGACATCTATGCCTGGCAGGATGCATCCGGGTTATACCGTGTAGTGTTTGATGCGGACGAGGAGGGTAGAGCGCGCGGCCTGGAAAGCATGCCCGTTCGCCTCGCGAAACCTTACGGTGGAGATATGTACGGCTTCCACTTCCCGCTGATACAGGGGACGGAGGTGGCAATAGCGTTTCGTGAGGGAGACCCGGATCAGCCGTATATTGCTCATGCGCTGCATGATTCACGGCATGTGGATCACGTTACCGAAAAAAACAGTACTCGCAACGTTATACGCACCGCGGGCCTGAACAAACTGCGGATGGAGGATAAGCGTGGTGAGGAACATATCAAACTCAGCACGGAGTATGGGGGTAAGACGCAGCTTAATTTGGGGCACAATGTCGATGCGCGGCGTGAGCTTCGTGGCGAAGGAGCAGAGCTACGGACTGATAATCATATCGCTATCCGTGGTGGCAAAGGCGTGTTTATCACTGCGGATATTCAGCCTCAGGCACATGGGAAGATGTTGTCGATGCAAGATGCTCTTAGCGAACTTCAAAAGGCGCAGCAATTAACTGAGTCCTTGCGAAGTGCAGCAGAGATGGCAAAAGCCGAATTGGCGGATTTACAAACCCAGAAGTCGCTTTTGAGTGATGCCATCACCGAGCTTAGGCAGTCTGCGTTACTACTCTCAGCGCCTGGTGGCATCGCGCAGGCCACGAGTAAAAGTCTGCAACTGTCAGCAGGTGAAAACCTCATTGCAACCAGCGGTAAAAACACTGACTTCAGCGTAATGAAAGCTTTTACGGTGGCAGCGGGCGAAAGAATCAGCCTGTTTGCACAAAAGCTGGGACTGAAGTTACTAGCAGCTAAGGGGAAAGTCGAAATTCAGTCTCAGAGTGATGAGATGTTGCTGGACGCATTCCAGGATGTACGTATCAGTAGTAGCGAAGGTAAAGTTATCATACGTGCAAAACAGGATATTTTGCTGGTAGGTAGCGGTGGTGCTTATCTGAGAATAGGAGACGGTGAAGTAGAGAGCGGTGCCCCGGATAAAATTATTCAGCGCGCAGCGGTATGGCAAAAATTCGGTGGTCAAAGCGCAAGCGAAATGTTTAATACCTGGCAACAGGGTAATTATGAACTCAACACGCAACTCATCCGGGCAGGAACCAAAGAAGCGGTAAAAAGTCATCAGGGGAATGTGATTAGTGATCTTGGGAAGACATTGGCGACTTCAGATGCTGCAGGGAAAATAGCCCCTCAAAGCTTTCCTGACATTGCCAGCATCAATTTAAACTTGAACAAGGAGCGTTAGTCATGTCTGAGGAAAAAACGACACCAAAAATTGAGCCGACATTTGATGAGGATGGTAATGCTTGTTATCAGTTGTTTACCACGCCTAAAGAAAAAAACATTTTACAGCGATGTGTCGTGTATCCAGACCGGGTTATTCCAGTCATTTTTATACCGGGTGTAATGGGCAGCAATTTGAGAAATAACGATAAGCAAGCAAGAAATATCTGGCGGCTAGATAGTAAAAAAGAACTTGTTTTGTACTGGTTTGGTGAAAATGCGAAAACGCGAAGAAAAAAGTTGGATCCCAAAAAGACAACTGTGGATGACGGTGGAAAAATAGATGATAAAAAAGAACCCTTTTTACTTAAAACTCGCCGGGAACGTGGGTGGGGAACAGTAGGTTATGAAAGTTATGGTACTTTTCTTGACTGGCTGCAAAACACTCTCAATGACTTTGAAAATGGTCATTCTAATGAGCGCACTAATCTGCTTAAAACCGCGCTTGAACTAGAAGTGGGTGATACATCAGTTAGTAAGGAAGAGGTAGATTTGACTTTCCGTTACCTCTTCCCTGTCTTTGCTATGGGGTATAATTGGCTCCAGTCTAACGCCGTTTCAGCTGTTGCGTTGAACAAATACATTGATGAAAAAATCCAGTTCTATCGGCTAAAAGGACGGCAGTGCGAGAAGGTTATTTTGATTACCCACTCTATGGGGGGGCTTGTTGCTCGGCACTATACACAAATCCTCGGAGGAGAAAATAAGGTACTTGGCGTGATACATGGCGTGATGCCAGCATTGGGAGCCGCAGCCACTTATCGCAGAATGAAGGCTGGGACAGAAAACGGTGCAGGTAACGTTAAAGGCTGGGGAGTTGCGAAAGTATTGGGCTCAGATGCTGAAACTATGACCGCTGTACTCTCTCAGGCTCCCGGACCTCTGCAATTGTTGCCGGGGAGAGAATATGGCCTAGGCTGGTTAAAGATAATAGACGACAAAACAATATATGCACTTCCAAACGAATGTCCCTATAGCGAAATTTATCTTAAACAGGACCAGTGGTGGGGACTGTGCGAGGATCAGTTTATTAATCCCGGTAAAAGCTTCAGTCAGGCAGACCGGGATAGGGACTGGAGAACGTTTGAAAAAATATTACAACGTGAAGTTATGCCTTTTATTGAGGATCTCTCTGGAAAGTTTCACCATAACACCTGGTCCTTCTACAGTGCAGATGAGTCATACAAATCCTATGGAGATGTTAGCTGGCAGGCAAGTACTCCACAGATTGAAGCATGGCTTAATAGGAACCGCCAGCGTGATGGGCTGACTGGTCGTGCTGTGAATAAAACAGAAATGTCAGACAAGAGAAATGTTGCCTCTTCCCTGTCCGGTAGCGGCTGGGCAAAAGGTATTCATCAGACTTACAAGTTGTTGCCTGCAGAAGAGGCGGGAGACGGTACTGTACCCGTGCGCTCAGGGCGCATCAATGAACACTCATTACAAGCACGGTTTCAGGTTTCAGTCGAACATGAACCAGCCTTCCAGAACTTACTGGCACAACAGTTTACACTACGTGCTCTAGTGAAAATCGTTCAGAAAATACAATAAATCACACTGAGGCAAGAATGAGAATCAAAATGGTCACCGCCACTTTGCTTGTATTGGGTGTTGGTATTATTGGATGGTACGGATATAGCTGGTGCTCACCAAGAGTAAATTTAACCTCAGAGGAGCGTAAGAACGTGATACATTTTTTACAGGAAGGAACTACCCGATGTATCGGGCGTTATTTGATTGACCTGCCGGAAACATTCATTATTAAGCCTGACGATGTATTGGTGTTTATTGATGGATCACAATTAGTATACAAACGGATCTATCGTCCAGCGTTCGAAAACAAAATCCGCTTAAGAGAGGCTGAACTATCAGCCACGAAAACCTTGAAGCCAGTGGATATGCCTTATCTCAAGGAAGTTTATTCTTTACCTGATGGTATGGAGGGGGTGATATTTGAACGAAATGAGAGTACCCAAATTGTTGACGCTTCACATATCCTTGAAGCTCACCTTTACACTAATGGTGTTGCTGTTGAAATCACCATTGAAGCTGATAATGGATTATCGTCGCGTTATGATGAAGAACGTAAACAAACACCTGAAATCTATGGAAATACTGTTCCTAATAAACTGGTTGAGCTAACTGATTTGCTAAGGCGTATTTCCGGTAAGCAGGAGAATGAAATACCAAATGAACCTGGATTCTGTCTGCCAGAATTGTTTATAAAGGATGGAATAACTAAGCCAAATGAGGAGATTAGTGCTAACTACATCTCTCAAAAATACCCTGAAGTTACATTTTATTTTGATAGCGATAACTACAGTGACTCTGACGATTCCCTGCTGGAGAGAGGCGCTATGATGGAGCGCAATATCAAGCAAGCCGAAGGTAATACCATCTCCAATGGACGCCGTAGCATCAATGGATTGTATGCAGAACAGTGGCTGGCAAAGGGATTGCTTAGTGACACCTACGGTGAAAAAGCCCTCCGATTTGTCATTAATATCAATGAAAAAACGGCATCGCCCAAGCATCCAATGTTATCTCTGACGTTCCTGCAGCAGGGCCTTGAGGGCGAGGGACGTCTTACAGAGGCCGAAGCTGTAAGTATCTGGCAGCAGGTTACCGACACTATCCGTATCCGCCCAAATGCGATAGCAAAATAGCCTGCTTTACCTAATCATTAGTACAACCGCATGACATATATGTTTTTTTGCACTGAATGTCGCCTGTCTATTGCCAGACATTCTCCCATGCAATGTCAACCACCTATTCAATCCGAATATTTTTACTGTTTTTAGTCAACGGCTGTTTGAAAAATGCGCACAGGGCGCAATGCCCTGGTGCATTGGTCTGAATTTAATTCCGGCGGCAGGTCTTTTTAACATTTTAACTTATTTTTAATAAATTAAAGGAAATCCTATGAAAACGCAGAATATCCTTGTTTCACCCGCATTTATCGCTATTTCCTGGATTGCCATGATCGGCGGCAGTGTGGTTTATTTGGCCGGTTTGTGGCAGGCAGGGATGGAGCTAAATGAAAAAGGCTACTATTTTTCTGTGCTGATTCTTGCGCTGTTTGCTGCGGTTTCATTGCAAAAAACGGTTCGCGATCGCCAGGAAAATCTCCCCACAACTCGCCTTTACTACGGAGTGTGCCTACTGGCATTTGGTCTTTCAGTTGCGCTGCTGGTTATCGGATTGGTGAATGCAACACTGCTGCCTAGCGAAAAAGGGTTTTACGGTGTGTCATTCTTCATGGCGCTATTTGGTGCAGTAGCCGTGCAGAAGAATACCCGTGATAACCAATTCACAGAACAAGGGATACCGGTTAATAATAACGTTGAGAATACTTTGGAGTAATGGCTGTCGGGCGGTGATGCGCCCGATTCGAATTATACAATTAAAGATTGTTCATGTTTATTTTTATTTGGCCATTACACCTTTTGTTGAGAGTATGCAATTATGATTGACAGGAATGCCGTGGTTCAACTTTTATGCGATCACGTTTTTGTATACTATCGATATAGTGAATAAATAAGTTTAAACTAGTCAACTCTTAGTCGTAATCATGCAACAAAGTATATTTTTCTATTATTTAATATTTTAAACCATTCACTTTTATATTTCATGGTTTATTCATTTCCGTTAATGCTTTATCTCACCATTTAAAATAGGAGGAAAAGTATATGCCAGCACTGACTTGCTTAGGCGATGCAACAACACACGGCGGTAAGGTTATATCAGCCACATCAACCATGTATGTCGAAGGTGTACAAGTGGCATTAGTAGGAGATAGCGTTTCATGCCCACTGCATGGTTCTAACCACATTCAGCAAGGCGATCCTACAGTGTTTGATAATGGCGTTCAGGTGGTTGTTCACGACTGCGTATGTGAATGTGGTTGCAAAGTTATCAGCTTTCGAAATGAGATGGTTGAATAAAAATGAATTGGCCGATTCCAGACATCCCACATAAGAAAAGCTTAAAGAAACCATCCATTAAATTCTTGACGATTGTTTTTATTCTTTTGATTTGCTTAGGTGCATTAACTTCAATTTTTCTGCTGAAAGTTCATGATTACAGAGATATAATAATCAATGGTTTGCTACCTTCAGGGTTGATATGGCTATGTCTCGTGGGAATTATTTGGTTTCGCTATGATCAATCTTCCAATGCCGCTATATTATGGGGTATTCAGACTCAACTTACCAAATCTCATTGGCAGCGTTGGGCTATGTGGCAAAGGCCGATTATAGCAAATATAATCTTGTGTCCTGAAAAAAATGGAAGCGAAGCTTTAATTGGAGATCCTTCTAATATTCCAGCATATCCGGTTAAATGCAGGCATCTACACCACGATTTTTTAAATTTAAGCTCTAAGTTTATTTTTTTAGTTGAAAATCTGGAAAGACAATGCCCTGGTTATCGAAATAGTCTTTATGACATCATTTTACTCAAAACAGAAAAGCATGATGCATCTCACATTTCTGAGGCTGTATTTAAACAATGGGATATTGTCCCTAATATTGTGTCTGTGACTGACCAATACTTTTCAGGTTCTGAATTCTGTTCGATTAAAGAAATGGCACTGATTATTACCTTGCAGGATTGGCCTAACTCTGTTGAATGTGGATATAGTGAATTCATTAACGCAAGTCTTATATGTTCATCAGAAATGATCAAGAGTGATTCATTTCTTGTCAAAGCAGGTGTAGGGAGATTTTTGCATTCAAACTCTCTGACGAAATCACTTGATATTCTCACAGAGTATAACAGGTTGGAGGCTTCAGAAATGAAGCATGTATGGCTTTCGGGAGTTGAGGAGGCTGATAAGATTACAATCGTACGCTATGCTGAAGAAAAAAAATGGGCACTTCCTTCTCGATATCCATTTTTGGTTGTTAATCATTCATTTGGCCCGCCAGGACCACTATCCTTTCCTGTTTCTATTTCACTATTAGTTGATGCTGCAATTAGAACGGGAGAAACTCAATTATTAATATCAGGTGGCAAGGATAAAGCCTATTCATTTTGTCTGATTACAAGGAAGTTGTTTTTATGACATCAGCAGCTTCGCCGGTCATTCGGCGTTTTAGTGTAACAGGATATTCAATATTAGTCGTGGCGCTTGCATGCGTAAGTGCATTCCTGATCACTACTTTCAGAAGTGGTATGGATATCTTAGGCGTAAATGTTGAATATTTTTGGTTAATCTGGGGGATGTGTGTAATAGCTTTAATAATAGCTGTCTTTACTCTTCATTTTTCTCAGAAAAAGTCAATTGGCGAAAAGCAAGAGCAATATTTACCTCAAAAAATAATTGGGCACGACAAGCAATTAGATAAGAAAAAAACCACTTCAACTGAAAATCACCGGATTATTCTTCAGCATCTCCATTATGCTCTCCGCCAACAACACGGCCGTCTTTGGAATTTCAAAGTTCACATCCTTCTCATCACGGGCAGCGTGTCAGACGTTGAACGCTTGGCACCTGGCCTGACCAATCAACTCTGGCAAGAGGACAGTGGTACGCTGTTGTTGTGGGGCGGCGATCCCGCCTCTCAAACTGATGAAAACTGGCTGATTGCTTTAAAGCGTCTGCGTCGCCGTCCTGCAGACGCGATAATTTGGGTGACTTCTGCTGCCGACCAGCTTAACGACATTGGCGGGTTGCCCACTACTGCGCAACCTTCCAGTGCCGCGATGGATGCCACCGCACATGCCTTATCGGCTCGTTGCAATATGCTCGGCTGGCGACTGCCGCTGTTCGTCTGGTCATTGCATACACGGGCTGGAAGGCAATCTGGCCGTATAACTCAGGCCGTTGGGTTCCAGACTTCCACAACCAATAATCACGATGCATTGCTCGCGGCACTGGCGGCGGATCTCATCGCGCAGGGGACCCAGCAGGTGGCGGGCTCGCCGCAGCATCACTTTTTGCTGAGCCTCGCGGACCAGCTGGCGCGTGTGCCTGAATCGATAACTACGCTGCTTTCTCCGCTGCAGAGTGTTCATCGCTCTCTGCCGCTGGCGGGGATGGTGTTCAGCCCGCAATCGGAAGGTACGGCACTTACGGTGCCACACCATTGGATACGCGATAACCGCTGGGATGCGCTGCCTGCGTCTTCAAATGAACTCCCTGCTCATCTTCGCCCGTCTCGCTATGGCATGCAGTGGAATCGCATTCTCGCCGCAGCCGCCTGTGTGCTGGTGGTACTGTGGGGAGCAGGAATGCTGGTCTCTTTCGCCGCCAATCGCAGCATTATCGGTGATGCCGTACAGGTGACTGAAAACGCTTCTGACAGCAGTCAGTCTTTAAAACAACGGCTTGCTGCGATGGGCGTGCTTCAGGATACGATCGGGCAATTACAGTATCGCCAGGAGCATGGTACGCCTTGGTACAGCCGCCTCGGACTGAATCAGAACGAAGAACTGCTGTCTGCCCTGTGGCCTCGTTACCGTCAGGCGGCGCTGCCCCTGCTACGCGACGCCGCAGCCTTGCAGCTTACTGACGCGCTGAAAGCCTATGCCGCACTCCCACCTGACAGCCCATTGCGGGAAACGCAGTCAAAGCAGGCCTACACACAGCTCAGACTGTATCTGATGCTGACGCGCCCTGAACGTATAGATCCCAGTTGGTTCAGCCAGACGCTGATGCAGAACTGGACGCAGCGACAGGGTGTGGACAAGGCATACTGGCAGGGCGCCGGGAGTCCGCTGTTGGCCTTCTATGCAGATAATCTCAATGCTCATCCTGAGTGGGCGCTGAAAGCAGACCCGGAGTTGGTCGGGCAGGTGCGCGCCCTGCTGGTTCGCCTGATGGGGGTGACCAACAGCGAGTCCCGCCAGTATCAGAGGGTGCTGTCAGATGTAACGCACCAGTACGCCGATTTGCGACTGGCCGATATGACCGGCGATACGGATGCCGGTCGGCTGTTTACCACCGATGAAGTTGTTCCCGGCATGTTCACCCGTCAGGCCTGGGAAGATGGCGTTAAACCCGCGATTGAAAAGGTGGCGCGGGAGCGGCGTGAGGAGATGGACTGGGTACTCAGTGATGCGCCGCCCCCCGCTGGTGATGCTTCCTCACCCGAAGCGCTGGAGGCGCGGCTCACCAGCCGATACTTTGCCGACTACAGCGCAGCCTGGCTGAACTTCCTCAACAGCCTGCGCCTGCAGCCTGCACCGACGCTTTCAGACGCTATCGACCAGCTCACGCTGATGGCAGACGTCAGACAGTCGCCGCTGGT
>NZ_OBEC01000013.1:0-158414 GCF_900215395.1 Pantoea sp. GL120224-02 | reverse complement strand
AGAATTTGCCTGGCGGCTGTAGCGCGGTGGTCCCACCTGACCCCATGCCGAACTCAGAAGTGAAACGCCGTAGCGCCGATGGTAGTGTGGGGTCTCCCCATGCGAGAGTAGGGAACTGCCAGGCATCAATTTAAGAC
The DNA here is from genome assembly GCF_900215395.1 of Pantoea sp. GL120224-02. Taxonomy (NCBI): domain Bacteria; kingdom Pseudomonadati; phylum Pseudomonadota; class Gammaproteobacteria; order Enterobacterales; family Erwiniaceae; genus Pantoea; species Pantoea sp. GL120224-02. The sequence continues at coordinate 158,277 of NZ_OBEC01000013.1, read as the reverse complement.
TCATTCGTGAGTCGTGACCTTTCAGGTGACATTGAAAGGGCGAAACACCCGAAGTCAGAACGGTTTTCTGATTTTGGTACAGAATCGGTGGAGCGGTAGTTCAGTTGGTTAGAATACCTGCCTGTCACGCAGGGGGTCGCGGGTTCGAGCCCCGTCCGTTCCGCCACCCTTTTAGGGGCGTAGTTCAATTGGTAGAGCACCGGTCTCCAAAACCGGGTGTTGGGGGTTCGAGTCCCTCCGCCCCTGCCAGAACACAATCCTTTGCTTCGGCAAAGGATTTTTTTTGTCCAAAATTTGGCATTTACCTCATAAATTCGTCAGTGAAAAGGGTTTGAGTTTCACTGCGCGACACTCAAACCCCTCTCAATTGCTTTATTGCGTCAATACTGGAAATTTAAGCAGCTGACGAATATGTGCTTGTTGATCGCTATTCTGCAGCCACACCGCATAGAGTGGACGAACGGCAACGGGTGTATCTGGAATAACCATCAAATCACTATAAATGCTGTGCCATGAATCCGGTAAAAACGCGCAGGCGCCGGTAGTGTGGAGTAATTCACGTGTCACATGCGCTGAAGTTGTGGTCAATACTGGCACATCATCACTGGATAAATAACTTTCATGTTGATGAAAATCCGCACCCCATTCCAGTTTAATGTAATCATATTTTTCACGTTTCTCAGTCTTACGTGCGCGGAAGAGCGCGAGTGAAATATGACCAATCTGTTGGCTGGTTAATTCATCCATTTTGGGCGCTTCGGTGGTGATTAAAAGGTCCAACTGACGCTCATGTAATTGCTTTACCAGCAAATGCCGTTGTGCGATACGTGCTTCAAGGTGAAGACTTTCACGATTATCATAAAGCGTTTTTAACCAAGGGGTTAGATAAGCTTCCCACAACGACGCGCTGGCACCTATCGATAGCTCATGATGCTGTTGTGTATGTGAAACTTCCTTTTTAGCCATCAGCCAGGTACTCATCAGGCTCTCTGCATAGGGTAATAAACGCTCACCCGCAGAAGTTAGCCGAATATTATTTCGATGACGGGTGAAAAGGTTGACTCCCAACTGATTTTCCAGCTGACGAATGCGAAAACTAACGGCAGATTGCGTGAGGTAAAGCGCTTCAGCAGCACGCCCGAAATGGCGTGTTCTGCTCACTTCGAGGAAAGTTTTCAGTAATTCCGTATCCACAGCATTCTCCCAAAAAATGTTTGTCGTACTGATTTAAATGTTTTGTTTTACACTCTGTCAAGCCTATCTAATACTCCGCGCCATAAATAGCACGGCCATAAGAGAGTCGGGAGCGTGTAAAATGGCGGATAGCTTCGCAACAACAAATCGTTTCTTTGATAACAAACATTACCCTCGTGGTTTTTCACGTCATGGTGATTTCACCATTAAAGAAGCTCAGCTTCTGGAACGCCACGGTTACGCCTTCAATGAACTGGACCTCGCCAAGCGTGAACCAGCGACTGAAGAAGAGCGTTCGTTTTTAGAAGTATGTCGTGGTCTGCGTGAGCCGCAAACGGAAGCTGAACGTGTCTGGTCGAAATATACCGCACGTATTAAGCGTCCTAAGCGTTTCCACACATTGTCTGGCGGTAAGCCGCAGATGGACACTGTGGAAGACTTTAGCGATAGCGATGATTAAAAAATAGCGGGGCTTCTAAAGCCCCGTTTTTTATTCCAGACTGTTGTGCAGAAAGATTAGCAACCGGTCAATGCTGCGATAACCCACCGCCTCCTGCAAATGCTGTCGTGAAATCGTCTCCTCCCCTGCCAAGTCGGCAATCGTCCTGGCGACTTTCAAAATGCGTTGCCACGCGCGCACAGAAAGACCCAGCGAATTCAATACAGCTTCCAGCCATATAGCATCGTCCTGTCTCAGTACACAGCACCGGGCAATCTCCGGATTAGATAAATGCGCGTTTATTTTGCCTGCTCGCTCAATTTGCCTCTGACGAGCAGCAAGGACGCGTTTAAGTACCGTCTCGCTGCTCTCACTGACTTCCTGTTTTTGACTTAAGGTTCCACTGGGTAGCAACGGGATTTCCAGAGACAGATCAAAGCGATCAAGAAACGGACCTGAGAGCCGGCTCAAATAGCGCAGCACCTGTTGCGGCGTGCATCGATTATGACTGCCTTGATAATGCCCGGTAGGGCTGGGGTTCATGGCGCCAATTAACTGAAAGCGCGCAGGATAAGTGACTTTGGCGCGTGTACGGGAAATCGCAATCTCGCCGGATTCAATGGGCTCGCGTAATGCATCCAGTACCTTGCGGTCAAACTCCGGGAGTTCATCCAGAAACAGGACGCCATTGTGCGCCAGAGAGATCTCACCAGGCCGGGGGATTGCTCCTCCTCCCACTAATGCATACAGCGAAGCGCTGTGATGAGGTGCTCTGAATGGCCTTCTGCGCCACTGATGATGGAGATTTCGGCTGCTGACCAGGCTATTAATCGCTGCGCACTCCAGCGCTTCCTGATCGTCTAAGGGCGGCATAATGCCGGGCAGGCGGGTCGCCAGCATGGTTTTCCCTGTGCCGGGCGGTCCAAGCAGTAACAGGTTATGCCCGCCAGCGGCAGTGATCTCCAGGGCGCGGCGTCCTTGTTCCTGACCGATGATTTCGCTGAGGTCCTGGCTTTCCTGTTGCAGCGCCTCAGGTTGAGAATACGCAACGGTGAGTGTCGAATGGTTATGCAGGAAAGCGCAGATCTCGAGCAGATGTTTACCGACGAGCGTTTCCCCTTGTTGGATCAATCCGACATCCCGTTGATTCTCTTCAGCTAACACCATCTGCCTGCCGGCTTGCAAAGCGGCCATCGCTGCTGGAATAGAGGCCTGAACGCCACAGAGCGCGCCGTTGAGTGCTAACTCCCCCAGGAACTCATAGTGCGCCAGTTTCGCGTCAGGAAGCTGCTCTGAGGCCGCGAGAATCGCAATGGCGATGGGAAGGTCGTAGCGCCCACCTTCTTTTGGCAGATCGGCAGGAGCCAAATTGATGGTGACGCGTTTAGCAGGGAAGGTGAATCCGCTATTGATAATGGCACTGCGTACCCGTTCCCGCGCTTCCTTCACCGTGGTTTCAGGCAAGCCAACCAGCGTTAAAGCGGGCAACCCCTTGCTGATATGCACCTCAACCGTTACCAATGGCGCCTGTACGCCGAGCGCCGCGCGAGTGAGAACCTTTGATAAAGACATAACCACTCCTTGTTGTCTTCATCATGCGAGGAGTAAATTCAGATTGCGAATGCGATTAAAAAACATCAGCGCCGGATTCCAGTGAATCAGCGGTTTTTACAATGTTTTCGCCGCAGTTGAGGTCGATATCGCAGAATTAACAGAGAGGTTTCGCAGTGTGCGTAATGAAAATTTTTCACAACTTAAAATAACCTTTAACTTACAAGGCGATAACCCGAGCCGATTGCTTACGTCATAAAAAAACATTATGAAAATAATTGTCAACGCGTAGATAACTATGGTAACTCTGTAGGTATTACTTCGAACAATCGAAAAAACAGACAACACATGAAAGCCCTTCTACAAGTGATTAGCCTAGTCGTGATTAGCGTGGTGGTGATTATTATCCCACCGTGCGGGGCATCGCTTGGAGAAAGAAAGGCTTAAAAATCAAGCCCGGAATTCCAAAAACCCCCGCACCGAAAGGTCCGGGGGTTTTTTTTCGACCTGGCTAAATATCAGCGAATCAGCGAGGAACAGATTATGAGCAGTAGCATAAAATTCTGTTGTTCCACCAGGAATACAGGAGAATAACGATGACAGGTGCACAGTGGGTAGTTCAGGCTTTACGCGCGCAAAGTGTCGACACAGTGTTTGGCTATCCTGGCGGCGCAATCATGCCAGTGTACGATGCGCTCTACGATGGCGGCGTGGAACACCTACTGTGTCGTCATGAGCAAGGTGCAGTGATGGCGGCAATTGGTTATGCCCGTGCCACCGGTAAAACTGGCGTGTGTATCGCCACTTCCGGTCCCGGCGCCACTAACCTGATCACCGGTTTAGCAGATGCGTTTATGGATTCCATCCCAGTTGTCGCGATCACCGGTCAGGTTTCATCTGCGTTCATCGGCACCGATGCCTTCCAGGAAATCGACGTTCTCGGCCTGTCATTAGCCTGCACTAAGCACAGTTTCCTGGTTGAATCCCTCGAAGATTTGCCTTCCGTGATGGCCGAAGCCTTTGCCATCGCCCAGTCTGGCCGTCCCGGTCCGGTTCTGGTGGATATCCCGAAAGACATCCAAATTGCTAGTGCCGATTTAACACCGCATTTGCTGCCGGTTGAAGAGGCGATCAGTCATTCGCCAGAGCATATCGCTGAAGCCCGCGCATTAATGGCGCAGTCGCATAAGCCAATGCTGTATATCGGCGGCGGTGTTGGCATGGCACAAGCGGTGCCTGCATTACGTGCCATGGCTGAAGCAACCGGTATCCCAACGGTGTCCACGTTGAAAGGTCTGGGAAGTGCAGACGCCAGCAGCGATCTCTATCTTGGCATGTTGGGTATGCACGGCACCAAAGCTGCCAACCTTGCCGTGCAATCGTGCGATTTACTGATTGCCGTTGGCGCGCGTTTCGACGACCGCGTCACCGGAAAGTTAGACACCTTCGCCCCGCATGCGAACGTCATTCATATCGATATCGATCCGGCCGAGTTGAACAAATTGCGTCGTGCGCACGTTTCGTTGCAAGGTGATTTGAACCGGGTGCTGCCCGCGTTGAGTATGCCGATGCAGATTGAGGGCTGGCGCACCGAAGTAAAAGCGATGAAAGCCGAGTTTGACTGGCGCTACGATCATCCAGGTGAGGCGATTTATGCGCCGCTGCTGCTGAAACAACTCTCCGATCGTAAAACGGACAGCGCGGTGGTGACCACCGATGTGGGCCAGCATCAGATGTGGGCTGCGCAGCACATGAGCTTCACTCAGCCAGAGAACTTCATCACCTCCAGCGGCCTGGGTACCATGGGCTTCGGACTGCCAGCCGCCATCGGCGCGCAGGTTGCTCGCCCGGAAGACACCGTGATCTGCGTGTCAGGTGATGGCTCAATCATGATGAATATCCAGGAACTGGGCACCATCAAGCGCGGTAAGCTGCCGGTGAAAATCCTGCTGCTGGATAACCAACGTTTGGGCATGGTGCGCCAGTGGCAGCAGCTGTTCTTTGATGGCCGCTACAGTGAAACCATCCTCACCGATAACCCCGATTTCCTTACGCTGGCCAGCGCCTTTGATATCCCAGGCCAGCACATTAGCCGTAAAGATCAGGTCGACGCCGCGATAGATGCTCTGCTGAACAGTGAAGGTCCTTACTTCCTGCATGTTTCGATTGATGAGCATGAAAACGTCTGGCCATTGGTACCGCCGGGTGCCAGCAACGCAAACATGATGGAGAAAACCGCATGAACCAGCATCAATTGTCTATCGAAGCCCGCTTCCGCCCTGAAATATTGGAGCGCATTTTGCGTGTTGTCCGCCACCGTGGCTTCCAGGTGTGCTCGATGAACATGGCATCTGCGATCAACGCTGAGAACATTAATATCGAGATGACCGTTGCCAGTCAGCGTTCGGTCGATTTACTGTCTTCGCAGTTAAGCAAACTTATGGATGTCGCTTGTGTCGAGATCCAGCAACAGACATCACAACAAATCCGCGCTTAGTCGCCAAAGGAAATAACAATGAGTACGAAGAAAGCAGACTTTATTTGGTTTAACGGGGAGATGGTTAAGTGGGAAGATGCCAAGGTCAGCGTCATGTCTCACGCACTGCACTACGGTACTTCAGTGTTTGAAGGCGTACGTTGCTACGACTCACACAAAGGCCCAGTGGTGTTCCGTCACCGTGAACACATGCAGCGTCTGCACGACTCCGCCAAAATCTATCGTTTTCCTATCGCCGCCTCTGTTGATGAGCTGATGGAAGCGTGCCGCGAAGTGATTCGCGTGAACAAACTGAAAAGCGCTTACATTCGTCCATTGGCGTTTGTTGGCGACGTAGGCCTGGGTGTGAACCCACCAGATGGCTACACCACCGACGTGATCATCGCTGCTTTCCCATGGGGTGCTTACCTGGGTGCTGAAGCACTGGAAAACGGTATCGATGCGATGGTGTCTTCATGGAACCGTGTTGCACCGAATACTCTGCCAACCGCGGCTAAAGCCGGTGGTAACTACCTCTCCTCACTGTTGGTCGGCAGCGAAGCGCGTCGCCACGGTTATCAGGAAGGTATCGCTCTCGACACCAACGGCTATATTTCAGAAGGTGCTGGCGAAAACTTGTTCGAAGTGAAAGATGGCATTCTGTTCACGCCGCCGTTCACTTCTTCAGCCCTGCCAGGTATCACCCGTGACGCCATCATCAAGCTGGCGATCGACCTGGATATCGAAGTGCGTGAGCAAACGCTGTCGCGTGAATCTCTGTATCTGGCTGATGAAGTGTTCATGTCGGGTACTGCGGCAGAAATCACCCCGGTACGTAGCGTTGACGGCATTCAGGTCGGTGCGGGCAAACGCGGTCCAGTGACCACCAAAATTCAGAGCGCATTCTTCGGCCTGTTCACTGGCGAAACCGAAGACAAGTACGGCTGGTTGGATCAAGTTAATCCATAACAAGACAGTTACGCGGGTGCAGCTGCGCCCGCGTCATATTTCAGACTGGAGTAAATAGAGCATGCCTAAGTACCGTTCTGCCACCACCACCCATGGTCGTAACATGGCGGGTGCACGCGCCCTGTGGCGCGCCACAGGAATGACCGACGCCGATTTCGGTAAACCGATTATCGCCGTGGTTAACTCATTCACCCAATTCGTGCCGGGCCACGTGCACTTGCGCGATATGGGCAAGCTGGTGGCTGAGCAAATCGAAGCCGCCGGTGGTGTCGCCAAAGAGTTCAACACCATCGCGGTGGATGACGGTATCGCCATGGGTCATGGCGGCATGCTGTATTCACTGCCTTCGCGCGAGCTGATCGCCGATTCCGTGGAGTACATGGTGAACGCGCACTGCGCCGATGCCATGGTGTGTATCTCTAACTGCGACAAAATCACCCCCGGCATGCTGATGGCGTCACTGCGCCTCAACATCCCGGTGATCTTTGTGTCCGGCGGTCCGATGGAAGCCGGTAAGACCAAACTGTCTGACAAAATCATCAAGCTGGACCTGGTTGATGCGATGATTCAGGGTGCTAACCCGAACGTCAGCGATGAAGACAGCGATAAAATCGAACGCTCTGCGTGCCCAACCTGTGGTTCTTGTTCAGGGATGTTCACTGCGAACTCGATGAACTGTCTGGCCGAAGCGCTGGGTCTGGCACAGCCAGGCAACGGTTCACTGTTGGCGACCCACGCCGACCGTAAAGAGCTGTTCCTCAACGCCGGTAAGCGCATCGTTAGCCTGACCAAAAAGTATTACGAGCAGGATGATGAGCGCGTACTGCCACGCAACATCGCCACCAAAGCGGCATTTGAGAATGCGATGACGCTGGATATCGCCATGGGCGGTTCCACCAACACCGTTCTGCACCTGCTGGCAGCGGCGCAGGAAGGCGAAATCGAATTCAACATGTCAGATATCGACCGCCTGTCGCGCAAAGTACCGCACCTGTGCAAAGTGGCACCGAGTACGCCGAAATATCACATGGAAGATGTGCACCGTGCGGGTGGCGTTGTCGCGATTCTGGGCGAGCTGGATCGTGCCGGGCTGATCGATACCAGTGCGCGCAACGTTCTGCAGCAGAGCATGCGTGAGACCCTGGATCAGTACGACATCATGCTGACCCAAGACGAAGCGGTGAAGAAAATGTTCCGCGCGGGCCCAGCCGGCATCCGTACCACCCAAGCCTTCTCACAAGACTGCCGTTGGGACACACTCGATGATGACCGTAAAGAGGGTTGTATCCGTACTCGTGAGCACGCCTTCTCTCAGGATGGCGGTCTGGCCGTGCTGTACGGCAACATCTCAGAAGATGGTTGTATCGTCAAAACCGCCAGCGTTGATGCTGAGCTGCTGACCTTCAAAGGTCCAGCCAAAGTTTATGAAAGCCAGGATGACGCGGTAGATGCGATCCTTGGCGGCAAAGTTGTGGCGGGCGATTGCGTGGTGATCCGTTACGAAGGGCCAAAAGGCGGTCCGGGCATGCAGGAAATGCTCTATCCAACCACCTATCTGAAATCCATGGGCTTGGGTAAAGCTTGTGCGTTGATCACCGATGGTCGTTTCTCTGGCGGTTCTTCCGGTCTCTCTGTCGGTCACATCTCACCTGAAGCGGCGAGTGGCGGTACCATTGCGCTGATCCAGGATGGCGACATGATTGAGCTGGATATCCCGAACCGTCGTATCCATCTGGATCTGCCAGACAACGAAATCCACGCTCGTCGTGAAAAAGAGTTGGCGCGTGGCGAAGCGGCCTACACCCCGCACAACCGCGAACGTGCCGTCTCCTTCGCGCTGCGTGCTTATGCATCACTCGCGACCAGCGCTGATAAAGGCGCGGTACGCGATAAGTCCAAGCTGGGAGGCTAACAACTGATGGCTGAGTCTCAACCGCTACCCGCGTCGCCTAACGGCGCGGAGTATTTGCGCGCAGTGCTGCGTGCGCCTGTGTACGAAATTGCGCAGGTGACGCCGCTGCAGAAAATGGAAAAAATTTCATCGCGTCTCGGCAACACCATTCTGGTGAAGCGTGAAGATCGCCAGGCAGTGCACAGCTTCAAGCTGCGTGGGGCATATGCGATGATTGCCGGACTGACCGAAGAGCAAAAAGCACGCGGCGTGATTACGGCTTCGGCCGGTAACCACGCACAGGGTGTGGCACTTTCGGGGAGTCGGCTTGGCATCAAATCACTGATTGTGATGCCGGTGGCCACGGCGGACATCAAGGTTGATGCAGTGCGCGCATTTGGCGGTGAGGTTTATCTGTTTGGTGCTAACTTCGACGAGGCAAAAGCCAAAGCCATTGAGCTGGCCGAGCAGCAGGGTTACACCTTTGTGCCACCGTTTGACCACCCGGCAGTCATTGCCGGGCAGGGCACGCTGGCCATGGAACTGCTGCAACAAGATGCGCATATCGATCGCGTATTTGTACCGGTCGGCGGTGGCGGTCTGGCGGCGGGTGTGGCGGTGCTGATCAAACAGCTGATGCCGCAGATCAAAGTGATCGCGGTGGAGTCGGAAGACTCAGCCTGCCTGAAAGCGGCACTGGATGCGGGCGAGCCGGTTGATCTGGCGCGCGTCGGTTTGTTTGCTGAAGGTGTGGCGGTGAAGCGCATTGGCAGCGAAACCTTCCGTCTGTGCAAAGAGTATCTCGACGACATCATCACCGTGGACAGTGATGCCATCTGCGCGGCGGTGAAAGATCTGTTCGAAGATGTGCGTGCGGTGGCGGAACCTTCGGGTGCGCTGGCGCTGGCGGGCATGAAGAAGTACATCCAGCAGCACGACATCAAAGGCGAGCGCCTCGCGCACGTCTTGTCGGGCGCCAACGTCAACTTCCACGGCCTGCGCTATGTGTCGGAACGGTGTGAAATTGGTGAACAGCGCGAAGCGTTGCTGGCGGTCACCATTCCGGAACAGCAGGGCAGTTTCCTGCGTTTCTGTCAGACGCTGGGTGGCCGTTCGATCACCGAGTTCAACTATCGCTATGCGGATGCCGATAACGCCTGCATCTTCGTCGGGGTGCGCTTAACGCGCGGTCTGGAAGAGCGCAGTGAGATCATCAGCCAGCTCAGCGAAGGTGGCTACCAGGTGGTGGATCTGTCAGATGATGAGATGGCGAAGCTGCACGTGCGCTACATGGTCGGCGGTCGTCCATCGAAACCGCTGCGCGAGCGCCTGTTTAGCTTTGAGTTCCCGGAAGCACCGGGCGCGCTGCTGAAGTTCCTGCAGACGCTCGGCGCACACTGGAATATCTCGTTGTTCCACTATCGCAGCCACGGTACCGATTTTGGTCGCGTGCTGGTGGCCTTCGAAGCCAACGATCAAGAGCCGGATTTCGAAACCCATCTCACGGCGCTGGGCTACGAATGGCACGATGAAGCGAACAACCCGGCGTTCCGTTTCTTCCTCGCCGGGCAGTAACTACAGCAGGTTCCAGAAAGCACTGATAAGCGGCTCCCCGAGCCGCTTTTTTTGTACGCACACGCCCAGTTCCAGCGGCGCGACCGACTCCACATTCTCCAGCGTCAGCACGCGATTACGCACCGGCTCCGGGCTGTTCTCCAGCACCACATCCGGCAGCAGCGCAATGCCACATCCCAGCGCTACCATCGATACAATCGCCTCATGGCCAGAAACCGTGGCGTAAATTTGTGGATTGGAAATGCGATGGCGACGGAACCACAAATCAATGCCGCGCCGCACCGGGCCTTGTTCCGGCACGATAAACGGAATCTGCGACCAATCAGGTTGCGCCTGTGTGGCCTGGCTGCGCACCGCACACGGCAGCGCGGGCGCGATCAGCACCAGCGGAAGAATGGCGAGCGGTGTGAAGTCGATGCTGGCGGGCAGCGATTCCGGACGTCCGGCAATGGCCAAATCTGCCTCGCCAGATTGCACCATCTCAATTGCGTCGGCGGCATCGCCGGTGGTGAGTTTGATTTCCACCTGCGGATGTTCGGCGCGGAAGCGATCGAGAATCGGCGGCAAATGGCTGTAAGCGGCGGTCACCGAGCAAAAAATGCGCAGCTCGCCGCTCAGTGAAGGGCCGTTCAGATCCATTACGTGGCGCAGCTGTTGATATTGCAACAAGGTTTGCTGAGCAAATTGCTTAAGGCGCTCGCCGGCTTCAGTGAGCGTCACGGTGCGGTTATCACGCAGGAACAGCGCGTGACCGACATCTTCCTCAAGGCGCTGAATCTGGCGAGAGAGCGTGGAGGGACTGACGTGCATAGCACGCGCGGTGCGACCAAAGTGACAGCTTTCGGCCAGATGAAGAAAGAGCTTCAAGTCTCGTAAATCCATGCGCGTTTCACCTCAACGTGTTGTTGCAAATTCTGCAATGTGACCTTGCTAATATATCAATTTAAGCAATGGATTTCCTGTCATATGATGGGGTCATTCGCGGCACTGAATACGGTGCTGTTACCGAACAAAAGCAAACACAACATCTAACCGGAGTACCCATGGCTAACTACTTCAACACATTGAATCTGCGCAACCAGTTAGCGCAGTTAGGCAAATGTCGTTTCATGTCACGCGATGAATTCGCGGATGGCGCTAGCTTCCTGAAAGGCAAGAAAGTCGTTATCGTTGGCTGTGGCGCTCAGGGTCTGAACCAGGGCCTGAACATGCGTGATTCCGGTCTGGATATCGCTTATGCACTGCGTGCTGAAGCGATTGCTGAGAAGCGTGCTTCTTTCCGCAAAGCGACCGATAACGGTTTCAAAGTGGGTACTTACGAAGAGCTTATCCCACAGGCGGATCTGGTGGTTAACCTGACGCCAGACAAGCAGCACTCAGCGGTAGTTAAAGCGGTACAGCCTCTGATGAAAGATGGCGCAGCGCTGGGCTACTCACACGGTTTCAACATCGTTGAATCTGGTGAAACCATCCGTAAAGACATCACCGTGGTGATGGTAGCACCGAAGTGCCCAGGCACCGAAGTGCGTGAAGAGTACAAGCGTGGTTTCGGTGTGCCAACCCTGATCGCGGTTCACCCAGAAAACGATCCAAAAGGCGAAGGCCTGGCAATCGCTAAAGCCTGGGCTGCTGCAACCGGCGGCGACCGTGCTGGCGTGCTGGAATCTTCCTTCGTTGCTGAAGTGAAATCTGACCTGATGGGCGAGCAGACTATCCTGTGCGGTATGCTGCAGGCCGGTTCTCTGCTGTGCTTCGATAAGCTGGTGGCTGAAGGTCACGACGCGGCTTATACCGAAAAACTGATTCAGTTCGGCTGGGAAACCATCACCGAATCACTGAAATTCGGTGGCATCACCCTGATGATGGATCGCCTGTCTAACCCGGCGAAAATCCGTGCTTACGCACTGTCTGAGCAGCTGAAAACCATCATGGCTCCGCTGTTCCAGAAGCACATGGATGACATCATCTCTGGCGAATTCTCTTCCGGCATGATGGCTGACTGGGCGAACGACGACAAAAACCTGCTGACCTGGCGTGAAGAGACCGGTGCAACTGCATTCGAGAACGCACCACAGTTCGAAGGTAAAATCGACGAGCAAGAGTACTACGACAAAGGCGTTGTGATGGTTGCCATGGTGAAAGCGGGCGTTGAGCTGGCCTTCGAAACCATGATCGATGCAGGCATCATTGAAGAGTCTGCTTACTACGAATCACTGCACGAGCTGCCGCTGATCGCGAACACCATCGCACGTAAGCGTCTGTATGAAATGAACGTGGTTATCTCTGATACCGCAGAATACGGTAACTACCTGTTCTCCTTCGCGGCAGTACCGCTGCTGAAAGAGTTCATGACCACGCTGCAGCCAGGCGATCTGGGCAAAGCGATTGAAGGCACTCAGGTTGATAACGCACAGCTGCGTGACGTTAACGAAGCCGTTCGTCAGCACCCAATCGAAGCGGTTGGCCGCAAACTGCGTGGCTACATGACCGATATGAAACGCATCGCGGTTGCTGGCTAATCCCCGCACGACACCGTTTTCAGCACAAGAAGAACCCCGGCTTGCCGGGGTTTTTTTATGCCTGATCAGATAGGTTTCTCACACTCAGACACGACAAAACACCATTGAGCCGTAACGCATGGCGATCACGCAGTCCGGGGCTGCTTAGGGTCTGGCGTCCTCGCGCCGCTAACGCGGTGCCCTCATGTCATTCGCCCGTATCTCAATTCCGACCCAATAAAAAACCCGGCCTGAGCCGGGTTCATCATATCAATCTGCAACCATCACACCGCTTCGTACAGCGTCTGATGGCGCGTCTCTTTACAGGCAATCAGCGCAATCAGCGTCAGCACGGCCATGGAAGCCAGATAAAAACCGACCGCCTGCAAACCGTAGTTAGCGTTCAACCATGTTGCAATATAAGGCGCAACCGAGGCACCGAGAATTGACGACAGGTTATAGGAGAACGACGCGCCGGTATAACGGACTTCGGTCGGGAACAGCTCTGGCAGCAGCGCACCCATCGGCCCAAAGGTGAGACCCATAATGCTCAGGCCCAGCAGCAGGAAGCCCATCACCAAAATCTGTGAGCCTGAACCCAGCAGCATCGGGAACATCAGTGCGAAGGCAATGATCAACAAAGTAATGGTGATCATGGTGCGACGACGGCCATAGCGGTCTGCCAGCAGGCCCGCAATCGGTACCATCACACCAAAGCCAATCACCGCCACCATCAGCATCCACAGGAAGCTATTACGGGAAAAGCCTAAGCCCGCTGGCGCCGGTGCAGTGCCGTAACTCATCGAGTACACGGTCATGATGTAGAACAGCGTATAGGTCGCCAGCATGATGAAGGTGCCAAGAATCGTAGCGGTCAGATGCTTGCTCAGCAGCGTACCGATCGGCATTTTGACCTGCTTGTTCTCTTTCTGCACTTTGGCAAACACCGGGCTTTCATGCAGCGAAACGCGCACATAAAGGCCAATCAGTACCAGTACAGCAGAAAGGATAAACGGCACACGCCAGCCCCAGTTCATGAACTGCTCATCGGTCAGCAGCCAGGAGAGCAACAGGAAAGTACCGTTGGCGAAGAAGAAGCCAATTGGCGCGCCAAGCTGCGGGAATGAACCATAGAGCGCACGTTTTTTCGCTGGCGCATTTTCGGTTGCCAACAGAGCGGCGCCGCCCCATTCACCACCAAGACCCAGGCCCTGACCAAAGCGCGCCAGCGCCAGCAGCAGCGGAGCAGCAACGCCAATGGTTTGGTATCCAGGCAGCAGACCGATCAATACGGTAGAGACGCCCATGGTCAGCAGCGATGCCACCAGGGTGGCTTTACGGCCTACACGGTCGCCAAAGTGACCGAACAGCGCAGAACCAATCGGGCGCGCGACGAAGGCGATAGCAAACGTAGCCAGCGACTGTAGCGTTGCCACGGTGGCATCACCCTGCGGGAAGAAAATATGCGGAAAGACGATGACGGCCGCAGTGGCATAAATATAGAAATCGAAGAATTCGATCGCGGTGCCGACAAGCGATGCCACGACCACTTTGCCGCGTGAGTTTACGGGCGTGTCGTCGTGTTTTTTGTCGAGTGTTTCTGTGATGGAGGCTTGCATGACTGTTTCTTAATTGTAAATGTAGACAGAGAATCTTACGCACCTGTTTTGCGGCATTCAATGATGAAAACCCGCGCCAGAACAGGCATTTTCGGCGAAAAAGTGGATAATTTCTGAGTTGCGGCAATCGGCGGGTGATGGGAACGGGAAGTGTCACTTTTTTGGCGGGAATCTCTGCAAAAGGGCCAAATTAAAGTGACCCTTTAGCGTTTCCTGCTGGTTTTTGCTGGAATAATAGCCAGCAGGAAACATTTTTAGCTGTTGCGGCAAATGTAACAATTTTGCGATGTTAATTGCCCTGATGCGGCTGCGGCATCTCTTTATCATCCTTGTATTTTGCGGTGGCTATCCACGCGGCGCAGAACAGTGTCAGACGGGCAAAGAAGTAAAAGAACGCCATTAATCCCAGCACTGAACCAAAGGCTGCCCCAGAGGGCGAAGTGGCCAGCTTTGGCAGCGTCAGCGTCATCACAAACTTAATCACTTCAAAACCAATCGCCGCCAGCAGCGTGCCGCGAAATAGTGCTTTTTTGCGCGGCTTATGGCGCGGCAGAATCCAGAAAATCCACAGGAACAACAGATAGTTAGCAAAGATGGAAATCGACAGCGCAATGATGGTCATTGCCGGGCGCAGCCACTCGATATCCTCCAATCCCAACGCGTTGACGATGGCATTCTGCGCGGCACCGGCAATGGAGGTCAGCGACAGGGTAATCACCAGCGCCAGCATCAGACCCAGCAACGACACCAAATCACGCGCATATTTCTTCCATAACTTCTCTTGATCGTCCGGCTTACGCTCCCAAACATCACGCGATTGCGCGCGCACCGCCTCGCGCAAATTGCCCATCCAGTTAATGCCAGAGTAGAGCGCCAGCAGCAAACCGGTTAACCCGACCGTCGCGCGCTGCTGAATCGCGGTGTTCACGGTGTTCTTTAGCGTAGTGGCCAGCGTAGGATCGCTGATGCTGTTAACGATTTTGTTGATCAACTCGGTGAGTAAATCCTGATTCGACGCCAGCACAAAACCGACTGCCGCAAAGGAGACCATCAAAATCGGTATCAGAGATAGGAAGGAGAAGTAAGTGATCGCTGCGCCAAACTGGCTGCCGAGGCGATCGTTAAACCGATCCAGCGCGCGCATAAAATGCGCCACCGCCGGAATGGCCTGGAACCAGGCCGCAAAGCGCGACACGTTCTGGATTGAGCCATCCACGGTTTTGTTACCGGTCTTGATATCTATCAGCGGCTTCTTTTCAGCCGTGGGTTCTTGGTTAGGTTTGTCTGTCATAGACGATAATCATCCTGTTCACTGCGAAATTAAAATTATAGCCCTTTATGTCACATACTCCTGCAACACCTGACTCAGCCACTCCATAAACACCCGCACGCGACGTGCTACGTTGCGGCGATGTGGGTAAAGCAACGAAATCGGCATCGGCTTGGCGGGGAAGTGATGCAGCACTGCCACTAACTGGCCTGATTCCAGCAGTGGCTGCACACCAATCGCGGGCACCTGAATAATGCCTAATCCCGCGATGCAGGCGGCACGATAAGTTTCGGTGCTGTTCACCGTCACCACGCCGCCGGTCTGAACATAGTGGCACTGCTTACCATCAAAATATTCAAACCCCAAAGAGGGCTGCCCCAGCTGCTGGGTGTAATGCACCATCGCGTGCTGTGCAAGATCTTCGAGGCGCACCGGCATGCCGAAGCGGGAAAGGTAGTCGGGACTGGCGCAGTTAATCAAGGCATGTGATCCGATTTTTCGCGCAATCAAACCCGAATCTTTCAGCTCGCCCACGCGGATCACGCAGTCAAAACCTTCACGAATCACATCCACCTGGCGATCGCTGCTGCTAAGCTCAATTTCGATGCCGGGATAATGCTGCAGAAATTCTGGCAGACGCGGCAGGATAAATCCGGTGGCCATGGCGACGGACATATCGACACGCAGCTTGCCGCTTAGCGTGCCGGGATCGTGCTGGAATAGGCTGTCCATATCGTCGAGCATCGACAACAGATCAAGACAACGATCGTAGTAGACCAGCCCGTCCTGGGTGAGATGAACACGCCGCGTGGTGCGATGCAGCAGACGCGTGCCCATTTGATTTTCCAGCGCCTGAAGCTGGCGCGATACGCTGCCTTTTGGTAGTCCAAGACTTTCAGCCGCACGGGTAAAACTGCCCATTTCTGCCACCCGCACAAAAACCTGCATTGCGTGAATTTTATCCATGTTGTTCACCGATTGTTGTTGTTAGTGAAACAGTGCTGCGTATTCCTCTGCGTTTATAGATCAATTTATAGCGAATATCCTTATCCCGTGTTCAATTTTCCATCTGGAGCGAAACATGAGTCATAAAATTGCATTGATTACCGGCGGTAACCGCGGTTTGGGCAAGAATGGTGCGCTGAAACTGGCGGCCAAAGGCGTAGATATCCTTTTTACCTATCGTGGTCATGCGGAAGAAGCGCAGGCCGTGGTGAAAGAGATTGAAGCATTGGGCGCACGTGCGGTGGCGTTACAGCTGGATGTCGGCGACAGCAGCACCTTCGACAGCTTCGTGGCGCAGGTGAAAGAGACACTGCAAAAAACCTGGCAACGCGACAACTTTGATTATTTAGTGAACAATGCCGGTCACGGTCACTACAGGTTGTTTGCGGAAACCACCGAAGAGGAGTTTGATGCGCTGATCAACGTGCACTTCAAAGGGCCTTACTTCCTGACGCAGAAGCTGCTGCCGCTGATTATCGATGGTGGTCGCATCCTGAACATCTCCAGCGGATTAACACGCATGACGCTGCCGGGTTCAGGCACCTATGCCTCGGTGAAAGGGGCGATGGAAGTGCTGACGCGCTATCAGGCCAAAGAGCTGGGCGAGCGTCGTATTCGCGTCAATATTCTGGCGCCGGGTGCGATTGAAACTGATTTCGGCGGTGGACGCGTGCGCGATACCAAAGATCTCAACGATCACATTGCCTCGGTGACATCGCTGGGCCGCGTTGGCCAGCCAGATGATATTGGTGACGCCATCAGCGCCATCCTGAGCGAAGAAACCGGCTGGATCACCGCGCAGCGTATTGAAGCTTCAGGTGGGCAGGCGTTGTAAGAATGCACGATTAAGCACGCTGTAATAATGCGCGATAAATCGCGCCGCTACGCAACCGTGCAGATGGCCGTAGCGGCGCAATTTATTGCGCGTATTTTAGATCTCAATCGTCCCGTCAATCACGGTCACCGTCTGGCCGCCAATCCAGATGCTCTCACCACTAAAACTCACCTGAATCCGTCCTTCACGCTGAATGGCGCTGCCCTGACGTGCGCGATAATCCTCAGTTTTCCCCTGCGCCGCAAAGTAACGTGCCAGACAGGCGTTGGCGCTGCCGGTTACCGGATCTTCGGTCAGGCTGCCGTTCTCAACCAGCAGCGCGCGCACTTCGAATTGCTCGCCGCAATCCTCTGGCAGCGGGCCAAACAGCGCAGTCCCATTGACGTCGGCATGCTTTTGCAAGCGCAGCAGATCCGCCGCGCTGGCCTGCACATCCAGCACCGCCTGTGCGCTGTTCATCGGAATCAGCAGCCAGCGAATGCCCATATCGACAATGGTCGGCGTCTGGTTGGTGTCAAAGGCCTCGCTGTTCAATGCGCTGCTCATCAACGCGTCATCAAATGGCGTCAGCGTGACGTTGGGGGCCGCGAAGGCCAGCGCGCCATCCTCGCTAATGCGCACATCCACCAGGCCGACGCCGCACTCTTGCACAATCTTGCCCGGCGTTTTCACTTGCCAGCCCGCTTCCAGCAAGGCGTGAGCTGTGCCCAACGTCGGATGCCCGGCAAACGGCAATTCCCCTTCGGTGGTAAAAATGCGCACCCGGTAATCGGCTGCGGTATCCTGTGTTGGCAGGACAAAGGTGGTTTCCGACAAATTGGTCCAGCGGGCAATAGCAGCCAGCTGGGCGTCACTTAATCCCTCTGCATCCATAATCACTGCCAGCGGATTACCTTTGAACGCTGATGAGGTAAACACATCCACCTGCTTAAACGCGACTTTCATTTTCACTCCTTGCTGGTTGAGGCACTCTGACATCCTGATTTACATCCTGCAGATTGCTAATGGCAGCCAACAGGACTATGAATAGGTTAAGAATTCTGGAATCGGAGTCCGCTATGTTAAAAGTTCTTGGTCGTACTTCTTCAATCAACGTGCGCAAAGTTCTGTGGTTGTGTTCAGAACTGGATCTCGCGTATGAGCTCGAACCCTGGGGTGAAGACCCGCAATCGCTGCACTCGGCGGAATTCATGGCGCTCAACCCTAATGCCATGGTGCCGGTGATCATCGAAGATGACTTCGTGATGTGGGAATCCAACGCCATTCTGCGCTATCTCGCCAACAGCAATGGCGGCGACTGGCTCTATCCTGAAAACCCACGAGCGCGTGCACCGGTGGATCAGTGGATGGACTGGCAAGCCACCGAACTCAATACTTCCTGGCGCTATGCGTTTATGTCACTGGTGCGCAACTCGCCCGCCCATCAGGATCCGCGTTTGCTGGCCGCCGCGATTAAAGGCTGGACGCACACCATGAATATTCTTGACCAGCATCTGCAAAAAACCGGGCGCTACGTCGCAGGACGCAATTTCTCGCTGGCAGACATTCCTGTGGGGCTTGCAGTCAATCGCTGGTTTGAAACCCCGCTGGAGCACCCTGAATTTCCCGCCGTACAACTCTATTACGAGCGTCTGACCGAGCGTGAGGGCTACACCACCTGGGGCCGCAACGGCAAACCCTGATCCTGTCCCGGTGCCAGGCCTGTGATTTCGCAGGCTAGCGCGCCGGTGCGTTTTAGTGCCCACGTATAACGCTCATCAAACGGATAACAGCAGGAGAGGCGCAGTGCATGTTTATAACGGTCGCTCAGCGAATAGAGCGCTCCCGGCGTCACGCAAATCTGCTCCTGCAATAACCGATGGAACATCTCCACGGTATCCACTTTCCCCGGCAACTCCACCCAAAACACAAAACCACCTTTTGGCAGCGTAGCGCGTGTCCCCTGCGGAAAATGGCGCGCCATGATGCCGCGCGCCGCATCGAGATTGGCGGCATAGCGGCGGCGCAGCGAGCGCAGATGATGATCGTATCCGCCGCTGGCGAGGAATTCGGCGAGGGTTTCACACAACAACCGCGATTCAGACATCGATGAGACAGCTTTCAAACGGGCGATGGTCTGATGGAAACGACCGGCCGCGGTCCAGCCCACGCGGAAATCCGGCGCCACGGTTTTGGTAAAGCTGGTGCAGTAAATCACCCAGCCCTCGCTATCAAAGGCTTTCACCGGCGGCGAGAGTGGCCAGTCAAACTGCAGCTCGTCATACAGCCCATCTTCCAGCATTGGAATATGGTAAGTATTCACTAACTTTGCCAGCCGCTTCTTATTTTCCAGTGGCATCACATAGCCAAGAGGATTCTGCGCGCCGGGCATGGCAATCAGTGCCTGAATGCGCTTCTCCTGTAACAACATCTCCAGCGCATCCAGCGACAACCCTTGCTGAGGATCGGTGGGAATCTCCAGCGCCTTCAGGCCCAGAGAGGCCAGCAGGGGGAACAGGAAGAAGTAAGTGGGAGATTCCAGCCCAATGCAGTCGCCAGGCTTGGTCACCGCCCGCAGCGCCAGCTGTAACGCTTCCATGCAGCCGTGGGTGAGGGTGATCTCTTGCGCGGTCAGATTGATACCGGTGTGCAGACTGCGACGTGCAATCTCCTCCCGTAAGCGCTCACTACCCGGCGGGAGCGCATAGCGCCCGACGATGTCGGGATTGTGCCGTAAAATGCCCGAGGTAATTCGGCCTAAGCGCGCTGCCGGATAAAAGGTGCCATCCTGCGGACAGGCCAAAGAGATATTGGTGTAATCGGCATTATTCTGCGCGGCAAACACCTGCTCAATCAGTTCCAGCTTCTGCGTGCTCGGGTCGTTGATTTTCGCGGGCAGCGGTTTGACCGGACGCGTCACGGCTGGCATCACGCCACGCACGTAATAGCCCGATTGCGGACGCGCTTCAATCAGGCCGCGATCTTCAAGGATTTGCCAGGCATTAAGCACCGTATTGACACTAACCTGATGCGATTGTGCCACGCGGCGGATGGCGGGCAGCCGTTTTCCCGGTTTCAGCGTGCCCTGATGAATCGACTCGGCAAAGCTATCTGCCAGCTGCTGATACAGCGTTTGACCGGATGAAAGGGGAAGGGACACAAAAGCCTCCGCGTGCGATGGGTACAATCTAAATTAATATTAACTGTATCCATTACAATAGTGGTTTTGTGTCTCTGTTTCCATCGCCCGATACGCATTAGCATGATGTTAACTTTGAACCATCAGGAAGCGCATCATGCTCGACCCTTCATTCTTCAGCTACGTCACGGTGATGTCGATCACCCCCGGCCCGAACAACCTGCTGCTCGCCACATCGGGCGTCAATTTTGGTTTCAAGCGCACCTTGCCGATGCTGTTTGGCATTCTGGTGGGCTGTGCGATACAGATGCTGTTGGCAAGTATGGCGTTGGATGTGTTGCTGCACTGGATGGCATCCATTCGTTTACCACTCACGATGGTGGGATGCAGTTACTTACTCTGGCTGTCATGGAAAATTTTTCGTGCTGCAGCACCAGAAGCGCGTGAGCGTCCGCGTCCGATGACGCTGGTGGGCGGCATCTGTTTTCAGGCGGTGAATCCCAAAGCCTGGCTGATGGTGACTAACGTGGCGCTGATGTACGCCAACAGCAACGGCGTCATCACAGTATTGCTGGGATTTGCCGCATTGAACTTACCTTGCATCCTGATCTGGGCCGCGATGGGGGATCGTCTGCGCAGTCATCTGCAAGTGGCGTGGAAACGTCAGGCGTTTAACAGTTTGATGGCACTGTCGCTGGTGGCCACCACGGCCTGGATGCTGTACGACGCGGTACTGCTGAGCTAAAACCAAGCATGCAATAGAAGCAAATGGGGCGCTATCATTGGCCCCCCTGCAATTTTAGAGACCCACCAGGCTCTCTAAAGGAATGCCAAACTGCTTGTGCAGATTGCGAATCATCTCCAGAGACAAAGAGCGTTTGCCGTTTAACACTTCATAGACGCGATTACGTCGGCCTATGGCAGGCTCCAGATCTTTGGCAGTCAATCCCTGTTGTTCCATACGAAATTTAATCGCCTCAATCGGATCGGCAGCTTCAATAGGGTAGTGCTCTTTCTCCCACGCTTCGATCAGCATGCTCATCACAATCATATAATCGCTTTCTGGCGTGCCCAGCTCAGGCACATCATCAAAGAGCGGAGAGATGGCCTCCAGGGCCGCTTCGTAATCAAGTTCGTTGCGAATGGGTTTTATGGTCAGTGTCATTTACGTTGCTCCACTGTGTTTGCGTCAATGGCATCGTATTCCCGGTGTGTGCCGATAAATTTTATAAAAATCAGCTTCTGCGGGTAAGCGATGGCCGCAACCAGTCGATAATCATTTCCCTTAATGTTAAATACCACGCGACTGCCTTTCAAAATGCTGGCGCTGCGGTATTGATCCTTGATGTCTGCTGGATTTAACCAATTGGTCTTTTGCGCTTCATCAATCCAGGCTCTCAACGGCTGAGCTGAGTCGGGGTTCGCCGTCATGAACTCCCTGAGTGTCCGTACCGATATGATTCTCATGTCGCGCATCTTAGTCCCGCCTTGGGACTATAGCAAACATATATCCCAATTTGGGACATTTCTCGCATTTAGCCATAAAAAAGGCCGCTTGCGCGGCCTTATCATTATTCACGGCAATCAGGATTGCCTGGTTACTTCCCCACCACGTGCGCCGTCTCGCGGGCTTCGTCGTTCGCCGCGTCTGGCGTAACGATCGGTGCGTAGTCGAGTTGCAGTACGCGGCTGGTTTCCGCCAGAATCTTCTCGGTCAGCGCTACGTCACCGTTCATCTTACGGCCCCAGGTTGGGATCACCGCGCGGATTTTGGTCTGCCACTCTGGTGAACGCATCTGCTCTGGGAAGGCTTTCGCCATCAGCTCCAGCATAATCGGCGCTGCAGTAGATGCCCCCGGCGAAGCGCCGAGCAGGGCTGAAATCGAACCATCTTCAGAGGTCACGACTTCCGTGCCTAAACGCAGTACGCCGCCCTCTTTCTCATCGTTCTTGATGATCTGCACGCGCTGGCCAGCAGTGACTAAACGCCAGTCTTCCTGTTTCGCCTGCGGCACATAAGCACGCAGCGCTTCCATTCGATCGTCATCGCTTTGCAGCACCTGATCGACCAGATATTTCACCAGGTCAAAACTCTTCAGGCCGACCTGCATCATCGGCAACAGGTTGCTGCCGTTCATCGCGCCGAACATATCCAGCAGCGAGCCCTGTTTCAGGAATTTGGTCGAGAAGGTGGCGAATGGGCCAAACAGCAGTACCTGCTTACCATCCAGCACACGCGTATCCACGTGCGGTACCGACATCGGCGGCGCGCCCACGCTGGCTTTACCGTACACTTTCGCCATGTGCTGCTGCACCACTTCTGGATTCTCGGTCACGAGGAAGGAACCGCCCACCGGGAAACCGGCGTAGCCTTTCACTTCCGGGATGCCGGATTTTTGCAGCAGTGGCAACGCCGCACCGCCCGCACCGATAAACAGCTGGCGCGTGGTCAGCAGGCGATTTTCACCGCTGGCCAGATTGTGTAGCGTCACTTGCCAGCGGCCATCGCTCAGGCGCTTGATATCACGCACTTCCTGACGCAGACGCAGGCGGAAATTGGCTTTCTTCTGTAAAGAGGCAATCAGTTGACGCGTCACTTCACCGAAGTTGACGTCGGTGCCCATTTCGGTCCAGGTGGCCGCCACTTTCTGTTTGCTGTCACGGCCATTCATCACCAGCGGAATCCACTGGGTGATCTGGTCGCGATCTTCTGAATAGTTCATGCCACGGAACAGGGTGCTTTTTTGCAGCGCCTGGAAACGTTTGCGCAGGAACTCAACGTTATCGTCGCCCCAGACGAAGCTCATGTGCGGCGTACTGTGGATAAAGCTTTTTGGATTGCGCAGGTTGCCTTTCTGAACGTGGTACGCCCAGAACTGACGAGAAATCTGGAACGATTCGTTGATCGCCACCGCTTTTGCAATGTCGATGCTGCCATCCGCCTTCTGCGGCGTATAGTTCAGCTCGGCCAACGCAGCGTGACCGGTCCCGGCATTATTCCAGCCATTGGAGGATTCCACCGCGACATCGTCGAGGCGTTCCACCATCTCAATCGACCAGTCCGGCTCCAGATCCTGCAGCCATGCGCCAAGGGTGGCACTCATCACGCCTGCGCCGATCAGCAGTACGTCGACATCCTTTCGTTCCTGAAGGTTTGCGCTATCCATACCAGCGGCGGCGAGCGCCAGGTTTACCGCAGTAGTACTCATGAGGCGACATCTCCTCTCTCTGTTGACCTGAAGTTCAACAGGTTCGCAGGCGAAACAGCCACGCTTCTTTCGAGCGCGTCGCGCTATTTCTCAAAGGTTAAGACTCAGGTTTAAGTCAGGGGACGATAACGGTTAACTGCACGTTATGCATATGCATTTGAATATAACATTCTCGTATCGGAATTAAACGTTTGTTTATTTTTTAAAGGCCGAAATGATTCAGCATAAGAATTAATCAGCTCGACCCCGCTGTCATAAGGGATTTTTATCCCTTAATCAGAGGGTTATGGTAATGCAGTTGTTGCGATATTGTGAGAGGAATGCACAGGGTAATGTTCGGAGAGTGAGCGGCATCACACTTTAAATGTATGATTAATAACAATTTGTAGTGGATTGATTTTTTATGCGGTTTTTATGTTGCGTGATATTTCGCCAGAGCGTGTAAAACTAATGTTACATTTATGTGAGTATTAATTTTTCGCCGCGTCAGACAGTGGTCAGAGGAAAAAAGCATTACGCGGCGGTGGGGATCACTGCTTAGCGAGGCGACGCCATGCAAAGCGGATGACAAAAAATTCAATCGCGCCCAGCAGCAGGAACCACAGGCAAAACACGATAGTGTAGAGCTGATTCAGGTCCTGCAAATGCAGCATCTCCTGAATCCGTCTGGATAATTCCAGGCCGAATTGCGGCGCGGGCAATAGCAGCGCGGAGAGAAAGCCCAGCAGCAGGATTCCGCCAGGGATAATCAGCGTTTCAAACGGGTTTTTCATCGCAGGTTTCCTATCAATTAGCGCGGGCATTAGCGCATAAAAGCGTGATGGCGTGCAATCCCTGTGCCGGGTCACCCTAAGAAAATTCTTCTATTCCATCCACTTAGCGTCATAAATAGCGCAAGTTAAGAGTTATAGCCTTTGCTATACTTAAATCCATGATTTTACTGTCTTTTTTTTGGTGATTTTGCGTGCTAGACTGCGCGCACTTTTTCATTACTGAACAATAGATGCGGAAAATCGCTCGCTTGAAGGCATTTTTCGCGGCATTGATTGAAAACCCATGACATTTATCGCAACTCTGATTCTGGCCTTTGGTATGTCGATGGACGCTTTCGCCGCAGCACTGGGCAAAGGCGCGTCGCTGCATCGCCCGAACTTCAAAGAAGCGCTGCGCACCGGCCTGATCTTTGGTGTTATTGAAATGCTGACGCCGCTGATTGGCTGGGCGATTGGCCTGGCGGCCAGTCGCTACATCATGGCATGGGATCACTGGGTGGCCTTTGCCCTGTTAACCGTTCTTGGCGGCCGCATGATGATGGAAGGTTTCCGTCAGACGGCGGATGAACCCTGCGAAGCACCACAGCGTCATGGCTTTATGGTCTTGGCATTGACCGCGGTGGCTACCAGTCTTGATGCGCTGGCGGTGGGCGTCGGCCTGGCATTCCTGCAGGTGAATATTGTGCTTACCGCGCTGACCATTGGTGCCGCTACCACCATCATGGCCACGACTGGCGTGATGGTGGGTCGCTTTATCGGTCCGGTGATGGGTAAATGGGCGGAAGTGCTGGGTGGACTGGTACTGATCAGCATCGGCTGCACCATCCTTAATCAACATCTCAACCTCTTCGGCTAATTCAGGCATCTGCCAAACCCCTCATTTTGTGATCTGGCTCAAAAATAATTGCGTGAAAAACGCGCGTTAGTTATACTTTTCGCGTATTTCTTCAACAATTTTTGAGCCAGGTATCCAATGAAACGTTTTTTCCGCTACGTGTTTCGTGCATATGTTGAGACTTTCAAGCACGTCCCACCAGGCGCACTGCATTAATCGCACTTATACCCTCGATAATCGCGGTCAGGGATCGACCTGTGGTTATCAATGATTTTCTTATCTCCCCCGCTCAATATCGACTCGAATTTTCTCTCTATCAATGGCTTAGTACCCTTAACCATCAGTTTTGGATCTGGCTATAGCCTGATGTTATACCCCGCTACCAAACAAGCATTCGTCACCTCTTAATCCGCATGGAATAGTCGATTCAGACCCTCTAACCCGTCTGAAACGAGAAACATCATGCTGATCCCTCAACCCTATTTATTGTTCCTTGGCGATGTCACCGATCCACTGGCCGCTAAAACGGCGCGCGGCATTCACGTCTGGCGCCCTGAGCAGTGCGTCGGCGAAATTAAACTGCCGGGCTGTACTGTCAGCTTAGGTCTGGACGTACTCGATATCGCCACGGCAAAAGAACGTGGCGCGAAAACGCTGGTACTGGGCACCGCCAATGCCGGTGGTTATCTGCCGGAGCACTGGCTTGATACCGTTAAAGGCGCGATCAAAGCGGGCATGAACGTGGCGAGCGGCTTGCACCATCGCCTGGTAGATGAGCCAGAGTTGGTGGCGTTAGCCCAGGAGTTTGGCGTTGAGCTGTTTGACCTGCGCCATATGCGTCCAAAACTGAATGTTGGCAGCGGTAAAAAGCGTACAGGTAAGCGTGTACTTACTGTCGGTACGGACTGCTCAGTCGGCAAGATGTACACCTCGCTGGCGCTGGAAGCGGCAATGCGTGAACGCGGCATGAAGGCGGATTTCCGCGCCACCGGACAAACCGGCATTCTGGTTGCTGGTGCAGGCATCGCGATTGATGCGGTGATTGCCGATTTCATCGCCGGTGCTGTAGAAGCCCTGTCACCCGCCAATGATGCCGACCACTGGGATATCGTTGAAGGTCAGGGCTCGCTGTTCCATCCTTCTTATGCGGGCGTCAGCATGGGTCTGATTCACGGTGCGCAGCCGCACTGGCTGGTGATGTGTCACGAAATGGGCCGTCCGCACATGCGTCATTTACCGCATCAGCCGATGGTGAGTTTGAAAGATTGCGTGGAGGCCAACCTGCGCGCGGCCGATGTCACCAGCGATAATGTGCAACTGGCCGGTTTTGCCATCAACACCTCCAACTACAGCGAAGAAGAAGCTCGCGCCTATTGTGCGGACGTTAGCGCCGAATTCGGCGTGCCGGCCACCGATCCGGTGCGTTTTGGTATCGCGGATATCGCCGCCCTGCTGCAGGAGCGTGGCTAAGATGCGGCGCATGCAGATTGAAGTGCTGGAGCTGCCGCTGGCGCGTCCTTTCGCTATTTCGCGTGGCACGCGTACCGCCGTCACTGTCATTCGCGTCACGCTGGAGCAGAACGGCTTTATTGGTCGTGGCGAGTGCACGCCGACACCGCGTTACGATGAAACACCAGATAGCGTCGAGGCGCAGCTGGAAGTGATGCGTAAGGATGTCGAAGCGGGCTTAAGCCGAATCGATCTGCAAAGCCGTTTATCTGCCGGTTCAGCGCGTAATGCGCTGGACTGTGCGCTGTGGCGCCTTGATGCCGCGCTGGCGAAGCAGACACTGTGGCAGCAGTGCGTACGCACTGCACCGCCTTCGGTGATCACGGCGGAGACCTTAAGCCTCGACTCCATCGAAAACATGGCAGCTGCGGCGGTTGATGCCGTATCGCGTGGTGCCATCCTGCTGAAAATCAAACTGAATCGTGACGAGATTTTAGAGAAAGTGGCGGCCATCAGAAAGGCTGCGCCACGTGCCACCTTGATCATTGACGCCAACGAAGCCTGGTCGGGCGTCGATCTGCAAAGCCTGCTTATCGCGCTGCAAGCGTACAACATCGCCATGGTTGAACAGCCGCTGCCTGCCGGACAAGACCAGGATCTGCAACGGTTTAACCACCCGATCCCGGTGTGCGCCGATGAGAGTTGCCACACGCGTGAAGACATCGCCGAGCTGCGTAATCGCTACGAGATGATCAACATTAAGCTGGATAAGTGCGGCGGCCTGACTGAAGCCTTAGCGATGGTCGAAGAAGCGCAAAAGCTGGATATGCGTCTGATGGTCGGCTGCATGCTGGGCTCCTCACTCGCAATGGAAGCTGCGCTGCCGGTGGCGATTGCTGCAGAACACGTGGATCTCGATGGCCCCATCTGGCTGGCCGCCGATAGCTCACCCTTCCTTTCCTACGCTCAAGGCCGAATCTGGCTGTAACCGCAAGAGGCAACGATGACGGACACTTTACTTACCCCCAACGCCGCCAGCGTTGCCGGTCCCGCGCCGGTACTCGCGATACAGGATCTTAGCGTCTCGTTTCGCGGCCGCAGCGGCGTAAATCAGGCACTGAAAGGCATCAGTTTTGCCATTTATCCCGGTGAAGTCGTCGCCGTTGTCGGTGAAAGCGGCTCGGGCAAATCGGTCACTTCGCTGGCGGTGATGGGCCTGCTGGCCGCTTCAGGCCGTATCGATCGCGGCAGCATGCAGTTCCGCGATCGTCAGGGTAAAGCCCACACGCTGGAAACGCTGGATGAAACCCAACGCCGCACCTTGCGCGGGCGCGAAATGGCGATGATTTTTCAGGAGCCGATGACCTCGCTCAACCCGGTACTGCGGGTGGGCGATCAGTTGACGGAAGCACTGCGTGACCATCAGATGTGCGACAAAGCCGCTGCGGATGCGCGTGCGCGGGCACTGCTGCGCCAGGTGCGCATCGCCGATGTCGATCGCGTGATGAAAAGCTACCCGCACTCGCTGTCAGGCGGCATGCGCCAGCGCGTGATGATTGCGCAGGCGCTGGCGTGCGATCCACAGCTGCTGATTGCCGATGAACCCACTACCGCGCTGGACGTCACCGTGCAGGCGCGCATTCTGCACATCCTGCGCGACCTGCAACGCGAGAAGCAGATGGCAGTGCTGTTTATCACCCATGACATGGGCGTGGTGGCGGAAATTGCCGACCGCGTGGTGGTGATGCTGCGCGGCGAAGTCGTGGAACAGGGGACGGTCGCGGACATCTTCAACGCGCCACAGCATCCTTACACCAAAGCGCTGCTTGCTGCCGTGCCGAAACTGGGTGACATGCGCGAGCAACGCTGGCCGCAGCGCTTCCCACTGTTGGGTGCCACTCAGCCCGCCGATAGCGGTGAGCAGCGCACCGCCCGTTATGACGAAACGCCATTGCTGGATGTGCGCGGTTTAAAAGTCTATTACCCGATTCGCAGTGGCATCTTTTCCGCCTTGACCCATCAGGTGCATGCGGTGGAGCAGATCGACTTCAGCCTGTGGCCGGGTGAAACCCTGGCGATTGTGGGTGAGAGCGGCTGCGGCAAATCCACTACCGGCCGCGCGCTGATGCGCCTGATCAAGAGTCAGGCTGACAGCATTCATTTCCAGGGCAATGAAATCGCTAATCTGAAAGAGGCGGAGTTTCAACCGCTGCGCCGCGAAATCCAGATGGTATTTCAGGATCCCTACGCCTCTTTAAACCCGCGTCTGACCGTGGGCTTCACCATTGCCGAGCCGCTGCTGCTGCACGGTCTGGTGAAATCGCTGGAAGAAGCCACGCCGCAGGTTGAAGCCTTGCTGAAAAGCGTTGGTCTGTTGCCCGAACATGCCACGCGTTATCCCCATGAGTTTTCCGGCGGCCAGCGCCAGCGTGTTGCGATTGCCCGCGCCATGGCCTTGAAACCGAAAGTCATCATCGCCGATGAGGCCGTCTCGGCACTGGATGTCTCGATCCAGGCGCAGGTGGTGAACCTGATGATGGACCTGCAAAAGCAGACTGGTGTCGCGTGGATTTTCATCTCGCATGACATGGCGGTGGTGGAGCGTATCGCTAACCGCGTGGCGGTGATGTATCTCGGCCAGATTGTCGAGCTTGGCCCGCGTCAGTCGGTGTTCAACCAACCGCAACATCCGTATACCCAACGTCTGCTGGCCTCGGTGCCGGTGGCCGATCCACAGAACCGTCAGACCCGTACTTTCGAAGATAGCGAAATTCCTTCGCCGCTGCGCAAGTTGGGCGAAACGGTCACCAAACCCCGTTATCGCCAGGTTGCCCCGCAACACTGGGTCGCTGACGACATTGCATCGCGCTAACGCTCAATACCAGGAGATTTCATGAAAACCCTTTTTCGCCGTTCGTCACTGGCTTTTGGCTTGACCCTCGCGCTGGCTGCCGCCGCGCAGGCGCAGGATCTGCGTATTTCGATGTATGCCGATATCACCGGTCTCGATCCACACGATACCTCGGATAACGTCAGCTATTCGGTGCAGAGCGGTATCTTTGAACGCCTGTTCCAGTTCGATGCGCAGATGAAACTGCAACCCTGGCTGGCGACCGGTTATACCAATAATGACAACGCCACCGAATTTACCCTGACGCTGCGCAAAGGTGTCACTTTCCAGGACGGTACGCCGTTTGATGCTGAAGCGGTCAAGGCCAACCTCGATCGCCTCGCCGATCAGACCAAAGGCCTGAAGCGCAACAGCCTGTATAAGATGATTGCCAACGTCACGGTGCTGGCGCCGGATCAGGTGAAAATTGACCTCAACCAATCCTTTGGTGCTTTCATCAACACCCTGGCACACCCGTCAGCGGTGATGTGGAGCCCGGCGATCCTCAAACAGTACCCGGAAGAAGCACAGCTGCGCCTGCATCCGGTCGGCACCGGTCCGTTCAAGTTTGTTGACTGGCAGCCGGGCAAGGCCGTTTCGCTGGTGAAGTATGATGGCTACTGGCAGAAAGGCTGGCCGAAGGTGGATAAAGTGACCTTCTCGCCAAGTCCGGAAGATGCCACCCGCGTTGCCGCACTGAAATCAGGACAGGTGGATGCGATCTGGCCGCTGCCGTCGGATCTGATCGCGACTGTGCAGAGCGACAGCAAATTAGCGATCCAGCGCGATCCGAGTATTTATCTCTACTACATGGCGATCAACACTCAGCACAAACCATTGGCGGATGTGCGCGTGCGTCAGGCGATCAACTACGCCATCGACCGCAATCTGTGGCTGAAAGTGGCGTTTGCTGGCATGGGCAAACCCGCTACGTCCGCGATGCCGGAAGGGGTGCAGTTCTATCAGAAACAGAGCGAACCAAATTATCACTACGCCCCGGATGAAGCCAAAGCCTTGCTTAAAGCCGCCGGCTATCCGAACGGTCTGGATCTGAAACTGTGGACCACCAATACCACCGCCAGTGTGCGCGCGGCGCAGGTGCTGAAAGCCCAGCTGGCAACGGTGGGCATTCGCGCCACGGTGACGCCAATGGATTCCGGTACCCGTAACGCCAAGCTGTGGGGCGTTAAGGATCCTAAAGCAGCCGAATTCGACCTCTATTACGGCGGCTGGTCAACCTCGACCGGTGATGCGGACTGGGCGCTGCGCCCGCTGTATGCCACCGAATCCTGGGTACCGACCTCGTATAACGTTTCGTACTTCAGCAATCCGGATGTGGATAAAGCCATTGCTGGTGGGTTAGCCACCGCCGATCCGGCTAAGCGCGGTGAAGCCTATGCGGAAGCCCAGAAAATGCTGTGGAAAGATGCGCCCGTCGCCTTCCTCGGCACGCCAGATAACCTGGTGGGCAAGCGCAGCAACCTGACCGGCGTATCGATGCTGGCAGATGGCAACTTCCTCTACACCCAGGCGGCATTTAAGTAAGGCAGGGCGTTAATCCCTCACCCTAACCCTCTCCTGCAAACGGGAGAGGGCGTCCCCAATTTAAAGGAAGCGCATGTTCGCATACATCATTCGTCGGCTGCTGGAGATGATCCCTGTCCTGCTGGTGGTCTCGCTGCTGGTGTTCGGCTTTATTAAGCTGCTACCCGGCGATCCGGCGCGCATTTACGCCGGTCCAGACGCGCCGATTGAAGCGGTCGAAGCCGCGCGCCAGCATCTTGGACTTAACGATCCGCTGCCGCAGCAATACGTTAACTGGATCGGTGGGCTGCTACGTGGCGATCTCGGCGTCACTTACCGCACGCAACAGCCGGTGCTGCAAGTGATCAAACAAGGCTTTATGCCAACCCTGTGGCTGGCGCTGGCGGGCTTTGCCTGGTCGGTAATCCTCGGCCTGTTTCTCGGTGTACTGGCCGCACTGAAACGCGGTAAATGGCAGGACTGGACATTGATGAGCGTCGCCGTCGGCGGCATCTCAATGCCCACTTTTTGGTTGGGTCTGTTGCTGATCCAGTTCGTTGCCATGCCCTTTGGCCTGTTCTCGGTGAGCGGGTTCAACAAGGCCAGCGACATTATCCTGCCTGCTATCACTTTGGGTTCCTCGGTGGCCGCCGTGATGGCGCGCTTCACTCGTTCCGCCTTCCTCGAAGTGGCGCAGGAAGATTATGTGCGCACCGCCAAAGCCAAAGGGCTGCGCAATCGGCTGGTGACGTGGAAGCACGTAATGCGTAATGCCCTGATCCCGGTGATCACCATGCTCGGCTTGCAGTTCGGTTTTCTGCTCGGCGGATCGATCGTGGTGGAGAGCGTCTTCAACTGGCCCGGTTTGGGCTGGCTGTTGATCGAGTCGATCAAAGCACAAGATCAGCCGGTGATTCAGGCGCTGGTGATGCTGTTCGTGTTTGAATTTATTGTGATTAACCTGCTGGTGGATCTGCTGTATGCCGTGGTCAATCCAGCCATTCGCCTGCGACAGGAGTCGTGATGAGTACAGAATCTCTCTCTGCCGCAACACCACAAACCATCCGCTCGCCGTGGCGCGATTTCCTGCACGCCTTTGTGCGTAATCCGCTGGCGCTGGTCTCCGGCGGCTTTGTACTGCTGCTGGTGATTGTGGCGATCTTCGCGCCCTGGCTGGCACCATGGGACCCGATGGCACCGGACTGGATGGCCTTATCATCACCGCCCTCAGCGGCACACTGGATGGGTACTGATGATCTGGGACGCGACCTGCTGAGTCGCATCATCTTTGGCGCACGCATCTCGCTTTACGTCGGCGTGCTGTCGGTGACGCTGGGCATGGTGGTGGGCGTGCTGCTCGGCTTGCTGGCGGGCTATTATGGTCGCTGGATTGACATGCTGATCATGCGCGGTTCCGACGTGCTGTTTGCCTTTCCCGGTATGCTGCTGGCGATTGCGGTGGTGGCGATTCTCGGTCCGGGACTGAATAACGTGATTATCGCCGTGGCGGTGTTCAGCGTGCCGGTCTTTGCCCGCATCGTGCGCGCCTCGACGCTGTCGCTCAAACAGGCTGCGTATGTCGAAGCGGTGCGCTGCGCCGGTGCGCCCGATCGCGTAATCCTGCTGCGCCACATTCTGCCCGGCACGCTCTCCAATGTGATTGTCTATTTCACCATGCGTATCGGCACCAGTATTCTAACGGCAGCGGGCCTCAGCTTTATTGGCCTGGGCCCGGAACCGGATGTGCCGGAGTGGGGAAATATCCTGGCGATGAGCCGCAGCATGATGATGGGCGGTTTATGGCACGTCAGCGTGTTCCCCGGCCTGGCAATTTTCATTACTGTGCTGGCGTTTAACCTGCTGGGTGATGCGCTGCGCGATACGCTCGATCCCAAACTGAAGAGCTAAACATGGATTTTCAACAACTGCAGCGTGATCTACTGCTGCAACGCTGGCGCACTGAACGCCAGCTCGGGCAACCACGCAGTGCTTGCGGCGCCACCAACCGCATCAGCGATGTGCCCGGCGTGCGCGTCGGCCATCACACGCTGGCAGACGGTGAGAGACAAACCGGTGTGACGGCGATTGTGCCGCCAGGCGATAACCTGTTTCTCAAGCCGTTACCCTGCGGCGCGGCGGTCTTTAATGGCTTTGCCAAGCCGGTCGGGTTGGTGCAAATCGAAGAGTTGGGCGTGCTGCAAACGCCGATCTTGCTCAGCAACACGCTGGCAGTCGGCACGCTGTTTACCACACTGGTGCGTGACGCCATCAGCCGTAACCCGGAGTTGGGTCGCAGTTTGCCTACCGTCAATCCGCTGGCGCTGGAGTGCAACGACGGCTGGCTGAATGACATTCAGGCGCTGGCCGTTACCGAAGCCATGGTGCAGGACGCGCTCGATTCGGCGCAGGCCGATTTCGCCCGTGGCAGCGTCGGTGCCGGACGTGGCATGAGCTGCTTCAGCTTGAAAGGCGGGATTGGCAGCGCATCGCGCTTAATTCCGTCACTGAGTGCCACGTTGGGCGTGCTGGTGCTGGCTAACTTTGGGGCACTGAATGCGTTCACGCTGGATGGTGTGCGCATGGGTGACATGATTGGACCGCTGATGCCAGAATTGGCACCGCAGCGCGATGCCGGCTCCATCATCATCATTATGGCCACCGATGCGCCGCTGGATGCGCGCCAGCTTAAGCGTATCGCTAAACGCGCCGGTGCCGGATTAGGCCGTTTAGGCAGTTATTGGGGACATGGTTCAGGCGATATTGCCGTGGCCTTCTCCACGCAAACGCAGCCAAACCCGCCGGAAGATGCGGCACTGGAACCGCTGCTTGCCGCCGCCGCTGATGCCACTGAACACGCGGTGCTGGATGCGCTATTAAGTGCCGAAGCGGTCACTGGTTTTCGCGGCCATCATCGTCCGTCACTGACGCAGGTGCTGGATGAATTGGCCAAACCGTAGGGCCGCCATTTATGGCGCCTCTTTCAGCAGCGCCTGTGTTCAGTTTGAATGCCGCCTCTGACGTTAAGTTAACCGTAATGTCGCCATTTTTGGCGCCTCTTACAGCAGCGCCTGTGGTCAGCCTGAAAGCGGCCTTTGACGCACTGTTCCCCGTAGTGTCGCCATTTATGGCGACCGTGTTCCAACCCGCATGGAATTTGCCTGACTTATGAAAATATTCATCTCTGCTGACATTGAAGGTATCGCGGGCGTGATGCGTCCGGAACAGTGCTCACCCGGCCATGCGGAACACCAGCTGGCACGCGGGCTGATGGAACAGGAAGTGAATGCCGCCATCGACGGTGCTTTCGCTGGCGGAGCCACCGAAGTGGTGGTGGCCGACAGCCATGCGCAAATGACCAACCTGCGCGCGGAAAACATCGATCCGCGTGCGCGCATGGTGCAAGGCAAGCCGCGTGGCTTGTCGATGGTGGAGGGCATTGAGCAGCAGCGCTTCGATGGCCTGTTCTTTATCGGCTATCACAGCGCGGCGGGCGAGCCCGGCGTGCTGGCGCACACCATCAACGGCCGTGCGTTTTGGCGCATCCATATCAACGGTAAAGTGATGGGTGAAAGCGATATCTACGCTGCCGACGCCGCCGAACAGGGTACACCGCTGTGGCTGGTGAGCGGGGACGATCAACTACAAGGCTGGATCGCCGAACACTATCCGTCAGTGGATTACGTCTGTGTGAAACGCGCGATTTCCCACACCTGCGCGGAGTCCATTAGCCCGCAAGCCGCACAAAACGCCATTCGTGCCGCCGCTACTGCGGCGGTACAGCTTGCGCGCCAGGTCAGTACCACGCGTTTGACCGCACCTTATGAGATGCAGTTACAAGCCAGCAAACCGGTGCTCGCGGATTTGTTCAGTCTGATTCCCGGTGTAACGCGCATTGATGCGGTGACCGTGGGTTATCGCGCCGAGCAGATGGGCACATTGATCAGCCTGCTGAGTGCATTCTCCTATCTGGCGAGTACGCAGTCGTAATGTTGGTGCGCACCCTACAGATGCGCGTAGGGTTGCCAGGACTGCGTACCTGACGGATGCTCGCAGGGTTGCCATGGATGGCAATCAATAGATTAGCAATCACGTATCAACGCTTAGGCACATTATTGGCAGGTCGTACCGCATTTCCTGCTGGCTTTTGGTAACCTGCGCGCAATTTATATATAACAACGAGGCAGTCATGCAGCTCTGCAGTTTTTATCTTATTGACCAGGAAAGAAAAAGTTACGGAATCGTGCGGGAAGAGGGCGTGATTGACGTCGGTTCACGCCTCGGCGCGGCATGCCCGGACCTGAAATCTTTGTTACAACGCGGCGCGGTCAACGACCTGGAAGCCTTTCGTTCTCAACCAGTAGATCACCCATTCAGCGCCATTCGTTTCCTTCCGGTAGTGGAAAATCCTGGGAAAGTGTTCTGTGTCGGCATGAACTACGCGGACAAGCGTAAAGAGTTTGCCGAGACTATCGAAGCGCCGACGCTATTCGTCCGTTTCGCGGATTCCCTGGCGGGGCATGAGCAGCCGCTGTTAAAACCGGCCACCACCCAGGAATTTGATTACGAAGGTGAACTGGCGGTGATTATCGGTAAGCCTGCCTATCAGGTTAAAGCGGCCGATGCGCTGCAACACGTTGCGGGTTACAGCTGCTTTATGGATGCCACCGTACGTGACATGCAGTTCACCTGGTTTACCGCCGGAAAAAACTGGCAGCAGACTGGCGGTTTTGGTCCGTGGATGACCACCTCAGATGAGATCCCCGATCCGCAGCAGTTGGCGATCAAAACCTGGCTGAATCAGCGTGAAGTGCAGAACGACACCACCGCCAGCATGGTGCATCCGGTGGCGAAAATCATCGAATACATTTCGGCATTCAGCCCGCTGTCAGCAGGCGATGTGATCATCACCGGTTCACCAGGCGGCGTCGGTAAAAAACGCACGCCACCGCTGTTTATGTTCCCCGGCGATGTGATTGAAGTCGAGATCGAAAAAATTGGTCGTCTGCGCCACACAGTGGTTTAAAGAAAAAAGGCTGCCATTTATAAAAATGGCAGCTTTGACTGATGTGTGTTGAATTGACCAGACGACGACCGCTTAGCGCGTATATCTCACCACGCGGCTGCGATTCAACAGCAGCCGCACTTTGTCACCTTCACGCGCGATCACAAAACGTTTCTCCCAGGGGCCATCCTGCGCGGTGGCGAGCACGCGATCGCCGCCCAGCGATTGCAAACTGGCATGAATCGCTGCCGGACCGATGCCCATAATCAGGCGATCGCCCTCAATCACCATTTCACTGCGCCAGGTATGTGCAAACCAGCGGCCTTGCAGATGCTCAAGGCTGGCGCTGTCCGCCTCTACCGACACAAAACGGCGCGGCGCATGACCAATCTCACCGACAATCGCTTTACCATCATGGCGTAGCTTGATCGGGAAAGTGCTGGAAAGCGACACCGCATCTCCGTGCGGATCGGCGCGCCACAGCGTTTCACCGGCACCCAGCCAGGTCGCGGTCACACCCTGAATCTCCAGCCAGTCGGCGGCGTTTTCTGCCACGTATAAGCCCGGCGTCAAATCATGCCCTTTCTCCGGCAGCGAGCGATCCAGCAGCGCCGCCATCACCCGCAGTGCACTTTCTGAGGTCGCCACATCTTCACGGTTGGCAACAATCGCTACGCCCAGCTTCAGCTCCGGATGCAGCAGGAAATAGCTTTTATAACCCGCATGCGAACCGCCGTGACCGAACAGCGTCTGGCTGCCCAGCGTGGAACTGGTGATACCCAGCCCGTAGCCGCTGGTACGGCCGTCATTGAGATAGCGTGGCGCGCTCAGGCGTTGCAGCACGCCCGCGCCGGGTCCGCTGTCCGCCAGCAGACTTTGCAGCCAGCGCGTCAGATGATTGACGCTGCCGGTTACACTGCCCGAGGCGGAAAGATGCAATCCAGCGCTGGAGAGCTGCCACTGCGCGCCGTTTTGCCAGTAACCCGGCACCAGTCCCGGCACGATATCGAACCAGGTTTCCGGCGCGACCAAACTGATATCCAGCGGCTCGCAGATATATTGCTGCAGCAGATCGTTGAACAGCACACCTTTGGCTTTCAGCGCCTCTTCCACCAGGCGGTAGCCGGTGTTGGTGTATGAAATCTCGCTGCCCGGCGGATAACTGAGATCGCCTTCCTGTGCGACAAAATCCAGCAGATCAGCAGCGCTGGTGGCGTTGTACACCGACAAGCCGAGCAGCGACAGGGTTTCACGCACGTCGGGCAAGCCGCTGCTCATGTCCAGCGCCTGGCCGACGGTGATCTGGCCGTTGGCGCCTGTAAGCTGCGGCAGATGTTGTACCAGCTTATCGCTGAGCTGCAGATAACGGCACCCCGGTCCGGTGACCAGTGCGGCAAACAGATGCTTAGTAATCGAGGCAAAACGCACCACGCTGTCGGCGCTGAAGGGGGTCTGTTGCGCCAGATCGGCCAGACCGGCGCAGTGTGTCGAGTGAATATGATGGGCATCAAACAGGACTATCGCACCACCCGGTGCGCCGGGCTGCTGCCAGCCTTGTGTTGTCTGCTGCGCCACCTTGGCGGCCTGCTGCCAGCCTTGTGTTATCTGCTGCGCCACCTTGGCGGCCTGCTGCCAGTTCGCGGTCATACTGGTTCCTCCAGCGTCATGCTGAGAGCGAAAAGTGGTGCGATATCAGCAGACTGTTGCCCGTTCGCGGTCATGCCGGTTCCTCCAGCGTCATGCTGAGATCAAACAGTTGAGCGGTATGCGGATGCTGGATGCGCCGCGCGCGTAAATCCTCCGCGCTCAGCTGCTCCACCATCTCACCGTGCTGCATCACCCCAATGCGCTGGCACAGATGGGTCACCACCGCGAGGTTATGCGTCACCATAATGTAGGTGAGTTTGCGCTCAGTGCGTAGATCGCTGAGTAAATTCAGGATTTCCGCCTGCACCGACACATCCAGCGCCGACGTGGGCTCATCCAGCAGCAGCACTTCCGGCTCGGCAATCAACGCGCGGGCAATCGCCACGCGCTGACGCTGACCACCGGAAAGCTGATGCGGATAGCGGAAACGCACAGCGGCCGGTAAGCCGACCTCGCTCAGCGCCTGGCTGATGCGCTGTTCCGCGCGATCAAGCTGATGCACCAGCAACGGCTCATGCAGGATGCGGTCGATGGTTTGACGCGGATGCAGCGAACCAAACGGATCCTGAAACACCATCTGCACCTGGCGATAGAACGCGCGGCTGCGTTTGGCGCCCAGTTCCATGCCGCCAAATTTCATGCTGCCTTGCCAATCGGCATTGAGTCCGGCGAGGGCGCGCAGAATGGTGGATTTGCCCGAACCACTTTCGCCGACCATGCCAAAGCTTTCGCCGTTGGCGACCGCGAAGCTGACGCCTTTCACTACCTGATGCGCACCAAAGGCGATGCGCAGGTTATCAATTTCAATCATGAAGCCGCCTGTAAATTCTGTGCGTTCGTTGAACGGTACGCATCCATACGCATCCTGCGGGCGTAAAGCGGGCATGGGGGTATAACCGTGTTGATGGGCATTGCGCTATTCCCGCCACGCCGCATCGCGCTGTAATACCGGTAAGCGCTCGCGCGGATGTTTTAACGACGGCAAACAGGCCAGTAAGCCGCGCGTATACGGATGCTGAGCCTGCTGTAACTGCCCGGCGTCCAGCAATTCGACAATGCGCCCGGCGTACATCACCGCCACGCGATCGCAAAAGTGCGACACCAAAGGCAGATCGTGGCTGATCAGGATCAACCCCATGCCGCGCGCGGAAACCAGATCGTCAATCAGCTTGAGGATCTCTGCCTGTACCGTGGCATCCAGCGCGCTGGTGGGCTCATCGGCGATCAGCAGTTCCGGATCCGGTGCCAGCATCATGGCAATCATCACGCGCTGGCCCATCCCGCCGGAAACCTCATGCGGATAGCGCTTCGCCACCGCGGCAGCATCACGAATTTTCACCTGCTCCAGCAGATCAATCGCTGCCAGCATTGCCGCTTTACGGCTGCCGCCTTTGTGCTCGCGCCAAGCTTCTGCGATCTGCTGGCCAATGGTCATCACTGGATTGAGTGAATATTTTGGGTCCTGCAGGATGAAGCCCACGCGTTTGCCGCGAATCTGACGCAGCACTTTTTCACTGGCGCCGCGCAGATCGATACCGTCAAAACGCAATACGTCGGCGGTCACCTCCGCATTGCCCGGAAGTAATTGCATCAAACAGCGTGCGGTCAGCGACTTGCCCGATCCGCTCTCGCCAACAATGGCAAACTTCTCGCGGCCCACGCTAAAACTGACGCCGCGTACCGCTTCAAAGATCTCTGTGCGACTGCGGAAGGCAATGCGCAGGTTTTCAATTTCCACCAGCATTTAGCGCTCCTTAGGATCCAGCACGTCGCGCAGACCGTCGCCGAGAAAGTTAAATGCCAGTGAGGTCAGGAAAATGGCGATACACGGCATCAGCGGCACCCACCATTCGCTGAACAGGAAGCGGCGCGCGGTGGCAATCATGGTGCCCCATTCAGGTGAAGGCGGTTGCGCGCCCATCCCCAGGAAGCCAAGGCTGGCGGCGGTGATGATGATGGAACTCATATCCAGCGTGACGCGCACAATCAGGCTCGGCACGCACAGCGGCATGATGTGGCGCAGGATGATGCGCAGCGGTGACGCGCCAGTAAGTCGGCTGGCGGCGATAAAATCGCTGTGGCGGAACTGCATGGTTTCGGCACGCGCCAGACGCGCGTACGGCGGCCAGGCGGTTAAGGCAATTGCCAGAATCGCGCTCTCCACGCCGGGTTTCAGCGCGGCCACAAACGCCAGCGCCAGAATCAAACGCGGGAAGGCGAGGAAGATGTCGGTGATACGCATCAGCGTCTTATCCACAATGCCACCGGCATAGCCCGCGATACAGCCAATCAGCAGGCCGAGCGGGGCGGTGAGCAGCACCACGGCGATCACCATGCCAAGCGTGGTGCGTCCGCCATAGATAATGCGCGTCCAGACATCGCGGCCGAGTTCATCAGTGCCGAGCCAGTGTGCGACAGAAGGAGCCGCCAGACGGTTTTCCAGATGCTGTGCGCCTGGATCAAACGGCGTCAGCCACGGGGCAAATAGCGCCAGCAACAGCATGACGGCGATAACTGCTAATCCGGCCATCGCCAGCGGGTTGCTGCGCAGGCTGAGCCACAAGCGATAGCGTCGGCCCCACACCGCCTGACGGCGATTGGCTGGCGTATCGTCCAGCAGCCAGTCACGAGAGAAGAAGATCATTTTACGCGTGGGTCCCAAAGTCGATAGAGAAGGTCAGCCAGCAGATTGAGCAGCACATACACGGTGCCGACCAGCAGCGTGGCGCCGACCACCGGGTTCATGTCGGCGTTCATCAGCGAGGTGGTGAGATACTGGCCGAGGCCGGGCCAGGAGAAGACGTTTTCGGTGACGACCGCGCCCTCCAGCAATCCGGCGTAGGTCAGCGCCAGCACCGTCACCAGTTGCACCGCCACGGTCGGAAAGGCATGCCGCCAGATCACCCGGCGCGATGACAGCCCTTTCGCACGCGCAGTGATCACAAATTCACCGCTCAAGGCATTGAGCATAAAGGTGCGCGTCATACGTGTGATGTAGGCCATGCTGAAGTAGGCAAGGATCAAGACCGGCTGCGCCATGTGTGCCAGCGCATCCCAGAAGGCATCCGTTT
The DNA here is from genome assembly GCF_900215395.1 of Pantoea sp. GL120224-02. NCBI lineage: Bacteria > Pseudomonadati > Pseudomonadota > Gammaproteobacteria > Enterobacterales > Erwiniaceae > Pantoea > Pantoea sp. GL120224-02. Next base: position 117,437 of record NZ_OBEC01000013.1, on the reverse strand, counting down.
CACCGGCGAGCAATGAGTCGATGGTAAGAAAGCCGGTGACCTGCGGCACCATATCCTGCCAGATGATGTCCTGCCGTCCTGGACCCGGCGCAATGCCGAGCACGGCGTAGAACACCAGCAGGCTCAGCAGCGCCAGCACAAACACCGGTAGTGAGTGTCCAGCGAGGCACACCACGCGAATGGTCTGATCGACCCAGGTGCTTTGGCGCACGGCGGCCCAGACACCCAGCGGAATACCGACCAGCGCGGCGATAATAATCGCGGCAGTCGCCAGTTCCATGGTCGCCGGGAAGAAGCGCGCAATATCGGTGGTCACCGGGTTTGAGGTGAGAACCGATTTCCCGAGATCGCCGTGCAGCAGTTGATTGAGGTAGTGGCCGAACTGAATGTAGAGGGGCTGATCCAGCCCCATTTCCAGGCGCACGCGATCCACCACGGACTGCGGTGCGTTATCGCCCACCGCCGCCAGCACCGGATCGGTAGGCATCACCCGGCCGATAAAGAAGGTCAGTACAGAAAGACCAAACAGCGTCAGCACCAGGCTTCCCAGGGTGCTGACGATTTTTTTCAGTAAAGGCATCAGGCTTTTTTCACCTGATCGTATGGCCACTGCTCCAGTACCGTCATGTGCACATCTGAGATGTTTTTGCCGCACGCGACATTTTTGGTCTTCTGCATCATGTAGATGAACGGACTTTTCTCGCGGCCCAGCTGCTGAATCTGCTGATAGAGGGCAATACGCTTCGCCGGATCCGGCTCGTGCAGTGCCTGCTCAGTCAGTTTGTTGAACTCTTCATCTGACCAGCTGCAGCGCCATGCCAGCGTGCGGCTGCGGGCATTTTCGCTGTTGTCGGTATTCACACAGAAGGCTTCAGTGTTGGAGTTTGGATCGAAATAGTCCGCGCCCCACACGGTCAGCGCCAGCTGATGCTGACGCGCACGCATCTTGGTCAACACCTGACGGTTTTCGGCGGCAATCAATGACACTTTGATGCCAATCGCGCCCAACTGAGTCTGGATCGCCTGAGCGATATCGGGATACGGCTGCATTGAGTAGTGGTCGAGGGTGATCTCAAATCCATCGGGATAACCCGCTTCTGCCAGCAGCGATTTGGCTTTCGCCACGTCTTTATGGAACGGGGTGTCGTCCAGCGCTGCCGGGAAGCCGCTCGGCAGGAAGCTTTGATGGGTAATAAAGCTCATCGACAGAATGTTCTTCTGGATGCTGTCGTAATCCAGCGCCCACTTCAGGGCTTGCCACACCTGCGGCTTTTTCAGGTATTCATTATTGGTGTTGCATGACATCAGCATGATGGCTGACAGCGACTGATTCACCAGCGACACGTTGCTGTCGTTCTTCACCTGCAACAACTGCTCGGTGGTGAGATCGTAGGCCGCATCCACGTCGCCTTTCTTCACCATCAGCGCCTGAGCGGCCGGGTCGGTGATGTGCTTCAGGATTACGCGCTTAATTTTGCTCTTGTCGGCATACAGCGGGCTCAGTTCCAGGATCACCGTTTCACTGGCTTTCCAGGTGCGCAGGGTGAAGGCACCCGAACCGGCGCTGTGCTGTTTCAGCCATGCATTACCGAAATCGTTGTTCTGCTGATTGGCTTCACAGGCCTTCTTCGACACGATGCTGCCAACGGTGGCGGAGAGGCAATACAGCAGGAAGGTTTCCGCTGCGGGTGCACCGAGTTTCATCTCCACGGTATGCGCACCTTTCGCCGTGACCATCTGCGTCACATTGTCTTTAGTGAAGCCAAACTGGTTAATGATAAAGGCCGGGCTTTTATCCAGCTTGACGATACGTTCAATCGAATAGGCGACATCTTCTGCGGTGAGCGCTGTGCCATCGGCGAATTTCGCTGCCGGGTCGAGGTGGAAGGTATAGGTGCTGTTATCGCTGCTGACATCCCAGCTTTTTGCTAGCTGGCCGATCACCTTGTCGGCTTTCTGCGGGTCCGGCGTGACCAGGCGCTGGTACATATTGCCGCAGATCTGGCCGCCGGTGGCTTCAAAGCTTTCATGGGGATCGAGGCTGGTGATGTTGTCCAGCTGCATCGCCATCACGAACATACTCGGTGGCGTATCAGCGAAGGCGGTGTTGAGACTCAGATAGGAAAAAGCAGGGACGGCGGCGCATCCTGCGAGAAAACGTCTTCTGGTTACCATGACAACTCCAAGTTATTGATTATTAAAATTAAATTTAGTTATTTTGCTGTTTTTTGTCTTGACTTTCCCGCTGTGCGAGAGGATTAATAATGGGATTAAGTCATTTGTTTCATGCGTGAAGCCTTGCCTCTTTTTGGTGCAATTTGCCCCGCCAGCAGGCAGAACTTGCGCTTTCTCCCGAATATGGAACCGACACAACATGTCTGACATCTTCAACATTCCGGTCTTTGACGGTCATAACGATGTGCTCAATAAACTCTGGCAACACCATCAACCCAACGCGGTGCAGGCCTTCCTGCAGGGCACTGGACGCGGTCAGATGGATCTTCCACGTATCCGTCAAGGAAATATGGTAGGTGGGATATTTGCCACCTGGGTGCCGTCTCACCCTCTGATTGCAAGAAGTGCGCCAGACCTCTCAGATTTTCCTCAGGAAATTATTGGCGCTGCGCGTGATGCCACTTTTTCGATGCTGGCGTTGCTGCTGCGCATCGAACAGGCCTCAGAGGGGCAAGTGAAAATTTGCCGCAGCGTGCGCGATATTCGCGACTGCATGGCCAGGGGCGTGCTGGCGGTGGTGATGCACGTGGAAGGGGCGGAAGCGCTGGATACCAACGGCGAGCTACTGGATATCCTGTATGCCAGCGGTCTTCGTACGCTGGGGCCACTGTGGAGTCGCCCGAATCAATTTGGTGAGGGCGTGCCGTTCCTGTATCCGTCATCGCCGGATGTCGGCAACGGCTTAACGGCGGCGGGCAAGCAACTGGTGCGCGACTGTAATCAACGCCGGATCATGGTTGACCTGTCGCACATGGATGAGAAGGGCTTCTGGCATACCGCAGAGATCAGCGATGCGCCGCTGGTGGCCAGCCACTCCAATGCCCATGTCATCAGTGCGCAGTCGCGCAACCTTACCGATCGCCAGCTGGCGGCCATTAAAGAAACCCACGGCTTTGTCGGCGTGAACTTCGCCGTGCCGTTCCTGCGTGAAGATGGCGATCGTCATGCGCCGACCACCGTGGATGCCATCGTGCAGCATGTGGAATACCTGCTGGAAAAAGTCGGTGAAGATGGCGTCGGCTTTGGCTCGGATCTGGATGGTGCCACCATGCCAGGCGACATGAAAGATGTGGCCGGTTTCCCACTGGTGGTGAACGCGCTGGCGGCGCGTGGTTATTCGCGCGAACTGTTGGAAAAAATTTGCCACGGCAACTGGCTGCGCGTGCTTGAAGCGACCTGGGGCGAGTAATTATGCGATTGCGACACATTGAGGTTTTTCAGGCGATAGTGCAGACCGGCAGCATCAGTGCGGCGGCGCGATTGCTCAATGTGTCGCAGCCAAATGTCAGCCGCGTCTTAACGCACGCCGAGCAGCAGTTGGGATTTGCCCTGTTTGAACGGCGTGCGCAGGGGATGGTGGTCACCGCAGAAGGTCGGCGTTTACTGCCCGAAGTGGAAGATCTCTACCAGCGTTTACACTCCATCACCCAACTTACCGAGCAGTTGCGGCGCGGCGAGGGGCAAACGGTGCGTGTGGGAGCTGCACACGCTTTTGGTCAGATGGTATTAGCGCCCGCACTGGTCAACTGGCGACAGCAGGCTGCGTCGGTGAGTGTGGAGTTAGTGACCGAGCACTTCAGCACGCTGTGCCAGATGATCATGGATAACCAGCTCGATTTCGCGCTGGTGTTTGGTCAGCAGGTCGATGCCGATCTGCTGGCGGAACCGCTGTTTCAATCGTCGATGGTGGCGCTACTGCCGCAGCATCACACTCATAACGAACCCGCCACGCTGGAGTGGTTGTGTGCCAACAACCTGTTGATGATGCAGAACCAAGACCCACTTGGGCGCGTGCTGCATCGCGCTTTGCGTGACAAAGGGCTGGACCCGGCGGTGTCGTTGTCGATCAAAACCTATTCGGTGATTGCTGATATGGTGCTGGCAGGCGGCGGTGTGGGCGTGGTGGATCTGTTTACCGCCTGCCGCTATGCCGACCAGCTAAAACTGCTGCCGGTGGCACAACCGCTGCCGTTTGAAGTGATGCTGATCAGCCGCCGCGACCAGCCACAATCGCAATCGACCTTGCAGTTGAAACAGGTGATTCGCAATAAGCTGTGGGAGATCGCGCGGCAGTGTGAAACGCGGTTTTTTACGCTTTAACGACTTGCGCAATAAATTACGCCGCTACCAAAGTTGTGCACTTTGTCGTAGCGGCGCGATTTATCGCGCTATTGACGACTTACACCCCATCCGTAATCGGTTTACGCACCAGCAGCAGATAAGCCAGCGCACCCACCACGGTGACGCCTGCACAAATCATCAGCGCGAGGCTGAATGACTTGGTGGTATCCAGCACCCAACCGGTGATCACCGGCGCAAACGAGGCAAACACAAAGCTGGCGAAGTTCTGGATGCTGCCCACCGATGCCGTCATACGTGCGGTAACGTTAGCGTGAATCAAGCCCCAGCAAGATGTCCCGGCAAAGTGAATGCAGAACAGCGCCATGCCAATCAGCGTCACTGCACTGGCGGTGTCTGTTGCACGGGTGACGAAAGTGGTGAAGGCTGCAGACAGCAGCATGCCGCTGACAATCGATACCTTACGCACTTTCACTGCATCCATTCCACGACGCACCAGCGCATCTACCACATAGCCGTTCAGCAACATGCCCGCTGCGCCAAACAGGAATGGAATCGCCGCCAGCAACCCGGTGCTTTTCAGATCCAGATGATAGGTCGATTGCAGATAACCCGGCAGCCAGGCAATGTAGAGCCACGCGGTATAGTTGATGCCGCTGAAGCCAATCATCATGCCCCACATGGTGCGCTGCTTGAACAAACCGCGCCACTCGGCAAAGCTCAGCGGCTCTTTGCGTGATGCCACGCTGCCCGCTTGCAGATAGTGAATCTCTTCACCGCTCAATTTGCTGTTGTCGCGGTTGCGGTACATCACATACCAGCCAATGGCGAGGAACATACCCAGCACACCGATGGTCACGAACATGCCGCGCCAGCCCATCACCAACATCATGGCGGCCAAAATCGGTGGCGCAATCGACAGGCCAATCATCGACGCGGCGTTAAACATCCCCATCGGCATGCCGCGATCTTTGATGTTGAACCAGTCGTTGATCACCTTAACGCCGCACGGGTTCATCGGCGCTTCACCAATTCCCAATCCGATACGCACCAGCACAAACTGCGTGAAGTTATGCACCAGACCGGCAGCGGCCTGGAACAGTGACCAGACAAACATGCCGAGCGCCAGCATGATGCGTGGACCTTTGCGATCCAGCAGCGCACCACAAGGCAACTGTGCCAGGCCGTAGGCCAGCGAGAACGCCGACAGCAGCACACCAATTTCGGTGGCGGATAAACCCAGTTCTCCACGAATGGTCATATTGGCCACTGACAGCGAGCTACGATCGAGATAGTTGATGATGGCCGCAAACAGCAGTAACAACATGGCGGTAACCTGAATCTTCTTAATGCGCGGTGAGCGCACCACATCGCCGCGTGCCGGGACAAAGTCTTGTCCATCGACGGCGGATGTTGGCGCGGCGTCACGGCCACGTGCAGATGTATTTTCCATTGCAACCTCCCAGGTATGGGGTCTTATCGTTATTGAGGGTTGGGGTCCTGCGGCAGCGAAACGGTGCTGCCACAACAGATTGCTTTGGAGACTAGAAGTAAACCGGTTGGGGTGTTGCGAGGATGTTTCAGATTCGTGCGGGCGCTTCAGAATTGTGGTTTTTAATCGGTTTTTAATTGTACTGGCGAATGCAGCGGATCATCGATGACTTCGCCGTACCAAGATGGTTATGTAACGCGCACAGGGCTTCAACATCCCGGCGGCTAATTAGCGCAGTCAGAATCGCCATATGTTCCTCCAGTGCCACGATGTTACGCTGTTTTAAATCTGTTTCATCCCATTGATAATGTGAATGAAAAATCACCGAGATGATCTCCAGTGACTGATTGAAGAACGGATTATTAGCCGCTGACAGAATCAGCGTATGCATCTCTTTATCCAGCGCGGCAAAGTGGCGATAGTTACTGGCGATGGTGTCGCGCATGGCACGGTGGCGATCCAGCAGGTCGCGCGCCTGAATCCAGCGCTCATCACTGGAGGGGAGGTTGAGAAAGCGGGTAAGTGCATGTGTTTCCAGCATTTCACGCAGTTCGAACAGGTTTTCAGCGTAGAGTTGATCAAACTTTTTCATGCGCCAGTGACCCCGCTTTACCGGTTCCAGCAGGTCGTAACGCATAAACCGCAGCAGGAACTCGCGCACCACTACCGGACTGGCCTTGACCTGTTGTGCCAGTTGCAACTCACTAAAACTGTCGCCGGGCATCAGCTGTCGCTGGTTAATCAGATTAAAAAACGCCTGTTCAAACAGACGCGCTTGTTGATCGATCGGCGGCGTTAATGCGCTAAAACCATCCTCTTCGCTGGGATCGCGCACGATAACGTAAGTTTCTTCAACTTTATCCAGTACGCCGCGCTCATGCAGATGCTGCAGGGTATGGCGCACGGTGGTGCGGCTGATATTGAACATTTCCGCCAGCGCGGCTTGCGGTGGCAGCGGAGAGCGGATGTGGCGTTTAGCGATGCCTTCCAGCATTTGATTGATCACGTTCTGGCGTAAATTCAGGCTTCGGCTCATGCGCTTCTCCGGTTTTTTATTTATTAAAAACCACACAAAGCCCAAAAAAAGGGCGCTGCCTCACACTTCAGCATGTGCAAACGGCGCGGGTGGCTGATTTTCGCCAAAACTGCGACATCAGCACAGGAGAAGCCCATGACAACAATGAAAACCCTGGTGGTTGCCGAGCCGCGCAATATGGTGTGGCAGCAGCGTAAGAAACCGACTCCGGCCGACCAGGAGGTTGTGATTAAACCGATTGCCGCCGGGATTTGCGGCACCGATATTCATGCCTGGGCGGGCAATCAGCCGTTCTTTAGCTATCCACGCGTTCTGGGCCATGAGCTGTGTGGCGAAGTGGTGGAGCTGGGCTGTCGGGTAACGGATTTCAAAGTAGGGCAGCGCGTGGCGCTGATTCCCTATGTTTCCTGCCAGCAGTGCGATGCCTGTCTGAGTGGTAAAACTAACTGCTGCGAGAATATTTCGGTAATTGGCGTACATCAGGATGGTGGCTTCTGCGAGTTCCTCAGCGTACCCGCCAGCAACCTGTTAGCTGTTGATGATGTGGCGCCGGAAGCGGCGGCACTGATCGAGCCTTTTGCGATCAGTGCGCATGCGGTACGTCGTGCGGCGGTGGCAGCGGATGAGCAGGTGCTGGTGGTCGGTGCCGGACCGATTGGTTTAGGTGTAGCCGCGATTGCGGCGGCCGCGGGCGCGCAGGTAGTGGTGGCCGATACCAGCGAACCGCGACGTGCGCATGTCGCAGAAAAGCTGGGGCTCGCGACCCTCAACCCGATGGCAGAAGATTTCGAAATCACGCTACGTGCAGAGTTTGGTGGGCGTCTGGCTGCGAAGGTGATTGATGCGACCGGCAACCCGGCGGCGATGAACGGTGCGGTGAAGCTGATTCGTCATGGCGGCACCATTGTGTTTGTCGGCCTGCACAAAGGTGATTTGGTGATTCCAGACATTGAGTTCCACAAACGTGAAACAACGTTGATGGGCAGTCGCAATGCCACGCACGAAGATTTCGCAAAAGTCGGCGAATTGATGGCGAGTGGGCAGCTACGTGCCGATATCATGCTGAATCGTCATTATGACTTTTCTACTTTGGCGGAGACCTTTGAGTCAGAGGTGATCAACAATCGTGAGTTGATTAAGGGCGTGATTCATTTCGCGAGGTAGTCGGTGCGCATTGCTGCGCGCGAATGCGGGCCTGAGCGCCTATGCTGCTGCCGGGCCGTACTCGCGCCGCTGACGCGGTGCCTTCGGCTTCCACGTCGTGCCTGCGGACCGTTCGGGTTAAGGGGTTCAGTTCAGGTAAGGCCGTCCTGGCCAACCCGAACTGCCAGTCGCCTCCCTGCGCCTGGCTCCTGGCCCAACGTAAAAGCCTCAGCGCTGCGGATAGCCCTTGCAGCAGCAGAGGCGCTCTGGCCTCAGCCATCGTGCCGTTTTTAACAGCATGCACTGTAGCTGAAGAGCGTGCTGGGGCTGTTCAGGGTAAGAGGCGCGCTCTGGCCTCAACCATTGTGTCCTTTTAACAGACTGCGTGATCACCCGGCGCTTAACTGGCAAGCATTACGCCATTAATAGCGACCACCCATCTCATGCCCGCAGTGCGGCAAAAAAGTGTTCCCGCACTGCTTCGGCATCCACGCCGAGGCACAAGCGCTGTGTGCGTAATCCGGCAAACGGATCTTCACGTGAGGCGAGGGCGCTGAGACGTCGCACTGTCTGTCCACGGCTGATGCCTTCCGTCACCACACGCACCGGTGCTTCGGTCACGGTAAACGCCTGCGGCAGGGCCAGCCAGGAGAGCGTCAACGTGTCATGCAGCGCCATGCCATCAAACCCTTCCTTTTGCAGACTGTACGCCAGATACGGACGGCATATCGCGCTGAGTACAGGCTGATTTAACTGCCGCACTTCATCGCCCGTAATCAGCACCTTGTGCGTCACATCCAGCGGTAATACCACCACCGGCAGCGCCGAGGCCAGCACCTGATCGGCGGCATGCGGATCTTTCCAGATATTGAATTCGGCAAACGGCGAGACGTTGCCGGAATGGCCGTCGGTGCCAAATGCGCCGCCCATGATCACCAATTCTTTCACCAGCGGAATGATATCCGGCGCCTGATTGATGGCGCTGGCGATATTGGTCAGCGGCCCAATCGCCACGATGGTGATGGCATGGGGCTGTGCGCGCACGCTATCAATAATAAACTGCACCGCGCTGGGTGCTGCTTCACTGTGTGAGTTCTCGAATGCATCCCCTAATCCATCCAGGCCGTGCAGCGTGGCGGGCGCAGAAGGGGCTAATGCTAACGGACGGGAGCAACCGCGATAGACTGGTGCCTCGATCTCCATCTTCTCGCAGAACAGCCGGGCATTTTTCACCGCTTGCCCGACCGCCACATTGCCAAAAACCGTGGTAATCCCCAGCAACCGCTGCGTCCGCGCCGCATACGCCAGCGCAAAGGCATCATCCACGCCAATATCAGTATCAAAAATCAGGGTACGCATCGGGATCTCCTCTCTTATGTTGTTCTCCACGTTAAAACATAATCGTGTGCAAAGGTAAGCCAATCGTTGACCGATATTGTCACCCCCGCGACGCCAGCGTATTATCATGCCGCTAAGGTGATGGCGTGCCACCTTCCCCAACCGCCGTTCTGGAAACAGACGGCTGATGACGCCTGACAACACTCGTATCCCTGCGCGGGAGACGGCGGTGTGTCAGGTGTTTTTCTGTCCTGCCGCGGCCCTGCGCGTAACTCATTTCAGGAGCTCCAAAAGTATGTTGAAGTCGTTACTGGCTGTGATGCTCGGTGGTGCCGTGGGCTGTTCACTGCGCTGGCTTATTTCTCTGCGGTTCAACGCGCTGTTTCCCAATCTGCCACCGGGCACTTTAATGGTGAATCTGGTCGGTGGTTTTATCATCGGTGCAGCGTTGGCGTTTTTTGTCCGCAATCCGCATATTGACCCTTTCTGGAAACTGCTGATTGTCACCGGCTTATGCGGCGGCTTAACCACCTTCTCTACCTTTTCAGCGGAAATTGTCGGCTTGCTGCAAACCGGTAAATACCTCTGGGCGATGTCGAGCGTGATGGTGCATGTGATTGGTTCACTGCTGATGACCTTCGCCGGCTTTGCAGTGGTGAATCTGCTGGGATAAAAGCCCTGCGCATCACGGGCTTGAAATAACGCCTAAGAGGTAGATACTGGTCGGTGTTCTGTTTGCGTGACAAGCAGAACCTGTCACCGATTTATCCGGACGATTAGGGAGCCCGTTGATGCGAAGTAACCCCAAATTCCTTAACCTGGTGTTGTTAAACGGTGAACCTGAACAGAAACTGCGCGCGGCCCGTGCCGCCGGTTTCGATCAGGTCGAAATCTGGCGGGATGATGTTGAGGCAGCCACAGCGCAGCTGGCTCAACAGTTAAATCTTGGCTTTACCAATTTGCAGGTGCTGCGTGATTTTACCGGTGCGCCAGATCGTGAACGTCTGCAAAAGCGTGAAGAGCTGCGGCAGTTTATCCGGATTGCGCAGTCAATCGGTTGCAACACCATTCAGGCACCGGCCACCACGCGTGAAGATTGCGTGGCGGAGCGCATCGATGAAGATCTGCGTTGGATGGCCTCAGAAGCCGCGCGCTATAACATGCGCATCATGTACGAACCCATGGCGTGGTGCAGCGTTGATAATACGCTGCCGCTGGCGTGGGAACGATTGCAGCGCCTGGACCAACCGAATATTGGACTGGTGGTCGATCTGTTCCACATTTGTGCCTTGGGTGGGGACGCCTCACAGCTGGATGGCATTCCTGCCGATCGTATCTATGAAGTGCAACTGTGCGATATGGCGGAGATGCCGCCGCAAGAGAAGGGCGCGCTAAGTGATTATGCGCGCCATCAGCGGTTGTTGCCCGGCGACGGCATTATCGAAGTGGAACGCTTTGTCGATAAGCTGAAAAGCGCCAGCTATCGTGGCCCGGTCGGCATTGAAGTGTTTAGCGATGGATTAAAAGCGCAGCCACCCGAAGTGGCTGCGCAACAAGCCTGGAACGCGTTAAATCGCTACTGGCCTTAATCCTGCAAGCACTGGGCGATAAAGGCGGCCGCTTGCATCGCACCCTGTGAAGAAATGGTATGACCGGTGGCGGCTTCAAAGCGCGCTTCCACCGTCACGCCTGCCGCTTGCAGGCGCTGTGCTGCTGACTCACTCTCGCTATACGGAATCACACCATCCGCTTTGCCGTGAATCAGCAACGCAGGCGTGTGCGAAGCCGGGGTTAATGCACCGTCAAACGACAATCGTCCGGAAAACGCCACCACGCCCGCCAGCGGATGACGGCCCTGTGCCAGTGCATCCAGCGCCATGATCGAGCCCTGAGAAAAGCCTACCAGAATCACTTTATCCCACGCGTCCGCCATGCCGTGTTGCGCCATCAACTGTTGCAGTGTCTCATCGAACGCTGCGCGGGCTTCACGCACCCGCGCCGGACGATTTTCTGGGGTAATGCCCGTCAGGCTAAACCACTGATAGCCCATTGCATGTTCAAACGGATAGGGCGCATTCGGCGAGGCAAAAGCCACATCCGGCAGCAGGCTGGCCCAATGCTGGCCGAGTCCTGCCAGATCGTCGCCATTACTGCCCACACCATGTAAAAAAATCACCAACGCTTTTGCCATCATCCTGCTCCTTAAAGTCCGTAATCCGCCATATCCGGGCCTACTGGCACAATCCCGTTCGGGTTCAGTGCCTTAATCGAATAGTAGCCCTGCTTGATATGGTCGATGTTCACTGTCTGACGCACACCCGAAACCGCCAGCATACTCTTCAGATAGCGATCGAGCAGCGGATAGTCGCGCAGGCGGCGCAGGTTACATTTGAACAGACCATGATAAGCAACGTCAAAACGCACCAGCGTCACGAACAGCCGAATATCGGCTTCGGTCAGGCGCTCGCCCAGCAGGAAAGTACGGCCATCTTTCAGACGCAGTTCCAGTTCGTCTAACTGGCTGAACACATCATTAAACGCTTGCTGATAGCTCACCTGCGTGGTGGCAAAGCCGGTACGATACACGCCGTTGTTGAGACGTGGATAGATCGATGCGTTGATCGCGTCGATCTCAGCGCGCAGATCTTCTGGATACAGATCGAGGCTGTTGTCTGCCAGATCGCCAAACCCGCTGTTCAGCATACGCAGGATGTCAGCAGATTCGTTGTTCACGATGGTCTGCGTCTTTTTATCCCACAGTACCGGCACCGTGGCGCGGCCTGTAAAGTCAGCATCGGCGCGGGTATAGAGTTCGTGGATGTACTCGGCTTTGTTAAGCCAGTCACGATCAGCACCCGGATAGTCACCGAAGTGCCAGCCCTGCACACCCAGCTGCGGCTCGACCACCGAGACGCTGATCACTTTCTCCAGTCCTTTCAGGCTGCGTGCTACCAGTGTGCGTGATGCCCATGGGCAGATCAGTGCCACATACAGATGATAGCGATCCGGCTCGGCGGCAAATTCGCTCGAGCCATCTGGGGTGATCCAGTGGCGAAAACTGGACGTCTGACGGACAAATCCGCCCTGTTTATCGGTGGCTTGAACCGGGTGCCACTCTGCGCTCCACTTACCGTTAACCAACATATGCTCGACTCCTCTCTGGTGATGGAGTGAGCATACCGCGCTGCTGGTTGGGTGATAATCCGGGCAAAATGGCTTTCATTGCTTCCAAATTGGAAGGAATCAGCCGGGAGGATGCTGCTGGAAATGATCGGCGAGGAAATCAATCAGTAAGCGGGTTTTCTGCGCCAGATGGCGAGCGGGGGGATAGAGGGCAAACAGGCCCATCGGCGGCGTGGCGAAGTTATCCAGCAGCGAGACGATTTCGCCGCGTTGTAGCGCAGGTGCGGCAATAAAACCCGGTAAACGTGCGATACCCAATCCGGCGATGGCTGCCTGTAAACAGGCTTCGGTATTGGAGAAACACAGGCGGCCGCGAATCGGCATGCTTACGCTGTCGCCGCACGGCGTCACAAACGGCCAGTGCCAGGGATCGCGGAAGTTGGTGTCACTGATACATTGATGCGCAGCCAGGTCGCGCCAGTGCTGCGGTGTGCCTTGTTGCAGCAGATAGCCCGGCGAAGCCGCTACGCGAATCGGCACATCGCCCAAACGACGTGCAATCAGGCTACTGTCATCTAGTTTACCAATGCGAATCGCCATATCGAAGCCTTCATCGACGATGTTCACTGCACGATCGGAGAAGTTAACGTCCAGTTCAATCAACGGATAGTGACGCGCAAATGCGACCAATACGCTGGCGAGCACCGCCGTACCAAAGGTGCCGGGCGCACTGATTTTTAAGCGCCCCGTCGGCGTGGTGGCATTTTCGCGTACCGTGGCATCCAGCGTGTCGAAAGCATCCAGCAGGGTTTTCACGCGTTCGTAATAGGCGCGACCCACTTCAGTGGCTGAGAGTGCACGCGTGCTGCGCTTGAACAACTGCACGCCGAGTTCCTGCTCCAGCCGGGAAACCAGCTTGGAGGCCTGCCCGCTGCTGGTGCCCAGTCGCTCGGCCGCCCCGGCAAAGCTGCCTACTTCCAGCACCGCGACAAACATGCGGTCACAATCGAGACGATCCATGGCGGTTCCTGAACAGCGAAAAAGGTGAGTATACACATTCGTTATCGAGGCACGGTAAATCGTGCTGCTATCACTGATTGCCAAATGCGACAATATGTCGCACAATCACCTCTGTTGTACGTCTGGCAATGACGTATCAATGGAACCACCCTCACAACAACGTATCGGGTGACGACAATAAGAGGTTTAAATATGGCAACCAGCGTCCGCTTAGACGATGATTTTGTTGAAGATGTGAAAACACATGCAGAAGCCATGAGCCGCAGCGTGCCTAAGCAGATTGAGCATTGGGCGAAGATTGGTCGCATCGCAGAGGATAACCCCGATCTGACGTTCTCCTTCATCAACGAAATCTTACTGGCTAAAGCAGAAATGGATAACGGCAAGGTCAAAAAATATGTGCGCAGAAAAGACCGGACAGGAAGTTGAGATTTATCAGACCCGCCGTTTTGACAAGGCTTTTAACCGCCTGACGGAACAGGATCAGGAGGGTGTTGATCAAGAGATTGACCGCATTATTGCTATCCCAGAGATCGGTGAACGCAAAAAGGGCGACCTGAGCTATCTCTGGGTGCACAAGTTTTACCTGAGCAAGCAGCAATATCTGTTGGGTTACAGCTGGGTCGATCAGAGACTGGAAATCTATCTTCTGAGCCTCGGTACACACGAAAATTATTATGACGACCAGAAGCAACATCGTAAAAACGACCTGAAACTCATCGGCTAACAGAGTCGCTTCCTTAAGCGGTGGAAGCGTCCTTTCCAATCCAAACCCCTCCGGCGTGATTCATGCCAATAGATGGTCGATGCACATTCAGTGCGCCCCCTCTTTTCCCCTGCGACAAAACCTGTTGAACTAGCTGTTCGCCTTGAGCTGGCCGGGAGCCATGCATGTCTTTGCTTCACCTGTCGTCGCTGGCGGAGATTTCCGCCCTCGAATGGGATGCGCTGTTACCTGACGATCAACCGTTTTTACGCCATGCCTTTCTGCTCACGCTGGAAGAGAGTGGCAGTGTGCGGCCGGAAAACGGCTGGCAGGCGGATCACTTGCTGTGGCGTGAAAAGGGCGTGCTGAGCGCCGCGCTGCCGGGCTATCGCAAACGCAATTCGCAAGGTGAATACGTCTTTGATCACGCATGGGCTGATGCCTGTCACCGCGCCGGCATTCCATACTATCCAAAGTGGCTGGGGGCGATTCCGTTCAGCCCGGTTACGGGTGCGCGTTTATTGGGCGAGCAAGCCGCCATTAGCCAGCTGCTCGCAGCGTTGCCCGATGAACTGCTGCAAAACGGCCTGAGCGGCGCACATATCAATTTCACCACGCCGTTTGCCAACGATGTGATGGAGCAGCAGCCCGACTGGCTGGCGCGTCTCGGCATCCAGTATCACTGGCACAACAAAGGCTACCGCGATTTTCAGGATTTCCTCGACACGCTGATGTCACGCAAACGCAAACAACTGCGTAAAGAGCGCGAACAGGTGGCGAGCAGTGGCTTTGAGTTCAACTGGTATCGCGGTGACGAACTCAGCGAAGATCAGTGGGATTTCGTCTACACCTGCTACGCCAACACCTATGCGGTGCGCGGGCAGCGTCCTTATCTCACGCGGCAGTTCTTCAGCCTGCTGGCCGAACGCATGCCGCGATCGATTCGCGTGGTGATCGCCACGCTGCAGGGCCATCCGGCCGCCATGGCGTTCTATCTGGTGGATGGTAATTCGCTGTACGGGCGTTACTGGGGCTGCCTGGCGGAGTTCGATCGCCTGCACTTTGAAACCTGCTTCTATCAGGGCATGGATTTTGCGATTGCCGAGGGATTACAGCGTTTTGATGCGGGAGCGCAAGGCGAGCACAAACTGGTGCGCGGCTTCGAACCGCAGATCACCCACTCATGGCACTACCTGTGTCATCCGGGATTGCGCGAAGCCGTAGAAGAGTATTTAGTGCAGGAGCGGGCAGGGATCCGCGCCTATGCCATTGAAGCGCGCGAAGCCCTGCCATATCGACGCGGCGATTAATCTTCGCCGACAAAGCCACCGGTCTGATGCTGCCACAGGCGCGCGTAAAGCCCGTTGTGCGCCAGCAGTTCGCGGTGGTTGCCCATCTCAACAATCTCACCTTTATCCAGCACCACCAGTCGATCCATTTTGGCGATAGTCGAGAGACGGTGCGCGATGGCAATCACCGTTTTGCCCTGCATCAGCGTTTCCAGGCTTTCCTGAATCGCCGCTTCGACTTCGGAATCGAGGGCGGAAGTGGCCTCATCCATGATCAGAATCGGCGCATCTTTCAGCAGCACGCGGGCGATGGCGATACGTTGACGCTGACCGCCGGACAGTTTCACTCCGCGCTCACCCACATGCGCATCCAGCCCGGTACGGCCCTGTGGATCGGACAGCAGCGGAATGAACTCATCGGCGCGGGCGCGGATAATCGCCGCCTGCAGTTCGTCTTCGGTGGCATCCGGACGACCGTACAGCAGATTTTCGCGGATCGAGCGATGCAGCAGCGACGTGTCTTGAGTGATCATGCCGATCTGGCCGCGCAGGCTCTCCTGCGTGACTTCGGCGATGTTGTGATCGTCAATCAGGATGCGCCCGCCGTTGATGTCATAAAGCCGCAACAGCAGGTTCACCATTGTCGATTTACCGGCACCGGATGGCCCAATCAGGCCGATTTTTTCACCCGGTTTGATATTCAGGTTGAGGCGATTGATCACCTGGCGGCTGCCGCCGTAATCAAAGCGCACATCTTCAAAGCGGATCTGACCCTGCGTTACCTGCAGGTTTTTCGCCTGCGGCTCATCCTGTACGCTGAGCGGCTGCGCGATGGTGTTCAATCCATCCTGCACCATGCCGATATTTTCAAAGATGCCGTTCACCACCCACATGATCCAGCCGGACATGTTCACTAAGCGGATCACCAGACCGGTGGCCAACGCAATCGCACCGACGCTGATCAGCGACTGGCTCCACAGCCACAATGCCAGGCCAGAAGTGCTGACAATCAGCAGACCATTCAGCGTCGATAGTGTGATATCCATGGTGGTGACCATGCGGCTGGCGTGCTGGGTTTTGTCGGTCTGCTCCTGAATCGCTTCGCGCGCGTAGCGTTTCTCCAGATCGTTATGTGCGAACAGTTTGATGGTGGCGATATTGGTATAGCCATCGACGATGGTGCCCATCAGTTTGGATCGCGCCTCGGAAGAGACCACCGAACGTTGCTTCACGCGCGGCACAAAGAAGCTCAGAGAGACGCTATACGCCACAATCCAGATAATCAGTGGAATCATCAGGCGCCAGTCGGCCTCGGCAAACAGCACCAGCGAAGTCACCGCGTAAATCACCACATGCCAGATGGCATCCACCAGCTGCACCGCGGAATCGCGCAGGGAGTTGCCGGTCTGCATGATGCGCTGGGCGATACGTCCGGCGAAATCGTTCTGGAAGAAGTTCAGGCTCTGGCGCAGCACGTAGTTGTGATGCTGCCAGCGGATCATGCTGGTCATGCTCGGGTTGATACTCTGATGCACCAGCATATCGTGCAGCGCGATAATCACCGGCCGCAGAATCAGCGCGACAAACCCCATCCATAGCAGCACCTGCCAGTTGTCGGTGAACAGCGTGGCGGGCGTCGAGTGATTGACCAGATCGATGATGCGGCTGAGATAGCTGAACAGCGCCACTTCAATCAGCGCCTGCGCTAATCCCACAATCAGCAGGGCGACAAAGCTCGGCCACACCTGACGCAGATAATAGAGGTAAAACGGCCAGACGCTGGAAGGGGGAGAATCGGTTGGTGCATCCTGGAAAATATTGATAAAACGTTCAAAACGACGATACAACATAAAGTCACTCTTCCGTTTGGTGAGAGTTAACAGCTTAGTGCAAGTGAAAGGGATTACCGACATGGATCTGATCATTCGCGGTCGCGAACCGGCCGATGCGGCCGCTTATCAACGCCTTTACAGCCACCCCGACGTGTATCGCTGGACCACGCAGCTGCCGTTTCCCAGCGTGCAAACCTGGCAGAAAAAATTCGAAAACATGGACGCGGCGGGCTATATCGGTTTCGTGGCCGAAATTGATGGGCAGATGGTGGGCGAGCTGACGCTGTTTGTCGAACAGCGCCCGCGTACGCGTCACAGCATCAGTTTTGGTATCAGCGTCGATCCAGCGTTTGGCGGGCGGGGTATCGGTGAGAAACTGATTCGCAACGCCATCGACTATGCCTTTAACTGGCTCGGTGTGGTGCGTATTGAGCTGGAAGCGTTTCATGACAACGCGCGTGCGATACGGTTGTACCAGCGCCTCGGCTTTGAGCAAGAGGGCGTGAAGCGTAAAGCCTGCCTGCGTGAGGGGGAGTATCACGACATCGTGGTCATGGCGAAACTGCGGGAGTAATCGTGGATTGCGCAATACATTGCGCCGTCGCAGGACGGCGCGGTTTATCGCGCGGTATTGGCCTTAATTACTGACTCTTCTCCACGTACTTCTGCATATTCTCTTTGGTCACCAGTTCAAACGGGATCCACACGTGTGAATCCACTTTCTCGCCTTTCATCAGCTTCTGCGCTACATCCACCGAGGCTTTGCCCTGACCAATCGCATCCTGGAACACGGTGACCTGCATTTTGTCCTGCGCCATGGCTTTCAGGCCATCCGGCGTGGCATCAATACCGCCCACCAGAATTTTCTTGTTGCTCTTCGCCAGCGCCATCGCGGCACCGATTGCCATTTCATCGTTGTTAGCGGCAACGATATCAATCGCTTCGCCGTTGCCAATCCAGTTGAGCATCAAATCCATGCCTTCGTTACGTGCATAGTTCGCTGGCTGCTTCTGCACCACTTTCATGCCCGGATATTTCGCCACCACCTGCTCGACATCTTTGGTGCGTTGCAGTGCGCCTGCGTCGGTCAGATTGCCGATCATGATTGCCACATTGCCTTTGTAGTTGGCCATTTTCGCCAGCGCTTCCATTTGCAAGGTACCCGATTCGCGCTCGTCTGAACCGACAAACACCACGCCGGACGGCAGCGATTTGTCGCCTGGTGTGCGGTTTACATATACCAGCGGGATTTTCGCCTGCTGCGCCAGTTTGGTCAGCTGCGGTGTACTGGCGGAATCCACCGGATCGACGATGATGGCGTCGACGCCCGCCCCGATAAAGCTCTGCACCTGATCGGTCTGACGGCCAACGTCGCCGCGCGCATCTTCAAATTGCACATCGAGCCCGCGCGCTTTGGCCTCTTTATCAATCGACTGGCGAATAATGGTTAAAAAGTTCTGATCGAAATACGCCATTGATACGCCGATCTTTTCTGCCAACGCCGAGGCAGAGCTGGACAGCAGGCCAAGCAACAGTATCGCCTTGAGGGTTTTCATTGCGGACTCCAGGGTAAGCTTGTTATTAGAATGAATGTTTCAATGAGAGTGAAAATGGCTCAATGAAATCATTTTCAGACTACGAGGCGGTAAGGACCCTGACAATCAACATGTATGGATTTTGCAGCTAAGCGCACATTTTGCTTGCGGGTGCAGGATGCAGGCGGCCTCCTATGACGAGCCGGTGCATGATGCTTTGCGGCTTTTTATGGCGAGCCGATACATGATGCTTTGCAGGCTCATAGTGATGTTGCGAAGGTTTTTCTCAGAGCTGGCGCACATTCCGGTGCAAAAGCATCGGCTTCTTTAAGGTTCTGTGCAGCGCCGCACCCTGCTTTGTGGCAGATGCCAAAACCAGCGCAAAAAAGCCGCGCGGATTCCTCCATCCGCACAATGACCACTCCATATCTGGCTCTCTATAGTTGCTGAACAGTGAAATTTAAGCGGTATTCCTGAACATCATCGCTTCGGAGCAGGACGCTCCTTCATCAAGGGGTTCAGCCATGTTACTAAGCAAAAACCGCAATGAGAACAGTCATGTGCGTATCTGGATCCTCTGTCTGATCCTGTTTCTATCCGTGGTGGCCTATGCCGACCGTTCGATCTTGTCGATCTCCGGATCGGCGATCAAAGAGGAGTTCGGTTTATCAGCGATCCAGCTTGGCCTGATCCTCTCGGCATTCAGTTGGGCCTATGTGATCGGCCAGATCCCCGGCGGGATTTTCCTTGACCGCTTCGGTACGAAAAAAGTCTATGGCGTGACGCTGGCGCTGTGGTCGGTTTCGACCATTTTAATGGGTTTTATTGGCGAGTTTTCCAACGGCATGACCATGGCGCTGACGCTGATGTTTGCGCTGCGCTTTGCCCTCGGACTGATTGAAGCACCGAGCTTTCCGGCCAACGCGCGTGCGGTGATCATGTGGTTCCCCGGTGCCGAACGTGGTCGTGCTTCGTCGCTGTTTGCCTCGGCGCAGTATTTTGCTGTTGCCATTTTCTCGCCGCTGTCCGGCTGGCTGGTATCCCGCTTCGGCTGGGAGTGGCCGTTCTTTGTGCTGGGCGGTATTGGCGTGCTGGCGGTGTTCGTGTGGGGTTGGTATATGCGCAGCCCGAAACAGCATCCGCATGTGTCAGCCGCAGAGCTGAAATACATTGAGGAGGGCGGTGCGCTGGTGGATATCGATTCAGCACAAACGCTCAAAGCACGTCCACCCTTGAGCAAAGCGATGTTTAAAACTTTGCTCAGCAATCGCATGCTGTGGTGCGCCTATCTCGGGCAATACTGCATCATTGCGCTCAGCTACTTCTTTATCACCTGGTTCCCGATTTACCTGGTGCAGGCACGCGGCATGAACATCATGGAAGCGGGCTTTGCCACCATCGCCCCGGCGCTGTTTGGCTTCCTGGGCGGCATCAGCGGCGGTTACATCTCTGACAAGTTGCTGGCTAACGGCTGGAGCCTGTCGTGGGCGCGTAAAACGCCGTATATCGTCGGCATGCTGATGGCCGCCTCGCTGATTCTGGCTGCGGTGATCCCGACCAATGCCGGCATTATCGCCATTATGTCGTTTGCCTTCTTCGGGAAAGGCGTGGCGGCGGGCGCGGGTACCTGGACGATTGTCAGTGATACCGCACCGAAAGAAGCAGTAGGTCTGGCGGGCGCGATCTTCAATGGCATCGGCAATATGGCCGGATTTATCACGCCACTGCTGTTCGGCATCATCGTCGGTTTGACCGGCAGCTACAGCATTGGATTGGTGTTCGTTGGCGCGCATTGCATCGTCGCGGCGCTGCTGTTCCTGCTGGTGATGGGCCCGATTGAACGTGTCGGCGACGAGCAGGATTCGTCTGCAACATCCTACGAAAATCAGGGGAAACAAGATGGGATCAAAGCCGTTTAACGTATTGCTAAAAGGGCCGCTGTTGCCGCAGCGGCTGCAGGATAATCTGGATGCGCACTTCACCACTTCACGCTTGTGGCAACAGGAGGATCAGGCGGCGTGGCTGGCAGAGCAAGGTGCCAGTATTGATGCGCTGGTGACCAGCGGCAATGCGTTGATGGGAGCAAGTGCTGAGCTACTGGCGCAGTTGCCCAATCTGAAGGTGATTTGCAGTAACGGCGTGGGCTATGACGCGATAGACATTGCTGCCGCCGAAGCGCGTGGCATCGTGGTGACCAACACGCCAGGCGTTTTAAACAGCTGCGTGGCGGATACCGGCATGGCGCTGCTGCTGGATGTGGCGCGCCACATCAGCGCATCGGATCGTTATGTGCGCGCCGGTAACTGGCAAGCGAAAGGGCGCTATCCGTTGACCACCAAAGTAGGCGGTAAAGTGTGCGGGATTGTCGGGCTGGGCGGGATTGGTAAGGAGCTGGCCAAGCGCGCTCAGGCGTTTGATATGGATGTGCATTTTTACAACCCGCGTTCACGCCCGGATGTGCCTTACACGCGCCATGATTCGCTGTTATCACTGGCAAAGCAGGCGGATTTTTTGGTGCTGACCCTACCCGGCGGTGCCGCCACACATCATCTGGTGAATGCTGAAGTGTTACGTGCGCTGGGGCCGAAGGGCTTTTTAATCAACATTGCGCGCGGCAGTGTGGTGGATGAGCAGGCGTTGATTGCGGCGCTCGAAGCCGGTGAGATTGCGGGTGTCGGTTTGGATGTGTTCGAGCATGAACCGGCGGTGCCTGCTGCGTTACTGCAGCGTGATGATGTGGTGATCACTCCGCATCTCGCCAGCAGCACCCATGAAACCATGGCGGCGATGGCAGATTTGGTGTTTGAAAACCTGCTGGCGTTTTCGCAGGGCGAAGCGGTGTTAACGCGGGTGGTGTAGATTCTATACGGACAAACGTAGCGGCTGAGTAATGCCAAGCCGCTCACAGTTCTCATGACGTTTTCTTTGATCTCAAAATAATTTTGTAATCCCGCTAGAACATTCTTTATAATGTTAACTATTGCACTTGGTTGCTGTGCATTTTGGCAGTAACTTGCCTGCGTGATTTTATTTTCATGCAGGGAAGCAGATGAAGGGTGCAATTAGACATTTTCGGGATGATTGGCTTGAGCAGTTTTTTATTTATGCCTTACCGCACAGGTGTCTCCCCAAAACCATTGAATCCGCGCTCGCGCGTAAGCTCGATATCATCAATGCCGCTAAAACGCATTATGATCTGCGATCGCCGCCTGGAAACTGTTTTGAAGCCCTGAAGCCTCCTTTGCTGGGTTACTACTCCATCCGCGTTAATGAGCAATATCGACTCATATTTCGCTGGATGAATGGCGAGGCTAGCGATCTTTATCTCGATCCGCACCGTTACAAAAATCACCGATAACCACTGCACGTGGACGAAAATTACCAGCAAAGAGAAACAAAAATGAATCAGGCAAAACGTAAACCCACCAGTGTTGGAGATGTGCTGCAGTTCGAGTTCCTCGAACCCCTTCACCTCAAAGTGAATGACCTGGCTGAAATGCTGAATGTGCACAGAAACACCGCCAGCGCGATGGTCAATAACAACCGCAAACTGACGACCGAGATGGCATACCGTTTAGCGGCAGTGTTTGATACTAGCGTCGACTTCTGGCTCAATCTGCAGCGTTATCAGGACCAATGGGAGGTTGAAAACGATGCCCGCATGCAAGAAGAATTAAGTCGTGTCACGCCTTTGAGCACTTTTATGGCACAGCGCGGTATTCAGGTTGCCTGAAGAACTCCGGCAATAGTGCGATGCAGCATTTCGCGACAACGCTGCGCAGTCAGGCGTAGCGCGACGAATTTATTGCGCTAATCCAAATCACTTCCCCTCTCACAGATCGCACAAATCACTCCTGAAGATTATTTGCTCAGCTGCCGATACCTCTCCTTACCATCCACTGATATTAAGGAGAGATATCGTGATAAAGCTGATTACCGTTGACGAATTGCGGCAAGGAATGTTCATCCACAAACTGGAGGTTTGGTGGCTCAAGGACAAACGCATTCGCAACCAAATGCTGATCACCGATAAACGCCAGATCGCGATGATCCGCAACGAAGGGATCCAGCAGATCTGGATCGATATTGATAAGTCGGTACAGGCACCTGCGAAGCCTGCGCCGAAGAAAGCCATTCCGCAAACCCCATTTTTCAAAGAGCTGGACCAGGCGCAAACCATCTTCAATCAGGGCAAGCCGCAGGTGCTGGCGATGTTCAACGAAGCGCGTATGGGTCAGGGGCTGGACCTCAATTATACGATGGACCTGGTGGACGACATTGCCGGATCGATTACCCGTGAACCCACTGCGCTGCTTAGCGTGGCGCGGCTGAAAAATCACGACGATTACACCTATCTGCACTCCATGGCGGTGTGCGGGTTGATGATCTCGCTGGGCAAAAAAATGGGGCTCGATGAACACCAGCAGCGGCGCGTGGGCATGGGCGGTTTGCTGCATGATGTCGGTAAATCGGCGGTGCCGCTGGAGATCCTCAACAAACCCGGCAAGCTCACTGAAGAAGAGTTTACCGTGATGCGTCAGCACCCGATTGTCGGTGCGCAGATGCTCATGGAAGCCGATGCGGGTGAAGACCTGCTGGATATCGCGCTACATCATCATGAGAAATTTGACGGCAGTGGTTATCCGCATGGCCAGAAAGCGGAAGAGATCTCGCTGTTTTCACGCATGGCTGCGGTGTGTGATGTCTACGATGCCGTGACTTCAAATCGCCCCTATCGCAAAGGCTGGACCCCCGCCGAAGCGATGCACAATATGCTGAGTTGGCGCGGTCACTTCGACAACACGCTGCTGCATGCTTTCGTGCGCACCATCGGCATTTATCCGGTGGGATCGTTGGTAAGGCTGGCTTCCGGACGCGTGGCGCTGGTGGTGCAGGCCGGTGAAAAATCGCTGTTAAAACCCAAAGTGCATGTGTTCTGGTCGCTGCACGCTCAACGAGAGGTGAAACCGGAAGAGCTGGATCTCGGGGATTCGTTCTGCACCGACAGTATCACCGGAGCCGAAGACAATAGCCTGTGGCAGAACATCGACCTCAATCGTATCTGGGCACTGGAAACCGCCTAATTCGACAGCATTTTTATACTTTCTTTACGCCGGATTCCCGCCTTTTTACCCCTTCTTTATGCCGCGCCGCGCATGCTTGCAGCACTACCAAATCCTCTGGAGGTTGCTGTGAGCGTGGGCGTGATTGCCGGCATCGTGCTGGTGTTTATCTTATTGGGCTACCTGATCTATGCCCTGCTTAATGCGGAGGCATTCTGATGGCTGCGAATGCGTTTTTACTGATTGCGGTCTATCTGCTGGTGCTAATGGTGCTGGCACAACCGCTGGGGCGTTTTCTTGCGGTGTTAGTGGCCGACAAGCCGCTGCTGCCGCGTACCGAGCGGGCGCTGTGGCGGCTGGCCGGTGTGGAGAGTGGCGCGATGCGCTGGCCGCACTATCTGCTGGCGATCCTGCTGTTCAACGCGCTGGGGTTCTTATTATTGCTGGCGATTTTGATGTCGCAGGGGTCGCTGCCGCTCAACCCGCAACACCTGCCTAATCTAAGCTGGGACCTGGCACTCAACACCGCCGTCAGCTTTGTCACCAACACCAACTGGCAGGCTTATGCGGGCGAAAGCACGGTGAGCTATTTTAGCCAGATGGCGGGCCTCACGGTGCAAAACTTCCTGTCGGCGGCGACCGGTATTGCAGTGGCTTTTGCGCTGATCCGTGGTTTTGCCAATCGCTCACTGGATACGCTGGGCAACGCCTGGCGCGACCTGACACGCATCACGGTGTATGTGCTGCTGCCGATCAGCCTGCTGATAGCGCTGTTCTTTGTTTATCAGGGCAGCATCCAGACGTTTGAGCCTTATCACGCACTCACCACGCTGGAAGGGGCGAAGCAAACGCTGCCACTCGGTCCGGTGGCTTCGCAGGAAGCGATCAAAATGCTCGGCACCAATGGCGGCGGCTTCTTTAACGTCAACTCAGCCCATCCGTTTGAAAACCCGACCACGCTGACCAACTTTGTGCAGATGCTGAGTATCTTCCTGATCCCGGCGGCGCTGTGCTTCACCTTCGGTCAGCATCTGGGCGACCGCCGTCAGGGCCACATGCTGCTGTGGGCGATGACCATCATGTTTGTGCTGGCGGTGGTTACCGTGATGTGGGCAGAGCTGCGCGGTAATCCGCACTTCCTGGCACTCGGTGCAGACAGCGCCATCAACATGGAAGGCAAAGAGACGCGCTTTGGCATCCTCAACTCCAGCCTGTTTGCGGTGATCACCACCGCAGCCTCGTGCGGTGCGGTGAATGCCATGCATGACTCCTTTACTGCACTGGGCGGCATGGTGCCGATGTGGCTGATGCAGCTGGGTGAAGTGGTGTTCGGCGGCGTCGGTGCTGGGTTGTACGGCATGCTGCTGTTCGTGCTGCTCGGGGTATTTATCGCCGGTCTGATGATTGGTCGCACACCTGAATACATGGGTAAAAAAATCGACGTGTGGGAGATGAAAATGACCGCACTGGCGATTCTGGTGACGCCTACCCTGGTGCTGCTCGGCACTGCACTGGCAATGATGACGGATGCAGGGCGCGCCGGTATGGCGAATCCAGGCATCCACGGCTTCAGCGAAGTGCTGTATGCCGTTTCGTCTGCATCTAACAACAACGGCAGTGCTTTTGCCGGTTTGAGCGCCAACACCCCGTTCTGGAACCTGTTGCTGGCCTTCTGCATGTTGGTGGGACGCTTCGGCATCATCATTCCGGTGATGGCGATCGCTGGCTCACTGGCGGCGAAGAAAATCCAGCCGGTGGGCAACGGTACGTTACCGACCCACGGTCCACTGTTTATCGCGCTGCTGATTGGCACCGTATTGCTGGTGGGGGCACTGACCTTTATCCCCGCGCTGGCTCTCGGCCCGGTGGCGGAACATCTGCAATTAATTCAGGGATAACGGAATCATGAGTCGTCAACAACTGGCGCTGTTTGATGCAGCGCTGACGAAAACCGCGGTGCTGGATGCGGTGAAGAAACTCGATCCGCGCGTGCAGTTTCGCAACCCGGTAATGTTCCTGGTGTGGCTCGGCAGCGTTCTGACCTCGCTGCTGGCCATCGGCATGCTGACAGGCCATCTGAGCGGTAACGCCGGGTTCACCGCCGGTGTCGCCATCTGGCTGTGGTTCACGGTACTGTTTGCCAACTTCGCTGAAGCGCTGGCGGAAGGGCGTAGTAAGGCGCAGGCCAACAGCCTGAAAGGCATCAGCAAAACCAGTGATGCGAAAAAGCTGGCTGAGCCACGTCATGGCGCGCAGTGGCAGCCGGTAGCGGCAGACACCTTGCGTAAAGGCGACATGGTGCTGGTGGAAGCGGGTGACATCATCCCGTGTGACGGCGAAGTGCTGGAAGGCGGCGCGTCAGTGGATGAAAGTGCGATTACCGGCGAATCGGCTCCGGTGATCCGTGAATCCGGTGGCGATTTTTCGTCGGTAACGGGCGGTACGCGCATTCTGTCCGACTGGCTGGTGATCCAGTGCAGCGTCAATCCGGGCGAAACCTTCCTTGATCGCATGATTGCCATGGTCGAAGGTGCCAAACGTCGCAAAACGCCGAACGAGATCGCGCTGACTATTCTGCTGGTGTCGCTGACCATCGTGTTCCTGCTGGCGACAGCCACCCTGTGGCCGTTCTCGGCCTACGGCGGCACGCCGGTGAGCGTAACGGTGCTGGTGGCGCTGCTGGTGTGTCTGATTCCGACCACTATCGGCGGCTTGCTGTCGGCGATTGGCGTGGCGGGGATGAGCCGCATGCTCGGTGCAAACGTCATCGCCACC
This sequence comes from Pantoea sp. GL120224-02, assembly GCF_900215395.1. Classification (NCBI taxonomy): domain Bacteria; kingdom Pseudomonadati; phylum Pseudomonadota; class Gammaproteobacteria; order Enterobacterales; family Erwiniaceae; genus Pantoea; species Pantoea sp. GL120224-02. The sequence continues at coordinate 90,771 of NZ_OBEC01000013.1, read as the reverse complement.
AGCGGTCGTGCGGTGGAAGCAGCGGGCGACGTCGATGTGCTGATGCTGGATAAAACCGGCACCATCACGCTGGGTAACCGCCAGGCGACGCAGTTTATGCCTGCACCTGGCGTCACCGAGCAGCAGTTAGCGGACGCCGCGCAGCTGGCCTCGCTGGCGGATGAAACCCCGGAAGGGCGCAGCATCGTGGTGCTGGCGAAGCAAAAATTTAACCTGCGCGAACGCGATCTCAGCAGCATGGGCGCGAGTTTTATTCCGTTCTCGGCACAGACGCGCATGAGCGGCGTCAACGTGCAGGATCGTCTGATTCGTAAAGGGGCCGTTGACGCGGTTCGCCGCCATATCGAAGCCAACAACGGCCGTTTCCCGGCAGAAGTGAACGCCAGCGTCGAAGAAGTGGCGCGCGCGGGTGGCACACCACTGGTGGTGGCCGAAGGCGCACAGGTGCTGGGCGTGGTGGCGCTAAAAGATATCGTCAAAGGCGGCATCAAAGAACGTTTTGCCGAGCTGCGCAAAATGGGCATTAAGACGGTGATGATTACCGGCGATAACCCGCTGACGGCGGCGGCCATCGCGGCAGAAGCGGGCGTGGATGATTTCCTCTCGGAAGCCACACCAGAAGCCAAGCTGGCACTGATTCGTCAGTATCAGGCGGAAGGGCGTTTAGTGGCGATGACCGGCGACGGCACCAACGACGCCCCCGCGCTGGCGCAAGCGGACGTGGCAGTGGCGATGAACTCGGGCACTCAGGCGGCAAAAGAGGCCGGGAACATGGTCGATCTCGATTCCAACCCGACCAAACTGCTGGAAGTGGTGCACATTGGTAAACAGATGCTGATGACGCGCGGTTCGCTGACCACTTTCAGTATCGCCAACGACGTGGCGAAGTACTTTGCCATTATCCCGGCGGCGTTTGCGGCCACCTATCCGCAGCTCAATATGCTGAACGTGATGCATCTGCACTCACCGAACTCAGCGATTTTGTCGGCGGTCATTTTCAACGCGCTGGTGATTGTGTTCCTGATTCCGCTGGCGCTAAAAGGGGTGGGCTACCGTCCGATGAGTGCTGCCGCGCTGCTGCGTCGCAACCTGTGGATTTACGGTGTCGGCGGATTAGTGGTGCCGTTTATCGGTATTAAAGCCATCGACCTGCTGCTGACGCTATTTGGTCTGGTTTAAGGAGAAGAGAAATGAGTCAGTTACGTCCGGCTATTGTATTGTTAATACTGCTGACGCTGTTAACCGGCGCGGTCTATCCGCTGCTGACCACCGGCTTAGCGCAGTGGTGGTTTCCGTCACAGGCCAACGGTTCGTTGATTGAGCAGGATGGCGCGGAGCGCGGTTCCGATTTGATTGGTCAGGTATTTACGCAGCCCGGCCATTTCTGGGGCCGTCCATCGGCAACCGGCGATGCGCCCTATAACGCATTGGCTTCCAGCGGCAGCAACCTGGCGGCGAGCAATCCGGCACTGGATAAAGCGGTGGCCGAGCGCGTGGCTGCCCTGCGCACCGCCAATCCACAGGCTCCAACTGCGGTACCGGTTGAGCTGGTGACCGCATCGGCGAGTGGGCTCGATCCGGATATTTCACCGGAAGCCGCATTGTGGCAGGCACCGCGTGTGGCGGCAGCGCGCAATATGGCGCTGAAGGATGTGGAAGCGCTGATTGCCCGTAATACTGAGCGTCCGCTGCTGCCGTTTATCGGTGAAGAGACGGTGAACGTGTTGCGGCTGAATATGGCGCTGGATGCGCTGCAGGGATAATTGATTGATAGCGCGATTTATCGCGCTTTTCTCGACGGATAACTGATGAACGATGAAATCACCCGCCCCGATCCCGATGCGCTGTTGCTGAATCACAGCGACAGCCATCGCGGTAAGCTGAAAATCTACTTTGGCGCCTGCGCGGGCGTGGGGAAAACCTTCGCCATGCTGCAGGAGGCGCAGCGTTTACGTGCGCAAGGCCTCGATGTGCTGGCGGGCGTGGTGGAAACCCATGGACGTGAAGAAACCGCTGCGCTGCTCAAGGGCCTGGCGGTATTGCCGCGTCGCGCCACCGGACGTTCGCGGCACGCGGAATTCGATTTGGATGCGGCGCTGGCGCGTCATCCGGCGGTGATCCTGATGGACGAACTGGCACACACCAATGTGCAGGGTTCGCGCCATCCCAAACGCTGGCAGGACATCGAAGAGCTACTGGAAGCGGGCATCGACGTGATCACCACCGTCAACGTGCAACATCTGGAAAGCCTCAACGATGTGGTTGGTGGCGTGACCGGCATCCAGGTGCGAGAAACCGTCCCCGATCCGTTTTTCGATAGCGCCGATGAGGTGGTGCTGGTGGATCTGCCGCCGGACGATCTGCGTCAGCGGCTGAAAGAGGGCAAAGTCTACGTCGGCGATCGCGCCGAGCGCGCGATTGAAAACTTCTTCCGCAAAGGCAACCTGTTTGCCCTGCGCGAACTGGCACTGCGCCGCACCGCAGACCGCGTGGACGACCAGATGCGTGCCTGGCGCGACCAGCAAGGCCGCGACAAAGTCTGGCACACACGTGACGCCATTTTATTGTGCATCGGCGATGACACCGGCAGTGAGAAACTGGTGCGCACCGCCGCGCGTTTAGCCGCGCGTCTCGGCAGCGAGTGGCACGCAGTATACGTAGAAACGCCGCGTCTGAATCGCCTGCCGGAAGCACGTCGTCGTGCCATTTTACGCACGCTGCAACTGGCCCAAGAGCTGGGTGCGGAAACCGCCACCCTGTCCGATCCCGATGAAGCCCGCGCCGTGCTGCGTTACGCGCGCGAGCATAATCTCGGCAAAATCGTCACCGGTCGTCAGCCGCAACGGCGCTGGCGGCGCGACAGTTTTGCCCAGCGTTTGGGCCAGCTTGGCCCAGACCTCGATTTGCTGGTGGTGGCACTGGACGAACCGGTGCGCGACGCGCCGCATCCGATGGGCGGTAAACAGGCCAACAGTGATAAGTGGCGGCTGCATCTGCGCGGCTGCCTTATGGCGATTGCGCTGTGTATTCTGGTGACGATCGTAGGTCGCTGGCTACTGGTGGAGTTCGATCCGGCCAACGGCGTGATGATTTATCTGTTAGCCGTGGTGTTAGTCGCGCTGCGCTTTGGCCGCTGGCCCTCGGTGTTTGCCACGGTGATCAACATCCTGGCTTTTGACCTGTTCTTTGTCGCCCCGACCGGCACCGTGGCGGTATCGGATTTGCAGTATCTGGTGACCTTCGCGGTGATGCTGGCGGTAGGGGTGATCGTCGGGAACCTGACAGCAGGCGTGCGCTATCAGGCTAAAGTCGCGCGCTATCGTGAACAGCGTGCGCGGCATTTGTATGAGATGGCAAAATCGCTCGGCAGCGCGCTCACGCCGCAGGATATCGCCGCCACCAGCCAGCGCGTGATTGATGTCACCTTGCAGGCACGCAGCCAGCTGCTGCTGCCGGATGAGCAGGGCGATTTACAGGCGGTGGGTGAGAGCAGTATTGGTACGCCGCCCGATCTCGGCATCGCCAAATGGAGCTTTAGCAAAGCACAGCCCGCCGGTGCAGGCACCGATACCTTGCCAGCGGTGCCGTATCAAATTCTGCCGTTGAAAAGCGGGAATCACTGCCGTGGACTGTTGGTGGTAGAGCCGGAAAATCTGCGCCAACTGATGATCCCGGAACAGCAGCGTTTAGTTGAAACTTTTACGGTGCTGATCGCCAACGCGCTGGAGCGCATGGCGCTGTCACAGAGTGAAGCGGCGTCTCGTTTGGCGGCAGAGCGTGAGCAACTGCGTAATGCCCTGCTATCGGCACTTTCACACGACCTGCGAACCCCGCTGACGGTGCTGTTCGGTCAGGCGGAAATGCTGATGCTGGATTTGGCCGGCGATAACTCAAAATATGTCGGCCAGGCGAACCAGATTCGGGAACAGACGTTAAGCACCATTCGGCTGGTGAGCAATATGCTGGATATGGCACGTATTCAGTCTGGTGGACTCAACCTGCGCGAGGAGTGGGTGGCGCTGGATGAAGTGATTGGCGGGGCGCTGAGCAGTATGGGCCCCTCATTGAAAGGACACGATTTTGCACTCGATTTGCCGCCGGAACTGGTGCTGATCAAAGGCGATAGCGCGATGCTGGAGCGGGTGTTCACCAACCTGATCGAGAACAGCCTCAAATATGCCGGCAACGCCGCGCAGCACGGCATTCGCGCCTGGCGTGACAAAGAGCGGCTGGAGATTGCCGTCTGGGACAACGGCCCAGGGATCGCCGAAGAGAATATGACGCGCATTTTCGACAAATTTGCGCGCGGCGATAAGGAGTCGGCGGTGCCGGGTGTCGGGCTCGGTCTGGCGATCAGTAAAACCATTATTGAATCCCATCGCGGGCGTATTTGGGCGGAAAACCGACCGGAAGGGGGCGCAGAGTTTCGCTTGTCACTGCCGCTGCCAGCGGCCCCTGAAATTTCTGAAGAACCGCTGAAATAACTTCACACAAGTTCGGTTATAATCGACCACTTGTCTGTTGATTAATGGGAAATTATGGAACGTTTTATCGAGAACCTGATGTATTCATCGCGCTGGTTACTGGCACCGGTTTACATTGGACTTTCGCTGGGGCTGCTGGCGCTGACCGTTAAATTTTTCCAGGAAATTTTTCACCTGTTGCCCAACATACTCAGCATTGCTGAGAACGATCTGATTCTACTGCTGCTGTCGCTGGTGGACATGACGCTGGTCGGCGGATTGCTGGTGATGGTGATGCTCTCTGGCTATGAGAACTTTGTTTCTAAGCTGGATATTGATGAGAACAAAGAGAAGCTGAGCTGGTTGGGCAAGATGGATTCCGGCTCGCTGAAGAACAAAGTCGCGGCTTCGATTGTGGCGATTTCATCGATCCACCTGCTGCGCATCTTTATGGACGCGCGCAATGTCGATGACAGCAAGCTGATGTGGTACGTGATTATCCACCTGACCTTTGTGCTGTCGGCCTTCGTGATGGGCTGGCTGGATAATATGTCAAAGGTCGAGAAGAAGTAATTTGGTGTGCCAGGTGCGCCATTATGGCGCCCTGGCCCCTCACCGCACCGGCTGTGTGCCCGCCAGTTTCGGCATCACCTCTCTGATCATCGCAAAAAACTGCCGCATACGAGCGGGATAATAGCTGGCCCACGGATAGGTCAGCCACACCGGCAGCGGCGGCGCTTGCCACTCGGGCACCAGCTGAATCAAATCCCCTTTTGCTAAGTCCTCCTGTACTACCCACGACGACACAATCGCCGCACCCATGCCCGCCAGAGCGGCTTTGCGGATGGCGTATAAGCTGTCGCTGGCGAGGCGAGGCGCAATCGGCAGATTCATCGGCTGCCCATCACTCAAGCGCTGTAGTGCAAGCTCATTGCGGTAAAAGCTGGTCAGCGCCAGCCATGGCAGGTCGGTCAGTTGGCTGACATCCTCGATCGGCGCATGCTGTGCCAGCAGTGAAGGTGCGGCCACCACAAAGCGCGGCACTTCGGCCAGCAGAATCGCCACCAGCGAGGGATCGTTCACTGCACCCACCTGAATCGCACAATCGACATTTTCGCTGATAAAGTCCGGCGTGCGATCATTGAGCATCCACTCCACCGTCAGACGCGGGTAACGCTGCAGGTAATCCACCAGCGGATCGATCAACTGGTCCTGGCCAAACGCATGGGGCGCACGCACGCGCAGTGTGCCAATCGGATCGTCACTGGAACCCGTTAGTTCATCTTCCAGCGCATGCCAGGTCGCCAGCAACTGCCGCGCTTGCGCATAACAACGTTCGCCGTCATCGGTGAGTTTCAATGCATGAGTCGTGCGCAGAATCAGCTTCAGTCCTAACCGCTGTTCCAGTGCCTGCAACCGGCGGCTGATGGTGGGTTGTGTCGTGCCCAACTGCGCAGCGGCGGCTGACAGCGATCCACTTTCGACAATACGAATAAAGGTCTGCATCAGTTCAATACGGTCAATACTGGTTGGATTGTTCATACGCACCGTGCATAACAGTTCTGTGTTTGACGAGTCTACCGCGTATGGCCGCGACGCGCTTTAATAAGCGCACTTTCACGGGGGAATTCACTATGTCAGCCATTTCGCAATCTACTGCATTGCCAGCTGAAAAACTGCCAGCGCCGCTGGTGTTCACGCTTGCTGCAGGTGCCGGGCTTAGCGTGGCATCGATTTACTACAGCCAGCCGATGCTGGATATCATCAGCAAACAATTTAACGTTGGAATTGGTAGCGTCGGCATGGTGCCGATGCTGACGCAAGCGGGATACGCGCTGGGTATTCTGCTGCTGGCACCGCTCGGTGACCGTCACGATCGCCGCACCATTATTCTGATTAAAGGCCTGATGCTGGTCGCCGCGCTGCTGTTGTGTGGCTTCTCGGGCGGCATCAACGCGTTACTGATCGCCAGCTTTGTCACCGGCTTAACCGCCACCGTGGCGCAGGACATCGTGCCAGCTTCGGCGGCGTTAGCGCCGGAGCGCAGTCGCGGTAAAACTGTTGGCACGGTGATGACCGGCTTGCTGGTCGGTATTCTGCTGTCACGCGTGGTGAGCGGCGTGGTGGCGGAATATCTGGGCTGGCGCACCATGTACATGGTGGCGGCGGTGGCCGTGCTGTTGATTAGCCTCGCGCTGTGGCGTGTGTTGCCGCGCTTCAAACCGGGCACCTCTGTGAGCTATCCGCGTCTGCTGCTGTCGCTGGCGCACCTGTGGCAACATCATCAGACGCTACGTCGTGCCGCACTGGCACAGGGCTTGCTGTCGGTGGGTTTCAGTGCCTTCTGGTCAACGCTGGCGCTGATGCTGAGTGAGCGCTTCCATTTTGAAAGTGCAGTAGCAGGGGCGTTTGGTCTGGCGGGTGCGGCTGGGGCCCTGGCGGCACCGCTGGCGGGAAGCGTGGCGGATCGCATCGGCCCTGCCCGTGTCACCCAGTATGGTGCCACGCTGGTGATGGTGTCATTTGCGCTGATGTTCCTGCTGCCACTGTTACCGGTTCCGGCTCAGATTGGCCTGATCATCATCAGCACCATCGGCTTCGATTTGGGCGTGCAGGCCACGCTGGTAGCGCATCAGACGTTGGTCTACAGTCTGGCACCAGAAGCGCGTAGCCGACTGAATGCGTTGATGTTTACCGTGGTGTTTATTGGCATGGCGACCGGTGCGGCACTTGGAAGCCTGGCGCTGGCGCACTTTGGCTGGACCGGCGTGGTGGCGCTCTCCACACTTGCCGCTGCGCTTGCGTTGCTGATTCGTCTGGCGAGTCGTCACCTGAAAAACTGATCGTCAATCCTGTGCCAGGCTTAAGGGAGAATGTTATTTAAAAACGGAGCGTTATGAACTTCCTGGCCTGGACTGCCGCTACCGGTGGTCTGTTACTTCTCATGTCACTGGCTTCCGGTTGGATTCACCGTGGGCCAGTGACCGCATTTGGACTTTACCTGTTCGCGGGTATTCTCTGCGGCCCATGGCTGCTCAATCTGCTGCAACTCGATATTCTCGGGCACGCCGAACTCGCCGCCCATCTCACCGAAATCGCCATGGCAGCCTCGCTGTTTATCACAGGCCTTAAATTACGCGTGCCACTCACAGCCCATGCCTGGCGCCTGGGGGTGCGGCTGGCGTTTCCTGCCATGCTTCTCACCGTAGGCGGCATGACGCTGCTGGTGCACTGGATGACCGGTTTTGACTGGGCGCTGTCGCTGGCATTTGGTGCCATTGTGGCACCGACCGATCCGGTGCTGGCCAGCCTGATTTCCGTTAACGATGCGCGCGATGATGACGCATTACGCGTGGCGCTTTCCAGCGAAGCGGGCATGAACGATGGATCGGCGCTGCCGCTGTTGATGCTGGCGCTGCTCATGATGCAGTCCGATACGCTGAGTATCAGCCATTTGAGTGAATGGGCGTTGAGAGATGGGCTGTGGGCCATCGGCGGCGGGGTAGCCATTGGCTATCTGCTCGGTCGCTTGATTGGCCAACTGGCGACCCAGTTGCGCAGCGCGCATCAGGATATTGCACCTAATGATTTTCTCGCGCTGGCACTCATCGCGCTTAGTTATGCGGCGGCGCAAGCGGTAGATGCATCCGGCTTCCTCGCCACCTTTGCGGCGGGTGTTGGGCTACGTCGCGCTGAGCTGCGTGTGGTAAAGCACTATCCGCAAGACGAGTTGTCAGAAGAGGAGCAATACTTGCCCGCTGAGGCGCGCGTCAATCCCAATCAACGACTGGCGCACGGTGGCAGCGGTATGGTCAAATCAATGGGGTTGGTAGTCGGCGATGCGTTGTCGTTTGGCGATACCATCGAACGCCTGCTGGCTGCCGGCCTGATGGTAGTACTGGGTATCACGCTGGCGCATCACTGGAATCTAACTGGCATTGGCCTCGCGCTGCTGCTGTTTGTGGTCGTGCGTCCGCTGGCAGTATGGATCACCACCTGGCGCTGTGAGATACCGCTCATGCGCCGTTTGCTCATTGGCTGGCTGGGGATTCGCGGCATCGGCAGTATCAATTACATTGCTTACGCCTGGGTGCACGGCATGCGTGGCCCACAAGCAGAGCAAATGGTGGATATGGCGTTGACGTTAGTGGTGTGCAGCATCGTACTGCACGGCATCACGGTGACGCCGTTATTAAACTGGCGTGCCGCCCGTCAGGCGGCACGTGCGCAACATAATCAAAAGTGATTTTCTGGAAATTACTGGAGTCTGTTATGAAAGCCATATTAATCGCCCTCGTTGGGCTCTCGCTCTCCGCCAGTGCCATCGCCGCTGACGGTGATAACACCAGCGAAGAGAATGTGTATGCCAGCCAGTTGTGCCATCTGGTAAGCAGCGAAAAAAAGACCAGCGATCTGGATACCTATACCGCGAAGATGAAGTCTCAGTTGGCTGGCAGCCAGTCTTCATCCGCCGTGGATAATCCTGAATTTAATGAAGAAATCGCGCAGGAAGTGATTAGCGCCTGGATGGAACTGGGCGAGGATGAGCGCGCGCAGCTGCGCCATAATCAGCAGCAGTGCGAGCAAACAGTTATGACCCAATTCCAGCAACAGGATTAAATCCCCGTCATACTTCGAACTGTAGCGGCGTTGGCTGCGTCTGCTCGCCCCAGTCACTTACTGCAGTAAGCTCCTGGGACTCGCATCCTTGCCGCCTTGCTACAGCTCGAATTATTTAGGGAATTAAATCCCCGTCATACTTCAAGCTGTAGCGGCGTTGGCTGCGTTTGTTCGCCCCGGTCACTTACTGAAGTAAGCTCCCGGGGACTCACGCACTTGCCGCCTTGCTACAGCTCGAATTATTTAGGGGATTTCAGCGTCTAACCAATTACGTGATCTCGAGTGTTCTCTTTCATTTAGCGGAAAAATTTGGCGGATTCACTATAAAATAAGCGCCTTTATAGGCGCTTTTTCTATGGATCTTTTGTACAAAATGCGTACATAATCGCCAGCGTTGAAAGTTGACACGTATCACATAACGAGACGCAGCCCACAAGGCTGACATATTTTTCAATACTGGCTACTGGGCATGAAACTTACACGGCGTGGTTTTCTTCAAGCATCCGGGGCAACCGTCCTTTCGATGACCGCAGGCAAACTGTTTGCCCGTGATGACATTATCCCATTGTGGCCAGACGATCCGCCGGGCGGCGGTGGGCCGTCTGGGCTGTTGAAAGTCAGTATGAACGGCTCCTGGACCAACATCGTATCTCCCGCGATTCAGCGTTTCCGTCCGGAAAATCCCAACGGCGAAGCGGTGATCGTGGCGGCTGGCGGCGGCTATCGTTTTATCGGCATGGGGCGTGAAGCCTGGCCGGTGGCGCGCTGGTTAAATGCCAACGGTTACACCGTGTATGTGCTGAGTTACCGCTTGCCGGGAGAAAAGTGGCAGGCGGGCAACCTCGCGCCGCTGCAGGATGCGCAGCGCGCCATTCGTCTGGTGCGTTCTATGGAGAGTAAAGTGCATCTGCTCGGCTTCTCCGCTGGCGGACATCTGCTTGGCATGGCGGCCGCACGTCCTGATTTCGAAACCTATCCGGCGCAGGACCCGCTTGACCAGATCCGTCCAACGGCCGATAGCGTTGGCCTGATCTATCCGGTCATCACCCTTGAAGCGCCATATCAGAACACCAAGACGCACCTGATGATGGTAGGCGATCACGCGACACCCACTCAGGAAGCGAACTGGTCAGTGCAGAATTATGTCACCCGACAATATCCACCGACGTTCCTGGCGCAGGCGGAAGATGATCACACCTCCAATCCCCATAACACTGAAATGATGCGCGATGCCTGCCGTCGGATGCAGGTGCCAGTGGAGTTGATTGAACTCAGCAGCGGTGGGCATGGCTTTGGTCTGGGGAAAGCGGGTACGCCTGCTGCGCTCTGGGATCAGGCGTATGTGCGCTGGCTGGATCTGCACAGTTAATCGGGCAAAAAAACGTATTATCCGAAGAGACGGACCACAAAAGTGTTAGCTATGTGGTCGGTCTGATCTGTTAGCCATATGCCCGGCTGTGTTGTTATGCGCGCCAGGCAAATGGACGCATTACGTCAGATTAAAATGCTCATCCGGCTGGCGCGGTTCCGGCAACGGGAAATCATTGTTCATCGCCTTCAAATTACGTTCGATATTCACGCACAGCGCATCCAGTGGCAGATGGTTGGGCGCAGTGCCGAACGGATCTTCCAGCTCTTCCGCCAGTGACTCCAGCGACAGGAAGGTGTACGAGATAAACACCGACACCAGCGGCGTCATCAGATGCAAATCCGCCACCAGCGCAAACGGTAGCAGGGTACAGAACAGGTACACGGTGCGATGCAGAATCAGGCTGTAGGCAAACGGAATCGGCGTGCTGGCAAGGCGATCGCAGCCGCCCAGATAAGCCGACAGATGATTGAGATTGTCATCGATACTCTGCCAGACAATATCCGACACCAAACCCTCATCGCGCCGCTGCGCCAGCCATTCGCCCATGCATAACAAGGTCTGTGAGGTCGGCATCGGATGGCTCAATACGGCACTGTGCCACTTCTCCGGCAGCAAGCGCGCCAGATCGGCCTGCGCATCGGTTTTACGCAGCCGATGTTTCATTGCCCAGCTAAATGCCAGCTGCAGCCCTACAAACTCCTGCACTTGCGCTTCACTGATGCCGCGAATGCATTTTATCTGGCGCAGCAGTGAGCGTTGCGTGATGTGCATATTGCCCCACAGCGTGCGCGCTTCAATAAAACGCGCATAGCTGGCGTTATTGCGGAAGCCAAGAAAGATGGCAATCGACACGCCAATCAAGCTGAACGGTGCAGTCGTGAGGTGAATGCCGAAAGTGGAGTACCACGGATAGCCGATAATGGCGATCACCGACATCAGCAGGTTGAGCGACAGGCGAAACACAATGCTAACCAGCACCGAGCCGTGCCAGTCAAACAACCTGATGAACCAGTGTTGACGAGGACGTACGATCATTTTGCGATGGTGTTTTTTATGATTTTGTTGGCACAGGTTACGCCTGCTGATACACCGGAAGCAATGTGAAAAACAGCGCATTTGAGGCTGAAATTGCTGTGTTGAGTGTTAATTTATCTTTTTAAATCAGTCTTCTAAAAACAGTTTGAACAAGTTGTAAAATTCTTTGCGTTATCTCTTCATCGCCCCTTTCTCTAAAGTTCATTCCAGCAGCACAACACACAAATTTAAAAACACTTTAGAGGAATACATCATGTCTAAACTCGACCTGCTCGACCCACAGAACTCAACTCTGATCTTTATCGACCACCAGCCGCAGATGGCTTTCGGCGTCGCCAGTATTGATCGCCAGCAGCTCAAAAATAACACCGTCGCTTTGGCAAAAGCGGGCAAAGTTTTCGACGTGCCGGTGATTTACACCTCTGTAGAAACCGAAAGTTTTAGCGGCTACATCTGGCCAGAACTGCTGGCGGTGCACCCGGAATCGAAGCCGATTGAACGCACCTCGATGAACTCATGGGAAGATGCCAAATTCGTTGAAGCGGTGAAGAAAACCGGCCGTAAGAAATTGATTATTTCAGCGCTTTGGACGGAAGTGTGTCTGACTTTCCCGGCCCTGATGGCGCTGAAAGAGGGCTTTGAAGTGTATGTGGTGACCGATACTTCAGGCGGCACCAGCGTCGATGCTCACGAGCGTTCGATTCAGCGCATGGTGCAGGCCGGTGCGGTGCCGGTGACCTGGCAGCAAGTGCTGTTGGAATACCAGCGCGACTGGTCACGCAAAGAAACCTACGATGCGGTGATGGATCTGGTGCGTGAGCACAGCGGCGCATACGGCATGGGCGTGGATTACGCTTACACCATGGTGCACAAAGCGCCACAGCGTCAGGCTTGAATTACGACTGGCGCGGCAGGCTGTTTTTCAGAGCATCGATAAACAGCCGCAGCGCCATCGACTGATGCTGGTTGGGCGGGAACCACAAGGCCAGACCTGCCGACTGCACCCGCCAGTCGGCGAGCAGTTCCACTAACTGGCCGGATTGCAGCGCCGCTTCGGCGTAAAGCGACGGTACATAAGCAATGCCCAATCCGCTGATGGCCGCGCGGGTCATCAGCGCGTTATTATCTAAGGTGATCGTGCCCGGTACATCCAGTTCATAGCGTTTCCCCGCATTCTCATACTCCCAGCGATAGCGTTTCCCGCTCGGCAGACGATGGCGAATGCACTGCTGCTGCAACAAATCCTGCGGCTGCTTGATGGGGGCGTGTGCGGCGAGATAGGCCGGTGAAGCCACGGTGATAAAATTCAGCGGGCCGCCCAGCGCAATCGCCACCATATCCTGCGGCACATCTTCAATCAGCCGAATGCCGGCATCAAACCCGGCGGCTGTGATATCCACCAGTTCACCCTGCGCGGCAAAATCGAGCTGAATGTTCGGGTAATCAGCGCAAAATCCCGGCACCACTTTTTCCAGCAGGATGCTAATAGCCGCATCGCTGGCACTGATGCGTAAGGTGCCTGCGTGCTGCTGGCGGCGGGCGCTGACATCGTGTAGCACTTCATCCATTTCATTCAGTAGTGGAGCGAGGCGATCGATTAACTGTTGCCCGGCATCAGTGAGCGATACGCTGCGGGTCGTGCGCTGAAAAAGCTGTACCCCCAGATTCTGTTCCAGCGCTTTCACCAGATGGCTGAGTGAAGAGCGCTTCAGGCCGAGCATCTCAGCGGCACGGCGGAAGCTGCGCTGCTCGCCCAACGTTTTGATGGCCTGAAGTTCATGCCAGGAAGGTCTTCTCATTGGTGGTATTTCCTCACCAGGTCATGCGCGATTAGGGAGATTATGACCACCAGTAAAGCGATCTATCATCGGGTTTTCAACCGGAGGACGACAAAATGAAAACTTGGTTAATTACCGGTGCCAGCAGTGGGCTGGGCCGTTTGATGAGTGAAGATTTACTGGCACGTGGCGATCGCGTGCTGGCCTGCGTACGTCGCACTGAGGCAATGGCGGGTCTGCAAGCGCGATACGGTGGGCAGTTACAGGTCATGATGCTGGATTTGGCGAACACCGCCAGCATTGCGCCAGCCATCGCGCAGGCATTTGCCAACGTTGAGCGCGTCGATGTGGTGGTCAGCAATGCCGCCTATGGTTTGTTTGGCGCGGCGGAAGAGCTGAGCGATACGCAGATTGATCGTCAGATCGCCACCAACCTCACCGGCTCAATCCAGCTAATTCGCGCCGTGATTCCGCTGCTGCGCCAGCAGGGCGGCGGGCGCATCGCGCAGGTTTCCTCGGAAGGCGGGCAGGTGGCTTATCCCAACTTCAGCCTGTATCACGCCAGCAAGTGGGGCATCGAAGGATTTGTTGAAGCGGTACGCCAGGAAGTTGCCAGCTTTGGCATCGATTTCCTGCTGGTGGAGCCGGGTCCAACCGCCACTCACTTTGGTGCCGGGCTGGATATTGCTGAGGCGCAGGATGTTTATCGGGACACCGCCTCCGGTGAAGTGCGCCGCGCGATTATGTCTGGCGAGTTCGCGATCAAAGGCGATGCCGCGAAATCTGTCACCGCGATGATCGCCACGCTGGATCAACCCGCCATGCCGCTGCGTCTGGCACTGGGCAGCACGGCGTATGACAATATCGAAGCCGCGCTGGAACGACGCCTGGCAGAGCTGCGTTTGCAGAAAGAGATAGCCTATCGTGCGGATGTGTAAAAGCTTTTCGCATAACCGCACGGAGTAACAGGCAGGGAAGCGGCATCGCTGCCAAACTTAGCGCACAAAAGAAGGCATGCACGTTTCGCAGCGGCATGCTTTGTATTGAGCGTTTTGCTAAGGAGAAAGTGGTTATGAAAGCGATGATCCTGAAACAACCCGGCGGTTTAGAGCACTTGCAGCTGGCGGATCTGCCCGATCCCGGTAAACCGGGCGCCGGAGAGATCCGCGTGGCGATCCATGCCACCTCACTTAACTTCCACGATTTGCTGGTGGCTAACGGATCGATCCCCACCGAGCAAGATCGCATTATGATGGCGGACGGTGCGGGCGTGGTCGAAGAGGTCGGTGCAGGCGTCACCGACTTTAATCCCGGCGACCATGTGGTGTCCTGTTTCTTCCCACAGTGGCAGGATGGGCTACCGTTTGCTCAGGTCGGCAATTTCACCCAGACACCCGGCGATGGAACAGACGGCTTTGCCGCCGAAGTGGTGGTGCGTCCTGCGCATCACTTTACCCTCGCACCGCGCGGCTGGCGGCATGCCGAAGCCGCGACGATTACCACATCAGGCCTGACGGCATGGCGCGCACTGGTAGGCGATGCGCAGATTAAATCGGGCGATACCATCGTCACGTTGGGCACCGGCGGCGTGTCGATTACTGCGCTGCAAATTGCCAAAGCGATGGGCGCACGAGTGATTGTCACATCTTCATCGGATGAGAAGCTGGCCAGAGCCAAAGAGCTGGGGGCCGATGCGGGCATCAACTATCGCACCACGCCGGAGTGGGGCAAAGCGGTTCAGCAGCTGACTGAGGGCAAAGGCGCGGATGTGGTGATTGAACTGGGCGGGCCGGGCACCATGGCACAGTCGATTGAAGCGGTGCGCGTGGGCGGTCATATCGCGTTAATTGGTGTGCTGACCGGGTTCGAAGGCGTGATACCCACCTCGCTATTGATGGCAAAGCAGGCGCGTATTCAGGGGTTGATTGTCGGCCATCGTCGTCAGCAGCAGGATTTCGTGCGCGCGTTAGAGCAAACGGGTATTCGCCCGGTGATCAGTGACAGTTACGGTGCGCTGAACGATCTGCCTGCGGCCTTCCAGCATCAGCAGTCGGCGGGACACTTCGGCAAAATCACCGTGGAGTGGTAACGCGAATTAGCCTGTTTCCCAAACCAGGAAACAGGCTAGTGACATCAGTAGTAATCGCCGTGACGGTAATCCCAGGACGGGAAGATGTCCGACAGCAACGCCATGATTTTATCGACATCAAGGCCTTTGCGAATCAATACCGGGCACGGGGTGATTTTACGCTCGCCGTTTTGCTGTGGAATCAGACGACCTTCGCTATCGACCATCGACACCATTACGCCTTGTTCGTAGCGCACTTTATTTTCTTCGTTAGGCTGAATGGATTTCACGTAGTCATTGGCTTCAATAATTAAATCGGCACGCGATTCAATACGTTCGCCAATACCCTCAACCAGACCACGGTTTCCCTGACCCGATGGGTTGGCTGAACTGGCGAAAGAGAATTTCCCGTGATCTTCCCACAGCGCTTTCGCAATATTTTCGCCTGGGCGACCAAATTTAATCACGAAGCAACTGGTCTGGCGGCCATCCATCATCAGCTCTTTTGAACCGTCAGCCGGAATACGCGCCAACGCATCTTCGCGCCACGGTAAAATACAGCCCAGCAAAATATCCTGATCCCAATGCTGCTGATAAAGCTGGTCAATTTCCGGCGTCAGTTGAGCCAGTGAACGCAGTTGTTCCAGCGAGCCACATAGTACCACGCCTGGCTTGTTGCGCTTGCGCTGCTTGGCTTCAAACTTACGCTCTAACCCGGCTTTATCGGAGGTCATGATGATGTAACCGACTTTCGTTGGGCTCACAATCATGCCGCCGTCCTGGGACAAAATCTCGATGGCTTCAGGTTGTAACCCGCCATTCCAAGTTATTTGCTTACCGCTCATGGATCTACCCTATCTGCGTATCAATAGATGACGTACAGGAATATTACCTGCAATGTAATTAAGGAATTAATTAACCGGATAATTCATCGGGATTAATGGGTTTGTGCAAAACCATGCTGGTGATAATAGTACGATAATTAAAGGTGATGCAACTGATGAAAATAACGATGAAAGGAATAGGGTTAATTTAAAATAACACGCGGGAATTGTAGTGTTATTTAAACAAGGCGCTGAATAAGTCTTTCAGCGCCAGGGTTAATTAAAATATCAGAGCGTGTGCCACACCGCGCAGCGCAATGCCGAGGATGATGCCCGGCACGGCGAAACGGAACAGACGCGGGAAACGACTCGACAGGCCAAGGAAGATACCAATCCCCGGCAAATCAAAGGTCTGAATAAACCAACCCGCCGAGGCGTTGATGTTGTGCGCACTGTATAAACCTTTTTCGACCAGCCCGGCTACCACGCCGTAGTAGGCGGTGCCGCCTGCCAGGCATTTGGTCAGTGCAGGCAGAATATACACTTCAGAGATGTTGAATCTGTCCAGCAGCGGAGAAACCAGCCGGGTAAGCATCTCAATCCCGCCGGACTCTTTCAAAATCCCCACCACCGACAGTGAGAGAATCAGCATCGGCAGCGATCCCAGCGCCAGACGAATCGCGTCCGCACCCGCGCTGTTGATGATGGCGATCAGTCCCATTTTGCTTTCATTATTCGCAACGGCTTCATCTTCATTGAGCAGCGCTGCATCCGAGAGCTTGCGCCCAAAGAAATGATAAGTGGTGGCTGCCGCCAGCACCCCGCCGCAGATGGAGATGAGTATCGCGGCACTCCAGTTGAGCCCGGCAGGAATCAGCGGATAAAAAGCGTTGGCTTGCCCCATGGCAAACAGCATCGCCAGCGTGGCCGCCATATGGCGATCGGAAGTGCCACGTTTTTCCATAATCGCTAATGCCGCTAACGGCGCGGCGAAACTGACAAAGTTCAGCTGGATCAGGGCAAATAATGCCAGTCCGGTAATACCTAAAGGTTTTAATAACGGTGTGGAATGACGTACCACAAAATCCAGCACACCTTTCACTTCCAGATATTTCATGATGAATAACATCACCACCATGATAGGAATAAGCGTGTACAACGCGACATCCACCGAGGATTTGCCCGCAGACATGATAATGCTGATGATATTCATGCGGTTGCCTGAACCTCGAACCACGGCTTAATACCGATAAGCATACAGCTCCCCTTGCCTTAAAAAACGCATAAAAATGCCAGCGCGAAGGGCGCTAGCTAAGGGATAAATAGTATCCCGGTGGTGTAAACTTGAGTAGTGAAGAAATTAAATTTTATCTTGCAGGAAATGGCAGGGCAAAATAACCGTGCGCCGACGTTTGTGCGGCGCACGGAAATATTATTCGACGTTTATTCGCTTATCTGACGAATATTACGCGCGGTGCTCTGCAATAATTTAAATGCATCATAACGGTGCTGATGCAGTGGCGAAACCGACGGCTCAGGATGCCAGCGCTTTTCATCGGTGGTCATGTTGGCCATCGCCGAGGTGACGTCGGAATATACGCCACTGGCGGCAGCGGCAAGAATCGCTGAACCCAGTAATACCGGCTCAGGGCAGTGGGTGGATTGCACAGGAAGCTGGCAGCTGTCCGCCAGCAACTGGCGTACCAGCGAGTGTTGCCCGGCGCCGCCGCTGATGACAATCGACCGCGTGACGATACCCTTGCTGGTTTGCGCCTCAATGATTTGGCGCAGGCCGTAGCCGAGGCTGCACAAGCCGGCGATATACAGTGCGATCAGGCTCGCTTCGTCATTGTCCATACCCAGACCGCAAATCACCGCTCGCGCGTAAGGGTCGCCAAAAGGTGCACGATTACCCGCAAATTCCGGCACGATATGCAGACCTTCGACTAAATCCACCGTTGCTGATTCACTGCGAGATTGCTGCAAAGCCTGTTCCGCAAGGTAAACCGGCAGTGAAAGGCCAGCGGCATCGGCAGCCTGCTGTGCCCTTGCAGCCGCTGGATGCATCTCCAGCAGGCGGTCGATGGCGGCGCCTGCCGCGCTTTGTCCGCCTTCACTCAACCATAAACCCGGCACCATCGCCGAGTAATACGGACCCCACACACCTGGCACAAACGCGGCTTCACGCGTCGGCGTCATGGTGCAGGACGAGGTGCCAAACACATAGGCGAGTTTATCCTCCGGGCTGCCATCTGCGCCCAGCGTACCGACGCCGCCTGCATGGGCATCGATTAACCCGGCGGCCACGGGCGTGCCAGCAGATAAGCCAAAGTCGGCGGCGGCCTGCGCGGTTAAACCTGTGCCGCACGGTGTGCCTGGCTCGACGATCTGCTGTCCGATACGCGCAAACTTCTCCTCGGCAAACTCCGGCAGGCCAATGGCACTGAAGTAGTCGGCATCCCAGCGCTGCTCATGCGCAAGATAGTTCCATTTACAGGTGACGGTGCAGGATGAGCGCGCCGTATCGCCTGTCGCGCGCCAGCTGAGGTAATCGGTGAGATCGAAAAAGTGTGCGGCGTTCTGGAATGTCTGCGGGTTGTGGGTTTTCAGCCACAGCAGCTTTGGCATCTCCATCTCCGGTGAGATGCGTCCGCCCACATAGTCGAGCACCGGATGTTTCGTTGCATTGATGGCATCGGCCTGCCGCGTCGCGCGGTGATCCATCCACACAATAATATTGCGTTCTGCCTCTCCGTTTGGGCTGACGGGCAACGGTTGCCCCTGTTCATCGATCACCACCAGCGAGCAGGTGGCATCGAAACCAATGCCAGCCACCGCAGCGGGATCGATAGCGGCAGTGGCCACCGCCTCGCGCACGCAGTGACTGACCGCCTGCCAAATCTCATTGGCGGATTGCTCAACCACATGACCGTGGGCACGGAAGGTGGTGATGGACTGTTTTGCATGGCCTAACAGATTTCCCGCGCGGTCAAACACGCCCGCGCGAGCGCTGGCCGAACCAACATCGACACCAATCAGATATTTTTCGTTACTCATGCTGCTGCACCTCGGCTGGTTACAGGTCAACGCTGTTGGGGAGGATAACAATATCGCGCACTGTGACACCCGGCGAACGTGTCACCATAAACAGCACCGATTCCGCCACTTCAATGGGCTGCATCAGGCTGCCATTGGCCAGCGCGTCCTCCAGTTTCTCCTGCGGCCAGTCATCGAGCAGGGCAGTGACCACCGGACCCGGCAGTACCGCACCGACGCGCACACCAGACTGCGCCACCTGACGACGGGTTGAATGCACAAAAGCCTGCACTGCAAATTTGGATGCGGTGTAGATCGGTTCCCAGACCACGGGCACCACGCCCGCAATCGAACTGGTGAAAATGATGTCACCCGATTTCTGCGCGATCAGATGCGGCAGCACCGAACGCACGCAGCGAAAGGCCGCGCTGGTGTTGAGTTTCAGTACGCGATCCCAGATATCGGGATCGCCTTCCGCCACTGGTCCGCCAATGTAGGCACCGGCGTTGGCGTGGAAAATATCCAGACGGCCCGCCAGCTTGAGGATGTCGTCGAGAATCCCGTCAACCTGTTTGCCGTCCATCAGGTCAATCTGCAGCGGCAGTGCCTGAGGGCCTAGTTCCGCCACCAGCTGCTGTAACTTGTCGCCGTCACGATCGATCAGGACGACTTTAGCCCCGGCCCGCAGCAGCACTTTGCTGCATTCCAGACCGATACCGGAGGCAGCGCCAGTAATGGCGGCAACTTTTCCGTTGAGTGGGTTATGCATGGAGAAGAGGTTCGTGTTCATCTTATAATCCTTTATCAATGGCGTTTTAGGTGGTGCTCAATCGATGAAGCACAACTATCACCCCGACTTTTAACCAGCAACAAAAAGAGCAATAAAGGGATGGGTTCTGTGACGGGGATCGGCAAAAACAAGAAAACCACCATTTATGACCTCGCGGAACTCACGGGAGTTTCGGCAAGCGCGGTGAGCGCGATTTTAAGCGGCAACTGGAAGAAGCGGCGCATCAGTGCCAGCACTGCTGAGAAGGTGAGCCGGATTGCGCAAGAGCAGGGTTATGCGCTGAATCGACAGGCCAGCATGCTGCGAACCACGCGCTCGAAAACCATCGGTATGATCGTGCCTAAATACGACAACCGCTATTTTGGCTCAATCGTGGAAAGTTTTGAGCAGATGGCGCGCGATCGTGGCCTGTTCCCGGTCATTACCTGCACACAGCGCGATCCTGATTTGGAACTCGAAGCGGCGCGCACCATGCTCTCCTGGCAGGTGGATTACATGGTGGTGACCGGGGCCACCGATCCAGATCGTATCACTGCACTTTGTCAGGCCGCGGGCGTTCCCTCGCTGAATCTTGATCTGCCCGGTTCGCTGGCGCCTTCAGTGATTTCGGATAACTTCAATGGCGCATTGAGCCTGACGCGTAGCCTGCTGGAGAAGTGCCCGCAGCCGCTGATTTTTATCGGGGGGCGTGCCAGCGATCACAACAGTAAAGAGCGCCTGCGCGGCTTTTTGGCGGCACATCAGGAACGAGGCATTTCTGTGCCGGAGGAAAATCTGCTGCTGTGTGGCTACGAGCCAGAAAAAGCGCAAACGGCGTTGAAAAATCACTTTCAGCAGTATGTAACGGGGCAATTTGGCCTGTTTGTGAATTCGACCATTTCGCTGGAAGGGGTGGTGCAGTTTCTGCGTGCTGAGGATCTGTTATCCGATGATAAACACCCGGCGATTGGCTGTTTCGACTGGGACCCGTTCGTCGCGCTGTTGTGTAAAGACATCAGCATGGTGAAACAGGATGTGGCAGGCATGATGGAAACGGTGTTCCGCCTGATGGAGAGCGGTGAGCAGGACGTGGCGGTAGTGGAAGTGCCGGTGTTGCTGATGCAGTAAAAAGGGCGGCAAATGCCGCCCCATTGATCAACGCATGGTGACAAACTCTTCCGCCGCCGTCGGATGAATCGCCACGGTGTTGTCGAAATCTTTCTTGGTAGCGCCCATCTTCAGTGCCACAGCGAAGCCTTGCAGCATCTCGTCCATACCGTTACCGATACCGTGAATGCCGACAATCTTCTCTTCCGGGCCAACGCACACCAGCTTCATGCGGCACGGCTGGCGATGCTGGGTGACGGCGGTGTACATCGCGGTGAAGGAAGATTTATACACTTTCACCTGGTCGTCGCCGTACTGCTCGCGCGCCTGCGGTTCGGTCAAACCAACGGTACCAATCGGTGGATGGCTGAATACCACGGTCGGCACATTGCTGTAATCCAGGTGCTCGTCGGGTTTGTTGTTGAACAGACGCTCGGAGAGGCGACGGCCGGCGGCGACGGCGACGGGGGTCAGTTCCACCGCGCCGGTGTTATCGCCCACCGCATAGATGCCTTTCACGTTGGTGTTCTGGAACTTATCAACGTTGATATAGCCTTTCTCGTTCAGCGCGACACCGGTTACGGACAGGTTGAGATTGTCAGTAGCCGGTTCACGACCAATCGCCCACACCAGGCAATCGACAGTTTGCTCATGGCCATTTTCCAGCTGCAGCGTCAGGCTGCCGTCGGCGTTCTTGATCACCGCTTTTGGAATCGACTCGGTATGCAGCGTTGGGCCTTCGGCCTGCATCACTTCTACCAGCGTATCGACAATCAGCGGATCGAAACTGCGCAGTGGCGCATGCTTACGCACAAACAGATGGGTTTCGGCGCCCAGTGCGTTGACCACACCGGCAAGTTCCACCGCGATATACCCTGCGCCGACCACCGCGACACGCTTCGGCAGCGCATCAAGCTCAAAGAAACCGTCAGAGTCGATACCGTATTCCCCGCCAGGCACTTTTGGATGGCTTGGACGACCGCCTGTGGCGATCAGGATGTGATCGGCCGTGATGGTTTCGCCATTCACTTCCACGGTGTTGGCATCGATAAAGCGGGCGAAGCCCTTGATCACTTCGACGTTGTTTTTACCCAGCACGTTGTCATACGAGGTGTGGATGCGATCGATATAGGCGCTGCGGTTTTTCACCAGCACTGACCAGTCAAAATTGTTCACGGTGGTATCGAAACCGTAGTCCGGGCCGTACAGGTGAATAGCTTCGGCAATCTGCGCGGCATGCCACATCACTTTTTTCGGCACGCAGCCAACGTTGACACAGGTGCCGCCCAATTCTTTCGCTTCGATCAGCGCGCATTTCTGGCCATGCATCGCGGCACGGTTAATTGAGGCGATACCGCCGCTGCCGCCGCCGATGGCGAGGTAGTCAAAATGTCGGGTCATGCGGAATGTCCATCTTTTGGGAGAAAATTGGCATAGAGTGTAACGCTGCTTGCGCAAGAGGCGCAAAGGTTCAGCCTATGTTTGTGATAGGGTTAAATCCAGGTTCCGCTTACATGGAAGACATTATGCATCTGACTTTTCTCGGCACCGGCGCGGGTGCGCCGAGCCTGCAACGTAACGTCACGGCGATTGCATTGACGCTGTCGAAACGGGGCGACACCTGGCTGTTCGACTGCGGTGAAGCGACGCAGCACCAGTTTATGCGCTCCGCACTCAAGCCGAGCAGGCTGGAAAAAATCTTTATTACCCACTTGCACGGTGACCACATCTTCGGTCTTCCGGGCTTGCTCACCAGCCGTTCGATGGCCGGGCTGCTGGAGCCGATGACGATTTACGGTCCAAAAGGCATCAAACAGTTTGTCGAGACGGCGCTCAGTCTCAGTGGTTCTTACACCGGCTTCCCACTTGAGATCGTCGAAATTGAAGCGGGCGAAGTGCTGGATGATGGCGAGTTCCGCGTCATCGCCTATCCGATGAATCATGTGGTGGAGTGCTATGGCTATCGCATTGAACAGCATGATAAACCGGGCTTCCTCGATGCGCCGCGCCTGAAAGCGGAAGGCGTGCCGCGCGGGCCCTGGTATCAGGATTTGAAAGAGGGTAAACGCATCCGGTTGGAGGATGGGCGCGAAATTAACGGCGCGGCGTATCTCGGTCCGGCGACCAGGGGCAAAGTGGTGGCGATATTCGGTGATACCGGCCCGACCGAAGTGGCACTTGAGCTGGCGGCTGATGCGGATGTGATGGTGCATGAAACCACGCTGGAAGCCGCAATGGCCGAAAAAGCCAATGGTCGCGGCCACTCCACGACGATTCAGGCGGCCGAGGTAGCAAAACTGGCAGGTGCAAAACGCATGATCGCCACGCACTTCAGTTCGCGTTATTTGTCGAGCGATCGAGAGAGACTGCTGGCGGAGTGCCAGTCGGTGTTTGCAGCGACCGAGCTGGCACGGGATTTCGCGGTGTTCGAAATTTAGTGCTGTAACGCCGGATAGGTAAAGAACAGCAGGTGCGTCATGTTGAACAGGAAATGGACGCCGGTGGCGACCCACACACGCCCGCTCCAGTGCCACGCCAGGCCGTAAATTAACCCGGCCAGAGTGGCGAAGACCACCAGCATCATGCCGCCAGGGAAGTGCGCCAGACCAAACAGCAGTGCGGTGAGCAACAGTGCCGCTACGCCACCGATTTTCTGGCGCAGGCGCTGTTGCACATAGCCA
Source organism: Pantoea sp. GL120224-02 (assembly GCF_900215395.1). Taxonomy (NCBI): domain Bacteria; kingdom Pseudomonadati; phylum Pseudomonadota; class Gammaproteobacteria; order Enterobacterales; family Erwiniaceae; genus Pantoea; species Pantoea sp. GL120224-02. Next base: position 67,018 of record NZ_OBEC01000013.1, on the reverse strand, counting down.
CGGAAGAACGCTTCTTCGGCCAGCGAAACAAAGAACAGGTTTGCCAGCATAAAGCTGCCGAGCCAGTCCGGCCAGTGTGGCTCAATCGCCAGTCCACCCAGCAGCACCGCGACGTACAGCAGCAGCGGGATCGCCGCCAGTAACAGCAGCCACAGAATCTTGTGCGGCGCAGGAAACTGCTGCGCACGGAACAGCGTGGGCAAGGCAGCCAGCAGCACAAAGGGAATCAGCGCTTTATCAAAGTTGTAGTAGAAGCTGAACGGCACACTGTTGGGGCCAACCTGCATCTCCTCGATCTGGCGCGGGTTGTTAAAGCCAGGCAGCAGATGCAGGAACAGGCCACCGGCGATCAGCACCAGCAGCGCTTCGCTGATCAGCAGCAAGGCACGGTTGGTGGGATTTTCCACCCGCACCCACGCCAGCAAAGCGATGGCACCTAAAATGGCGAGAGCAGGCCAGTCCAGCACATCCTGGAACAGGCCCATTATCGTCGCCAATAACAGCAGAAGTACGGCAAGGCGTTTGGCAGGTGACAGCACAGTGAGTGCGCCAGCCAGAATGATCCACATAAAAAGTGTCCTTAGAAGGGCAACGGCAAGGGGCGGCTCAGAAACCGCACCCTATAAGCCCGTTATTCTGGAACGATCTGCGTCACGCTGTAGTGACCGGTACCCGCCGGCACCAGCTTCTGATGCAGCCACGGCAGCAGCTCTTCCATCTGCGCTTTCAGCTTCCACGGCGGGTTAATCACGATCATGCCGGAGGCAGTCATGCCGCGTTGATCGCTATCCGGACGCACCGCTAGTTCGATCTGCAAGATGTTGCGGATGTTGCTAGCTTCCAGGTCTTTAATCATGTGTTTGATTTGCTGGCGCAGCACCACCGGATACCACAGCGCATACACACCGGTAGCAAAGCGTTTGTAGCCTTCCTGAATGCCTTTCACCACATCCTGATAATCGCTTTTCATTTCGTACGGCGGATCGATCAGAATCAGACCACGACGGCTTAGCGGAGGCAGTTTGGCTTTTAACTGCTGATAGCCGTCGCCACGCGCTACGCGTGCACGGGCATCTTTGCTGAATTCGGAACGTAGCAGCGGATAGTCGCTGGAGTGCAGTTCGGTCAGCTCCAGCTTGTCCTCTTCACGCAGCAGATAGCGGGCGATCAGCGGCGAGCCTGGGTAGTAGCGCAAGGTGCCATGCGGGTTGAGGTTGCGAACGGCCGTCAGATAAGGCTTCAGCAGTTCTGGCGCGTCCGGCTGCTGCCAGATGCGCGCAATGCCTTCCAGATATTCACCGGTACGCTCGGCGTGCTCTCCGCTCAGCTGGTAACGTCCGGCACCGGCGTGGGTATCCAGATAGAGAAACGGTTTTTCCTTCTCCATCAGGGCGGTGAGGATCAGGCTTTCAACGGTATGTTTGAGCACGTCGGCATGGTTGCCGGCATGAAAACTGTGGCGATAACTCAGCATAAAAAAGAGGGGTCCGCGGTTGGATCAAAGGAGATAAAAACATCGTGTGTGGCGCGATTATAGCCGCGCTGCGTAAAAATTGCTGACGTTTCGGCGCTCGCGCTTTTTTCTTTACGGGTCCATTCTCAGTAGCATTGATTTTCACGTTAACTGACCGCATGTTAGAAAGATTGCGTCGCGCCATTGCGCGCCACCCCCACTCCATGAAGAAAGGACTGCGCTTATGACCAATCCGTTACTCACCCCTTACACGCTACCGCCGTTTTCCGCGATTAAACCTGAGCACGTGGTTCCCGCTGTGACTGAAGCGCTGAACAACTGCCGCGCTGAAGTTGAACGCGTTGTAGCACAGGGTGCACCTTACACTTGGGACAATTTAGTGCAGCCACTGGCAGAAGTGGATGACCGTCTGAGCCGTATTTTCTCGCCGGTTAGCCACCTGAATTCGGTGAAGAACAGCCCGGAACTGCGTGAAGCTTATGAGCAGACGCTGCCGCTGCTGTCAGAATACAGCACCTGGGTGGGACAGAACGAAGGCCTGTATCAGGCTTATCGCGATCTGAAACAGGGCGACAGCTATGCCGCGCTGGATATCGCACAGAAGAAAGCGGTGGATAACGCACTGCGTGATTTCGAACTCTCCGGTATCGGTCTCGATAAAGAGAAGCAGAAGCGCTACGGCGAAATTGCCGCGCGCCTGTCTGAGCTGGGTTCGACCTACAGCAACAACGTGCTCGACGCCACCATGGGCTGGAGCAAGTTGATCACCGATGAGGCCGATCTGGCGGGCATGCCAGAAAGCGCGCTGGCTGCGGCCAAAGCGCAGGCCGAAGCTAAAGAACAAGAAGGCTGGCTGCTGACGCTGGATATTCCAAGCTATCTGCCAGTCATGACCTATTGCGATAACGCCGCGCTGCGTGAAGAGATGTACCGCGCCTATTCAACGCGTGCTTCTGAGCAGGGTCCCAACGCCGGTAAATGGGATAACGGCCCGATCATGGCCGAAGAGCTGGCATTGCGTCACGAACTGGCACAGCTGCTGGGCTTTGACTCCTTCGCGCACAAATCACTGGCGACCAAGATGGCTGAGAACCCGGCTCAGGTGATCGACTTCCTGACCGACCTCGCCAAACGTGCGCGTCCGCAGGGTGAGAAAGAGTTAGCTCAGCTGCGCGCCTTCGCCAAAAAAGAGTATGGCGTTGACGAGATGAATCCGTGGGATCTCACCTATTACGGCGAGAAGCAGAAACAGCATCTCTACACCATCAGCGATGAGCAACTGCGTCCGTACTTCCCGGAAGAGCGTGCGGTGAGCGGCCTGTTTGAAGTGGTGAAACGCATTTACGGCATCACCGCCAAAGAGCGTAAAGACGTGGATGTGTACCATCCAGATGTGCGCTTCTTCGACCTGTTTGATGAAAGCGGCGAGCTGCGCGGCAGTTTCTATCTTGACCTGTATGCGCGTGAACACAAGCGTGGCGGGGCGTGGATGGACGATTGCGTCGGCCAGATGCGTAAAGCCGATGGCAGCCTGCAGAAGCCGGTGGCGTACCTTACCTGTAACTTCAACCGTCCGGTACAGGGCAAGCCCGCGCTGTTTACCCATGATGAAGTCACCACCTTGTTCCACGAGTTTGGTCACGGCCTGCACCACATGCTGACGCGCATCGAAGCGCCGGGCGTGTCGGGTATCAGCGGTGTGCCGTGGGATGCGGTCGAGCTGCCAAGCCAGTTTATGGAAAACTGGTGCTGGGAGCCGGACGCGCTGGCGTTTATCTCCGGCCACTACGAGACCGGCGAACCGCTGCCGAAAGATCTGCTGGATAAAATGCTGGCAGCGAAGAACTATCAGGCGGCGCTGTTTATCCTGCGTCAGCTGGAGTTCGGCCTGTTCGATTTCCGTATGCATACCGAGTTCAATCCGGAAAAAGGTGCGCAAATCCTCGAAACCCTGCGTGAAGTGAAGAAACAGGTTGCCGTGGTGCCAAGCCCGGAGTGGGGCCGCTTCCCGCATGCGTTTAGCCACGTCTTCGCCGGCGGTTATGCCGCAGGTTACTACAGCTATCTGTGGGCCGACGTGCTGGCGGCGGATGCCTATTCGCGCTTCGAAGAAGAGGGCATCTTCAACCGTGAAACCGGCCAGTCGTTCCTCGACAACATCCTGACGCGCGGCGGTTCCGAAGAGCCAATGGAGCTGTTCAAACGCTTCCGTGGCCGTGAACCACAGCTGGATGCGATGCTGGAACACTACGGAATTCAGGGATAAGCCTGCTTGTGAAAATCGGTTTAATCGATGAATCAGGCGCCGGAGACGGCGCCTTATTACATCTGGCGCAGCGCTGGGGCTTACAGCATGACGATCAGGCTGTAATGGCCCTGGTGCTGACGCCGGAGCGCCTTGAGCTGCGCAAACTGGATGAGCCTAAACTGGGTGGCATCTTTGTGGATTTTGTCACCGGAGCTATGGCGCATCGCCGCAAGTTTGGCGGTGGGCGCGGCGAGGCGGTGGCGAAAGCGGTGGGCATCAAAGGTGGCTATTTGCCGGACGTGATCGACGCAACGGCAGGATTGGGGCGCGATGCCTTTGTGCTGGCGGCGCTGGGTTGCCGGGTGCGCATGCTGGAACGCCATCCGGTGGTTGCGGCTCTGCTCGATGATGGCTTACGTCGTGGCTATGAAGATGCGGAGATTGGCGGCTGGCTGCGTGAACGTCTGACGCTGCTGCATGTGGTGAGTCAGCAGGCGTTGAGTGATATCACGCCCGCGCCAGATGTGGTGTATCTCGATCCGATGTATCCCCATCGTCAAAAGAGCGCGATGGTGAAGAAGGAGATGCGGGTGTTTCAGTCGCTGGTGGGGCCCGATGAGGATGCCGATGCGCTGCTGGAACCCGCTCGTCGTCTGGCGAAGAAGCGCATTGTGGTGAAACGCCCGGATTACGCGCCGCCGTTAGCGGGCGTTGCAACCCAATCGGCCGTGGTCACCAAAAGCCATCGCTTTGATATTTATCCGCCATTGGTATGATTCTGCATAATGGCGTTGCGGCGTGATTTATCGCGCGGGGTTTAAAGACGCGCGATGTATTACGCCGCTACCAAAAAAACAGGGCCATTACTGGCCCTGTTTTTATTCGTCTTCTTCGTCACGCAGCGGCACAATCAGCATATCGATATGCACGGTGTTGATCAGCTGGCGCGCTGATGACATCAGCTTGCTCCAGAAATCCTGATGGTGGCCACAGACCACTAAATCCACATCGTATTTCTTAATCGCATCCACCAGCACCTGGCCGAGATCGCCGCTGCCGCTCAGGGTTTCACTGATCGGATAACCGGCGTTGGTAGAAAGTTCTTTCAGCGCGGTGTGCGTCTCCTCAGAAATGCGTTTCTGCATGTCGCCCAGATTGACGTCAATCAGCCCGGTATAAAGGTCTGAGTAATTCACATCAACGTGGATCAGCGAGATTTTTGCATCATAAGGACGGGCCAGTGAAACGGCTTTATCAACCAGCAACTGGCTTTCCGGGGAAAGGTCTACTGCAATCAGGATGTGTTTATAAGCCATGATAAAACTCCTTCTCAAGATTCTGGGGCTACCTGAATTCCCGCCGCTCGGCGAGCGAAATCCTTTGCGCGAAACAGCGATGAAGCGCCACCAACCACAATTTATGCCCTGCAGGCGTTCTGTTGTTATGACCTGAGTATAGCCAGAGTTGTTAACAAATGCTGCAATCCACGGCTCGCTTGTGAGGAAGATCAAGCGCTATCGCAATTTTCACTCGCGGTGAACGAAAATCATCGCTGGAAAAAAATTGAACAGATCTCCTACACTGAAAATGAGTGCCACTGCCGTCTGGGTAACGCGCTCGGGTTCGCATAACAACAATGCAATTCGATTCATCTGTGGCTGGTTAATTTCCCGTGGGGCGTCTACAGCATTTCCCCGCTGCCTTCGACGTCATTGCGGCTCCAGCTGGGAGGGGAACATGATCAGCACTATCGCGCTTTTTTGGGCTCTGTGTGTGGTTTGTCTGGTGAATATGGCGCGCTACTTCTCTTCTTTGCGCTCGCTATTGGCTGTGCTGCGCGGTTGCGATCCGCTGCTGTATCAATATGTGGATGGGGCGGGTTTCTTCACGTCTCATGGTCAGCCGAGCAAGCAGGTGCGGCTGGTGCGTTATATCTGGGATAAACGCTATCGCGATCATCACGACGACGAATTTATTCGCCGCTGCGAGCGCGTACGCAGGCAGTTTGTCCTGACCAGCGGGCTCTGTTTTTTGGTGGTGGTGAGTCTGGTTGGCCTGGCGATCTGGCATTAAATAGCGGCAATAAAAAAGGGCGACCTGTGTTGAACAGTCGCCCTCTTGTTTGCCGCTAGCGGCTTAGATAATTTTCAGCGCTATCCAGTAGAGCGAACCTGACAGCACAATACAGACCGGCAGGGTGAACACCCACGCCATGGCGATGTTTTTGATCGTACGGCTCTGTAATCCACCGCCATCCACCAGCATGGTACCGGCAACGGATGATGACAGGATATGCGTGGTGGAAACCGGCATTCCGGTATAGCTCGCGATACCAATCGACACAGCCGCAGTGACCTGCGCTGACATGCCTTGCGCATAAGTCATGCCTTTCTTACCGATTTTCTCACCGATGGTGGTCGCCACGCGACGCCAGCCAATCATGGTGCCAATGCCCAGCGCTAACGCCACCGCCATGATGATCCAGATCGGCGCGTACTCGACGGTGCCCAGCAAATCGCCCTTCAACTTGTTAAGGAAGCGCTTATCGTCCGGGGTGGTCTCTGGCAGTTTCGCGGCTTTATCGGCCGTGTCCGAGACGCACATCAACAGGCGACGCATCTGGCTGCGCTGATCCACCGTCAGTTGGTCATAGCTGTTCAGATTGGTCAGCAACACTTGTGCACGATTGATAGCCTGCAGCGCACGACTGCTGTCGCAATGGAACTCATGCGGCCCGCCCACAGACTCTTCCGGCGTTGGCACCGCAGGCGGCGCCATCTGGACGATATGGGTGAGTGAATCGCTGTGCTGCTGATAATACTGTTCCAGATGATTCACCGCATCGCGAGTACGGGTGATGTCATAACCTGAGGCATTCATGTTGACCACGAAACCCGCAGGCGCAACACCGATTAGCACTAACATAATCAGGCCAATGCCTTTCTGACCATCGTTCGCACCGTGGGAGTAGCTCACGCCAATCGCCGAAACGATCAAGGCAATACGCGTCCAGAACGGTGGCTTCTTCTTGCCATCGATCTTTTCACGGTCAGCCGGTGTCATGTGGATGCGCGAACGTTTAGGGGTTCCGCTCCAGTAACGACGCAGGATGAAAATCAGCGAGCCCGCAATCACCAGGCCGACAATCGGCGACAGGATCAGTGACAGGAAGATATTAATGACTTTCGGCAGGTTGAGGGCATCAACCACCGAGGTGCCGGTCATCAGCGCATTGGTGAGACCAATACCGATAATCGCGCCAATCAGGGTGTGAGAACTGGATGCCGGTAAGCCCAGATACCAGGTACCTAAGTTCCAGATAATCGCCGCCAGCAGCATGGAGAACACCATGGCCAGGCCGTGAGCGGAACCCACATTCAGCAGTAAATCAGTTGGCAGCATATGCACGATGGCATAAGCCACGCTCAAGCCGCCCAGCAAAACGCCTAAGAAGTTGAAAACACCCGCCATCACAACCGCCAATTGCGCCCGCATCGCGCGGGTATAGATGACGGTAGCGACTGCGTTAGCAGTGTCGTGGAAACCGTTGATTGCCTCATAGAACAATACAAACAGCAGAGCGATAACCAAAAACAGGCCGGTACTGAGGTCAAGACCAGCGAACAGATGTAGCATAAACGTTACGCCATTTTTTGGAGGACATGAACGCGGCGCATTATCGGCGACAACCCGCATGATGTGAAAGGAAAATATAGTCCTTTTTTGTCTTAAAATTGCCACAAACCCCATCAGACAAGGTAAAAAGACTGAAAAATAAGCGAGTTACAATATGACACATTTACGGCATTTTTTTGACGCTGGCGCGAAATGCCGCAGATCTCTACAATCACCGCCTTTCAATTATGTGGATTAGACGCTGTGGACAAGTTTGACGTTATCGTAATAGGTGCAGGCGCTGCCGGCATGTTCTGTGCGGCGCAGGCAGGGCAGTTGGGTCGTCGGGTGCTGTTGCTGGATAACGGCAAAAAAGCGGGACGTAAAATCCTGATGTCCGGCGGCGGCCGCTGCAACTTCACCAATATGTACACCGAACCGGCGGCGTATCTCTCGCACAATCCGCATTTCAGCAAGTCGGCATTGGCGCGTTACACCCAGTGGGACTTCATCGATCTGGTGAATCGCCACAAGATTGCGTATCACGAGAAAACCCTCGGCCAGTTGTTCTGCGATGAGTCGGCGCAGCAGATCGTGGATTTGCTGTTAAAAGAGTGCGAAGACGGGCAGGTTACGTTGCGCTTGCGCAGTGAAGTGCTGAGCGTGACGCGTGATGAAAATGGCTACAGGCTGCAACTGAATGGCTCCGAGGTGCAGGCTGAGAAATTGGTGATCGCCAGCGGTGGCTTATCGATGCCGGGTCTGGGCGCGACACCATTCGGGTATAAAGTGGCCGAGCAGTTTGGTTTGAAAGTGTTCCCGACGCGCGCAGCCCTGGTGCCGTTTACGCTGCATAAGCCACTGCTTGAGCAGCTGAATTCCTTATCGGGTGTGTCATTGCCCACCACCATCACCGCGCAGGATGGCACGCTGTTTAAAGAAGCGATGCTGTTTACCCATCGCGGTTTGTCGGGTCCGGCGGTATTGCAAATCTCCAGCTACTGGCAGCCGGGTGAGTTTGTCACCATTAACCTGTCGCCGGAAACCTCGCTGGAAGAATTCATCAACGTGCAGCGCGAGGCGCATCCGAATCTCAGCCTGAAAAACAGCCTGGCGAAAATCCTGCCGAAGCGTCTGGTGGAAGTGTTGCAGGAGCTGAAGCAGATCCCGGATGTGACGCTGAAGCAGCTCAATAGCAAGCAGCAGGCCGAGTTGGTCATCACGTTGCATCAGTGGCGCGTGCAGCCGAATGGCACCGAAGGTTATCGCACTGCCGAAGTGACGATGGGCGGCGTCGATACCACGCAACTCTCCTCCAAAACCATGGAAGCGCGCGATGTGCCCGGTTTGTACTTTATTGGTGAAGTGGTGGACGTCACCGGCTGGCTCGGCGGATACAACTTCCAGTGGGCGTGGAGTTCAGCCTGGGCATGTGCGCAGGCGCTGTGAGTTATCACGTCGCCATCAAAGGCGACGCCAGTGTACGAGGTTCAGCTTTATGCTGAGGTTGCAGCGCTAATGCCTGGCTCTGCGTAACGGCGTCACTGCAGGTGTCAGGTTTTTCGGCTGGTCGTGCAGCAATACTTGCCCCAGCAGGCTATCGCTGTTGACCACGCCATACTTCAGATGCGTTGCGATATATTTGCGGTCAAAGCTGGTGAGCTTATACACCGGTGGCAACACCTCCGGTAAAGCGTCCACCATCAGCATGCGGCTCAGCTTCACCGGACGCCAGCCGCTCAGCGTTTGATACAATAACGCACCGGCTTCCGCTTTGCGTAAGTAGAAGTTGTAGTGATTCTCTTCCCGCAGCGCCTGCTGCTGAGCGATATACACCACCAGATAATCCGGCGTCTTGATGCCCTGCAGAATTGTGTCGTAGTTCGGCAGCGCCAATAATTGCTGGAAGAAGGCTTCAGAGCCTAACTCCACAATCGGACGGAAGCAGTGCAGCCAGCGGCCGATAAAGGCATTGTTTTTCGGCGCGGCGAGAAACCAGGATTCCATAACCGGATAAGCGCGATCGCGGGTGGATTCCTCGCGATAAAAAGCCACCAGGTCATAACGCTCATCCGCATTCACCGCTAACAGCTCATCGAGGCTGCGATTGAGGATAATGGTGGCATCCATCCAGATTCCGCCATAACGATGCAGCAGCTCCAGGCGAATCACATCGCTTTTGTGCGAAGCCCGCATCCCCGCGTGGACAAACTTCAGGCCTGGTAAATAGTCATGCAGATTGAGATTGTTGATTACCGTCAACGCATAGCCAGGGTTTTCACGGGCAATCTTATCGACAAAAATCTGGACTTCAGCCGGGAGCTTTTCACTTTCCCAGTACATCCAAACCTGACGCGGAATGGGCGCAGGCGGATTAGCACGACCCTGCAGGTTAATATCCTGTTCGGCTGCGGCGTGATAGGCGGGAAGGCGTTTGCGTGTGGTCAGCTTTTTTTCCGCCAGCAACGCCAGCGAAATCAAATGCATTTTAAGTTTATGGTTGGACATGATCATTCCTGTAACCCTGTCGGCCGCTATCCCAGCTTCTGCCGCTTTAGGGCGAAAAACTGGCCCTGTGACAGCGGGCACGATGAAGCGCAATGGCGCGAAAAGTGGCTCAAAATTAACAAACAGCGCCGAGCTGCTCAATAAATAAACTCTGAAAACGTTACTTTCAGAGAATACGCAGGCGCATTCACTTGCCGTACCGTTGCCGTGGGTGTTTAAGGGCTGTTAACCGATGAATCTGTTAAGATCGCCGCGTTTTTTCCAACAGGCCCATGATTCCATGTTCAAACTTAAATTCCTTCTGCCCGTGCTTATCGTCATCAGCGCGGCTGTCTGGTGGCTGATGCCGCACTATAGCGATGAAGATAAAGGCTATTACATCGCCATGTTCTGCACCTTGACCCATGATGGGCGCGACAACTCACCCCTGGCGATGCAACAGATTATTGAAGGCAGCAACTCGGACTATGCGCTGCAGAAAATTCATTTCCAGTCAGGTCTGGCAGAACATCTGCAAAGCGTGTGGCAGGATTTGTCAGCGGAGCAGCAACAGCAGGCGCGGCAGGAGAGTCTGTCCTGCCGCAAGGTGATGTCTGAAAAGTTATTACCGGGTAAAGCAGTGCAGTGATTAATGCACGGGCAGCGCTAATACCGCGTCGGTGGTTTTGATCTCGGCAAACACATCAGCAACGCCTGTCAATGCGCTCTGCTGCAGCACCTTGTGATCGACTACCTTGTTATCCCAGGTCGCCAGATCGCGCGTGGCGGTGGCATCTTCCGGGATAATGACCGAGTAGCCAAGCGGTACGGCATCACGTGCGGTGGACGACACGCACATATGGGTCATTAGACCGGTGACAATTAACTGCTTGATGCCCAGACTGTCGAGTTGTTGTTTCAAATCGGTTCCCACGAAAGAACTCGGTGTGGCTTTGGTAATGACACGATCATTTTTGCCCGGCTGCAAATCCTTGTGGAATTCAGCGAAGCGGCTGCCTTTGGCGAACAGCGGGCCATCTGCCGCGCCTTCATGGCGGACGAAGAACACCGGCATGCCATGCTTGTGTGCAAATTCAACCAGGCGCTTGCTGTTTTGCAGTGCTTTCATACCGTCTGGAATGGGCATTTTGCCGCCAGCGAAGTATTCGTTCTGAATATCAATCACGATGACCGCGGTTTGATTGGCCGTCAGCTGGGGGGTGGCGGTGGCACCGCTCATGGTACGAATGGTCGGTGCATTTTCAGCTTTGTGTTCTTCGGCAATAGCGCTGCCTGAAATTGCCATCGCTAATGCTAAGGTGCCTGAAGCAAAAAGGTTTTTCATCACTAATCATCTCTTTGATTGAGAAGTCAGGGTGACTTCCGATGCACAGCAGTATGGCGATTGTGCCGAAAGTGAAGGAGTACTGCGCATGACAAATAACGTTCACTTTGCGCCAAAAATGGCGCACCTGGATGCGCCCATTAAGGTCGGTATTGTGGTGTTTGACGACATCATCCCGTTTCATCTTTCCGTTCCCTGTGCGGTGTTTGAGAAGGCGGAACGCGAAGATGGCCGAGCTTGCTACCAATTAATGATCTGTGCCACCCACGCCGGTCCGCTTCGCACCAACAGCGGTTTTTCGATTGTCGCGGAGCATGAACTGGCTATGCTGGCCGAAGCGGATATGGTGGTGGTGCCCAGCTGGAGCGATCCTGCCGTTGCGCCACCGCCCGCGTTGTTGCAGGCGTTACAGCAGGCTGCCCAGCGTGGGGCTCAGATTGTTGGCTTGTGTCTTGGCGCCTTTGTGCTTGGAGCCGCTGGCTTGCTGCATCAGCAGCGCGCCACGACACACTGGCGTTGGATGAGTGATTTTGAACGGCTTTACCCCGATGTGACGATTGACCGTGACGTGTTGTATATCGACGAAGGGCAGATTGTGACCTCGGCGGGCACTGCAGCGAGTATCGATTGCTGCCTGCATCTGGTGCGTGAACAGTGTGGAGTGGATGTGGCCAACAGTGTGGCGCGCATGCTGGTGGTACCGCCGCATCGGCAGGGCGGCCAGGCACAATATATTGAGCAGCCGGTCTATCACTCGGCGGGCAACGATTGATTTATGTCGGCGCTCAGTTGGGCCACCGAAAATTTGCAGCAGGCCCTCACGCTGGATCAGTTGGCGGAGAGAGCGTTGATGAGTCGTCGCAGTTTTACGCGCCGTTTTAACCAAACCACCGGCAGCTGTTTCAGTGATTGGTTAGTGAATCAGCGTCTGGCATTGGCGCAGCGATTTTTGGAAAAAACCGACCAGCCGATTGAGCTGATCGCAGAAAAAGCCGGATTCTCTTCGCCATTAATGTTAAGGCGACATTTTAAAAAGAATTTGAATACGTCTCCGTTACAATACCGGAAAACATTTCGTGGTCGGGTGTGAATTAATGGTTTGTAAATCAACCTATTGATAAGAATGCATTGAAAATAGGACGGGTAAAATTATTCCCGGATCATTTTGACAGGCTATCTGATGAGAAGAATATTTCAGCGTGGCCAATGAGGGCTATTCTTAACAACGGATGGCGAACCATCCGTTGTTATGCAAATCCTGCAAAGAAAAATAGTGACGCGAATTATTAACGCATCACACAATCAATACGTGAGGGAAATTGACCTGAGCGCAGCGCTGGCGTTCTCACTTCTTTCATTTTCTCACTGCTGTTAAATCCATGCTTACGGCAAATCACGCATGGATCAGTGCTCTCTTTCGATTGCTGCTCGGCTTCGCTCCCCAGCTGACGCTTACGGCAGTAGAGTGGGGTGCAACCCATCACTTGCTTAAAGGAGCGAGTGAACGATTGCTGGCTTTCAAAATGGTATTTTACGGCCAGACTGATGATCGGTGCGTTGCTGTATTTCAGCTCGCTGACACAGCATGCCAGTTTCTTTTTACGGATATACCGTGCCAGCGTTTCATTATGATAGCGGGCAAATAATTTCTGCAAATACCATTTAGAATAACCCGATTTCACGGCGATATCATCAATGCTTAAGCGCTGATCCAGATTGTCCATAATCCATTTGGTCACCGAATCAATAACCCCTTCGTTGTATTTTTGCGGCATCTTTTTGATCCTCCATTAACTGGACATAGTGTAAAATAATTAATCTTTCCATACATCCGATTAACGTAAAGTTTTATAAGGAATTGGCTGTTTTATTATTTGTCATCAAGGCTGGTCTTGCTTTTAGTGAAATTAAGGCCGCTTTTGTTGAATCGATGTTGAATATTTAGCGTAATCACGCCCGTTATTTTTAACTCAAATTTTCCATCACTTTGCCGAGCTTAACAGTATGAGAAAACGTGGCGCTGGCACACCTCATCAATACGCACTGGCGATTAACGTGCCAGACTGATGGTTTTTTCATAGCTCAGGAGCAGTGCGCATGGCTTTTCGTTTCCCGCTAAAACAGTCACTTGCCGTGATTTTGACGGCGATGGCTGCGCTACCCACCACCTCCGCGTTAGCGGCCAATGTGTATGGCGAGCAGTTGGAAGGTTTTCAGTATCCCTATCCACTTGAACACTTTAATTTCTCCTCACAGCAGCAACCGCTGAGCATGGGGTACATGGATGTCAAACCCGCGCAGCAGGCTAATGGTCAAACGGTGGTATTACTGCACGGTAAGAATTTTTGTGGTGCAACCTGGGAAGACACCATCAAAGCGCTTAGCCAGCAGGGATATCGGGTGATTGCGCCGGACCAGATTGGCTTTTGCAGCTCGACGAAACCCGCCAATTACCAATACAGCTTCCAGCAACTGGCGCTGAATACCCATCAACTGTTAGCGCATCTTGGCGTTGCTAAGGCGGTGATTATCGGGCATTCAACCGGTGGCATGCTGGCGACGCGCTATGCGCTGATGTATCCACAGCAGACACAGAAGCTGGTGCTGGTGAACCCGATTGGACTGGAGGATTGGAAAGCCAAAGGCGCACCGTGGCGCTCGGTGGATCAGTGGTATCAGCGCGAACTGAAGCTCAGTGCGGCGGGTATCAAAAAGTATGAGCAGACGACTTACTACAGCGGTCAGTGGAAGCCGGAGTACGACAAGTGGGTGGATATGCTGGCAGGTCTCAACAGCGGGCCAGGCCACAAGAAGGTGGCGTGGAACTCTGCGCTCATTTACGACATGATTTTCACCCAGCCGGTCTATTACGAATTCAAAGACCTGAAAGTGCCGACAACGCTAATGATCGGAACCGCCGATACCACCGCGATTGGCAGCGATATTGCTCCCGCTGCGATCAACGCGCAGTTAGGTCATTACAATGTGTTGGGCAAACAGGTGACAAAGATGATTCCGGAGGCACATTTAATTGAGTTCCCAGGTATGGGACATGCGCCGCAGATGGAAGAGCCGCAGAAGTTTAATCAGACGCTGATTAGCGATCTGGCGCGTCCATTGTAAGATGCGGTGGCAAATGGGCGTGCTTATGCACGCCCTGGCATTACTGTGCCTGCTTTTTTTTGCCGTTTTTGGCTTCGTACATACGCGCATCGCTGCCTTCCAGCAGCTGTTCCAGCGACAGCGGATGGTCGGGATCAAACTCCACAATGCCTGATGAGAAGTGCAGTGCGTAGCGGCGGTCGAGATCCTGAGTTTGCTTTTGCAGGAAACGATCAAAGCGCGCCAAAACGCCCTCGGCATCGGCCTGCTGTAAGCCGTTAAACAGCACCACAAACTCATCACCGCCCAGGCGGGCAAAGATATCAGCGTGGCGGAAACTCACTTTCATCGCATCCGCAAAATCCATCAATGCACGATCCCCCTCGCGGTGGCCGAGCGTATCATTGATAGCTTTGAAACGGTCGAGGTCGAGGAAGGTCAAACTGGCCGGGAGTTGCCTGACTTCGCACTCATTCAGCGCGAGCTGTCCCAGCGTCATAAATCCGCGACGGTTGGTGATTTGTGTCAGTTCATCCGAGGTCGCTGTCTGGAACGCCACCAACTCTGCTTCGGCCATCGCGGCCAAATCGCGCAGCGTATTCATGTCATCCGCATTAAATTCGCGCGCATGGTGGTCGACGATACAGAGCGTGCCCACTTTGGCACCCGCTGGCGTACGCAGCGGACAACCCGCGTAAAAGCGCACGGGATTCTCTGAGGTTTTCACTAACGGATTATCGTGGAAACGCTCATCTTCAAGGGCGTTTTCGACCACCATCACATCGTCTTGCAGGACCGCGTGGCCACAGAACGACGTATTACGGGGTGCGGTCGCCGCGCTTTGGCCAGCGATAGATTTGAACCACTGGTGGTCCTCCTCCAGCAGGCTAACCAGCGCAACCGGCACGCCGAACAAACGACGAGCAAGGCGGGTTAAACGATCAAAACGCTCTTCTGCAGGCGTGTGCAGAATGTTGAGCGCACGTAACTGGGCCAGACGACGTGACTCGTCCGCAGGCAGTGCAGGTGCTTTCATCGCGTTACTCTTTCTTTTAAATTATTCGGGTACAACTTGACTGGTGCTTTGCTGCCATAACGGCATAAAGCGCTTAGCAACGGTTGCGATATCCATTGCTAAGCGTAACGATTTTCAGAGCACTTTTTGCTCGGCAAGATCAAGGGCAAAATAGCTGAAAATCAGGTCAGCACCGGCACGTTTAATCGCACCAAGGCTTTCCAGAACCACATTACGTTCGTCGATGGCACCCGCCTGCGCGGCGAATTTGATCATCGCGTATTCACCACTCACCTGGTACGCAGCCAGCGGCAGAGTAGTGCGTTCGCGGATATCACGCAGAATATCGAGGTAAGCACCCGCCGGTTTTACCATCAGTGAATCAGCCCCTTCGGCTTCATCAATCAGGGACTCGCGAATCGCTTCACGGCGGTTCATCGGATTCATCTGATAAGTTTTACGATCGCCTTTTAATGCCGTTCCTGCTGCTTCCCGGAACGGACCGTAGAATGAAGAAGCGAACTTGGTGGAGTAAGACATGATGGCCGTATCGATGAAGCCTGCGGCATCCAGCGCCTGACGAATGGCTTTCACCTGGCCATCCATTGCCGCTGAAGGGGCGATAAAATCCGCACCGGCTTGCGCGGCGACCACGGCTTGTTTGCCGAGGTTAATCAATGTCTGGTCGTTATCCACGCCGTGATCGCACAGCACGCCACAGTGGCCGTGGCTGGTGTATTCACAGAAGCAGGTATCGGACATCACGATCATTTCTGGCACGGTGTCTTTGCAGATACGCGACATACGCGCCACCAGGCCATTCTCATTCCATGCATCGCTGCCGGTTGCGTCCGTGTGATGCGAGATACCGAAGGTCATCACAGAGCGAATACCGGCTTTGGCGATACGCTCAATCTCATAGGCGAGACGTTTCTCAGGAATACGCATCACACCCGGCATGGCGTTAATCGGCACGTAATCGTCCACGCCTTCTTCAACGAAGATTGGCAGGGCCAGATCGCTCAGACGAAGGTGGGATTCCTGGAACATTTCACGCATTGATGCGCTTTTGCGCAGTCTTCTTGGACGTTGGAGAAGATTGAATTCAGACATGTTCGTACAACTTTTGCTGGTGAAAAAAGTGACAACAGTTTACCCCTTTTCGCCAGCGGGGATGAAGGATTGTGTGCGGAAACGAAAACTCCCGCCGCGCGGCGGGAGTGGGGAAGATTACTCGTTGATGTCCGGGTGCTGCTGCACCAGGTTTTTACGTTTCGCCTCGAGCTTAGCGATCTCTTCATCAATATCTTCGATTTTCTGCTCAATGTTGTCGTGATGCTCCTGCAGGATTTCACGCGCTTCTTCAATATCCGACGCCGCCGGTGTGGCACCGCGCAGCGGCTTGTTGGCGGTCTCTTTCATATAGATACCCGTGATCAAACCAATCACCGCGACCACCATCAGATAATAAGCCGGCATATACAGATTGTTGGTTGTTTCAACCAACCACGCGGCGAAGGTCGGGGTTAAACCGGCAATCAGTACCGAGATATTGAAGGCACTGGCCAGCGCACTGTAACGAATGTGCGTTGGGAACATCGCCGGCAGCGACGAAGCCATCACGCCGGTAAAGGCGTTAAGGATCACCGCCAGCAGCAGCAGACCCGCAAAAATCAGCCCCAGCACGCCGCTGTTAATCAACATAAAGGCCGGAATCGAGAAGGCGAACAGCGCGATACTGCCAATGATGATAAACGGGCGACGGCCAAAGCGGTCACTTAGCATGCCCATCACCGGCTGCACAAACAGCATACCCATCATGATGGCGATAATGATCAGCACGCCGTGATCTTCCGAGTAGTGCAGGTTATGCGACAGGTAGCTCGGCATGTAGGTCAGCAACATGTAGTAGGTCACGTTGGTGGCAATCACCAGACCGATACAGGCCAGCAGACTTTTCCAGTGCTTGGTGGCGATCTCTTTGAAGGATACTTTCGGGCCGTCACGCAGACCTTCACGATCGCCTTGTTCCAGCTTATCAACGTGCTGCTGGAACGCCGGTGTCTCTTCCAGCGCGTGACGCAGATACAGACCGATGATCCCTAACGGTAGCGCGAGGAAGAACGGCAGACGCCAGCCCCACTCCAGGAATTTCGCTTCACCGATGACGGTGGAAATCAGCACCACGACGCCCGCACCCAGCACGAAGCCGGCTATGGAGCCGAAGTCGAGCCAGCTGCCCATAAAGCCACGCTTACGGTCCGGCGAATATTCCGCGACAAAGATCGAGGCACCGGTATATTCACCGCCCACCGAGAAGCCCTGCGCCATTTTCGCCAGCAGCAGCAGAATCGGTGCCCAGATGCCGATGGTGGCATAAGAGGGGATCAGGCCGATACAGAAGGTACTGATCGACATGATGACAATGGTGATAGAGAGGATTTTCTGACGACCGTATTTGTCGCCGAGCATACCAAAGAACAGACCGCCTAATGGACGAATCAGGAAGGGAACCGAGAAGGTACCCAGTGCAGCAATCATCTGCACGCTTGGCGACGCATCCGGGAAGAACACCTTACCCAGCGCATACGCCACAAAGCCATAAACACCGAAATCAAACCACTCCATCGCGTTGCCCAGAGACGCAGCGGTAATGGCTTTACGTAAACGGGCGTCATCGATAATCGTGACGTCATCCAGCCCGATAGGTTTTACACGCTTCCTACGTAGTTTCATGTTGTAACCCTGTATTGGAATTCGAAAAATCCTCAACGCTGCAGACTACATTTTGTGGCCAGTCCACGGCGTTGAGAAGATTTAAGCATAGCCGTGAAAGAGGGATTTATCCGGCGTAGCAACGGTAATAATTAGGGGCGAAATGATTACGTCCCGCGACAGAGTATACCGATTTTGTGTGATATTTGTCATGTTTCAGCCAGCAACTGGCTATTTTTTGGCTAAAACTCTGGCTGAATGAGGGGGGAAACGCAGCTTATAAAATCCTGGTTATCGCGCGTCAGGCCGCGTAATGCGTGCGTTTCAGCCAGGAATGCATCAAAAAGGTGGCAAAGGGTGTCATTTATTTTTTTTCTGAAAAAAACGCGGAGAAAATTTTGATGATTATCAGCGATATCAACTGCGCATCGCTGATTGATTAATCCATTGTTCTGACAAGTGGCGGCTTGATTGCTATACCTGATTGTTGCGCAAATAAATAAGAAATTCTTATCATTAAGCGAAGCGGTAAGCTTTGCTTGCCAGCCTGTCATCATTCGGTAATACTCTGCCGCCTGGCTCAGGTGGAGTGTTCATGTCGAGAAAAAACGCCCGATTGTTTGAGAATCCCTGGCTGTCGCAAATTGACAGTGTAGAAAGGAATCTTATCAATTATGCGCCTGATGCACGGCGAACGTTCACCGATCCTGTGGCACCGATTGGCTGGATTGACTGCGGTGAACGTGCCGATGCCCAATTGGCATTACTGGCCCAACAACCTGATGAACTGCTGAAACGCCTGAAAACCTGGCGGCAGGCGGGATTGCTCACCAGCCAGGCGGCCGAGAGTTTGCGGCAGCTGCAACGCCTGACGCAAACCAGCATCGCGCGTAATCAACCCATTACCCAGCTTGATGAGTATCAGCAGTTGGTGGGACAGCTGACGCCGACCTTAGAACGTATTAACCAGCGCCTGAATGGCCAGCGCCCGCCAGTCACGCTGGCGGATGACACACTGGAAGTGGCGCTGCGTATCGCCGAAAAACGCCGTCGCTCAGAGTAGCGATCGCAGTGGTGCGCCGCTTATCCATCCCTGAATATCTTCCACTGCCTGCGTGAAGTAGGTGCGGTAATTGCTGTCGGCGACATAGCCAAGGTGCGGCGTGGCCAGCACATTGGGCAGATGGCGCAACGGGTGGTCAGCAGATAGCGGTTCCTGTTCGAACACATCGATTCCGGCGCCAGCCAATTGACCGGATTGCAGCGCGGCAATCATCGCTTGCTGGTCGACAAGTGCGGCGCGTGAGGTGTTGATCAACAGCGCGCCTGGCTTCATCTGCGCCAGTGCAGCGTGGTCAATCACGTGGCGCGAGCGCTCGCTGAGCACCAGGTGCACCGAGACAAAATCGCTCGCTTGCATCAAGGCGTGCAGCGAAGGCATCCGTTCTGCGCCACATTCGGTCGCGCGTGAGTCGGTGAGATTTTGACTCCATGCGCAAACGCGCATCCCAAAGGCCTGCGCCACTTTGGCCATCTCGCCACCGATTTTACCCAGCCCCACTAAGCCCAACGTTTTGCCCTGCAAACCGAGCCCCAGCGTTTGCTGCCACGGCCCGTTATTGCGCATTGCCTGATTTTCTAACCTGATGTGGCGTGCCAGCCCAATCAGCAAACCCCAGGTGAGCTCCATCGGTGCAGCGCTGCTGCTGGCGGTGCCGCACACGGCGATATAGCGCTCGGCACAGGCGTGCAGATCAATCGAGGCATTACGCATGCCGGAGGTGACCACCAGTTTCAGGTTAGGCAAGCGACCAATCAGTTCGGCCGTGAGTGGTGTGCGCTCGCGCATAACAACGAGGATATCGGCGTGTTCGATATGGCGCACCCGCTCATCTTCATTGTCAAAATGCTGGGTTAGTGCGGTGGTGTGTACGGTTGGTTGCAGCGATGCCCAATCGGCCAGCGACAGGGCAACGTTTTGGTAATCATCAAGAATGACGCAATTCAGGCTCATGGGATTCCTCAACGAGAAGTGGCTGACGCCCTTGCTCATTGAGCCAGGCGCGAAACCGGTCATTATCCATCGGACGGGCATAATAGTAGCCCTGAATGTAGACAACGCCACGTTGCTTCAGGTAGTCGAACTGCAACGAGGTCTCCACACCTTCACCGAGCACATCCAGCTTGAGTTTGTGGCACAGATTTATGATGGCATCCAGCACCGGCGTTTCTACCTCCAGACCTTCAATGGCGTTAATAAAGCCGCGATCGATTTTCAGGTAATCCAGCGGGAAGGTCAGCAGATAAGAGAGTGAGCAGTGGCCGGTACCAAAGTCATCAATCGCCACTTTCATGCCGTGTGACTGCAGGTAGCGGAGTTTACGCGCCACCAGTTCGCCGTCATCAATCAGGCTGCGCTCAGTGAGCTCCAGCGTCACCACCATCTGCTTGTCTTTAATGCGGCGGGCAAAGCGCTGAATGTCCTGCACGAAATCGGCATGTTGCAAGTGTTCTGCTGCCACGTTCAGGCCAATATGGAAACCGGGCTCAACCTGCCAGCCCTGAATATCTTCCGCCATCAGATCCAGCAAATGCTGGGTCAGCTGCACAATGATCCCTTCAGATTCGGCGTGGCTGATAAAGATATCCGGACGAATCATCTCACCATTCGGCAATTGCCAGCGCAACAGGGCTTCCGCGCCTTTGCAGCGCTCGATTTCCGTGCTGTAAACCGGCTGGTAATGGACCGAGAATTGACGGCTTCGCATCGCGCGGCGGATTTCATCGGCCCACGAAATGCGGCGGCGCAGCCAGTTGGCGGTCAATACCATCAGCAGGATAGAAAAAATCGCCGCCATCGGCAGGAAGATAAACAGCGCCTGACGCCAGGCTTTCAGCAACTCGGAGGCAGGCACGGTGACATTCACGCTAATGGGGTAGCGGCCGGATTCGGCCTGATAAGGCTCACTTTTCAGATACAGTTCGGGTTCGATATCGGCCGGGCCGCTGGTAATGGGTGCACCGCCGCTAAAGCGCATGCTCATCTGATAGCCACGCGATTCGCCAATCGCGTGCATAAAGTCCATCAGATACTGACCATCAATCACCGCCCAGAAGCCGGTGCTATCTGGCAGTTGACGCACAAACACCACGGCGGGCCGATTGGGCACGCCGTAAGTGCCACGAATGGAGAGGCTCCACCAGGCTTTACCCGTGATCGGCGGTGGTTGCATCATCATCTGGGTCAGGGTGCCATGCACCAAACCAAACGCTGATGAGCAGCTGATGTTCTCGCCACTCAGCAGACCGACGGAACGGAAATAGGCGTTGAGGGTGCCAGCGCGCTGCAGTTGATCCTCGATCTTCGCACAAGGCTGATAATGGTACTGACGCAGCTGGGTGATCATATCCCAGGCGTTATCACTCATTTTTTCGGCTTGAGTGAGTAAGGAGTCAGCGGTGGAGATCTGCTGCTGGCTCACCGTGTGCCGCGCTTCAATGGCCGTACAAAGGATGCCCAGTACCAGTGGTAATAACCCGGCACAGACAATTAACAGCCAGCCAAAATCGCGATTTTTTCTTTGCGGTGGCACCTGACTTTCCTCGGTCATTTTAAGCAGCAGATGAGGGCTAAGCTGCGGCGTCAGCAGCATAACACTTCCAGGGGCCGTGCATATTAGCGTTTTGATTTTGCTCTGGGCTGACTCAGGTCAAATATCGGCGTCGCTTTGCGTTAATTGACAATGTTTTGCCGTTATTGGCATTTCCCAGCGGGAAAAGCGCTGTGCCACGATGATGGGAAAGCATATTGACCTGAAATGAGGAGCGAAAATGAGCACTGAAACCCTGGATGTGGCTTCCCTGCGCCAACGCATCAGCGAAGGCGAATGGCAGGCGCGTGTGAAGCTGGCGCAGGCCTATCACCTGGCGGCCAGGCTGCGCTGGACCGACCATATCTACACCCACTTTTCTCTGCGTGTGCCGGGCGATCAGCCCCATTTTCTGATTAACGCTTTCGGTCAAACCTTCGATGAAATCTCGGCGGAGACGCTGGTGAAAATTGATATCGACGGAAACATCATTGATGACCCGACGGGGCTGGGGATTAACCACGCGGGATTTGTGATTCACAGCGCAATTCACCGTGCACGTCCGGATGCGCATGCCGTGCTGCATACGCATACGGCGGCGGGCATTGGTGTCTCTGCGCAGCGCAACGGGTTGCTGATGATTTCGCAGCACAGCACGCGCTTCCACCATCGTCTTGGCTATCACGATTACGAAGGCATTGCGCTGGATCTTGATGAGCAGCAACGCATTGTGGCCGATCTCGGCGATCTTAATGCGCTAATCCTGCGCAATCACGGCCTGCTGACCTGCGGCGGCAGTATTGAAGAAGCGTTCTATAACCTTTACTACCTGGAGCGTGCTTGCCAGGCGCAACTAGCGGCTCAGTCGGGCGGTGCCGATTTGATCATCCTGCCTGATGAGGTATCCGAGAAAGCGGCGCAAGCCTTCGACAACAGCATCCGTAACCACAAATATCAGCTGCACTGGGATGCCTACATCCGCCAGCTCAACCGCAACGCACTCTGAGAATCCCTTATGAAATGGCTGAAACCGGTAGTTTCGACGCTGTTGCTGTGCGCGGCGTTTAGTAGTCAGGCGGCACCTGATTTGAGCAAAGTCACTCTGGTGCTGGGCGATCAGGCGCGCAATTTGCGTTCGCTGATTGAGGCCGCCGATGTCATGAAAGATGCGCCCTATCAATATCGCTGGGCGAATTTCCAGGGGGCGGCACCGCTGTTTGAAGCACAGCGTGCGGGGGCGGTCGATACCTCCTACGCCGGAGATTTGCCGGTATTGATGGCGGCGTCCGGTGGCGTACCGTTGAAGATCATCGCCACCAACGTCGGCGATGCCGGTTCGAACGGATTGATCGTTCCGGCGGATTCGCCAATCCACAGCGTAAAAGATCTGGCCGGAAAAGAAGTGGTGGTGTCATCGGCGCGCGGCAGCATTTCGCAGCATCTGTTGTATGAAGCGCTGGAAGAAGCGCAGGTCAAACGCGATACGGTGCCGGTGCGGTTTGTTTTGCCAACCGATGCCAGTGCAGCGTTTAATTCCGGGCAGATTGCCGCCTGGGCCACGTTTGATCCCTATCTGGGGATTGCTGAACAGCACGGTGCACGCCTGCTGCGCGATGGCAAAGGGTTAACCACGGCACTGTCGTTTGTCACTGCCACGCAGAGTTCGCTGGACGATCCCGCTAAGCGGGCGGCGATTGTCGATTTCACCCATCGTTTAGCCAAAGCCCGCGAATGGGCACTGGAGCACCCGCAGCAGTACAACGCAGTCTATGCCCAGTTAACACGTCTCTCGCCGGAAGATGCGCAGAAGATTACGCCGCGCATTTCACACGGCGTTCGGGGTGTAACGGCAGAAGATGTGGCGAAAGTGCAGAAGGTGTCAAATCTGTTTAGCGAGCTGAAGATTTTGCCGAACAAAGTCGATGTGCAGGCGATTACGGATAACAGCGTCTTTACGCAATAATCGCCAATCCTGCGCAATAATCGCGCCGTTACACTTATGTGCACATCAACCTGCGCGAAGCCTCTCGCCGCGACGCTGATGTGCACATGCTGTAGCGGCGCAAACCCCTGGCTATTAACGCGGACGCGATCCCGGCCGCCCATTGCCTAACATTATCGCCAGTCGGCTGCCACCCGGCGTGGTCTCCATCAATATCTTAGTGACGCTGGTCAGTGGTACTGACAGCAGCATGCCCACCGGCCCCAACAGCCAGCCCCAGAATATCAGCGACAGAAACACCACCAGCGTCGAGAGCCCCAATCCGCGCCCCATCAGCTTTGGCTCCAGCATATTGCCAAACACCATATGAATCGCACTGAACAGCGCGACCACGAACAGCGCATCGTAGACGCCATTTAACACCAGAGCCTGAATAAACGGCGGGATGCCGGCGATGATGGGGCCGATATTGGGCACGAAGTTGAGGATAAACGCCACCACGCCCCAGAACAGCGCGAATTTCACGCCGATCAATTCCAGCACCAGCCATACCGCGAGCCCGGTGATGACGCTGACCAGGGTCTTTAGCGCCAGGTAGTGGGTCACGCCTTTGAATGCGCGGTGTAACCCCGCAATGCGGATTTGCGGATTGATCATCGCGTTGCGCATTTTGTAGGGCAGATGGCGCACTTCGAACAGCATAAACACCACGGTGAGGATCAGCAGCAGCACGTTGGTCATGGCACCGGAAAACTGTTTCAGCAGCGTGGTGGCCAGATCCATCATCACATTCGGGTCGAGCCGGGCAGCTAAGGCTTCCGTTGAGACATTGATATGAAAGCGAGCGGCAAAGTGCTGCACCACGCCGAGCTTTTGTTCCAGCATGCTGCGGATTTGCGGATAGGTGTCGCTGAAGTCACTGGCCGAACTGGCCATCACGCCAACCAACAACAGGATGACGATAAATATCACGCTGATCACCGCAGTGATGGCCAGACCACGTGGCACGCCTCGACGCATCAGCAGGGTGACCAGTGGATTAAGCACAATCGCCAGAAAGCTGGCGAGCAGGAAGGGCACCAGAATTTCTGACGCAGCACGGATGCCCGCCAGAATAATCACCAGCATCGCCATTTTGACCAGCATGTTCTGGCCAATTTTTTCCTGGGGCAGGTTGTTCATTTACTCTCCTGAGTCATCAATGGCTCAGGAGAGTGTAGTTGAATGAAAGTAAGTGATTGTTTATTTAGGAATAAGCGAAACGTCAGTGTTTTATTTCCCCTGACGTTGCATTAGCGCTGTGGCGCCCAGCATCAGGGTGAGGCTGGCAAGCAGTGTCACGGTGGCCATCGCCATCCCTTGCCCCACGGAACCTTGCTCGAACTGACGCCAGATAAAAATCGCCACGGTTTGCGTCCCGGCGGGTGCCAGCAGCAGCGAGGTCACCAGTTCGCGCGATGCCACGGCAAACACCATCATCATCGCGGCCAGCAGACTCGGTGCGACCAGCGGCAGGACGATCAGGCGCAGCGCCTGTAAGCGTGACGCGCCGTGCACGCGCGCCGCCGGTTCCAGCGTGGGGGCCAGTTGGCGCAGCGCACTGCTGACATAGCGTACCGGCCACGGCAGCAGCAGGCAGCTGTAGGAAAGCAGCAGAATAAACATTGTGTTGTAAGGGGAAACCGGCCAGAAGCCGCGGTTCCACAGCAGAATCAAACCGACGCCGACCACCACGCCGGGCATGGCGGCAGGCAGCAACGCCAGGCCATCCATCATCGCCAGCAGGCGCGTTTTTCCTTCTGACACGCGCCAGGCAATCAGGAAACCGAGCAGCCCAGTAAGCAGTGCTGCGCCCAGCGCCAGCCCAATGCTGGTGGAGAAGGCCGCTAACGCATCCCCTTGCTGACTGAACAGCGCGCCGAAGTGGCGCAGCGTCAGGTTATCCAGATGCAGGCCGCCGGAAAGGGTATTCAGTAATCCACTCAGCGTCATTGCGCCCAGCGGCAGTACCACGGCGAGTAAAACGGTGAGGATAAACGGCAGCAACATCAGCGGCAGCCAGCGCCCGCCCTCGGCAAGCTCCTGCACCACCGGTTTGCCGTTAACGGCCGTGACATCGCTGCTGCCGGTCAGTTTGCGTTGCAGGAACCAGGCGGTGAGCGCCACCAGGCTCAGCATCAACGAGAGCGATGCCGCGCCCGGTAAATCGATTGGCCAGTCCGCCAGTTTGGTTTCGATACCGACCGTCATCAACGTCAGATGCGCCTGAGTGCCGAGCGCCGCAGGCACGCCGTACTCTTCAATCGCCAGCGTGAATGCCAGCAGCACGCCACCGGCTAACGCTGGCAGTGTCAGCGGCAATGTGATCTGGGCAAAAGCGCGCCAGGCTGATGCGCCGTGCACGCGCGCCACCCAGGCGAGGCGTTGACCGCTCGCCATCAATGAACGCGATACCGCAAAGTAGACCACCGGGAAGATATTCAGCGTCATCACCAGCGTCATGCCGGTGCTGCTAAACAGCAGGCTATCAAGGTTGAAGCCAGTGAGTTGTTGCAGATAGCCGTTGCGTTGCAGTGCCAGCGTCCATGACAGCGCCACGATATAGGGCGGGGTGAGGAAGGGGATCAGAAACAGCAGATCCCACATTGCCGCCCCCGGCAGACGGAACAGGCCGCGCAGTGCGCCGAGCGGTAAGCCCAGCAGCAAACTGCACAGCGCCACGCCGCCGCCGATTTTCAGCGTGCCCAGCCACATCGGAACCAGCTGGGGATCTTCAAACAGCGCCGGTAACGCGCTGAAAGCCCCACTCCAGTTCCCCTCGCCAAGCTGTGGAAACAGTGCCTGTAGCACGATAAACAGCAGCGGCAGTGCCACCAGCAGCATCAGCGCCAGCAGAATCAATCCATTCAGGGCACGCGACATCATTTACTGCCCGAACAGGGCGCCAAAGCGCTTCAGCACCGCCGAGCGCTCGCTGCTGCCATCGCTATTGGCGGGCAGCAGTTTGATCTCGGTGAACAGCGGACGCTGGGCTTTGATATCGGTACGCGCCGGCATCAACCAGGCCTTCGCGACCTGCTCCTGGCCTTCATCCGACAGCACATAATCGACGAACTTCTTCGCATCATCGGCATGTTGGCTGCTTTTCAGAATCATCATCGGGCGCGGGGCCACCACGGTGCCGTTTTCCGGGAAGATCACTTTGACGCTTTCACCCTGCGCAATGTTGTTATAGGTGACGTAATCCACTGCACCAAACACCGCCGCTTTCGCACCCTGCAATACTGGCGTCACCGCCTGGGCATTCGGGCCGCTCATCACCATGCCGTTGGCTTTTAACTGGTCAAACAGCTGCCAGGCTTTTTCACCCTCGCTGTTTTGCAGGCCAATCAGCAGATCGAGTGAAGCACCAGAGAGTACCGGATCGGGGGTGGTGACTTTGTCTTTAAACGCGGGTGCAGTCAGATCCTGCCAGGTTTTTGGCTCTGGCGTGCCGCTCTTGGTGTTCCACACGATGCCGAGCGCGGAAATGCCCTGTGCCACGTAGTTGGCCGTTTTGAACTGATCCGGCACTTTAGCGGCATTGGCGCTTTCGTACGGCAACAGCCAGCCACGATGTTGCAGATCTTCAGCGGTATCCCATGAGGCAGAGATCAGCACATCGGCTTGCGGATTAGCCTGTTCGGCTTCCAGACGCGCCATCACTTTGCCGGTGGTGGCCTGGAAGATATTCACTTTAATACCGGTTTGCTTTTCGAATCCGGTGGCCAGACTTTTTGATAGCGAACCCGGACCGGCGGTGTACACCGTCAGTGCCTGGGCATCGTTGATCATCATAGCGGAGGTCAAAATCATCGCGCTGATGGCTCCTGTTTTAACTGACTTGAGAGATGGCATTGCGGT
The DNA here is from genome assembly GCF_900215395.1 of Pantoea sp. GL120224-02. NCBI lineage: Bacteria > Pseudomonadati > Pseudomonadota > Gammaproteobacteria > Enterobacterales > Erwiniaceae > Pantoea > Pantoea sp. GL120224-02. The sequence goes on along the minus strand of NZ_OBEC01000013.1, from coordinate 39,582 downwards.
CCCCTGAGAGGTGAGTAACGGAAACAATCTGGCCCTGTGCCAGGTGAATAATGCGGTCGGCGAGCGTGTTGGCTTCCTCGCGGTCATGCGTGACATAAACAGCGGTAATGCCCGCGCTGCGCAGTAAATCCGCCATGGTGTGCACCAGGGTTTCACGCAGGTCGCGGTCAAGATTGGAGAGCGGTTCGTCGAACAACAAAATAGCCGGTTTAGCGACCAAAGCGCGGGCGAGGGCGACGCGCTGCTGCTGTCCGCCAGAGAGCAACGCCGGTTTGCGATCGCCAAAATCAGCCAGGCCGACCTGCGCCAGCGCCGCATCGGCCTGTTCACGTGCAGCCGCTTTTTTCACACCGCGCATGCGCAGCGGAAACGCCACGTTTTGTGCAACGGTCATGTGCGGCCATAGAGCGTAATCCTGGAAAACCATGCCGAGGTTGCGCATCTCCGGCGCATCGCAATGACGCGCGGAGGCAGCGCAGCGATCGCCAATCCACAACTCGCCTGCCGTGGGTTGCAGCAGGCCCGCCAGTAGTTTCAGCAGCGTGCTTTTGCCACAGCCGCTCGGGCCGAGTAGCGCAAGGATTTCGCCTGCGGGAATCGTCAGGGACAGATCGTGCAGAATCGTCAGATTGTTCACTGACCATCTGAGATTTTTCAGTTCGATAGGCACGGCATGCGTCACTGGCCACCTCCGGCAAAGGAGTGGCACTGTGGCACGCGCGCCTGACAGCAAATCAGGAGCAGCATCAGATTGTGTATCCTCTTTGGGATTTGATGGGCGCGAGTGTAAGTGGGCGATATGACGAAATGATGACCACAAATTAGGGCGATCACCGGATGCAGTACGCAGGAAAAGGCGTATAGTTAGCCTTCTATACAAATATTTAGTCACCCACGAGCGCAATCACTCATGCCTGACCAGCCTGCCGCGGCCCCTGAACACGGCCGACTTCGCCTGAATCTTCTGATCCTCTCCATTGTGAAGTTCAACTTCGCCAGCTATCTCACGATTGGCCTGCCGTTGGCGGTGCTGCCGGGCTTTGTCCATGACGGATTGGGCTACAGCGCCTTTTGGGCTGGGGTCGTGATCAGCCTGCAGTACATCGCCACGCTATTAAGCCGTCCGCATGCGGGTCGCTATGCAGACATGTGGGGGCCAAAGAAAGTGGTGGTGCTGGGGCTGGTGGGTTGCCTGATCAGCGGCATCTGTATTTTGCTCTCGGCACTGACTGAAGGGCAGGGCGTGCTCAGTCTGATTTTGCTGTGTCTGGGGCGCGTGATACTGGGCGTGGGGCAAAGTTTCTCGGGCACCGGCACGTCACTGTGGGGTGTGGCGCGCGTTGGGTCGCTGCATATTGGCCGGGTGATTTCCTGGAACGGTATTGTCACCTACGGCGCGATGGCGATCGGTGCGCCGCTCGGTGTGGTGATTTTCCGCAGCGGCGGTTTACTGCTGCTTTCGGGCATCATCATTGCCATCTGCGTGCTGGCGATTGCGCTGGCACTGCCGCGTGCGCCAGTGAAAGGCAGCAAAGCCAAACCGCTGCCGTTCCGCGATGTGCTGGGCAAAATCTACGGCTTCGGCCTGATTCTGGCGATGGGATCGGCAGGTTTTGGCGTGATCGCTACCTTTATCACCCTGTTCTATCAGGATAAGGGCTGGGATGGTGCCGCCTTTGCCTTAACGATGTTCAGCGCCGCCTTTGTCGGTACGCGTCTGCTGTTCCCCAACGCGATTAATAAGCTCGGTGGCTTGCGCGTCGCCAGCATCTGTTTTGCCGTTGAAGCGGTCGGATTGTTTCTGGTGGCGGGATCGTTCGATCCGTGGATGGCGAAAATGGGGGCGTTTCTGACCGGTGCAGGTTTCTCGCTGGTGTTCCCGGCGATTGGTGTGGTGGCGGTGAAAGTGGTGCCCCAGCAGAATCAGGGCAGCGCGCTGGCGACCTACACGGCGTTTATGGATTTGTCGCTAGGTATCACCGGACCGATTGCGGGTTTTATCATGAGTTACGCCGGGGTGTCGCTGGTCTATCTGCTCACCGCGCTGCTGGTATGTCTGGCGCTGTTCTGCACGCTACGCATGATGAAGCGGCAGCCACAAGAAGCGGCTGTGGAAATCAAAGAAAATGCCTGACTTCTATGAATAAAGCACCCTCACATCATTCATCCCAATCGCTCAGGCGCATCTAAACAGGGTCTTCAATCGCTCAGGCATCCTCTAAATAGTTTACGTCAGAGCAAGGCGGCAAGTTTGTAAGTCCCCAGAAGCTTACGTCCGTCAGTAATTAGGGTGAGAGCAAACGTTGTTAAACCGCTCAGGCATCCTCTAAATAGTTTACGTCAGAGCAAGGCGGCAAGTTTGTAAGTCCTCAGGAGCTTACGTCCGTAAGTGACTGGGGCGCACAAACGCGGCCAACGCAGCTATGACGTAAAATATGACGAGGATGGAAAAAAGGGCCTCCGACCGAGGCCAACACTAACAAAGTGTGTCTTGTTATGGACACAGATAAGGGTAGGGGAAACGGCGGCACACACCCTCGGTCGCCGTTATAAATCAGGCTTGCAGCAACTCAATACTCTGGCGAATCTCGCGCTCAATCTCTTTCGCGCCCCACTTCTCCAGCTCCGAGGAGAATGGCTCAAAGGCGTAAATGCCCTTATAGCCCAGCATCTCCAGACGCTTCACTTGCGCCACGCTGTTCAGCACATCGCGGTCGCTCAGCATAATGCGCTCTTCATCCGTCAGTGCCGCCGTTGGGCGGGTATCTTCCACGCCTGAGAGATGCACTAAGCCAATCTGGTTCACCTCAATCTCCTGCGGGAACTCCTGCTCGGCGTTCTCGTAAAGGTGATGATGGAAGGTATCCAACAGCAATTTAAACGGCACGCCCGCCTGCTTAATCAGCTTTTGCGTCTGCACCGCAGAGCGCAGTGAACTCACCGGGAAGCCCAGTGGCTCAACCAGCCCCTGAATACCGTATTCAGCGAAGCGCGATGCCAGGATCTGCAACGCCTCCAGCGTTTTCTCTGGTGCGATGGCAATACCCTCGTTCAATGGGCACATCACCAGCGCTTTGGCTCCAATGGCTTTCGCTTCTTGCAACATCGCTTCGGCTTTGCTCAACAGCGCGTCATCAGGGCGGTTAAACGGATAGAGCGCGTTAATGGTCTCGATCTCGATGTGATACTTATCCGCCAGCGATCGCAGCTGCGATGCGCTCAGACCATCGGTGACCTTGCCGCCCGGCATATCGTTACGCAGTTCCACTTTACTCAAACCCAGTCGCTGAACTAACTGGAAAAAAGCTTCAAGAGAGAGCGCGGGCGCAATTTTACGGTTGATACAGAAACGGGTTGGATCGATGGCCATGTGTGGCTCCTGTAATAGGATACGGTTCAGATGCTGCAAAGAAAACATTTATTTCATTGTTAGTGAATTATGAAATATCAGATATTGGATCTTCCTCGCAAAAATTTCATATTTCGTTTCGCGTAACATCATGCTGGCGTGATCTCAGTGGAAATTGTGTGGTCACAGAGGGTTATGATTGCGTGTCGGCAAGAGAGGCAGGGCGCCGATCGAGCGAGGTTTGCGGCCTTGCTGCAGGGAAGGCGGGAAAAATGCGATCCATGCCGCTAAAAGGAAATTTTCCAAAAAGAAGTATTTGAAAAATTTATTTCATTGTAATAGCTTCATAGCACGCTTTTCGTATTGCCTGGTCAGGTGGCGTTGCAGTGATAACCGACTGCCTGCAGGGAACTTCACATCAAAGAGGCAACGACATGACTATCGTAGGAAACTTTATCGGCGGCAAGATTACCCACAGCGCCAGCAATGAAACCATCCCGGTATACGATCCAGCCACCGGCAAGGTCGCGCGTGAACTCACGCAGAGCACCGCTGCTGAAGTGGAAAAAGCGATCGAAATCGCCCATGCCGCGTTCCCTGAATGGTCGAAAACAGCGCCGCTGCGTCGTGCCCGTGTGATGTTCAACTTCAAAGCACTGATGGAAAAACACCGTGACGAACTGGCTGCGCTGATCGTGTCTGAGCACGGTAAAGTGTGGTCGGATGCGTTGGGTGAGCTGACGCGCGGTATCGAAGTGATCGAGTTTGCCTGCGGAATCCCGCATCTGATCAAAGGTGAAAACTCACCAAGCGTCGGCACCGGCGTGGATAGCTACTCGCTGATGCAGCCGGTTGGCGTGGTGGCGGGTATCACGCCATTCAACTTCCCGGCGATGGTGCCACTGTGGATGTTCCCTATCGCCCTGGCGTGCGGTAACACCTTTATCCTGAAGCCACCGGCGCTGGATCCATCAGCCTCTGTGCGTATGGCTGAACTGCTGAAAGAAGCGGGACTGCCGGATGGCGTGTTCAACGTGGTGCACTCCTCTAACGAAGATGCTGAGCAGCTGTACAAAGATCCGCGTATTGCGGCAGTGAGCTTCGTCGGTTCTTCCGGCGTGGCCGAGCATATCTACAAAACCGCCAGCGCCCACGGCAAACGTGTACAGGCGTTTGGTGCGGCGAAAAACCACGCCATCGTAATGCCAGATGCCGATCTGGATGCCACCGTGAATGCCATCATGGGCGGCGCGTTTGGTTCTGCCGGTGAGCGTTGCATGGCGCTGCCTGTGGTTGTTGCAGTGGGCAATGATACTGCTGACAAACTGATTGCGCGTCTGACGCCGCTGATCAAAGCGCTGCGCATCGGCCCCGGTATCCAAAAAGGTGCTGAAGAGAACGAAATGGGCCCGGTGGTTTCTGCCGCGCATCAGAAGAAAGTGCTGGGCTACATCGACAAAGGTGAAGCCGAGGGCGCAAAACTGGTGGTAGATGGTCGTGGCGTAAAAGTCGCAGGCCATGAAGAGGGTTATTACGTGGGCGGCACCCTGTTTGATAACGTGACCCCGGACATGGTGATCTGGCGTGAAGAGATCTTCGGACCGGTATTGAGCATCATGCGTTCTACTGATTTTGACAGTGCACTGAAGCTGGTCAACAGCCATGAATTCGGTAACGGCAGTGCCATCTTCACCAGCAACGGCCACACCGCGCGTGAGTTTGTGCAGAACGTGGAAGCGGGCATGGTGGGTGTTAACGTGCCGGTGCCAGTGCCAATGGCGTTCCACAGCTTCGGTGGCTGGAAGCGTTCGGTGTTTGGTGCGCTGAACGTGCACGGTCCAGACGGTGTGCGTTTCTACACCCGCATGAAAACCGCCACCGTGCGCTGGCCGAGCGGTCAGCAGACTGTTTCAGAGTTCAGCATGCCAACGCTGGGCTAATCTCGCTTAACTTAGGAGATCGATGATGTCTTTGATTTCGAAAGCGCAGCAGCCAGACAGTAATGGTCGTATCCAGCACGTCACGCCAGAAAGTGCGGGCTGGGAGTACGTCGGCTTTGATGCCTACCTGCTGAAGAAGGGCCAGAGCCTGAAGCTCAGCAGCGGCGATAAAGAACTGTGTCTGGTGCTGGTGGCGGGGTTTGCCTCGGTAAAAACCCGCAACGCGGAGTTCCCGAACCTGGGTAAGCGCCTGTCACCGTTCGAGCGTATTCCACCGTACTCGGTGTATGTGCCGCACGATGATGAAGTAGAAGTCTACGCCGATAGCGATCTGGAGCTGGCGGTGTGTAATGCACCCAGCAGTGGCAACTTGCCTGCGCGCCTGATTGCGCCGGAAGATGTGGGTGTGGAGCAGCGTGGTAAAGGACGCAACCAGCGTCTGGTGCACAACATTCTGCCGGACAATGAAGAAGCCGACAGCCTGCTGGTGGTGGAAGTGTATACCGACGAGGGTGCGACCAGTTCGTACCCGAGCCATAAGCACGACCAGAAAACCAGTCCGGACGAAACCTATCTGGAAGAGACCTACTATCACCGTTTCGATCCAGAACCAGGCTTCGCCATGCAGCGCGTATATACCGACGACCGTTCACTCGACGAGTGCATGGCGCCGTATAACCGCGATGTGGTGACTGTTCCGCGTGGCTATCATCCGGTGGCGACCATCGCGGGTTACGATAACTACTATCTGAACGTGATGGCAGGTCCGGTGCGTTTGTGGAAGTTTACCTGGGAGAAAGATCACGCCTGGGTGAACAGCGATAAGTACCCGCGCAGCAAATAAAGTCGCAGGTCGCCATAATGGCGACGCTACCGACTAGCGATACGCTTGTCGTTGGGTGCACAGTGATGTGCACCTGGCAGCACACCGCAAGATATGAATGACAAATGTAAAAAGGGCAGCCAAATGGCTGCCCTTTTTGATGTACAACATCTGGCGAAGTTATTCGCCGGTGCCGGTATTATTGAGCGCTAATGAAACCGCCAGCGTCTGTGCCAGGCAGAGGGAGGCAACCTGCGAACGGAAGCCATCCACCTGCGCTTCGCGCACCACAAAGCACACATCGCTGAAGGCGGCTAGTGGGCTCACCTGGCTGTCGGTAATAGCAATCAGATGTGCGCCGCGCTTGGCACCCAACTCAACCAGCTCAACCGCTTCACGCGCATATGGCGAGTAGCTAATGGCAATTACCACGTCTTTTGGATTCACCATGCTCAACTGCTCGGTGAACATGCCGCCGAGGCCGTCGATCAGGAATGCACGACGCTCCAGATGGCGCAGCGCATACACCAGATAGGACGCAACGCTGAATGAACGACGCAGGCCAATGATGTAGATATTCTCCGCTTCATCCAGCATCTTCACCGCTTTGTTCAGCTGGTCCGGATTGACCTGCATCGCTAACTGCTGCAATGCCTGGCTGTTCACCATAGTAAAGACGTTGAGGATTTCTACCGGGCTTTCAGGCGAGCTGGCGCTGTCATCAGTGGCAGTCTGGCGGAACAGACGGGCGCGCTCGGTGTAGTTCACGGTTTCTTCCATCAGGTGCTGACGGAAAACCTGTTTCATTTCGTTGAAACCGCTAAAACCAAAGGCGTTGGCAAAGCGGATCAGCGTGGAGGGCGGCACATCGGCCTGTTGCGCGATGGAAGCCACGGTATCGAATGCAATGCTGTTGCTGTTATCAAGGATATAACGAGCCACCTGCTTCAGGCGTTTACTCAGCGTCTCATAGCGACGACGGATATCGTCCTGTAACAAGGTTAATTGGGTTGGATTGTTGGTCATGACTTCGGCCCGTCAAAAAATGAAAATATGGCTGGATAATGAGCGCTATAGTACCAGATGGATGGAAAATTTCATTTGTTTGACGCTATCGTGACGCTTATTTCATCGGTTTATGAAATGCCTCACAAAAAGAAGTGATTAGCGGCAGTGCTGATGCCCATAAAAAAAGCGGCCCTAATGAGCCGCTTTGGTACTGCTTTAACGCCAATCAGCCACGCGCGGCGCGCCAGTAACCAATCAGTCGCAGATAGTTGCCTTTCACCGTTTCAATCAGCGCTTTGTCATCCAGCTCGCCGTTGAGCCACTGACGTGACGGTTGACCGAAGATGGTACGGCCGACGGCGAAGCCTTTGACCCACGGTGCCTGCGCTGCAGCGGCGAAACCGGCTTTCAGCGTCTCTTCCGGCGCATCAAGGCCGAGCAGCAGAATGCCGCGGCAGTGGGGATCGTTCTGTTCGATCAACCCGCTGATAGCCTGCCAGCTCTCTGCCGACAGCGGTGGCAGTTTCCACCAGTCCGGCTGAATGCCCAGGCTATAGAAGTGGCTCAGCATGTCGTAATAGTACGATTCATTACGGTCCGGATTGCTCTCCGGCAGAATCAGTTCCAGCAGCAGCTCATGCCCGCTCTTGTTACAGCCGTTCCACACATCAAGTACTAGTTCATCCTGCTCTTTACGCAGCTCGGCGCTGTCGTGCGGATGGTAGAACACCAGGCATTTCACCACGTGCTCTGCTGGCCAGTCGACCAGTTGCGAGCCGATGTTACCGTGCTCCAGACGCAGGGGACGCGAGCTTGGCAGTTCGATCGGACGGCCAATCCACCAGTTTTTACCGGTAATCGCGTTCAGTGCTTTCTGGCCGTAGGTGGTATCCGCCAGAATCCCACTCTTCTCATTTAAGCCTGCTTCATTGGCCGCTTCCTGCGCCGCCTGCAACAGCAGCAGTTTCAACTGTGGGATCTTATCTTCACTGACGCCTGCTTCACGGGCCATATCGGCCAGCTGTTTGCGATGGTCGAACGCGAACACATTGAGTTCTGGCCACTGTTGTTTACGCGTGGTGACGCGGTGCAGATGGTTGAGACGCGCATCCAGATCCGGGCGTTTTACGTCTTTGTCGCGACCGAGGAAATCGTCCAGCTCTTCTTTGGTTGGCATCGCCGGCGCGCAACCATGGCGTGAAACCACCAGCGCACCACAGGCGTTGGCGTAGCGGCAAGCCTGTTCCCAGCTTTCATCATTCAGCCAGCCGCGCAGCAGGCCAGACATAAAGGCATCGCCTGCACCCAGCACGTTCAGGACTTCAACGCGAACGCCGGTTTGCAATTTTGTCTGCTCCCAGCTGTCCGGGATATCACCTTCAAACACCACGCACCCCAGCGGTCCACGTTTACAGACCAGCGTGGCTTTACTTGCCTGGCGCACATTTTTCAGTGCTGTCAGCGTATCCGTACTGCCGCCGGCAATATGGAACTCTTCTTCCGTTCCTACCACCAAATCGAAATAGTGCAGCACTTCCTGCAGTTGTTTCGTGACTTCACCGGATTCAACGAAACGCGTTTCGCCATCGCCCAGTGACGTCAGCCCCCACAGCACCGGACGATAATCGATATCCAGTGCGGTGCGCAGACCATTTCGCTTGGCGATATCCAACGCTTTCAGTACTGCCGCGCGGGTTTGCGGATGTGAAAGATGCGTCCCGGTGACCGCGACAGCGCGAGAAGAGGTGATGAATTCCTCTTTAATGTCATCCGGCACCAGGCCCATATCGGCACAGTTGTCGCGGTAGAAGATCAGTGGGAAGGTATCCTCATCTTTAATACCGAGGATCACCAGGCCGGTCAGGCGGTTTTTATCGGTGATCAGCCCATCGGTGTTACAACCCACGCGCTGCAATTCTTCTCGCAGAAAGCGGCCGTTATGTTCATCCCCTACGCGCGCCAGCATGGCTGATTTCAGGCCCTGAATGGCTGTTCCATAGGCCACGTTACCGGAAGAACCGCCCAGATATTTATTAAAGCTGGTCATATCTTCCAGACGTGATCCGATTTGCTGACCGTAGAGGTCGACGGCGATGCGTCCGATACAAATCACATCAAGCCGCTTCTGTTGTGTACTCATACCTGTGGTTTCCTTCTGTGATAAGCAGACACTGGGGCGAAAACGCCCAACATCAAGCGCTATGCTTCCGGGTTCTCAAGGTGCCTGATTGGCTATGGTGGCAGTATGAGGAATAAAAATTCCAAATACAATATGAAATGAAACATCCGTCGCGATTTTGTGACCGAGGTAAAACTCTGCACAATGCGCTATCACGGCATGCTGTTTAGCATCGGTTTCACTGATGCTATGGCTTGTGAGCCAGGTCGCAGGAAAATGGCTGTGAATAAAGGAAGCTACTGAAGTGAAATGAAATTTCGCTATCTTGTTAAAATGCTATTTTGTCATTTCACTTTTTCCCCTGCAACGGCCTTCGCTGGCAACGTTTCATCGCTGAATTTGATCTCCATCGCAAAATGAAATGTTTCTTCTGTAATTACGTTTAATGAAAAAAATATTTGTTTATAATCGCCACACGTTTCACTTATCCGCGGGTGCCGTCACGGCAGCGAAAACCCGAACCGCGTTGTACCTCACGTCAGGTACCAGCATGTAAAGGAAGAAGCATATGGGCACAATCAGACTTACCACGGCACAGGCGCTGGTGAAATTTCTTGATAACCAGTATCTGAACGTTGACGGCGTTGAAACCAAATTTGTGAAAGGCATTTTTGCCATTTTTGGCCACGGTAACGTGCTGGGACTGGGGCAAGCGCTGGAGCAGGACAGCGGCGATCTGGTGGTGCATCAGGGTCGTAATGAACAGGGCATGGCGCATGCGGCGATTGGTTTCGCCAAGCAGTCGCTGCGTCGTCAGATTATTGCCTGTACCTCTTCAGTGGGACCGGGCGCGGCGAACATGATCACCGCAGCTGCTACGGCGACCGCGAACCGCATTCCTTTACTGCTGCTGCCGGGCGATGTGTTCGCCACGCGTCAGCCCGATCCCGTTTTGCAGCAGATCGAGCAGAGCCACGATCTCAGCATCAGTACCAATGATGCCTTCCGCGCGGTGAGCAAATACTGGGACCGCGTTAGCCGTCCTGAACAGCTGATGACTGCCTGTATTAATGCCTTGCGTGTGCTGACCGATCCGGCGGAAACCGGTGCCGTGACCATCGCGCTGCCGCAAGACGTGCAGGGTGAGGCCTGGGACTTCCCGGAATATTTCTTCCAGAAACGTGTGCACCGTCTGGATCGCCGTCTGCCGACAGCTGCTCAGTTGGAAGATGCGCTGTCGCTGATTGCGCGTAAACACAAGCCGCTGATTATCGTGGGTGGCGGTCTGAAATATTCCGATGCCGGTGCCGCGCTGCTGAAATTCGCGGAACGCTTTAACATTCCGTTTGCGGAAACACAGGCCGGTAAAGGCACCATTGTTTCTGATCATCCGCTGAATGTGGGTGGCGTCGGCGAAACGGGCTGCCTGGCAGCTAACCTGTTGGCGAAAGAAGCCGACCTGGTGATCGGGATCGGCACGCGCTACACCGATTTCACCACCGCTTCGAAATGGATTTTCCAGAATCCTGAAGTGAGCTACCTCAACATCAACGTCAGCAATTTCGACAGCTACAAGCTCGATGCAGTGCAGCTGTTAGCGGATGCTCGCGAAGGTTTGACCGCACTGGAAAGCGGACTGAAAGGCTTTGAGAACCACTGGGGCGGTCAGGTTGAGCAGGCACAAAGCAAGCTACTGAAAGAGACGCAGCGTGTGTATGCCGCCACTTATAACACCGACGATTTTATTCCCGAAATCGCCGATCACATTGACCGTGAAGCGCTGTTTACTGAGTTTGAGCGCCTGACGCAGTCAGTGCTGACGCAGAGCAGCGTGCTGGGAACCTTAAACGAGCAGCTCCCAAAGGATGCAGTGATTGTCGCGGCAGCGGGCAGTCTGCCGGGCGACCTGCAACGCATGTGGCGCACCAAAGATTACAACTCGTACCACGTTGAATACGGCTATTCCTGTATGGGCTACGAAGTCAATGCCGCGTTGGGCGTGAAGCTGGCCCAGCCGCAGCGTGAAGTCTATGTGATGGTGGGTGATGGCTCGTTCATGATGTTGCACTCCGAGCTGGTCACCTCGATTCAGGAAGGCGCGAAAATCAACGTGGTGCTGCTGGATAACATGACCAACGGCTGTATTAACAACCTACAGATGGAACACGGCATGGACAGCTTCACCACCGAGTTCCGTTTCCGCAACCCGGAAGGCGGCAAGCTGGATGGCGGCTTTATTCCGGTCGATTTCGCGGCGATTGCGGGCGGTTACGGTTGCAAAACCTATCGCATTACCACGCTGGAACAGTTGGAAGCTGCACTGATTGACGCGCAGAAACAGACCGTTTCAGTGCTGTTCGACATCAAAGTGCTGCCAAAAACCATGATTCACAAATATTTCAGCTGGTGGCACGTTGGTGTGGCTCAGACTTCAACGTCTGAACGCACGCAGGAAGTGGCCGACAAACTTAACGTGCATATCGAACAAGCACGTAAGTACTAACACCCTTTTTAGGCCGGCGTTCGCCGGCCTTGTTTAACCCTATGTCCCCCAAATAATTCGAGAATCAGGAAGGCGGCCAACGAGAGCAGCCAACGCACCTGCATCTTGAAATATGAAGGGCATACTTATCCGACTCTACAGGTGTAATTATGACGCTCAAACTCGGTGTAATTGGTACCGGTGCAATTGGTCAGGATCACATTCGTCGCTGCAACAATGTGTTGCAGGGCGCGAAAGTGGTGGCGGTTTCAGATATCAACGTGGAAGGGGCCCGCGCGGCGCTGCAGCGTTTGAATATCGAAGCTGAGGTGTATCAGGATGGTCATCAGGTGATTAACTCGCCGGAGGTGGATGCCATTCTGGTGACATCATGGGATCCGACCCACGAAGAATTCACCCTTGCCGCCATTGCTGCTGGCAAGCCCGTGTTCTGCGAGAAGCCGCTGGCGATGAGCGCCGAAGGCTGCCGTCGCATCGTTGATGCCGAAATCAAACACGGTAAACGCCTGGTGCAGGTGGGCTTTATGCGTCCGTACGATTCAGGCTATCGCGCGTTGAAGAAAGTGATCACTGACGGTGAAATCGGCGAGCCGCTGATGCTGCACTGTGCGCACCGCAACCAGAGCGTGGGGGAAAATTACACCACCGATATGGCAATCACCAACACCCTGATTCACGAGCTGGACGTGCTGCGCTGGTTGACCGAAGACGATTATAAATCGGTGCAGGTGGTGTTCCCGCGTTCCACCTCGAAGAGCCATGCCAAATTGAAAGATCCGCAAATCGTGCTGTTCGAAACCCAGAAGGGCATTCGTATTGATGTCGAGATCTTCGTGAACTGCGCATACGGCTACGACATTCAGTGTGAAGTGGTGGGCGAAGAGGGCATTGCCAAACTGCCTGAGCCTTCATCTATTCAGATGCGTAAAAACGCGCGTCTCGGCAATGCGTTGCTCACTGACTGGAAAGACCGTTTTATCGAGGCTTACGACGTTGAGCTGCAAGCTTTCATCAATGACGCCACAGCGGGCAAGTTGACCGGGCCTTCCGCCTGGGATGGTTTTGCTGCCTCCGTTGCGGCGGATGCCTGCCATAAAGCCCAGAACAGCGGCGCTATCGAGCCGGTGACCATGCCAGCGCGTCCAGACTTTTACGCCAAATAACTGAGCCTGTGCGCTAACACTTCTCTCTCAGAATCAGGGAATTGAAATGAACAAAGACAATGTAAAACTGGCGATTGCGCCAATCGGCTGGACCAACGATGACATGCCAGAACTGGGCAGCGAAAACACCTTCCAGCAGACCGTCAGTGAAATGGCGCTGGCAGGCTTTACCGGCAGTGAAGTCGGCAGCAAATATCCGAAAGATCCGGCAGTGCTGAAACCGATGCTGGAAATTCGCGGTATTCAGATCTGCAATGCCTGGTTCAGCACCTTCTTCGCCAACGGCGACAAGGCGAAAACCATCGACGAGTTCACCCAGCACATGAACTTCCTGCACGCCATGGGCGCGCGCGTGATTGGTTGCTCTGAGCAGAGTAAAAGCATTCAGGGCACCACACTGGCAGTGCTGGAGCAGAAGCCGATCTTCACCGATGAAGAGTGGCGTCTGACAGCGGAAGGCTACAACGAGTTGGCTGAGATCGCGGCGAAGAAGGGCATGCGCGTAACGCTGCACCATCACATGGGGACCGGCATTCAGACCCCAGCGGAAATCGATCGCTTTATGGAATCAACCAATCAGAATGTCGGCCTGCTGTATGACACTGGCCACATCTACTACTCCGAAGGCTCACAGCAGGCGATGCTGGATGTGCTGACCAAATATCTGCCACGTATTTTCCACGTGCACCTGAAAGATGTGCGTGACAGCGTGGTGGCTGAAGTGCGTGAAAAATCACTGTCGTTCCTCGATGGCGTGAAGAAAGGCACCTTCACCGTGCCGGGCGACGGCGTGATTGATTTCAAACCGGTGTTCAAAATCCTCGACGATTACGGTTACAAAGGCTGGATGGTGGTGGAAGCGGAGCAGGATCCGGCGCTGGCCAATCCGTTCGAATATGCGGTGAAAGCGCGTAAATATATTCGCGAGAATACCGGCTTATAAGTTCAATGATGCGCGATTTATCGCGCTCTTTTGACCATCAGACACAATAAAAAAGGCCGTTATCCCTTACAGGATAACGGCCTTTCTATTTGGCCTGGATTATGAAGCCAGCGACAGCGCCGGTTTCTGACCGTTGACCGCCAGCCACTCACGAATGCGTGCCTGCTCGGCTTCTGTCAGCCACATACCTTGTTTGGTACGACGCCAGATTGCGTCATCCAGTTCGCGCACCCATTCATTTTTCACCAGGTAGCGCAATTCAGCTTCATAAAACTCGTGACCGAAGTTCTCGCCCAGATCCGCCAGACTGCTTGCGCCTGCCAGCAGTTCTTCGGTGCGGCTACCGTAGGTACGGGCAAAGTGGCGCGCCATGCCTTCGCTGATAAACGGATAACGACGACGCAGACCTGCGGCGTAATCTTCACGGGTGCCAGAGAAATCACCGCCTGGCAGTACTGCTGATTTAGTCCAGGCTGGGCCGGCGTTGGGATAGTACTTCGCCAGTTTTTCCAGCGCGTGCTCTGCCAGCTTACGATAGGTGGTGAGCTTACCGCCAAACACCGACAGCAGCGGCGCCTGGCCATTGTCGTCATGCACATCCAGCGTGTAATCACGGGTGATGGCCTGCGGTGAATCCGATTCGTCATCACACAGCGGACGCACACCAGAATAAGTCCAGACGATGTCATCTTTGCTCAGCTGCTGTTTGAAGTGTCCGTTAAACACTTTCAGCAGATAGCTGATTTCGTTGTCATCGATCTTCACGTCTTTCGGATCGCCTTTGTACTCCACATCCGTCGTACCGATGATAGAGAACTCGTCCATCCACGGAATCACAAACACGATACGGTTATCTTCGTTCTGCAGGATATAAGCCTGCTTTTCACGGTGTACGCGCGGCACCACAATGTGGCTGCCTTTGATCAGGCGAATACCGTACGGCGATTTCAGCTTCAGGCCATCATCAAAGAATTCTTTTACCCAAGGTCCAGCGGCATTGACCAGGCCTTTGGCACGCCACGTGAAGGTTTTGCCGGTATCAATATCTTCCGCTTCCACCATCCACAGGCCACTCTCACGCCATGCACGGGTCACGCGGGTGCGGGTGCGCACTTCGCCGCCCTGTTTCACCACTTCCTGCGCGTTGAGCACGACCATACGCGCATCATCCACCCAGCAGTCAGAATATTCGAATCCGCGCGTGATCTCAGGCTTAAGGGCCGATTCCGCGCCAAAACGCAGGCCTTTACTGCCCGGTAAAGTGGTGCGTTTACCCAGACGGTCGTACATAAACAGGCCAAGGCGAATCATCCACGCCGGACGCAGATGCGGGCGATGTGGCAAGCGGAAGCGCATTGGGAAGGCAATGTGCGGTGCCATTTTCAGCAGCACTTCACGTTCAGCCAGCGCTTCGCCCACCAGACGGAATTCGTAATGTTCCAGGTAGCGCAGGCCACCGTGGATTAATTTAGAGCTGTTGGAGGAGGTTGCACAGGCCAAATCCCGCGCCTCCAGCATCAGCACTGACAGTCCGCGTCCTGCAGCGTCCACTGCAATGCCGGCTCCGTTAATGCCGCCGCCGATCACGATCAGGTCTTTGGTTTCCACGTCATCTCCTCCGATGTTCGGAATAGTTCTAAAATGTTCGTTTTCGAGCGTAATAATAATCGGAAACCAACATTGATGCCAGCGCTTAACTCAATAAAAACATTTTTGCGTGATATAGCTAACATTCCTGCAGGAAAAAAAATCCATAGCCATAACTTTTGTCAGGTTATCGCGACGGATTCTCAGGTTAAACTAGGCGCTAATTGTGACGACCTTATGAGAGACACCATGGAAAACTTCGAATGTATTTCGGTTCAGCAGGCTAACGAGCACCTGGCACAAGGCGCGCAGCTGGTGGACATTCGCGACCCACAAAGCTATGCCATGGGCCACGCGATAGGCTCGTTACATCTGTCGAACGACAATCTGGCGGACTTTATCGCGCAGGCGAATCATGAGCTGCCGGTGCTGGTGATGTGCTATCACGGCAACAGCAGCAAAGGTGCAGCACAGTTCCTGTTAGGGCAGGGATTCAATGCCGCGTATAGCATCGATGGCGGTTTTGACGCCTGGCGCGCCGTGTTCCCCTCGCAGGTAGATACTGGCAGCGTCTGAGACGATCACACAAAGGAAGGAGAACCCGCACGATGCGCATCACACAGTTCAACAACCCACGTATGGCGCAGGCGTTTGTGGATTACATGGCAACGCGCGGCGTCACGCTGCGAATTGAGCGCGAAAGCCACTATGTCATTATGCTGGATGATGAAGGCAGACTGGAGATGGTTGAAAACGAACTTGCCCAGTTCGTACGCGACCCTAATCATCCGCGCTATCAGGCCGCCAGCTGGCACACAGGCAGTACCGAAAGTGGCTTGCGCTATGAACGCAGCAACATCTGGGCGAATATTCGTGAACGCGCAGGTCCGCTCACCATGACGATCATGATCGCCTGCGTGGCGGTGTTTATCATGATGCAGATTGTTGGCGATGATGTGGCGCTGGATTGGCTGGCGTGGCCTGCTGACTCCTCACAGTATTTCCAGGTGTGGCGCTGGTTTAGCCATGCGTTGTTGCACTTCTCACTGCTGCACATCCTGTTCAATCTGATGTGGTGGTGGTATCTCGGTGGCGCAGTGGAAAAGCGTATTGGCAGCGGTAAGCTGTTTGTGATTATGCTCATTTCCGCGCTGTTGAGCGGCTGGATGCAGGCCAAATTCAGCGGTGTGCTGTTCGGCGGACTATCGGGCGTGGTGTATGCGCTGATGGGTTATTGCTGGCTGCGTGGCGAGCGCGATCCCGAAAGTGGCATTTATCTGGAGCGTGGTCTGATGGGCTTCGCTATTGTATGGCTGATTATTGGCTGGTACGGCGCTTTTGGGCTGTCGATTGCTAACGCTGCACATGTCACCGGCTTGCTGGTCGGCCTGGCCATGGCGTTTGTCGATACGCGCAATGTGGCTCGTCGGTAGCAGGTATAAAAAGAAAACGGCTCTGAGCCGAGGAGAGAGATGTGAAGCAGACGCAACGTCATGACGCCATTATCGATTTGGTGCGACGCCAGGGATATGTCAGTACGGAAGAGCTGGTGGATCACTTTGAGGTGAGCCCGCAAACCATTCGGCGTGACCTGAACGATCTGGCCGATCAGAATAAAATTCAGCGTCATCACGGCGGCGCGGCGCTGCCTTCCAGCTCTGAAAACACCGCATGGCAGGACCGCAAAATGATGTGGTCAGCGGAAAAAGCGCGCATCGCCGAGCGTGTGGCGAGCCAGATCCCGGATGGTGCCACGTTGTTTATCGATATCGGCACTACGCCGGAAGCGGTGGCGCATGCGTTGCTGAATCACAACAATCTGCGCGTGGTGACCAACAACCTCAATGTGGCGATTTTGCTGATGGCGAAGCCGGATTTCCGCGTCATCATCGCTGGCGGCGAAGTGCGTACGCGGGATGGCGGCATCATGGGTGAAGCGACGCTGGATTTCATCTCCCAGTTTCGCCTCGATTACGGCATTCTCGGCATCAGCGGCATCGATATGGATGGCTCACTGCTGGAGTTCGATTACCACGAAGTCCGCACCAAACGCGCGATAATCGAAAACTCACGCTGCGTGATGTTGGTGGTGGACCATTCGAAATTTGGCCGTAATGCGATGGTGAACCTGGGGAATATGAGCCTGATTGACTACATGTATACCGATCAGACGCCGCCTGCCAGCGTGCTGAAGGTGATTGAGCAACACGAAGTCCATCTCGAACTCTGCTAATCCATCCTGTCGGGGCGGTTGCTATGCCGCCCGCAGAATGGCATCAGGTTGCGCGCCACGCGTAAATCCACTTTTTTTCCCTCCATCCGCATTTCCCTGTCGCTTTTTTCTTCGCCCCCGGCTTTACTTATCCTTTCTGGTTATGCGCTCGCCCGTCTTTACCGTTAACGGACTCGAAGGGATTGATATGTCGCAGCAAAAATTTAATAAAACACGTTTCGACGCCGCACTTACCCGCCAATGGCAGCACCTTGGACTCACCTCCGCCCAGCAAATGACACCGCATCAGTGGTGGCAGGCATTAAGCCGTGTGCTGACCGAGATGCTCGCCACGCAGCCGCCCGCCACACCGCGCGCAGGCCAACGCCATGTGAACTATCTGTCGATGGAGTTTCTTATCGGCCGCCTGACCGGCAACAACTTGCTGAATCTGGGTTGGTACGACGAGGTGAAGGAAGCGCTGGCCGCGCATCAGGTAGAACTCAGTGAGTTGCTGGAGGAAGAGGTGGATCCGGCGCTTGGCAACGGTGGATTGGGGCGCCTGGCCGCGTGTTACATGGACTCGATGGCCACTGTCGGGCAGGCCGCGATGGGACATGGCCTTAATTATCAGTACGGTTTGTTCCGCCAGACCTTTGACGATGGCCAGCAAAAAGAGGCGCCAGACGACTGGCAGCGCAACAGTTATCCGTGGTTTCGCCATAACGCCGCACAGGATGTGCAGGTTGGCATCGGCGGCAAAGTGAAGAAAAACAGCGATGGCTCGCTACAGTGGCGACCTAAATTTCAGGTTAAAGGTGAAGCCTGGGATTTGCCGGTTGTCGGCTACCGTAATGGTGTGACGCTGCCGTTACGTTTGTGGCAAGCCAGCAGCGTGCATCCGTTCGATCTCACCCTGTTCAATGATGGCAAGTTCCTGCAGGCCGAACAGCCCGGCATTGATGCTGACAAACTCACCAAGGTGCTGTATCCCAACGATAATCACGCAGAAGGTAAACGCCTGCGCCTGATTCAGCAATATTTCCAGTGCGCGTGTGCGGTGGGCGATATTCTGCGCCGCCACCATCTTGCCGGGCGCTCGATCCACACCTTGCCCGATTTTGAAGTCATCCAGCTCAACGACACGCATCCCACTATCGCCATCCCGGAGATGCTGCGTATCCTGCTGGATGAGCATCAGTTGAGTTGGGATGAAGCCTGGCACATCACCAGCCGCGTTTTCGCCTATACCAATCACACCTTGATGCCGGAAGCGCTGGAGCGTTGGGATGAGTCGCTGGTGGGCGATCTGCTGCCGCGCCATATGCTGATCATCCGCGAAATTAACCAGCGTCTGAAAAAAATCGTCAAGAAGCAGTGGCCCGGCGATAGCGCGACATGGCAAAAGCTGGCGGTGGTAGCTGATGGACAGGTGCGTATGGCGAACCTGTGTGTGGTGAGCTGTTTCGCCGTGAATGGCGTGGCTGCGCTGCACTCTGAGCTGGTGGTCAAGGATCTGTTCCCGGAATACCACCTTCTGTGGCCAAACAAATTCCATAATGTGACCAATGGCATCACGCCGCGCCGCTGGTTGAAGCAGTGCAATCCGCTGCTGTCGAACCTGATTGATGAAACGTTGCAGGTGGAGTGGGCCAACGATCTGGATGCGCTGGAGTGGCTGGCGCCCTATGCGCGTAAAAAAGCTTTCCGTCAGCAGTTCCGCACCATCAAGCAGCAGAACAAGCTGCGCCTGACCGTATACATCAAACGCGTGACCGGCATTGATGTGAATCCTGATGCGCTGTTCGATGTGCAGATTAAGCGGCTACACGAGTACAAACGTCAGCACCTCAGCCTGCTGCATATGCTGCACTGCTATCGTCAGCTGCGGGACAATCCTGATAACCCCGACTTTGTGCCGCGCGTATTCCTGTTCGGTGCCAAGGCCGCGCCGGGCTACTACCTTGCCAAGAACATCATCTACGCCATTAACAAAGTGGCCGAGGTGATCAATAACGACCCGAAAGTCGGCGATCGGTTAAAAGTCGTGTTTATCCCTGACTATCGCATTACCGCCGCCGAGTTGATGATTCCGGCAGCCGATCTCTCGGAGCAAATCTCGACTGCCGGTTATGAAGCGTCCGGCACCGGGAATATGAAGCTGGCGCTGAACGGCGCGCTGACCATTGGCACGCTGGATGGTGCGAACGTTGAAATCGCCGAAGCGGTGGGCGAGAAGAACATCTTTATCTTCGGCAATACCGTGGATGAGGTTAAGGCGCTCAAAGCCAACGGTTACAGCCCGAAAAAACTGCGCAAGCAAAATAAGTATCTGGATGGATTGTTGAAAGATCTGGAGAAGGGCAAGTTCAGCGAAGGTGATAAGCAGGCATTCGATATGCTGCTCACCAGCCTGACCAAAGGTGGCGATCCCTGGCTGGTGCTGGCCGATTTCGAGGCGTATCTCGACGCGCAGCAACAGGTTGAAGCCTTGTGGAAGAACCCGGAAGCCTGGACTAAAGCGGCGATTCTCAACACCGCGCGCACCGGGCGATTCAGTTCCGATCGTTCGATTCGCGATTACCAGCAACGCATCTGGCAGGCCGCGCGCTGATTTCCAGCTCGCTATTGATGGCCGCTCGACATGGTTTCGATAAGGTTTTCGTCGGATACGTATTGATACGCACTGCACCTAAGGAGACGTGATGACGTTCAGCAAACTGGATCGGGCCGCGCAGGAAGCGGGTATTGCGGTAGATTTTACCAATGCGAACGGTGAGCGGGTGCGCATTAGCGACGACACCAAACGTGCACTGCTGGCGGTGATGAATACGCCGGAAGGTAAAACGCCACCACTGCCACCGGTGCTGGTTTTCACTCCGCGCCGTCCGCGTCAGTGTTGCCCGCAGGGCAAAGGCGAATTTAGCTGGCAGCTTGAGACCGAACGGGGCAAAACTTACAGCGGCACGCTTCAGGCAGGCGAGACCTTCACATTGCCGCCGCGTCTGGCGCAGGGGTATCACCGTTTGACCTTACAGCAAGGACGTCAGCAGTGGCACTCGCGCATTATTATCGCGCCACGTCGCTGCTATTTATCCGAACCGCTAGCGCAAGGCGACAAACGCTGGGGAGCGCTGGTACAGCTTTATACGCTGCGATCCGACCGCAATTGGGGGATCGGTGATTTTGGCGATCTTGCGCAAATGCTGGAGCAGATCGCCGCTCACGGAGGCGATTTTGTTGGCCTCAACCCGCTACACGCGCTTTATCCTGCGCAGCCTGACCACGCCAGCCCTTATAGCCCCACCTCGCGTCGCTGGCTGAATATGCTGTATATCGACGTTAATCAGGTGGCGGCATTCGCTCAAAGCGCTGAAGCACAGCGCTGGTGGAAACTCGCCAAAACGCGCAAGGCTGTGCAAGCCGCTCGCGCCACTGACTTTATCGATTATCGAGCGGTGGCTGAGTTGAAAATCACCGCGCTACGCCTGTCCTGGCAGCATTATCAGCCTGAGCAGGAATTCCTGCAATTTGTCGCCGAGGGTGGCGATCATCTGCGCTATCAGGCGGCGTTTGACGGCATTCTGGCAGAACGCAGCGCTCAGCAGGAGAAGGAGTGGGGGTGGGCATCGTGGCCGGAAACCTGGCGCAATGCCCATCAGCCAGAAGTTCAGCAGTGGTGTGCTGCACATGAGGACGAGATTCAATTCTGGTGTTGGTTGCAGTGGCTGGCGCAGCAGCAATTTGCCGCCTGCTGGCAGCGTAGCCAGCAGCTCGGCATGACGGTGGGATTGTACCGGGATTTGGCGGTCGGTGTGGCGCAGCACAGCGCAGAAACCTGGCAGGACCCGCAGTTGTATAAGCTGGGTGCTTCGGTGGGGGCACCGCCGGATCGCCTGGGGCCATTGGGGCAAAACTGGGCGTTGCCGCCGCTTGATCCGCATGAGATGCGCGCGCGCGGCTATCAGCCTTTTATCGATTTATTGCGCGCCAATATGCGTGATTGTGGCGCGTTGCGTATCGATCACGTGATGGCGTTATTGCGGCTGTGGTGGATTCCGTATGGCGAGACAGCAGACAAAGGCGCCTATGTGTCATATCCGGTGGACGATTTGATGGCGATTCTGGCGCTGGAAAGTCAGCGCCATTGCTGCATGGTGATCGGCGAGGATCTGGGCATTGTGCCGCCGATCATCGTTCGCATGATGCGCAGCCACGGCATTTTCTCGTGGAAAGTGCTGTTCTTCGAACAGGAGCGCGATGGCCGCTACCGCCAGCCTGCGGCTTATCCTCGACAGTCGATTGCCAGTGCCAGTACTCATGATTTGCCCACGTTGAGCGGATTCTGGCAGGCGGAAGATTTGGCATTGGGTGAAAAGCTTGGCATGTATCGCGATAGCGTGCTGCACTCCCTGCAACAACAGCGCACAGCACAAAAGCAGGCTTTGCTGGACGCCTTACAGCAGGCGGGGGCCATGCCAGCTCGCAGTCGTCAACCTGCGTTGAAGCAACCGCTGACGCCGGCGATCAATGTGGCGATGCACCGTTACCTGGCCCGCACGGAGAGCGCATTACTGGGATTGCAGCCGGAAGATTGGCTCGGCATGACAATGCCGGTCAACGTGCCTGGCACAGTGGATGAGTATCCCAACTGGCAGCGCAAGTTATGTGTCACGCTGGAAGAGATGTTTGCCGACAAAGCCGTGAAGCAAGTTCTGAAAGTGGTGAATGACGGACGCAAAGCGAGGTAGAAATCTGCGGCAGCGCGGGTGCGCTGCCGCAAGAAAATCAATAGTAAGAGTGCTCGCCGCGCTGGTGTTCAGTGAGGTCACGCACACCTTTCAGCTCAGGGAACGCTGCCAGCAACTCTTTCTCGATGCCATCTTTCAGCGTGACGTCGATCATTGAACAGCCGTTACAGCCGCCGCCAAACTGCAGAATCGCGTAACCGTCATCGGTGATTTCCATCAGGGATACACGACCACCGTGACCCGCCAGCTGTGGGTTGATCTGCGCTTGCAGCAGATACTCCACGCGCTCAACCATTGGCGCATCATCAGACACTTTACGCATCTTGGCGTTTGGCGCTTTCAGCGTCAGCTGGGAACCGAGGTTATCGGTGACAAAATCGATCTCAGCATCTTCCAGATAAGGCGCGCTCAACTCATCAACATAGGCTGACAGCTTTTCGAACTTCATTTCAGTATCAGTGGCTTCTACTGCATCGGGTGGGCAGTAAGAAACACCGCATTCCGCGGTTGGCGTACCCGGATTAATGACGAATACGCGAATTTGTGTGCCATCTTCTTGTTTTGACAGCAATTTTGAGAAGTGCTCTTGCGCAGCATCAGTAATAACGATCATGGCGATTGCTCAATAGTTGACTAAATTACTTGGTTATAATACGCCCAACGCCGACGCTCTACAAGGTACGGCACAGGCAGCCAATATGCACGCTGGCCGCGCCTTGCGCCAGCAAAATGCGGCTGATTTCTGCCACCGTGCTTCCGGTGGTAACCACATCGTCGATGAGCAGGATATGGCGTCCGCGCACCGGCATTTCAAGGGAAAAGGCCCCGCGCAGATTCTTTTTCCGCGCCGAAGCGCGCAACGCATGCTGGACCAAGCCCCGCCGTCTGCGGCGCACCCCCGCACGATATTCACAACCTAGCCAGTGTGCCAGCGGTTTTGCCAGCAGCTCAGCCTGATTATAGCCACGCTGCCAGGCACGACGCCGATGTAACGGCACACTCAACACCAAATCAATGCGCGGCGTAAGGTTATCGCGGCGACTATTTAACAATTTTAACAAAAGGAGTCGTGCCAGCATCACTCTGAGTGCGGTTGCCCGAGAAAATTTCAGCTGGATGACCCAATCGCTCAGCGGCGGCAGGTAATCACTCACGCAAGTCAGGCTGTGCCACGGCGGTGGACAACGCAGACAGCGGCCGCACAATCGGGTGCCGCTGGCCGGCAGTGCACAGCAGGGGCAGATCGCGGGCAGCGCCGGGATTTGTTGCGCACAGCGGCTGCATAGCCCGTGTCTGGCAATCTGTAATGGCAGGCGGCATAGCCAACACAGGGCAGGGATTGATAGCATAGCGGCCTCTTTTCACTTTTCGGGAGTGTAACCGATGAGTTCGCTTTACTGGCACACCACAGGCACAGGCGATCGCGATCTTGTGCTGCTGCACGGCTGGGGATTGAATGCCGAAGTGTGGCAGAACATTGTTCCACGACTCAGCCCGCATTTTCGTCTGCACCTGGTGGATCTGCCCGGCTTTGGCCGCAGCCAGGGATTTGGTGCACTGACCTTAGCCGACATGGCTCAACAGCTGCTTCCGCAACTTCCTGAGCGTGCAGTGTTGCTCGGTTGGTCGCTGGGGGGACTGGTTGCCAGCCAGATTGCACTGATGCAGCCTGAACGTGTCACCGCGCTGATTAGCGTGGCGTCGTCGCCCTGTTTTACCGCGCACGAGGATTGGCCGGGCATCAAGCCTGAGACGCTGGAAAGCTTCCAGCAGCAGCTGAGCAATGATTTCCAGCGCACCGTAGAACGTTTCCTGGCCTTGCAAACCATGGGTACGGAAAATGCGCGCCAGGATGCACGTCAGCTCAAAGACGTGGTGCTATCGCAGCCAATGCCTTCGGTCGCAGTGCTGGAAGGTGGGTTAGAGATTTTGCGACAGGACGATCTGCGTACCGCGCTGGATAATCTTGCGCTGCCGTTTATGCGTATCTATGGATCACTCGACGGCCTGGTGCCGCGTCGCATTGCGGCGGAGCTCGATGCGCGCTGGCCGGCGTCGCCATCGGTTGTGATGGAGAAGGCCGCCCACGCTCCCTTTATCTCTCATCCTGATGCGTTTTGTCAGCAGTTGCAGCAGTTCATCCACGCAGCCACATAAATTGCCACGCAGCCAGTGTCATCGGCTGGCTGCCGTCGATCTTCTCGCCGCTGATCACATCCTGGAAATGTCGCGTCTGTGGCAGATGCGTGGTGACTTCCCGGCTGCTGAGATTAAACACGCACAAGAGCCCGTCATCACTGCCTGGCGCATGTCGTCGCAACATCAGCACGGTATTTTCACTCTCCAGTAGCGTCATCGCATTATCCGGGTGGAACGCGCTCTGGCGGGTGCGCAGCTGGATCAATGCGCTGAGTCGTTCATACACCTGCTGACGCAATGGGTCATCGCCGCTGATCCACTGTTCCATTTCACGCAAACTGTATTTCTGGCGATTGATGGCGCGGTTGTGTCCTGCCGCGCGCACGCCTTCATTGTCGTTGCGCGATCCCAGAATGCTTTGGATATAGATCGCCGGCACGCCCGGAAAGGCGAGCAGAATGGCGTGTGCCAGCAGGAATCGGCGCAGACGCGTGTCATCGTCATCATTCTGCTGGTTGAGAGCATCGAAATAGGTGACGTTAATTTCGTAAGGGCTGGTGGTGCCATCGGGATTGTTTTTATAAGACACCAGCGCCCCTTCCAGCGCCAAATCTCGCACCAGTGCTACGATCTCCACTTCAGACAAAATACCGCGCGCAGGATTGAGGCCAATGCCATCGTGCGAGGCAAGGAAGTTGAAGAACGTGGTGGTGCCGTTACCGGTGCCCAGCGTGCTGGCCCATTGACGCAGCGCGCGTGCGGATCCTGAATGAATGGCATGGAGCACCAGCGGCGGCAGTGAAAACTGATACACCATCTGCGCTTCATCGTGCCCGTTACCAAAATAGCTGATGTTGTCTTTATGCGGCACATTAGTTTCGGTGACGATCACTGTGCCCGGTGCCACTTCGTTGGAAATGGCGCGAAACAGCTTCACCAGCTGGTGGGTTTTCGGCAGGTGAATGCAATTTGTACCCGGCGTCTTCCACATATACCCCACCGCATCGAGACGAACATAATCGGCGCCCTTGTTCAGGTAATCCAGCAATACGCCCACCATGCGAATCAGCACGTCAGGATTGGCAAAGTTAAGGTCGATTTGGTCGGCGCTAAAGGTGGTCCAGATAAAGCGCGTTTCACCATCAGCCATCTCAAACGGCGTCAGTAATGGCGAGGTACGAGGGCGCGTCACGGCGCTGAGATCGGTGGCCGGTGGCATGCTGATAAAGAAGTCATCCCAGCCAGGATCCTGCGCCAAAAAGTGGCGGAACCATTGGCTGTGCGCCGACATATGATTACAGACAAAATCGAACATCAACCGGGTTTCACTGTGCAGCGCCGCAATATGCTGCCACTCGCCACAGAGAGGATTCACCTGGTGATAATCAATCACGGAGAAGCCATCGTCGGAAGAATAGGGAAAGAACGGCAGCAAATGCACCAGGTTGAAAGTGGATTGCAGATGCTGCTGATAGAAGTGCGAGAAGCTGGCGAGCGTGGGCTGATCGGGTTCACGGAACTGATCGGCGTAGCTGATCAGCACCACATCCTTCTCGTCCCAGTGGGCTTTGCGCGGCAGTTTAGCGGTATCGTGCGCTGCACGAATGTGGGAAAGCAGACGCTCACGTGCGGCGACGGGGAAGCGGCCTTCGTAAATCTCATCAAGTAGGGCGTTGATTATGTCCATCAGATCGTTGGGCCACGCGGAAGGTCATTTTTTCACACGGATTTTTTCAGCGTAGACGGATGAGGGGATTTATCAAATGTGTACGCGCGGAGCGAAGCTGTCTCCGCGCGTTATTCAGGGCTGGGCGTTAGCGTTTTTTGCCAAATGCTGCTGCCAGCGCATCACCCATCGCGCTGTTACCTGCAGGTGCATTGGCAGGTTTACCGCGTCCTTTGCTGATAGCGGCGGGACGTGCATTCTCTTTGCCGCTACTGCGATTATTGCCGCCGCGCGCATTGCTCTCGCCGGGCTGTTCGTCAAGACGCATGGTGAGGGCGATGCGCTTACGCTGCATATCCACTTCCATCACCTTCACTTTGACGATATCGCCCGCTTTCACCACCTGATGGGGATCTTCGACGAACTTGTCTGACAGTGAAGAGATGTGCACCAGACCATCCTGATGCACGCCGATATCCACGAAAGCACCAAAGTTGGTGACGTTGGTGACCGCGCCTTCCAGAATCATGCCCGGCAGCAGGTCGTTCAGCGTTTCCACGCCTTCGGCAAACTGCGCGGTTTTGAACTCCGGACGGGGATCGCGCCCCGGTTTCTCCAGCTCTTTCATGATGTCGGTGACGGTTGGCAGACCAAAACGCTCGTCGGTGAAGTCGCGCGCGTTGAGATCTCGTAACCCACCCGGGTTGCCCATCAGTTCGCTCAGCGCCTGTTCAGTCGCGGCCAGAATACGTTCGACCAGCGGGTAAGCTTCCGGGTGCACGGTGGAGGCATCCAGCGGGTTATCGCCGTGATTGATGCGCAGGAAGCCGGCGCACTGCTCGTAAGCTTTTGGCCCAAGACGGCTGACTTTCAGCAACTGCTGGCGATTCTGGAAGCGGCCATTCTCATCACGCCAGGTGACAATGTTCTGCGCCATCATGCGGGTTAAGCCTGCCACGCGCGTCAGCAAGGCGACTGAAGCGGTATTCAGATCCACGCCGACGGCGTTTACGCAGTCTTCCACCACCGCATCCAGCTTCTTCGCCAGTTGGCTTTGGCTCACATCATGCTGATACTGGCCGACACCGATGGATTTCGGATCGATTTTCACCAGCTCGGCCAGCGGATCCTGCAAGCGACGCGCTATGGAGACGGCGCCGCGAATGGAAACATCCAGATCCGGGAATTCCAGCGCGGCCAGTTCCGATGCGGAGTAGACCGATGCACCAGCCTCACTGACAATCACTTTCTGCGCGTTGATCTGCGAGAACTGCTTCTGCACGTCGAGGAAGAAACGCTCGGTTTCACGTGAAGCGGTACCGTTACCAATCGCCACCAACTCCACCTGGTGTTGGATGCACAGTGCTGCCACAACCGATGCGGCTTTCGCCACCTGCCCGGTGTGCGGATAGATGGTGTCATGTGCCACCAGTTTGCCGGTGGCATCCACCACGGCGACTTTCACGCCGGTACGCAGGCCCGGATCGAGGCCCATGGTGGCGCGCATGCCTGCCGGAGCCGCCATCAACAAATCGTGCAGGTTGCGGGCGAATACGTTAATCGCTTCATCTTCTGCGCGTTCGCGAATGGTGCCCATCAGTTCGGTTTCGAGATGCAGCAGCACTTTGATGCGCCAGGTCCAGCTCACCACCGCTTTACGCCAGCTGTCTGCCGGAGCATTGTTCAGACGCAGTTGCAGGTGATCGGCGATCAGCGTTTCACCGTGGCTTTCGCGCGGCGCTTCTTCGAATTGTGGATCGGCGTTCAGAGAGAGTTGCAGCACGCCTTCATTGCGACCACGGAACATCGCTAGCGCACGGTGAGAAGGAACGGTACTGAGAGGTTCGTGGTGATCGAAGTAGTCGCGGAATTTCGCGCCTTCTTCCTCTTTACCTTCCACCACACGCGCTACCAGATGTGCGTTTTTCCACAGATAATCACGCACTTTTGCCAGCAGCGTGGCGTCTTCGGCAAAACGTTCCATCAGGATATAACGTGCGCCATCCAGCGCTGCGCGCACATCGGCGACGCCTTTATCCGCATTCACATAGCTTGCAGCCAATGACTCGGGTTCCTGAGAAGGATCGCTCCATAGCGTTTCAGCCAGTGGCTCCAGGCCCGCTTCGATGGCGATCTGCCCACGCGTGCGACGTTTCTGCTTATAAGGCAGATACAGATCTTCCAATTCAGTTTTGTTCAGCGTGCCATTGATGGCCGTGGCGAGTTCTGGGGTGAGTTTGCCCTGCTCGTCGATGGATTTCAGAATTGACTGGCGGCGATCTTCCAGCTCACGCAGATAGCCAAGGCGGCTCTCCAGCTGACGCAACTGGGTATCATCCAGCCCACCGGTCACTTCCTTACGATAACGTGCGATAAACGGCACGGTGTTCCCTTCATCCAGCAAGCTTACAGCGGCGTCAACCTGGTCGGCGCGAGCCTTCAGCTCACTTGCGATAATCTGGCTCAGTGAATCTTTCATCATCATTAACAATGCTTACACAGGGTTGGAAAACAGGGGACAGTTATACGGATTGGGGCGGCAAATTGCCAGCCGGGGACAGGTGAATCCGTCTTTTTCTGAATGCAGCGCGCACATCGCTGTGCACACCTTGCTGAGAGCAAAGCAGTCGCTTATTGTTGGCCTCTTTGCAGTAACGATACCTTGTTATCACGAGTAGACGTCATGAAAACCCAACTGATTACCCGCGAAGGCTATAACAAATTACGTGCCGAACACGACCATTTGTGGAACGAGAAGCGTCCGGAAATCACCAAAATTGTCTCCTGGGCGGCCAGCCTTGGTGATCGTTCAGAAAACGCCGATTACACCTACAACAAGCGCCTGTTGCGGCAGATAGACCGCCGTGTGCGCTATCTGCGCAAATGCCTCGCCGATCTGAAAATTGTCGATTATGCGCCGCAACAGGAAGGAAAGGTGTTCTTTGGTGCCTGGGTTGAGGTGGAAAATGAACAGGGTGATGCAAAGAGATTCCGCATTGTGGGGCCGGATGAAATCTATGGCGATGCGGTTAAGGATTACATCTCCATTGATTCACCGATGGCCCGTGCGCTGATCAAAAAAGAGGTGGATGACGAAGTCGTGGTGAATACGCCGGAAGGACAGAAAGTCTGGTTTGTTAACTGCATCGAGTATGTGAAGAACCCAGAGTAAAAAAGAGGCGGAGAATAATGGCTTGGGTAAAAAAGCCTTGGGTGCAACTTATTCTCCGGTGGCGAAATGGGCTGGCGTAAAAGGGGAAGCGCCGCAGCATTGCCGCGCCTGAAAGATTTGGATTATTTGCCTGGCGTTGTCGCGGTGGTGGTCGATGTGCTGCTGGTGCCTTTGTCACCGCCGCCCATGGTAGCCAGTGCCACCCCTAACAGTGCACCCACGGCACCCACACCCATCGCGTCTGAATTGCCTTTGGCGGTAGTGGAGGCCTCGGCTCCCGCCGCTTCACCCGCGCTGGTGGCCGCATGAGCCTGAGAAAGGCTGACCAGCACCAGTACACTCAGCAAGACCGCAGTTTTTTTCATTTTTTTCTCTCCAAAGATGCGCAATATCAGCAGGAACCCTTGCAGTTTCTGAGATCGTTGTGCAGGAAGAAAGTGCTGATTACTGTCTGATTAATCAGACTTTATTTAACACTGGCATTATCTGGCGCGAGATGCGTATTGTTCCGAGAGCAGATGAGCACTGAAAACGAAAAGAGCCAGATATTATGCTGCGAATGATCGCCCATCGAATGATTCTGGCCTGTCGACTTAAGCCAAATGGCCCCAAATGCTGTGATAACGAGCGGTCTTCGGCCCTGTGATCCATTTTCGAAAAGAAAACCGCGTAAATTTTCGGATTAGCGCTAAGCGGCTGGAAAGCCCCGATAAAAAGCGGGAGACAACGCGCATTTCAGGGCTTAAATTAAATATAAGCTGCTGTTTAATATGCTTTGTAACAATTTCGGTTAGAATATAAACCATTAATAACTGTCACATGCAGGCAACTTTTTTACACAATATTGACTCAGGCAATGGCGCCTTTGGGAGTTGAACAATGCAAGAGAACTACAAAATTCTGGTCGTCGATGATGATATGCGTTTGCGCGCACTGCTCGAACGCTATCTCACCGAGCAGGGCTTTCAGGTGCGCAGTGTCGCCAACGCCGAGCAGATGGATCGTCTGCTAACTCGTGAATCATTCCATTTAATGGTGCTGGATCTGATGTTGCCAGGCGAAGATGGCTTGTCCATTTGCCGCCGTTTGCGCAGCCAGAGCAACCCGATGCCGATCATTATGGTGACGGCAAAAGGCGAAGAAGTGGATCGTATCGTTGGGCTGGAAATCGGCGCTGATGATTACATTCCGAAGCCGTTTAACCCACGTGAACTGCTGGCCCGTATTCGTGCCGTGCTGCGCCGTCAGGCCAATGAATTGCCAGGTGCGCCTTCACAGGAAGAAGCGGTTATCGCCTTCGGTAAGTTCAAATTGAACCTCGGCACGCGTGAAATGTTCCGTGAAGATGAGCCAATGCCGCTGACCAGCGGTGAGTTTGCAGTGCTGAAAGCACTGGTGAGCCATCCGCGCGAACCGTTATCACGCGATAAGCTGATGAACCTGGCGCGTGGTCGTGAATACAGTGCAATGGAACGTTCTATCGACGTGCAGATTTCCCGTCTGCGCCGCATGGTAGAAGAAGATCCGGCGCATCCACGCTACATCCAGACCGTTTGGGGTCTTGGCTACGTCTTCGTTCCGGACGGCAGTAAAGCATGAGGCGATTGCGCTTCTCTCCTCGCAGTTCGTTTGCCCGCACCCTGTTATTGATCGTTACCTTGCTGTTCGTCAGCCTGGTAACGACCTATCTGGTGGTGTTGAATTTCGCCATTCTTCCAAGTTTGCAGCAGTTCAATAAAGTCCTCGCTTACGAAGTGCGTATGTTGATGACCGATCGACTGCAGCTGGAAGATGGCACGCAACTGGAAGTGCCACCTGCCTTCCGGCGTGAAATTTATCGTGAACTGGGTATTTCGTTGTACACCAACGCAGCGGCAGAAGAGAGTGGCCTGCGCTGGGCACAGCACTACGAATTCCTTAGCGAGCAGATGGCGCAACAGCTGGGTGGCCCGACCGATGTCCGTGTCGAGGTTAACAAGAATTCCCCCGTGGTCTGGCTGAAAACCTGGTTGTCGCCAGACATCTGGGTGCGTGTGCCGTTGACTGAAATCCATCAGGGCGATTTCTCGCCACTGTTCCGCTACACCCTGGCGATTATGTTGCTGGCGATCGGCGGTGCCTGGCTGTTTATCCGCATTCAGAACCGACCCCTGGTCGACCTGGAGCATGCAGCGCTTCAGGTCGGTAAAGGCATCATTCCTCCTCCGCTGCGTGAGTATGGCGCATCGGAAGTGCGTTCCGTAACGCGAGCCTTTAACCAGATGGCGGCGGGCGTCAAACAGCTTGCCGATGACCGTACGCTGCTGATGGCGGGTGTCAGTCATGATTTGCGCACCCCTTTAACACGCATTCGTCTCGCCACCGAGATGATGAGTGAACAGGATGGCTATCTGGCCGAGTCGATCAATAAAGATATCGAAGAGTGCAACGCCATCATCGAGCAGTTCATCGACTATCTGCGCACCGGGCAGGAGATGCAGACCGAGCGCGCCGATCTCAACAGTGTGTTGGGTGAAGTGGTGGCGGCGGAAAGCGGCTATGAGCGTGAGATTGAGAATGCGGTGATGCCGGAGGAGTTGATGCTGGATATCAATCCGCTGTCGATTAAGCGTGCCGTGGCGAATCTGGTGGTGAATGCCGCGCGTTATGGCAACGGCTGGATCAAAGTCAGCAGCGGCCAGGAACTGAATCGCGCCTGGTTCCAGGTGGAAGATGATGGTCCGGGTATTAAGCCCGATCAGCTTCAGCATCTGTTCCAGCCTTTTGTACGTGGCGATAGCGCACGCAGCACCAGTGGCACCGGCTTAGGGTTGGCGATTGTGCAGCGTATTATCGACGCGCATGAAGGCTCGCTGGAGATAGGTGAGAGCGAGCATGGCGGATTGCGCATTCGCGCGTGGTTGCCGATACCGGAGAATAACGGTACGGCGTTAGTCAGCACGCATCACAGTTAACGCTTCGCTCAGATAAATGTGGAGCGATGACTGTTTCGCCTGCAGGCATCCGCGACTGGCTGCGTAGCCCTCAGCACCACAGTTGAAAAATCACGCCGCTTAAGACTGAGTATCAATGAGCCGCCATTTGGCGGCTCATTCACTTCACAACTGCGGGCCAGCCTGAACCAGCGCTTTGCCGGCATCGTTATCGGTATACTTCTCAAAGTTGGTGACAAAACGCTGCGCCAGACCCTGCGCGGCCTCATGCCACGCGGCTTCATCCGGCCAGCTGCGACGTGGATCCAGAATCGCATCATCGACTTTTTCCAGGGTCGCAGGCATCTGCAGGTTAAATACCGGTAGTGTTTCCATCGCTACGTCGTCCAGCTCACCCGCCAGAATCGCATTGATGATAGCGCGGGTATCTTTCAGTGAAATACGTTTACCGCTGCCGTTCCAGCCGGTGTTAACCAGGTACGCTTTAGCTCCCGCTGCTTCCATGCGCTTCACCAGCACATCGGAATATTGCGTTGGATGCAGCGTCAGGAAGGCCGCGCCGAAGCAAGCTGAGAACGTCGGGGTGGGCTGAGTGACACCGCGCTCGGTACCGGCCAGCTTGGCGGTAAAGCCCGACAGGAAGTGGTACTGGGTCTGTTCTGGCGTTAAGCGCGAAACCGGCGGCAGTACACCAAAGGCATCAGCGGTCAGGAAAATCACGCGCTGCGCATGGCCCGCTTTGGATACCGGCTGCACGATGTTTTCAATGTGCTCAATGGGATAGGAAACTCGCGTGTTCTCCGTTTTGCTGGCATCGGCATAATCAACGCTGCCATCCGCCCGCACCACGACGTTCTCCAGCAGCGCATCGCGGCGGATGGCGCGATAGATTTCCGGCTCGGCTTTCTCTGACAGATTGATGGTTTTGGCATAGCAGCCACCTTCGAAGTTAAACACGCCATCATCATCCCAACCGTGTTCATCATCGCCAATCAACTGGCGATCGGGATCGGTGGACAGCGTGGTTTTGCCGGTGCCAGACAGGCCGAAAAATACCGCAACGTCACCCGCTTTACCCACGTTCGCCGAGCAGTGCATTGACGCGATGCCTTTCAGCGGCAGCAGGTAGTTCATGATGGCGAACAGGCCTTTCTTCATCTCGCCGCCGTACCAGGTGCCGCCAATCAGCTGCATGCGTTCGGTGAGGTTAAAGGCGACAAAGTTCTCAGAGTGTAAACCCTGAGCCTGCCAGTCCGGGTTAGTGCATTGCGCGGCGTTCATCACCACAAAATCCGGCTTAAAGGAGGCCAGCTCGGCTTCATTAGGGCGGATAAACATGTTTTTGACGAAATGCGCCTGCCAGGCGACTTCCATCACAAAACGTACGCTGAGGCGGGTATCCGGATTCGCACCGCAGAAGGCGTCGATGACAAACAGACGTTTGCCAGAAAGTTGTGCGGTGCAGCGATCTTTCAGCGCCTGCCAGGTTTCCTGCGACAGCGGCTGGTTGTCATTTTTACCGTTGCCGACATCATTCCACCACAAGGTGTCACGCGTGGTGTCATCGCGCACGATGTACTTATCTTTTGGCGAACGTCCGGTAAAGATACCGGTATCCACGGCAATGGCGCCGCTCTGCGTCAGGGTGCCTCGCGCATAACCTTCAAGTTCCGGGCGGGTTTCTTCCTGAAACAGCGTATCAAAGTCAGGGTTGTACACCACTTCTGTGGTGCCGCTAATGCCCAAAGCGGCAAGGTCTTGCGATGTCAGGCCGTGAACGCGCATGTGGCTGCTCCTTAAATCGATGCTTCATAGCATTTTTATGAGGGGGTCTGCGTCCTGTCGTGCATGGCCGGACAGGGCAGATCGCGCGCAGTGTACACGTCTGAGCAGGGC
Organism: Pantoea sp. GL120224-02; assembly: GCF_900215395.1. Taxonomy (NCBI): domain Bacteria; kingdom Pseudomonadati; phylum Pseudomonadota; class Gammaproteobacteria; order Enterobacterales; family Erwiniaceae; genus Pantoea; species Pantoea sp. GL120224-02. Next base: position 5,378 of record NZ_OBEC01000013.1, on the reverse strand, counting down.
GTAAAAGTGAAGAGAGTTAAAAATGCGAGCTGGAACGTGACAAGCAGTGAATTCTGCCAGTTAAGAAACTAAAGTCAGTGTAAGTTAGTTAAATTACGCGGAAGTTGATGGGTTAATTCCTGACAAAAATGCGGGCGGCGCTGCCGCCCGTAGGGGGATTAGTGCAATTGATCGCTGTTATTTGTAGGTGCGTTGCGAATCGCGGCGATGTCTACGGCATCGTAAACATAATGCGAACCGCAATAGTCGCAGTGCATATCGATCTTGCCATCCTCTGCAAGGATTTCGTCCACTTCTTCAACCGGCAGTGTGTTCAGTACTTCGCCACAGCGCTCGCGTGAACAGGTGCATTTGAAACTGACCGGGGTCGGATCAAACACCGTGGCCTCTTCCTGATGATACAGGCGCCACAGCACATCCGTCGCGGGCAGCTCAATCAGCTCTTCGCTCTTCACGGTTTCGGTCAGAGTGGCCAGATGATTAAAATCATCCTGGCTCGGCTCTTGTGCAGGCAGTACCTGCAACAGAATACCGGCGGCGCCTTTATCGCTGGTACGAATAAACAGGCGAGTTGGCAACTGCTCAGAACGCATGAAGTAATCTTCCAGGCAGCCAGCCAGCGTATCGGCTTCCAGACCAACAACACCCTGATAACGCTCCCCCTTTTCTGGTGAAATGGTAATCACCAGATAACCGTTACCCACCATCTCTTTTAGGCTGCTACCCGGCGCGATGACGGCATCTTCCTTCACGCGTGCAACGCCACGCAATTCCTGCTTGTTGTTGCCATTGATCACCGCCAATGTCAGTGGACCATCGCCCTGTAACTGAACGGTGATGTCGCCATCAAATTTCAGCGTTGCGGTCAACAAGCTGGTCGCGACCAGCAATTCACCCAGCAGGTTTTTCACCGGTTCGGCGTAGTCGTGGTTTTTGACAATCTCACGCCAGGTTTCGGATACGTTGACCAGCTCGCCGCGAACGGCGACATTTTCGAACAGGTAACGGTGCAGTTGATCTTGAACAGACATAGTGTTTCTCTCGTTGGGGCGACGGTTATTCATCGCCCGACAATTTAAATTTCATCAGATCGCGGCGCTCTTTTTTATCCGGGCGGCGATCGGGGTGCGGCATGGTCAGAGCATTCATTTTGCGTGCCAGCGCCGTTTTTTCACGCTTCTCAATGCTGGCGGCGGTCTCCGCATACATCTCTTGCGCCTCAGTAGCAGGGCGACGTTGATCGCCAATGGCGGTGATCACTACCGTTCGCTCATCGTTGCCCTGACGCAGCGTTAACTCGGCATGCAATTCCACGGTTTTACTCGGCTTGCTACGCTGGCCGTTGTAATGCACTTTACCGCCTTCGATCATTTCGCGAGCCAGCGCGCGCGTTTTATAAAAACGTGCAGCCCACAGCCATTTATCGAGGCGGATACCTTCGCTGGTTTTTTCTTTCATTGCGGCTCCTGCTTTAACGCAGCGTTTCACACAACTGGCGATAGTCTCGCACTGCAGCATGACGCTGGAAAGATTGATCGGGCCGACCGGAATCCGGATTGCTGACGCCTAAACACCAGCGAATGCCCCAGCGTGCCGCCGCATCGAGGATCGCTTCGCTGTCATCTATGAACAGCGTGCGCTCGCTATCGAATGCAGTTTGCTGCTGAACGGCCTGCCAGAGACGTGGATCCTCTTTCGGATACCCAAAGGTATGGGTAGAAAGTAATAAATCAAGGTGGGGAGCCAAACCGGTTTGCTCCAGCTTTACCTCGAGATTGTACGGATGCGCATTGGTCAGCAAAATGGTGCGTTTACCCGCAGCACGTAGTGCCTGGAGTAGCGGCAACGTATCCTCGCGCATGGCGGCACGGTGACGTTTTTCCCATGTCATGGCGCGGATATCTAAGGCCAGTTCTTGCGACCAGTAATCAAGACAATACCAGTTTAGCGTATGCACTACGGCTTGATACTTTTGCTGAATCAGCTGATGTGCCTCGGCCAGCGTGATATCACGCTCGCGGCTCAGGGTTTCAGGAACGTGTTCCAACCAGAAATGGCGGTCGAAGGCGAGATCGAGCAGCGTGCCATCCATATCCAGCAGCACGGTATCAATCCCGGACCAGTTTAGCGTCATCGTCATACTCTCTCGCCCTAAAAAATAGGGCGACAGGGTAGCACAGAAGGGAAGGGCTCAGAACAGTGAGCGCACGCTCTGCATAGTGCTCAGATTGTGATTGAAGCACTTGTCGTAATACTGCTGAATTTCCACCATGCGCAGGCGATTACGATGCACACGTCGCAGGGCCAGTAGCCCATTGGTGATGCCGCAGAGGATCAGCACCAGCATCAATAATGCGGTACCGAGGTATCGCCATTGCGCCATCGCATCCGGTTCATTGTGCAACGCAATGTGGCGTGTGCCGTTAGCGTCAGTGGTGATGCTGGTAATGATGCCGTTGGCAGCAAACGGCGTGTGCAACAGCATGCCGGACATGCGTTGCAATTCGCGCCATTGCGACGGTGCATCAAGATCAAACAGCGACACGGAAGGCTGTGGCTGATTCACCATCTGACGGCCCTCATCACTCACTATCAGGAAGCCGCCCGGTGGTGGGCTATTCAGATTTTCTGCTGCACGACGGGTTTCACGCGAGAAGAAGGTCGAGGTCGCGGTATTCACCAGGTTCTCCAGCGCTTCCGCACTGACCGGGCGTAACAGCACGTTCATGCCGTTAAGCTTGCCGGAATCTGCGCGGTGGATCAGTGAATCCCAATCCTTAGCATTGCCCAGATTCACCAGGGCATTTTTCAGCCGGACGCAATCTTGCTGCTGGCTGCACAGATCCTGTGTTTTCAGCACTAAATCAGAGAAATCATCCAGCAGAATCATGCCCGATTTCTGTATCGCGGAGGCGAGCTGTGGGTTGAGTTTCGGATCGGTGTTGGTTTCCGGATGCAGCTGACGTGTGGTGGTATCAAGCAGAGCGGCAGCTTTATCGATGATATCCGACTGCGGCTGCGGCAGAGGTGCTGCGTTATTCCAGTAAATGGCTGAGCAATCGAACGGCATATACGCATAGCTGCGATTGCTTTGATAGTTGCCCGGTACGGAACACATGCCGGTTCCGCTCACCTTCAGGTTGTCACCGATGTGCAGCGGCAGGGCGTTGAGTTTATCCACGCTATTCACTTCAATGCTTTCGGTGCCTTTTACCCATGCGAGGCTGAGCTTGATTGGCATACTGAGCGGAATCCAGGTAAACAGCATCACCAGCACCACCAGCGAACCACATGCCAGCACCAGATTTTTGCGCCAGCGCTGAACTGGGAAGTTGCGAACTTCATCGTGCAGGGAGAGGAAACGCCCCTGTCGCACCACTTGCCGATTCAGATAGATGTCGACATCCGTCACCTGGCCCAAATCGTGCGCCACATAGGGTTGCCAGTGGGCGGGATAAATTAAATCGATAATGCCCAGCGAGATATTGCTCTGCTCCTGATTGGATTCACCAAACAGGCCCCAGCGTTTCGGTGCTCCGCGCAAGCAGTGCACATCGCGCAGCCCTTTTTCACCCGGGAAGCGGTAAAGGAACCACAAGCTAACCGCAATCATTGCGCAGGCTGACAGGGCAATCCACAGCATCAGGCTTCCGGGCAGCACCAGGCTGAGGAAGAACAGCAGGAAGGCAAAGCAGATAACAATGGCCTCGCGCGTGCCATCCGGCCGCGATAGACGGTACTCTTCCGGCGACTCTTTACGCACTTGCAGCAACTCGACATTTTCGCTCTCCTCTTTACGAATAGAGGCGTTGGTCGACATTGAGCGCACCAGCGGCGGCAAGGCGGGTTGTTCTACGGCATAGTTTACTAACGAGTGACCGTTGAGTGAGATCACCAGCGGCAGCGTTTGAGTGCGGATCAGCTCAACATAATTCTCTTCCGCAATGTACTGCTCCCACAGCGGTGGCAGATGCACTTCCACTTCATCGAGGTAGTAGCGCCATTGATGCGCATCATCCGTTGAGAGACCATAGCGAGTGATGGAACGTGTGACAGGATAAACATTGCTGCTCTGCGCCGTGAGCGTCAGGGATTCGGTTTCACGCGACTTCTTTGAGGAGCGGGCAGTACTCTGTTTTTGCTGTTTCGCCAGGGACGCAATGTACGCTTCAACAGCATGACGTTCTTCATCAGTGAGTTTGCGGCAGGGGGGGCTTATAAACGGCAGCGGTTTCGCCAACGGCGGACGATGCCGCATAGCGTACCAATAACCTATTCCTGCTATCAGAGAGCAGGCCAGCATGACAGCCAGAATGATGATAAAAGTGCTCATGCTTTGCTCAATCCAGCCAAAAAACTGCCTTCACGTTTACGATGTGCTCCCGATGGAACCATTATTACCAGTCAATTTTGGCGAGCATAAGTCATTCTTACAAGAAAAAACTCAGATAAAATAACGCGCAAAATCATTGAATTATAATTTATTAGATTATTCCTTAATGGGATGTTAACCACAGGACACTCAATTAAATATCGGTATTTTCTGAATTTAACAAAACCCCATTGACTTATTGTGAAAATTTAAGTGTATAGATAACAATAAGTTGTTAGCAGGCGTAAGCAAATGTGTGTCACGATGCTTTCCCTGCGCTGCGTGTCGCACATTGCTGCGGGCTTCGGTATGCTGGCGTCATCGCGATTCACAAGGCTGTGCTAAGTTTGAGGCTGATATGAAAACTCCAATGAAAAAACCTGACATCCTCAACGTGGAAGCGGTGGCCCGCTCCCGCTTGTTTACTATTGAAGCGGTTGATCTCGCTTTCAGTAACGGTGCACGCCGTGTCTATGAGCGTATGAAACCTTCCAACCGGGAAGCGGTGATGATTGTGCCGATTCTGGGTGATGATGTGATCCTGATTCAGGAATATGCCGTAGGGTTGGAAAGCTATGAGTTGGGTTTTCCTAAGGGGTTAATTGACCCAGGCGAAAGCGTGTTTGAAGCCGCAGACCGTGAGTTAAAAGAAGAAGCCGGCTTTGGTGCCCGAAAACTCGAAGCGCTGGGTAAACTCACTATGGCTCCGTCTTACTTCTCCAGCAAAATGAACATTGTGGTGGCTGAGGGGTTGTATGAAGAGAAGCTGGAAGGGGATGAACCTGAACCGCTGATTGTGCACCGCTGGCCGCTCAATAACCTACTGGCGTTGCTGGACGAGCCAGATTTCCGTGAAGCCCGAAATGTCAGTGCGCTGTTCCTGGTGCGTGAGTGGCTGGTGAAGCAGGGTCGATTGACCTACTGAATACGACAAATACGCAATAAAAAAGCCGGCGAATACGCCTAATGCCGATCAGTTAAGACAAAAATGATCGGTTGAACGATC